>NZ_JBEXRA010000001.1:0-536977 GCF_040612855.1 Streptomyces sp. NPDC006332
GGCGGCGGTGAGCGCCAAGTCCCGAAGCGAACTCGACGCGCTGACGGCGAACCGGGAGAAGGTCCGCCGCGCGGCGGCCGCGCAGATGCGGAAGCCCTGGGAGCAGGGGCGCCCGCCCGTCGTCCGGCCTGTGCCGGTGCTGGCTCGTCGTGGAACGCGAGTGTCAGCGCTCTTCTTCGGCGGCTGCTGCGGGAGTGGCCGTCAGGCGCTCAGTCTCGTCCTGTATCTCAGCGGCGATCTTCTTGAGTTCCGGCTCGAACTTGCGGCCATGGTGGGCGCAGAAGAGCAGTTCTCCGCCGCTCAGCAGGACGACGCGCAGGTATGCCTGGGCGCCGCAGCGGTCGCAGCGATCGGCGGCCGTCAGTGGGCTCGCGGGGGTCAGAACAGTAGTCACGTCGCCTCTTCTCTAGCTCGACGAGCTGTCGTACCAGGGTCAACATCCAACCAGCCCGAAAACGTTCCCGCTCGTGGCTTTTCCTGGAAAAAATCTCTCCGGGGCGGCTGTCTGTTGCCGGTTGGCGGCGAATGTGCCGTATTGCGTGTCTTTGTGTCTTACGGGTTCGCGCTGTCGGTCGGGGGTCGGTCCTGCCGGCTGGGTTGCCGGTTGTTCATGAGGACGTGCCCGGAGCCTAAATGGTTCATGCCTGGAAGGGAACGTGATGTGTACTTCACTCAATCGAGGGATCGAACGTGTATGCGACTCTGGACTAGTGTGAGGTCCGGACGAGGGTGGCGTTACACCGGCTCTACCAGGCCTCGGTACCCTCTGAGCGGCAACCGAAGCCGTGCCCTTACCCAGAAGGGCCTCACCTGAAATTCAGCGAGGAGCGAACCGCGTGACCGCCGAGACGTCCGTGCCGTCCACAGCGCTGCTGGCAGGAGCAGACCGGGACGGTTCCAACTACACCGCGCGGCACCTGCTCGTCCTTGAAGGGCTTGAAGCCGTGCGCAAGCGCCCGGGCATGTACATCGGGTCCACGGACAGCCGGGGCCTGATGCACTGCCTGTGGGAGATCATCGACAACTCCGTCGATGAGGCCCTGGGCGGTTACTGCGACCACATCGAGGTGATCCTCCACGACGACGGCTCCGTCGAGGTCCGGGACAACGGCCGGGGCATCCCGGTCGACGTCGAGCCCAAGACCGGACTCTCCGGCGTCGAGGTCGTCATGACCAAGCTGCACGCCGGCGGCAAGTTCGGCGGCGGCTCGTACGCGGCCTCCGGCGGTCTGCACGGCGTGGGTGCCTCCGTGGTGAACGCCCTGTCAGCGCGGCTGGACGTCGAAGTGGACCGCGGCGGTCACACGCACGCCATCAGTTTCCGCCGCGGCGTCCCTGGAGCGTTCGCCGCGATGGGGCCCGACGCCAAGTTCGAGGCCACGGGCGGCCTGCGCAAGACCAAGAGGGTTCCCAAGACCCGCACGGGCGCGCGCGTCCGGTACTGGGCCGACCGCCAGATCTTCCTGAAGGACGCCAAGCTCTCCCTGGAGCACCTGCACCAGCGGGCCCGCCAGACCGCGTTCCTGGTCCCGGGCCTGACCATCGTCGTCCGCGACGAGTACGGCCTCGGAGAGGGCGGAAGCAAGGGCGAGGAGTCGTTCCGCTTCGACGGCGGTATCAGCGAGTTCTGTGAGTACCTCGCGACCGACAAGCCGGTCTGCGACGTCCTCCGCTTCTCCGGCCAGGGCACCTTCAAGGAGACCGTCCCGGTCCTCGACGACCACGGCCAGATGACACCCACCGAGGTCACCCGTGAGCTCGGTGTGGACGTCGCGATGCGCTGGGGTACCGGCTACGACACGACCCTCAGGTCGTTCGTCAACATCATCGCCACGCCCAAGGGCGGCACCCATGTCGCCGGCTTCGAGCAGGCGATCGTGAAGACGGTGAACGAGGTGTTGCGCGCCAAGAAGCTGTTGCGCGTCGCCGAGGACGACATCGTCAAGGACGACGCCCTGGAGGGCCTCACCGCGGTCGTCACCGTCCGCCTGGCCGAGCCGCAGTTCGAGGGACAGACCAAGGAGGTCCTCGGCACGTCCGCGGCCCGCCGCATCGTGAACACCGTGATCTCCAAGGAACTCAAGGCGTTCCTGACGTCCACGAAGCGCGATGCCGCCGCCCAGGCCCGAGTGGTCATGGAGAAGGCGGTCGCCGCGGCCCGGACCCGCATCGCCGCCCGCCAGCACAAGGACGCCCAGCGCCGTAAGACGGCTCTGGAGTCCTCGTCACTGCCCGCCAAGCTCGCGGACTGCCGCAGTGACGACGTGGACCGCAGCGAGTTGTTCATCGTCGAGGGAGACTCCGCGCTCGGCACGGCGAAGCTCGCCAGGAACTCCGAGTTCCAGGCGCTGCTGCCGATTCGGGGCAAGATCCTCAACGTTCAGAAGTCGTCCGTCACCGACATGCTGAAGAACGTCGAGTGCGGCGCGATCATCCAGGTCATAGGAGCCGGCTCGGGCCGCACCTTCGACATCGACACGGCTCGCTACGGCAAGATCATCATGATGACCGACGCCGATGTCGACGGCTCGCACATCCGATGCCTGCTCCTGACGCTGTTCCAGCGCTACATGCGGCCCATGGTCGAGGCGGGCCGGGTGTTCGCCGCGGTGCCGCCGCTGCACCGCATCGAGCTGGTCCAGCCGAAGAAGGGCCAGGACAAGTACGTGTACACGTACTCGGACCGTGAGCTGCGCGACAAACTCCTGGAGTTCCAGAGCAAGGGGGTCCGGTACAAGGACTCCATCCAGCGCTACAAGGGCCTCGGCGAGATGGATGCCGACCAGTTGGCCGAGACGACGATGGATCCGCGTCACCGCACTCTGCGCCGGATCAACCTCGCTGATCTGGAGGCCGCGGAGCAGGTCTTCGATCTGCTGATGGGCAACGACGTGGCACCCCGCAAGGAGTTCATCTCGGGCTCGGCGGCCACGCTGGATCGGTCGCGTATCGACGCGTAGCCGCTGGAAGGTGTTCCGGGGTCTCCACCCACGGGTGGAGGTCCCCGGACTGGGGATCCACCCGTGATCCACCCCGGCTCCGATGTCCCGACCTGCGAGTTTCCGTAGCGTCGAAGGCGTCGGCAGCGCTTGCTGTCGGCATCCCTTCCTCGCTACGGAGGCTCTGATGCCCGGGCTCGTCAACGCGCTGGTGATCGTGGCCGTGGTCGTCCTGGTGGTGTCCCGGCAGTTCCGTCCGAGCCGCATCGACGCCGGCAACCGGTGGTGGCTCGTGCCCGTGATCCTGGCCGTGGTGGCGCTCCGCGAGCCGCACATGGTCGACGCCCATCACCGGACGGCGTCGGTCGTCCTGCTCGCCGCCGAACTGCTCACCGGCCTCGCCACCGGAGCCGCCTGGGCCTGGACGACCCGGATATGGGCGGAGCCGGACGGGGCGGTGTGGAGCAGGAGCACCAGAGCGAGCGGGGGAGTCTGGGCCGTCGGCATCGGACTGCGTGGCGGCCTCTACGCGCTGGGCGCGGGGTTGGGGCTGCAGCAGGACTCGTCCGCGCTGCTGCTCGCCCTGGCGGCCACCCTCCTCGTACGCTCCGGGATCCTCGCCCTGCGAGCCCAGTCCCTGCGCCCGGCTGTCGCTGCGGGCCCGCCGGCGTACGGTGACAGCATGTCCCGGCCCACGTGGAAGGAACGTGTGTGACCGAGAACGCCTGGACACGCTGGCCTTCCCGGGAAGCACTCGGGCCCGCCGAATCCTCCGGTGCCCGTCGGTTGCTCGGCTGGGTCGTGCGCGGCCTGGTACTCGGCATGTTGCTCTGGGGTGTCTTCACCGGCGGTCACGTCCGGGGCTGGGGTGCGATCGGAGCCGCAGCGGGCGTCCTGTTGGCCGCGTTTTTCTCCTGGGCGCTCTACCGCACCACCCTCACCCACCGGCTCCTGCCCTCGCTGGCACTCATGACAGCACTGCTGACAGTCGCGGTCGCCGCCCAGACCGTGGGCTTCAGGGTCCCCGCCCTCGTCATCTGGTGCGGGTGCGCGGTCACCGCTCTGGAGCGGCTGCCGATCGCGGCCGCCGTGCCGGTGGCGACAGTCGCCCTCGCGTCGTACGCGGCGGTCAATGACGACGCCTGGCTCACCACAGCGGTGACGACGGGCGGACTCGCCCTCGCGGGTTACGTGCTGCGGTTGGACGCCGAGGCGCGTGGCAACGCCCAGCGGCTGCTCGTCCAGGAGCGAGCGGCGCGGGCGGCCGAGGCGGACTCGGCGGCGCTGGCGGAGCGAGCCCGCATCGCACGGGATATCCACGACGTGCTGGCGCACAGCCTCTCGGCGCAGCTCGTGCACCTGGAGGCGGCTCGGCTGCTGATCGAGCGCGGGGCCGACCGGGAGCAGATCCTCGAACGAGTGGTGGCAGCGCGGGGAATGGCTCGAGACGGCCTTGCCGAGACCCGGCACTCGCTGTCGGCCCTGCGCGGCGAGCTGACTCCGCTGGAGGACTTCCTGGCCCAGTTGGTCAGTACGACCGACAACGCGGAAGCCACCATCACGGGTGAGCGCAGCCCCTTGCCGGCGGAGGCGTCCCAGGCTGTACGCAGGGTGGCCCAGGAAGCCCTGACCAACGTCCGCAAGCACGCCACAGGGGCCAAGGTACGGCTGTGGCTGGAGTACGGCGAGCACCAAGTGACGCTGGTCGTACGGGACTCGGGTGGGCCGCCGGGCGACCTCGCCGGAGCGGGCGCCGGGTACGGTCTTCTGGGTATGCGGGAGCGTGCTGAGCTGCTGGGCGGTTCACTGGAGGCCGGGCCGGACGAGGAGGGGTTCGTGGTGTCGCTGAAGGTGCCCGTATGACGGAGGATGGGCAGCGGCCGGCGCGGGTGGTGGTCGTGGACGACCAGACCGTGGTCCGCGAGGGGATCGTGATGCTGCTGGGGCTGCTTCCCGGCATCGAGGTCGTGGGAGCCGCCGGGGACGGCAACGAGGCGGTGCAGCTCGTCGACGAACTCGCCCCGGACGTGGTGCTGATGGATCTGCGCATGCCCCGCTGCGACGGGGTGGAGGCGACCCGTCGCATCCGGGCGGAGCATCCAGGGACACAGGTTGTGGTTCTCACGACCTATGCGGACGACGAGTCGCTGTTCCCCGCGCTGAGAGCGGGAGCGCGGGGCTATCTCACCAAGGACGCGGGGGGTGACGAGATCGTGCGGGCCGTACGGAGTGTGCTGTCCGGGGACGCGGGCCTGTCACCGAGCATCCAACGGCGTCTGCTGGAACGCCTGTCGGCTCCTGAGCCGCAGCCCGCGACGTTCGCGGAGGTGCCGGACGGACTCACCACGCGTGAGACGGAAGTGCTGGTGCTGATCGCCGAGGGCCTCAGCAACCAGGAGATCGCCCACAATCTGCATGTCTCCACGGCGACCGTGAAAACCCACATCAACAATCTCTTCGCCAAGGCGGGACTCAAGGACCGTGCGCAGGCCGTGCGTTACGCATACGCGAGGGGCCTGGCGAAGCCACCCGCGAAGTGAGTCACCTGATGGGGTGAAGAGCGCGGAGAAGAAGAGTCGGGGATCTATCCCTTCTGTCCATCCTTGGGCATGCAGTCAAGCAACGGTCGCCCCCGCGGAGTCGGCAGGGGCGACGAGAGTTCGGTCGACCACCACGACGTCCATGATCTCGCTTCCACGGATGCGGCCGGAGACGTGAGGTACGACGACCCCTGGTACGACGCCCTCGCATCCGGCTGGGGTGAGTCGGGCGGCGCCGGTGTGCCTGTGCCTGCCCACTCGTCCGGACGCCGGGAGTACGAGGCCCCTGTTGCCGCCGCGGCCGACGTGTATTTGGAGGTCCAGCGCAGTGAGGCCTTCCAGGAGGTGCGCAGTCGCTACCGGAAATTCGTGGTCCCGGCGGCGGCGGGGTTCTTCGCCTGGTACCTGGCCTACGTGGTGACCGCCACGACCGCGCCGGGACTGATGGCCCGGCCCGTGGCGGGCGCCGTGAACGTGGCGATGGTGGCAGGGCTCGGACAGTTCCTCACGACCTTCCTGCTCACCTGGGCGTATGCCCGGCACGCGAGGCTTCGCCGGGATCGGACCGCGCTGGAACTGCGCTGGGACACCCAGGAACTGACGCGCGGTCTGCGGGGAGGTTCAGCGTGACGGTCGACCATCAGACGCTGGCCCTGCTGCTGTTCAGCGCGTTCGTCGCGGTCACTCTGGGGATCACGACGTGGGTGAGCAGGCATCGGCAGGGTTCGGCGGAGGAGTTCTACGCGGGCGGCCGTCTCTTCTCCCCGATGGAGAATGGTTTTGCCATCGCGGGCGACTACATGTCGGCCGCGTCCTTCCTCGGGATCTCCGGGCTGATCGCTCTCTTCGGGTACGACGGGCTGCTGTACTCGGTCGGATTCCTTGTGGCCTGGCTCGTGGTGCTGTTCCTGGTCGCGGAACTGGTCCGAAACTGCGGGCGGTTCACGCTCGCCGACGTGGTCGTGTCCCGGATGAGCGAGCGTCCCGTCCGGATCGCGGCCGGGGCGTCCTCGGTCACCGTGTCGGTTCTGTATCTGGTGGCGCAGATGGTGGGCGCGGGCAGTCTGGTCGCGTTGCTGCTCGGCGGGACCAGCGGAGCGGCACAGGCCTGGACGGTCATCGGGGTCGGTGCGCTCATGGTGATCTACGTGTCGTTCGGAGGGATGCGGGCCACCACTTGGATCCAGATCGTCAAGGCGGTGCTGCTGCTCGCCGGCACCATCACCCTGACCGTTCTCGTCCTTGTGAGGTTCCGCGGTGACTTCGACCAGTTGCTGCTCACAGCGGCGGAGCGCAGTGGTCATGGCAAGGCGTTCCTGGCGCCCGGCCTGAGGTACGGCGGAGACTGGACGGCCCGCCTCGACTTCATCAGTCTGGGTCTCGCGTTGGTGCTGGGCACGGCCGGGCTGCCGCACATCCTGTCCCGCTTCTACACCGTGCCCACCGCACGGGCCGCACGGCGTTCCGTCGTCTGGTCGATCGGGCTCATCGGCGGCTTCTATCTGATGACGATCGTCCTCGGTTTCGGCGCGGCGGCGATCGTCGGACCGGACGCCGTACGTGGATCGAACGCGGCCGGGAACACGGCCGTTCCGCTTCTCGCCCTTGATCTGGGCGGCGGGCCGGACTCCACGGGTGGCACGGTCTTCTTCGCGATCGTCGCCGCGATCGCGTTCGCCACGATCCTCGCGGTGGTCGCCGGGATCACGCTGGCCTCTTCGGCGTCCGTGGCCCACGACCTGTACGCGTCGCTGCGTCGTCCGCAGGCCAAGCCGCGCAGCGAGGTGGCCGTGGCACGGACCGCCGCGGTCGGTGTCGGGGTGGTCGCGATCGCTCTCGGCCTGTTGGCGCGGGATCTCAATGTGGCGTTCCTGGTGGGCCTCGCCTTCGCGGTGGCCGCGTCCGCCAACCTGCCGGTGCTGCTCTACTCACTGTTCTGGCGCGGTTTCACCACCCGTGGTGCCGTGTGGTCCGTCTACGGCGGCCTGATTCCGGCGATGGCCCTCGTGGTGCTGTCACCGGTGGTGTCGGGCAGCCCGGAGTCGCTCTTCCCCGACGTCGACTTCCAGTACTTCCCGTTGCAGAACCCCGGACTCGTCTCGATCCCGTTGGGCTTCCTCGCCGGCTGGCTCGGCGCGGTCACCTCGGCGGAACTGCCCGACGAGGCCAAGCACGCGGAGACCGAGGTGCGCTCGCTGACGGGGGCGGGGGCCGTGTAGGAGACCGCGCCTCAGCGCCGTAGGAGCCAAGCGGGGCGGGCCAGGCCGCGCCTCACGGACGAGTCGCCCATACGTAACGGTGTTCCGGGCGGCCGGCGTCGCCGTACTTGAGGGTGAGTCGGGCCCGCCCCGTGCGCTCCAGCAGCTTCAGATAGCGCTGGGCGGTCTGGCGGCTCACCCCTGTGCGCTCGGCGATCTCGTGGGCCGACAGGGGGCCCTCGGCGTTCATCAGGGACTGCCGTACGAGCTCCGCGGTGGTAGGAGAGTGCCCTTTGGGCAGCCCGGGCTCGGACGGTGTCGACAGGGCGCCGAAGATGCGGTCCACCTCGGCCTGTTCCGCCTCGCCGCCGCCGTCCAGGGTGCGCCGCAGCTGCGCGTAGGCCTCCAGTTTGGCGCGCAGCCCCGAGAAGGCGAACGGCTTGACCAGGTACTGCAGGGCACCATGCCGCATGGCCGCCTGCACGGTCGTCACGTCCCGGGCCGCAGTGACCATGATCACGTCGGTCTGATGGCCGCGCCGACGCATCTCCTGGACGACCTCCAGCCCCGTCTGGTCCGGCAGATAGTGGTCCAGCAGCACCAGGTCCAGACGGTCGGGCCCCTCCAGCCGGCTCAGCGCCTGGGCCGCGTTGTGCGCGACACCGGCCACATGGAAGCCCGGGACCTTCTCCACGTAGGCGGCGTTGACACGCGCCACCCGGGTGTCGTCGTCCACCACCAGGACCTCGATCATCACGACTCCTCCTCGGGGGCGGACTGCGGTGCGGCCGGCGTGCTGAGCGCCGGTTCCCGGTCCGGCACGGCCAGTGCCTCGGGCAGGACGACGGTGAACTCCGCGCCCCCGTCGCCCGCCGCACCGACCGTAGCGCTGCCACCCTGCCGTTCGGCGAGCCTGCGCACCAGGGACAGCCCGATTCCGCGCTTCCGATGGGCCGGAGGCGTCTTCGTGGACCATCCGTCCATGAAGATCAACTCACGCTGTTCCTCGGGGATTCCGGGCCCCGTGTCACGGACCCGGAGGATGACGGTACGTCCCTCCGCCCGCAGCTCGACCTCCACGCGGGCGTGCAGGGTGCCCGCGACGGCGTCCAGCGCGTTGTCTACCAGGTTGCCCACCACCGTGACCAGCCCACGAGGGTCGACCAGCCGGTCCGGCAGCCGGGTGTGGTCCGTGACCCACAGGGCCACTCCACGCTCGGCCGCCACGGTCGCCTTGCCGACCAACAGCGCGGCGAGCAGCGGGTCATGGATCTTCTCGGTCACCTGTTCGGCGGTGACGCGGTGGTCGCCGACGACCTCACCGACGAACTCCACGGCGTCCTCGTACATCTCCAGTTCCAGCAGCCCGAGCAGTGTGTGCATGCGGTTGGCGTGCTCGTGGTCCTGGGCGCGCAGCGCGTCGATCAGGCCGCGCGTGGAGTCGAGTTCCCGGCCGAGCTGCTCCAGTTCGGTGCGGTCGCGCAGGGTCGCCACGGCGCCGCCGTCATCGGTGGGCATGCGGTTGGCGACCAGCACCCGCTGACCGCGGACGGTGAGCAGGTCGGTGCCCGACACCCGGCCCGCCAGGACGTCCGCCGTACGGCCCTCGCCGAGCGCTTCGTCGGGGGAGCGGCCGACGGACTCGTCCCCGATGCCCAGCAGCCGCTGTGCCTCGTCGTTGAGCAGGCGGACGCGGCCCGCGCGGTCGAGGGCGACGACGCCCTCCCGGATGCCGTGCAGCATCGCCTCGCGCTCCGCGAGCAGCCCCGAGATGTCCGAGAAGGCGAGGTCACGGGTCTGTCGCTGGACCCGGCGGGAGATGAGCCAGGCGGCCAGCGCGCCGACGGCCAGGGCGCCTCCGGCGTACGCGAAGAGCCCTGGGATCGCGTGGATGAGCCTGGCCCGCACGCTGTCGTACGCGATCCCCACCGAGACCGCGCCGACGATGCCGCCGTGGCTGTCGCGCAGCGGCACCTTGCCGCGCGCGGAGCGGCCCAGGGTGCCGCTGTCGATCTCCATGACCTCCTTGCCGGCCAGCGCCAGGTGGGGGTCGGTCGAGACGGTCCTGCCGATCTCTGAGGGAGTCGGGTGGGACCAGCGCACGCCCCGCCGGTCCATCACCACGATGTATTCGGCGTTCGTGGCCTTGCGGATCCGTTCCGCGATCTTCTGGACGGGCCCGTCGGCCGTCGGAGGTGTGGTCCTGACCTCGTCGGCGATACCCGGTTCGGCGGCCGTGGTCTGCGCGATGGCGAGCGCGCGGCGCATCGCCTGGTCGTCCAGCTGAGCGCTGAGCGGCGCGAGGAACAGTCCGGTCGCGAGCACCGCCACTCCCGCGGCGATCGCCAACTGCATCAGCAGTACTTGCGAGAACATGCGCCTCGGCAGTCCGAGGCGCAGGCGGCGGGCGGGGGGAGTGGGGCGCATACCCATGACGGTACGTGGAGGTGCCGGAGCTGCCGTAGGGGTGTGGCGTGGATTACTACGTGACTCGTTTCGGGCCCCGAGTCGCCCGTTCGGGAGCGCCCGCACGGCCCGTTCAGGAGTGCCGGTGCCGGCCGCTCAGGAGCGCCGACGCCGGTCAGCTCGCGAGCGCCCTGGTGGTGGTCAGCTCGCGGACCTCCACCACGTCCATCCGGGCGGGTGCGCCCAGCACCGACGCTCCGCAGCTCTCCGGGCGGGCCGGCAGCGACGCGCCCTGGGCCACGACGACGCGCCACCGGCGTCCGTCGGTGTGTGCGACGGTCACCTCCCAGCGGGGTGCGGCCCCCTCCGTGCGGATCACGGCCAGAGTCTGCGCCACGTACTCGCCCACGGCCGTACGCACGGCCAGTTCGGCCGCCTGACCGGGACGCTCCCAGGCCGAGTTCCCCCGGCAGCCCTCCACCACGATCCGCCCCTCCCGCGTACTGTGCAGGACCTCCTTGACGGCGTGGGCCTCGGCCCTGCCGTAGGCATAGCCGTACGGCAGCACGAGCAGCGTCGGGGAGAACCGATGACCGCCCAGGTGGGTGACCTCCCAGACACCTTCGACCCCGGAGGCCGCCAGCTCGGCCGCGAGAGGCCGTCCGAGGAGGGCGCAGCAGCGGTCACGCTTGCCGTTGGTGCACACGAGTGCGAGCGGATCGCCGGTGTGGGGCCGGCCGTCGAGCGCGGAGTCGAAGGTGCGGTGCTCCCCACGGCCGAGCGCGGCGAAGTCGATGTCGAGCAGCCGACGCGGGTCGTGGGTGGTCGCGGAGCGCAGCCACACCCCGCCGGGCACGGTGTGGGCCGCGTACACCTGGCGTGCGGTCGGCGGGCCGCTGTCGGCGTGTCGTCCGGGGCGGCGGATGAGCGCGACGCGTACGCCGGTGCCCTGCGCGGCCGTCTCCAGGGCACGGCCCAGCGCGGGGTCCAGGTGGCTCGAGGTGAGCGCCTTGGCACCCCAGGGGCCGGCCTGCTCCAGGAGCAGCCAGGTCGTCGCGGTGGCCGCCGTTCCGGACATCGGTTCGTCGAGAATCCGGGAGACGGTTGAGCACGTACTCACACAGGTGAGCCTAACCTGACTTGGAGCGGAGTGGCTGCCGGGTGGCGTGTGTCCTACTCCGGCAGGGGTTGCGGCGGGCGTGGGCCCACATAGTGGCCGCTCGGGCGCATCCGCAGCGGACGTTCCCCGTACTCCTCCAGGGCGTGCGCGATCCAGCCCGCCGTGCGGGCCACCGCGAAGATCGTCTCGCTTGCAGTGGCGGGCATGCCGGAGGAGGCGGTGAGCACGCCCAGGGCCAGGTCGACGTTGGCGTGCAGCGGAGCGTGACGAGCGGTGGTGGCCACGATGTCGCGGGCCGCGGCCAGGGCCGGTGCGGCCACGGGGATGTCCTCCAGGAGGTCGAAGAGGGCACGCGCGCGCGGGTCCTCGCCGGGGTAGAGGCGATGGCCGAGCCCGGGAATGCGCCGGCCGGCCCGCAGCTCGTCCGCGATCACGGGAGCCGCGTCGCCCTGGTCGATCACCTCGAGCAGCAGCTTGTGGGCGAGCCCGCCGGCCGCGCCGTGCAGCGGCCCTTCGATCACGCCGAGCCCGGCGGAGACGGCGGCGTAGGCGTGCGCGCGGGCCGACGCGGCGACGCGTACCGCGAGGGTGGAGGCGGCGAGGTCGTGGTCGATGAGCAGGGCGAGTGCCGTGTCCAGCGCACGCAGGGATGCCTCGTCGGCCGTCCGGTTGCTGAGGCGGGCCCACAGCCGGTGAGCCAGCGGGCCGTCGTCCCGATGATCGTGCCGGGCGGGGGGCAGGGCGGCGACCAGGGTCGGGATCAGGCTGCGCGCCGTACCGAGCACGGCTTCTTCCGAGAGGTCGAAGCGCAGCGGGTCCGCGGCCGCGGCGGCGATGGCAGCGACCCGCAACCGGTCGGTCGGCGCGGTGTGTCGGGGCAGCGCGTCGACGGCGCGACGGGCGGCCGTGACGGCGGCCTCAGGCGCCGTGAAGGTGGTACCGGGGCGCAGCTGCCCGGTCCACAGCCACTCGGCCACCTCTTCGTAGGAGTGGCGCGCGGCCAGTTCGGTCGCGTCCACGCCGCGGAAGTAGTAGCGGTCGGTGTCGATGAGCGTGATGCGGGTGCGTACGGACAGCTCGCCCCCGGTGCCGGAAGTGGCGCTGCTCTCCCGTCGGTTGCGCCGGGCGAGCCCCTCCACCTCCTCGGCGTCGAAGGTGCTGCCCCGGCCGCCGGGCGCCCGCCTGCTGCTGAGCTGCCCACGGCTCACGTACGCGTACACGGTCTCGGGCTTCACGCCCAGCAGCTCGGCGGTCTCTTTGGTGCTCAGCCGTTGTCCGGCCGGGCCGGGGTGGGGTTCGTGATCGCGCATAAGACATCACCGTATCCGCAGACAGTTCTATTGATCACGTGTATTGATTCAATCAATGTTGACATGGATTTAGTCAACCGTGGACAGTTGCAGCAAGTCCAGGGAGGAATCATGTCCGTCAACAGGTCGGCAGCCGCTCTCGTCGAGGTACCTCGCGGGCTCGCGGGAGTCGTCGTCACCGACACCGAGATCGGGGACGTCCGGGGAGCCGAGGGCTTCTATCACTACCGCCAGTACTCCGCGGTCGAACTCGCGCGGGCCCGTGGGTTCGAGGACGTATGGCATCTCCTGGTCCACGGTGAGCTGCCGGACCCCGCTCGCTCCGCGGCCTTCGCCGTCGAGACCGCCGAGCTGCGCCGGCTGCCCCCCGAGGTCTGGGCCGCGCTGCCCGCCGTCGCCGCGACGGGCGGGGATGCCGGACCGCTGGCCGGGATGCGGGCCGCGTTGTCGCTGCTGGGCGCCGCGAAGGGCTTTCGCCCGGTGTACGACCTCGACGCGGACCAGCGCCGCGAGGACACCCTCGTCGCGACCGCGGCCGTACCGACGCTGCTTGCCGCACTGCACCGACTGGGCCAGGGGCTCGACCCCGTGCAGCCCCGCGAGGACCTCTCGTACGCGGCCAACTACCTCTACATGGTGACGGGTTCGGAGCCTAGGCCGCAGCGGGCCCGAGCGATCGAGCAGTACTTGATCTCGACCATTGACCACGGATTCAATGCATCAACGTTCACGGCTCGGGTCATCGCGTCCACGGGGGCGGACGTGTCGGCGTGCCTCGTGGGAGCGGTGGGGGCGTTGTCCGGTCCGCTGCACGGTGGTGCCCCCAGTCGTGCGCTGGACACGCTCGACGCGATCGGTACGCCGGACCGCATTGACTCCTGGATCCGCGAGCGTGTCCTGGCCGGCGAACGGATCATGGGCTTCGGTCACGCCATCTACCGCACGCAGGACCCTCGTTCTCAGATGCTCCGTGAGATCGCCCTGCGTTTCGGCGGTCCACGAGTCGACTTCGCCGTCGAGGTCGAACGGCACGTCGAACGGATCCTCGCCGAACTGAAGCCCGGCCGGGAGCTCCACACCAACGTCGAGTTCTACGCCGGCGTGGTCATGGAGCTGTGCGGTCTGCCGCGCGAGATGTTCACGCCCACCTTCGCGGCGGGACGTGTGGTGGGCTGGAGCGCCAACATCCTGGAACAGGCGGCCGACTCGAAGATCATCAGGCCGGTGGCGCGGTACGTGGGGCCGGGGGCACCGGTCGAGGTGCCGGGGGCCGCCTGACACGCGTGTGGCCTGGTGCCGTTCGGGCGCCAGGCCTCATCGGTGGTGATCGAGCAGGGACGGGGTGACGGGCTGCTCGCCGGGTGGGTGCCCGGGGCGCTCAGCGGTTCTGTGCGTCCGGGACGGGTCTACGGGACGGGTCTGGGGTGGACACGTGCTCGTGGGGGTCAGGCGTCGGGGATGTCCGCCTTGGCGCGAATCAGGGTCTCCCGGCTGACGATGACGATGCGCTCGTAGTCGGCGCGGGCGGCGTCGGCGGGGAGTTCGCGCTCAAGCGCCTCGGTGGCCTCGGTGCCGATGACGGCGAAGTTGCCGTCGCTCAGCTCGAACACGTCCGGGCAGGTGGCTCCCGAGTTACTGCCTCGGGCGCTCGGGGGCACACCGATGCGGCGCACGATCTTCAAAGGTACCGGTCCTTACGAACAGAAAGCCTGGGCATAGTGGTGGTGAGCACGCTAGCGGTGTTGGTGAGGCCCTTGTGGCTGGATGGCCAAAAGTCACTCAGGCGTGTCTGTGCCGTTTTTGTGTTGACCGGCTGGACGGGCCGGACGTCAGGTCAGTCGGTCGGTGGGTCGCCGACGACCCACCACTCGTCGGTGTCGGCTTCGTCGAGGTCCCTGACGAGTCCGTCGACCATGTGTCCCAACCGGGCTTCCACGGACGACTCGTTCAGGGTGGCCCGCATGTGCCTCGACGCCTCCCAGTACTCGCGGAACACCGGACTCTGGAAGAACTCCCGCAGATGGCGGTAGAGCTCCTCCCGGTCCAGGCTTCCCGCCCGGTGCAGGTGGTAGAGGTGGACATACCAGGCGTTGGCGTAGAAGAACTGGCGGCGCCTCTCCGCCGGGATGCTCTTGTCGTACGTGTCGATCACTTCCGCGAGGGAGGGGTCGTCCAGCGCCCTGACCAGCAACTCCCACTGCATGCGCTGCTGATGGGCCAGCGCCTTGCGCCGAATCGCCAGCTCGTCGAGTTCCAACTGCCTGTCATGCAGACGCGCCTTCTCCAGCCGCCACTGACGCACCGCCACCGTCGCCGTGGCGGTGGCAGCCAGGAGAGTGAGCGCGGCGGAACCCAACCTTCCCGCAGAGGACTTCTGTGTGGCCATGTCAACCCCCGAATCAGGCGGCGGTCCGCCGGTCGTCGGGGTGCGGGTCGACTGAAGGGGACCGGCGAGCGGTGGGCGGCGCTTGCCGTCTCCCAGGGTGCCGAGCGGCTCTGATCGGCGGGGGAGGCGGAGAGGGGCGCACGGAGGGATGGGAGGGTCGCACGAACCGGCGCCTTGCCCAACGTCTGCCCCGCGAGCACTGCTAACAATCGTTCACCCAGCGGTCATTCTTCCGGCTCGTATCCTGGGTGGGCATTCAATCCTCGTACGTGCGCAGGGCAACGATCCGGCGCACGCGGTGGCGTGAGAGAGGTAGCGCGTTGAGTCGGATCCCGCGGCAGATCCCGGTTGTCGTCCTCGCCGGATTCCTCGGCTCCGGCAAGACCACCCTGCTCAACCACCTCCTCCACCACAGTGGCGGAAGCCGGATCGGCGCCCTCGTCAACGACTTCGGCGCCATCGAGATCGACGCGATGGCCGTGGCGGGCGCGCTCGGCGACTCCACCGTCTCCCTCGGCAACGGCTGCCTGTGCTGCGCCGTCGACGCCAGTGAACTCGACGTCTACCTGGAGCGACTCGCCCGCCCCGGCACCGGTGTCGACGTCATCGTGATCGAGGCCAGCGGGCTCGCCGAGCCTCAGGAACTCGTCCGCATGGTGCTCGCGAGTGAACACCCCGGGATCGTGTACGGGGGCCTCGTCGAGGTCGTCGACGCCGCCGAGTTCGACGCCACCCGCGCCCGGCACCCCGAGATCGACCGGCACCTCGCCCTCGCCGACCTGGTCGTCGTCAACAAGCTCGACCGGGCCGAGGACGGTGAACGCGTCCTCGGGCTGGTCCGCTCCCTCGTCGACCGTGCCGCCGTCGTGCCCGCCACCCACGGCCGCGTCGACCCCGAGTTCCTCTTCGACTGCCGGCCGAGCGAGGAGCGCGTCGGGCAGCTGTCCTTCGACGATCTCAGCGACCGGACGGAGGGCCACGACCACGGCTCCCACCTGCACTCCGGCTACGACAGCGTGTCCTTCGGCTCCGAGGTGCCGCTCGACCCACGCCGCCTGATGCGGTTCCTCGACAGCCGGCCCGAGGGGCTGTACCGGATCAAGGGGTATGTCGACTTCGGGCCGTACGACCTTCGCAACCGCTACTCGCTGCACGCCGTCGGGCGGTTCCTCCGGTTCTACCCGGAGCCCTGGGCTGCCGCCGACGACCGCCTCACCCAACTCGTCCTCATCGGCTCGGACATCGACGCGGCCGCTCTCGGCAAGGAGCTGGAGGCGTGCAAGAGCGACGCCCCACACGCCGATGAGCACGGCATGTGGGGCGTTCTGCGCTACGTGACCGATCCGGAGGAAGAAGACCCTCCAGGAGTCCAGGAGCTCTGAGGCGCGGGGCGGGTCCTAGACCGGTCCCGCCACGACCGCCACCGTCTTCCCCAGCGACACGCCCGAACCGTCCCGGCGCGGGTCCATCTCCGGGAGGTCGGCCGGGGTGCCGTTCTTCTGGGCCGCCTTGGCCGGAGTGGCGCCCGCCCAGGCCAGGGACAGACAGTCCTCGCCCTTGAGGAACCGCTGGCAGCGGACACCGCCGGTGGCCCGGCCCTTGCGCGGGTACTGGTCGAACGGTGTCAGCTTGGCCGTGGTCTGCACGTAGTCGTCGAGCGTGCCGCGCGAACCGGCGACCGTGAAGACGACCGCGTCGGCGGCCGGGTCGACGGCCGTGAAGGAGATGACCTTCGCCCCCTCCACGAGCTTGATGCCGGTCATGCCGCCCGCCGGACGGCCCTGCGGACGGACCTGCGCGGCCTGGAAACGCAGCAGCTGGGCGTCGTCCGTGATGAAGACCAGGTCCTCCTCACCGGTGCGCAGCTCGATCGCGCCGACGATCCGGTCACCCTCCCTGAGGCTGATGACCTCCAGCTCCCCCTTGTTGGTCGGATAGTCCGGGACCACCCGCTTGACCACGCCCTGTTCGGTGCCGATCGCCAGGCCGGGGGACGACTCGTCGAGCGTGCTCAGACAGACCACCGTCTCGTCCCCCTCCAGGGAGACGAACTCCGACAGCGGGGCGCCGCCGGAGAGGTTCGGCGTCGCCGCGGTGTCCGGGAGCTGGGGCAGGTCGACCACGTTCAGCCGCAGCAGGCGCCCGGTGGACGTCACCACGCCGATCTCGCCGCGCGCGGTGGCCGGCACCGCCGAGACGATCACGTCGTGCTTGGCTCGTCCGGCGTCCTCGTCCGCCGGGAACGGCTCACCGTTGGCCGTACGGGCCAGCAGCCCCGTCGAGGACAGCAGCACCCGGCACGGGTCGTCGGCCACCTGGAGCGGCACGGCCGCCGTCGGGTTACCGGCCGACGACAGCAGGACCGTACGTCGTTCGGTGCCGAACTTCTTGGCCACCGCGGCCAGTTCGGCGGAGACCAGCTTGCGCAGCTCGGCGTCCGACTCCAGGATCCGGGTCAGCTCCGCGATCTCCTCGTTGAGGCGGTCCTTCTCCGCCTCCAGCTCGATGCGGTCGTAGCGGGTGAGCCGGCGCAGGGGCGTGTCGAGGATGTACTGGGTCTGGATGTCCGACAGCGAGAACGTCTCCATCAGGCGTTCCTTCGCCTGGGCGGAGTTGTCGCTGGAGCGGATGAGGCGGATCACCTCGTCGATGTCGATCAGCGCGGTGAGCAGGCCCTCGACCAGGTGCAGCCGGTCGCGTCGCTTGGTGCGGCGGAACTCGCTGCGGCGGCGCACGACCTCGAAGCGGTGGTCCAGGTAGACCTCGAGGAGCTCCTTGAGGCCCAGGGTGAGCGGCTGGCCGTCGACCAGGGCCACGTTGTTGATGCCGAAGGACTCCTCCATCGGCGTCAGCTTGTAGAGCTGCTCCAGGACGGCCTCGGGCACGAACCCGTTCTTGATCTCGATGACCAGACGCAGACCGTGCGCGCGGTCGGTGAGGTCCTTGACGTCCGCGATGCCCTGCAGCTTCTTCGAACCGACCAGGTCCTTGATCTTGGCGATCACCTTCTCCGGACCGACCGCGAAGGGCAGCTCGGTGACGACGAGACCCTTGCGGCGCGCCGTCACGTTCTCCACCGCGACCGTGGCGCGGATCTTGAAGCTGCCGCGGCCCGTCTCGTACGCGTCGCGGATACCGGTCAGGCCCACGATGCGGCCGCCGGTGGGCAGGTCGGGGCCCGGGACGTGCTTCATCAGGGTGTCCAGATCCGCGTTCGGGTGGCGGATCAGGTGACGGGCGGCCGCGATCACCTCGGACAGGTTGTGCGGCGGCATGTTGGTGGCCATGCCGACCGCGATGCCCGAGGCGCCGTTCACCAGGAGGTTCGGGAACGCGGCGGGCAGGGCCCCCGGTTCCTGTTCCTGGCCGTCGTAGTTGGGGGCGAAGTCGACCGTGTCCTCGTCGATGGACTCCGTCATCAGGCTCGCCGCCTGGGCCATCCGGCACTCGGTGTACCGCATCGCGGCCGGCGGGTCGTCGTTGCCCAGGGAGCCGAAGTTGCCGTGCCCGTCGACGAGGGGGACACGCATCGAGAAGGGCTGGGCCATACGCACGAGGGCGTCGTAGATCGACGCGTCGCCGTGCGGGTGCAACTTGCCCATCACCTCGCCGACGACGCGGGCGCACTTCACATAGCCGCGGTCGGGGCGCAGGCCCATCTCGCTCATCTGGTACACGATGCGGCGATGCACCGGCTTCAACCCGTCCCGGGCGTCCGGCAGGGCGCGGGAGTAGATGACCGAGTACGCGTACTCGAGGTACGAGCCCTTCATCTCGTCCACGACGTCGATGTCGAGGATCCGCTCCTCGTACGAGTCGTCGGGCGGCGGGGTCTTCGTGCTGCGGCGGGCCATCGCTGCCGGCTCCTCCTGTTTACTGGTCGCTCGCGTACTGGGCGCTCGCTGGCTGAAGCGTGAACGGCATCTGACGCGGACCATTGTGGACCGCGGCACTGACAACGCGGACCAGGCCCCGGCCTCAGCTGCTCGGCCCGGTGCGGGGAGACGCCTCCCCCACGACTGTCCGCAGGCTACGCGATCCGCTGTCGGCGTACGCCCCCCGGGAACTTCGCCGAGGCCTCACGCGCTTGCATACAGTGGCAGGACCGGCAGGAAAACCGCGGTTTCCACGACCGCGACCGCGATCGAAGGGACGTACATGCCCATGGGTCACACGGCCACAGCCCAGGCAGGCTCCGGGGGCCTGACAGCGACCGAGCACCGCCTGGCCAACGGCCTGCGCGTGGTGCTCTCCGAGGACCACCTGACCCCGGTCGCGGCGGTGTGCCTCTGGTACGACGTCGGTTCGCGCCACGAGGTCAAGGGCCGTACGGGCCTGGCTCACCTTTTCGAGCACCTGATGTTCCAGGGCTCCGGACAGGTCAAGGGCAATGGCCACTTCGAGCTGGTCCAGGGCGCGGGCGGCTCGCTCAACGGCACCACCAGCTTCGAGCGCACCAACTACTTCGAGACCATGCCGACCCACCAGCTGGAGCTCGCCCTCTGGCTGGAGGCCGACCGGATGGGTTCCCTGCTGACCGCCCTCGACGAAGAATCGATGGAGAACCAGCGGGACGTCGTCAAGAACGAACGACGGCAGCGCTACGACAACGTCCCCTACGGCACCGCGTTCGAGAAGCTCACCGCGCTCGCCTACCCGGAGGGCCACCCCTACCACCACACCCCGATCGGCTCGATGGCCGACCTGGACGCGGCCACCCTGGAGGACGCCCGCGCGTTCTTCCGCACGTACTACGCGCCGAACAACGCCGTCCTGTCGGTGGTCGGCGACATCGACCCGGAGCAGACGCTCGCCTGGGTCGAGAAGTACTTCGGGTCCATTCCTTCGCACGACGGCAAGCCCGCCCCGCGCGACGGCGCGCTGCCCGACGTCATCGGCGAGCAGTTGCGCGAGGTCGTCGAGGAGGAGGTCCCGGCCCGAGCCCTGATGGCCGCCTACCGGCTCCCGCACGACGGCACCCGCGCGTGCGACGCGGCCGACCTGGCGCTCACCGTCCTCGGCGGCGGCGAGTCCTCCCGCCTCTACAACCGGCTGGTACGGCGTGACCGCACGGCCGTCGCCGCCGGCTTCGGCCTGCTGCGGCTGGCCGGGGCGCCCTCGCTGGGCTGGCTGGACGTGAAGACCTCCGGCGACGTCGAGGTGCCGGTCATCGAGACCGCCATCGACGAGGAGCTCGCCCGGTTCGCCGAGGAGGGCCCCACGGCCGAGGAGATGGAACGCGCCCAGGCCCAGTTGGAGCGCGAGTGGCTGGACCGGCTCGGCACGGTCGCGGGCCGCGCCGACGAACTGTGCCGCTACGCCGTCCTGTTCGGCGACCCGCAGCTCGCCCTCACCGCGGTCGGGCGCGTTCTCGACGTGCGCGCCGAAGAAGTCCAAGAGGTCGCCAAGGCCTGCCTGCGCCCCGACAACCGCGCGGTGCTCGTCTACGAGCCGACCACCACCGAAGCCGAAGACGCCGAAGCCACCGACGAGAACGACGAGGAGGCGGCCCAGTGAGCGAGCTCGCCGCGATGCAGTTCCACCCCCAGCCCCAGGCGGGCGAGGCCAGGCCCTGGGCGTTCCCGGCCCCCGAGCGCGGAACGCTCGACAACGGCCTGACCGTCCTGCGCTGCCACCGCCCCGGCCAGCAGGTCGTCGCCGTCGAGGTGCTGCTGGACGCGCCCCTGGACGCCGAACCGGCCGGTCTTGACGGCGTTGCCACCATCATGGCGCGGGCGTTCTCCGAGGGCACCGACAAGCACTCGGCCGAGGAGTTCGCCGCCGAGCTGGAGCGCTGCGGCGCCACCCTCGACGCGCACGCCGACCATCCCGGCGTACGGCTCTCCCTCGAAGTCCCCGCCTCCCGCCTGGCCAAGGCCCTGGTCCTGCTCGCGGACGCCCTCAGGGCGCCCGCGTTCGCGGACAGCGAGGTCGAGCGGCTCGTCCGCAACCGCCTCGACGAGATCCCGCACGAGCTGGCCAACCCCTCCCGGCGCGCCGCCAAGGAGCTCTCCAGGGAGCTGTTCCCGGCGACCTCGCGGATGTCACGCCCCCGCCAGGGCACCGAGGAGACGGTCGAGTCCATCGACTCGGCGGCCGTCCGGACCTTCTACGAGAAGCACGTCCGCCCGGCCACCGCCACCGTCGTGGTCGTCGGCGACCTCACCGGCGTCGAGCTCGACGAGCTGCTCGGTGACACCCTCGGCGCCTGGACCGGCTCCTCGGCCCAGCCGCGTCCCGTGCCGCCGGTGACCGCCGACGACACCGGCCGGGTCGTCATCGTGGACCGCCCCGGCGCCGTCCAGACGCAGCTGCTGATCGGCCGCGTCGGCCCCGACCGGCACGCGCGCGTGTGGCCCGCCCAGGTGCTCGGCACGTACTGCCTGGGCGGCACCCTGACCTCCCGTCTGGACCGCGTCCTGCGGGAGGAGAAGGGCTACACCTACGGGGTGCGGGCGTTCGGGCAGGTCCTGCGCTCGACCCCGGACGGCTCGGGTGCCTCGATGCTCGCCATCAGCGGCTCCGTGGACACGCCGAACACCGGTCCCGCCCTGGACGACCTGTGGACGGTGCTGCGCACGCTCGCGGCCGAGGGCCTGACCGACGCCGAGCGGGATGTCGCCGTCCAGAACCTCGTCGGGGTGGCGCCGCTGAAGTACGAGACCGCGGCGGCGGTCGCGGGCACGCTGGCCGACCAGGTCGAGCAGCACCTGCCCGACGACTTCCAGGCGACCCTGTACCAGCAGCTCGCCTCGACGGGCACCGTGGAGGCGACCGCGGCGGCTGTGAACGCCTTCCCGATCGACCGTCTGGTGACCGTCCTCGTCGGTGACGCCGCGCAGATCAAGGAGCCCGTCGAGGCCCTCGGTATCGGCGCGGTCTCCGTCGTCTCGGCGGAATAGCGACACGTAGCGCCGCGTAGCGACACGCGGGAGCCACAGCAGTGCCCGGGGCCCTGGTGACCTGAGCGTCACCAGGGCCCCTCGATGTCCGAATTGAGGGAGAGGTTGCCTGTCTGCCCTGTGGCATGCACTACAAAACCCGTGATCGGTTTGGGGATTGAAAGTCGCCCCGCTTAGCGTCTTCCGGGCTGTCCGTCAGGCACCGCGCCGCATCCGCGGCACCGGACAGTCATCGCCGAGTCCCCGCATGGCGCGAGCCAGGGGAGCCGGGGACCCACATGTGAAGTCCCTGGGGTGAATCGGACGCCCGCGCGCACCGCGAGGGGGCCCGTAGGAGACCTTCCTGCTCCGAACCCGTCAGCTAACCCGGTAGGCGAGAAGGAAGGAAAGGACCAGCCACCACATGGCGTTCATGTGCGCCGCCGGGAAGCACCGTCGTCCCAGCCGTATGAAGCGCGGCACCGCCCGTGCGGCGAGTGTCGCGGCACTCACCACCACCGGCGTCATCGGTACCCTGGCCGCCCCCGCGCTCGCAGCCGAGCCCGCGGTCGAGCAGACCGGCCTCACCCCCGTCATCACCATCGGTGACACCGTCGCGGACCAGATCGACGCCCAGGCCCTCGCCCAGAAGCAGGCCGCCGAGGAGGCCGAGGCGCAGCGGAAGGCCGAGGAGGCCGCGCGCAAGAAGGCGGTCGCGGAGGCCAAGAAGGCCCGCGAGGACCAGGAGAAGAAGGAGCGCGCCGCCCGCGAGGCCGAGCGCAAGCGCCTCAACGCCTACGTCGCCCCGATCTCCGGCTCGTACGTCTCGACCGGTTACCAGTCCAGCAGCTCCCTGTGGTCCTCCGGCAGCCACACCGGCATCGACTTCCACGCCTCGACCGGCACCACCGTCCACGCGGTCGGCTCCGGCACCGTGGTCGAGGCCGGCTGGGGCGGGGCGTACGGCAACCAGATCGTGATCAAGATGAACGACGGGACGTACACCCAGTACGGCCACCTGTCGTCGATCGGTGTCTCGGTGGGGCAGTCCGTCACCCCGGGCGCGCAGATCGGCCTCTCCGGAGCGACCGGCAACGTCACCGGACCCCACCTCCACTTCGAGGCCCGCACGGGCCCCGAGTACGGCTCGGACATCGACCCCGTCTCCTATCTCCGTTCGCACGGCGTCAACGTCTGACGACGCACGGCGGGACAACCCGACGCGAGCGCCGCCCCGGCTCCCCGAGCCGGGGTTTTCGGCGTTTCTGGAGCCCGGCTGTCCAAAAAATATCCCTGGATTCCGACCCGCCATCGGAAATTCCGGCTCATTGCCATAGAGTCACCGAACACACGTCAATCGTCGACGTTTCACGGGGATTAAGGCGGAGGTCGGTCATGCGTATTCCGGCGCACTCGGTATGCACGGCGATCCGTGACGACATCGTGGCGGGTGTCTACGAGCGCGGCGGCCGGCTCACCGAGGAACTGCTCGCCCGCCGCTACGGCGTCTCGCGCGTCCCCGTCCGCGAGGCCCTGCGCACGCTGGAGGCCGAGGGCTTCGTGGTGACCCGGCGGCACGCGGGCGCGCACGTCGCGGAACCCACCGAGCAGGAGGGCGCCGACCTCCTGGAGATGCGGGCGCTGCTGGAGCCGCTCGGTGCCTCCCGGGCCGCCCAGCGACGCACCGAGGCCCACCTCAAGGTGCTGCGCGGACTGGTCCGGTTGGGCCAGGAGCGGGCCCGGCGGGGGACCAGCGATGACCTGCGCTCCCTGGGGAGCTGGTTCCACGAGACCCTCGCCCAGGCCTCCGGCAGCCCGGCGATGACCTCCATGCTGACCCAGTTGCGTCACAAGATCGCCTGGATGTACGCGGTGGACGCGCCCGCCGACCCGGTCGAGTCCTGGGCGGAGCACGGCGCGATCGTGGACGCGGTGGCGCGCGGGGACGGCGAGCGCGCGCGAGCGGTCACGGCACTGCACACCGAGCGCGCCACGGCCGCGCACCGGCTGCGCTTTGTGCCCCAGCAGGACCGCCCGGACCGTGTGAGGAACTCGCAACATCCCGTAAACATGACGAGCCTGCGGCATTAACACGGCAGCCGTATACAAAGAGGTGATAATTCGCGGGGGATTATTTCTGCTGCCCGTAAACAATGAAATCGGGCGCGACCGGGAAATGCGAAGGGCTCGCCCGATAATTCGGACGAGCCCTTCGGGGTTGCGCTGCGACGTCAGTCCTCAGACGGTCTCGGGGAGTTCCTCGAGGCCTTCGGAGACCAGCTTCGCGAGGCGGTCGAGGGCGGCGTCCGCCCCGTCGGCGTCGGAGGCGAGGACGATCTCCTCGCCGCCCTGCGCGCCCAGGCCGAGGACGGCCAGCATGGAGGCCGCGTTGACGGGGGTGCCGTCGGCCTTGGAGATCGTCACCGGGATACCTGCGGCCGTGGTGGCCCGGACGAAGATGGAAGCGGGGCGGGCGTGGAGACCCTCGGCCCAGCCGACGTTGACGCGGCGCTCAGCCATGTGATGCTGCCCTTCGGTGTTTCAGGTTGTCTAGACCAGTTTCCCATACGTGAAGCTTGCCCGGAGCGGTCCTGTCCCGCCCCTTCGTGTCGTCGGACCGCGGCCTCGGTCCGATGTCGTCCACCACAGACTGCCTCGCGCCGTTGTCCTACGCGAGCCGTACTCTGGGGCCCATGCAGACCTCGTCGGACCGGCATGAGTATCCCGCCCACTGGGAGGCCGACGTGGTGCTGCGCGACGGTGGCACCGCGCGCGTCCGGCCCATCACCGTCGATGATGCCGATCGCCTCGTCAGCTTCTATGAGCAGGTCTCGGACGAGTCGAAGTACTACCGCTTCTTCGCGCCCTACCCTCGCCTGTCCGCCAAGGACGTCCACCGCTTCACGCACCACGACTTTGTGGACCGGGTGGGACTCGCGGCCACCATCGGCGGCGAGTTCATCGCCACCGTACGCTACGACCGAATCGGCACCGACGGCATGCCCGCCTCGGCCCCCGCCGACGAGGCCGAGGTCGCCTTCCTCGTCCAGGACGCCCACCAGGGGCGCGGCGTGGCCTCCGCCCTCCTCGAACACATCGCCGCCGTCGCCCGCGAGCGCGGTATCCGCCGCTTCGCCGCCGAGGTGCTGCCCGCCAACATCAAGATGATCAAGGTGTTCACGGACGCCGGGTACACCCAGAAGCGCAGCTTCGAGGACGGCGTCGTACGCCTGGAGTTCGACCTGGAGCCGACGGACCGCTCGCTCGCCGTGCAGTACGCGCGCGAACAGCGCGCCGAAGGACGGTCCGTGCAGCGGCTGCTCACCCCCGGCTCCGTCGCCGTCATCGGGACCGGCCGCGCACCCGGCGGGGTGGGCCGCAGCGTCCTCCACAACATCAGGGACGCCGGCTTCACCGGTCGGCTGCACGCCGTGAACAAGGCTCTTCCCGAAGGACAGAAGGACGTCGACGGGGTGCCCGCGCACCGGTCGGTGCGGGACATCGACGGGCCGGTCGACCTGGCGATCGTCGCGGTGTCCGCCGAGCACGTCCCCGAAGCCGTCGAGGAGTGCGGCCGACACGGCGTGCAGGGGCTCGTCGTGCTCTCCGCCGGTTACGCCGAGAGCGGGCCCGAGGGGCGCGAGCGACAGCGCGAACTGGTCCGGCACGCGCGCGCGTACGGCATGCGGATCATCGGGCCGAACGCGTTCGGGATCATCAACACCTCTGCGGACGTGCGGCTGAACGCCTCCCTCGCCCCGCAGATGCCCCGGCCGGGGCGGATCGGACTGTTCGCCCAGTCCGGCGCCATCGGCATCGCCCTGCTCTCCCGCCTGCACCGGCGCGGCGGCGGAGTCACCGGGGTGAGCGGCGTCTCGACCTTCGTGTCGTCCGGCAACCGCGCTGACGTGTCCGGCAACGACGTCCTTCAGTACTGGTACGACGACCCGGACACCGACGTGGCGCTGATGTACCTGGAGTCCATCGGCAACCCCCGCAAGTTCACCCGGCTCGCGCGCCGGACGGCGGCGGCGAAACCCCTGGTCGTGGTCCAGGGCGCGGGTTCCGCGCCACAGGGCCACGCGGTACGGGCGACGCGGCTGCCGCATGCCACGGTGTCCGCGCTGCTGCGCCAGGCCGGGGTGATCCGGGTGGAGACGATCACGGAGCTGGTGGACACGGGGCTGCTGCTCGCGCGGCAGCCGCTGCCGGCCGGTGCCAGGGTGGCGATCCTCGGGAACTCCGAGTCGCTGGGGCTGCTGACGTACGACGCGTGCCTGTCCGAGGGATTGCGGCCGCTGCCGCCGCTGGACCTGACGACCGGCGCCTCGCCGGGGGACTTCCACGAGGCGTTGTCCCGGGCGTTGGCGGACGACGCCTGCGACGCGGTCGTGGTCACGGCGATACCGGCACTGGGGGAGGGGTCGGCCGGGGACGCCGCGCTGGCCGAGGCCCTGAGGTCCGCCGCCGAGCGGGTCCCCGGCAAGCCGGTGCTGGTGGTCCACGTGGAACTCGGCGGACTCGCGGAAGCGTTGTCGGCCGCGGCGAGCACCGCACCGCAGGCGGCTTCGGCCAAACCGGGAGGCGTCCCGCGCGCCCACCCGTTCCGTCCGCTGGACCGACTGGCCGCGCCGGCGACGGCCGAGGTGCCCGCGCCCCGGACCGGTGCCCGCCTCATCCCCGCCTACCCGGCCGCCGAACGTGCCGTCCGGGCGCTCTCCGAGGTGGTCCGGTACGCGCAGTGGCGGCGGGACGCCGCCGAGCCCGGCAGGGTGCCCGAGTACGAGGACATCGACGAGAAAGGGGCCGCCACGCTGATCGGCGGACTCCTCGCCGACGGCCAGGGGCTCACCCTCGGCACCGAGGAGACCTGCGACCTGCTCGGCAAGTACGGCGTGCGGGTGCACCGGGCCCTGAGCGCCCCCACCCCCGACGACGCCGTCCGGGCCGCCGGCACCCTCGGCTACCCGGTGGCCCTCAAGGCGACCGCCCCGCACCTCAGGCACCGCGCCGACCTGGGCGGCGTACGGCTGGATCTCGCCGACGAGGAGCAACTGCGGCGCGCGTACGCCGAGCTGACCGAGATGTTCGGGACGCCACAGGAGCTGCGGCCGGTGGTGCAGGGCATGGCACCGCGGGGCGTCGACACCGTGGTCAGGGCCGTGATCGACCCGGCGGCGGGCGCGGTGCTGTCGTTCGGACTCGCCGGCGCCGCCTCCCAGCTGCTCGGAGACATGGCGCACCGGCTCGTCCCGGTCACCGACCGGGAGGCCGCCTCACTGGTCCGGTCCATCCGGACGGCGCCCCTCCTGTTCGGCTGGCGCGGCTCCACACCCGTCGACACCCCCGCCCTGGAGGAGTTGCTGCTGCGGGTGTCGCGGCTGGTCGACGACCACCCCGAGGTCGTCGCGATCACCCTGGAGCCGGTCGTCGTCGCCCAGCGTGACCTGAGCGTTCTCGGCGCCTCCGTACGACTGGCGCCACCGCCCGCCCGGGACGACCTCGGCCCGCGTACACTCCCCGCGTACTGAGACCGCCCGGAGCGTGCCGGGCAGTCAGTGGGCCACCGTAGGATGGACGTCATGGCCAAGACCAGTACGACGACCCAGGGGCTGCGAGCGGCGATCGAGCGCAGCGGCTACTACCCGGCCCTCGTGGCCGAGGCGGTGGAGGCCGCGGTGGGCGGCGATCCCATCCGGTCGTACCTGGTCCACCAGGAGACGACGTTCGACCAGAACGAGGTGCGGCGGCACGTGACCGTGCTGGTCCTCACCGGCAACCGGTTCATCGTCAGCCACACCGACGAGCAGGCCGCCGACGGCACCTCCCCGACCCCGTACGCCACCACCTCCACCGAGTCCGTGAAGCTCAACCGGGTCTCGTCGGTCGTGGTCAGCCGGGTGGTCGCGAACCCCGAGCAGTACCAGCCCGGCACCCTGCCCCGCGAGGTCGTCCTGACCATCGGCTGGGGCGCGGTCTCCCGTATCGACCTGGAGCCCGCCGCCTGCGGCGACCCCAACTGCGAGGCCGACCACGGCTACACCGGAAGTTCCACGGCGGACGACCTGAGCCTGCGGGTGAGCGAGGCCGGGGACGGCCCGGAGACGGTGCGCCAGGCGCTCGTCTTCGCACAGGCCATCTCCGAGGCGACCGCGGACGCCACCCGCTGATGGCGCATCCCGCCTCCGCCTGGGACCACCATCCGGAACCACTCGCCCTCGACTCCGCGCCCGTCCCCGCGTACGGCAGCGGATCCCTCGCGGACCTGCTGCCGACCCTGGCCGCGGGTATGGCCGTACCGGGAACGACCGCGACCCTCCCCGAGCTGGCCCCCGCCGACCGGAACTGCGTGTTCCTGATCGACGGGCTCGGCTGGGAGCAGTTGAGGGCGCATCCGGACGAGGCGCCCTTCATGACCTCGCTCCTCGGCAGCTCGCGCGGCGGCACCGGCCGGCCGCTCACCACCGGCTTCCCGGCGACCACCGCCACCTCCCTCGCCTCCGTCGGCACCGGACTGCCGCCCGGCGCGCACGGCCTGCCCGGCTACACGGTGCGAAATCCGGCCACCGGTGAGCTGATGAACCAGCTCCGCTGGCAGCCGTGGACGGCGCCGGCGGTCTGGCAGCCGCACCCCACCGTCTTCCAGCTGGCCGAGCGGGCGGGGGTGCACGCGGCCCAGGTCTCGTCCCCCACCTTCGAGAGCACCCCGCTGACCAAGGTCGCGCTCAGCGGCGGTACGTTCCACGGCCGGGTGACGGGCGAGGAGCGGATGGACCTCGCGGCCCAGCAACTGGCCACGGGCGACCGCTCCCTGGTCTACACGTACTACGCCGAGGTCGACGGCGCCGGCCACCGTTTCGGCGTCGACTCCGACACCTGGCGCGGCCGGCTGATGTACGTCGACCGGCTGGTCCAGCGACTGGCCGAGCAACTGCCGCCGCGCACCGCGCTGTACGTCACCGCCGACCACGGCATGATCGACGTCCCCTTCGACGAGCAGCACCGCATCGACTTCGACGAGGACTGGGAACTGCGCGCCGGGGTCGCCCTGCTGGGCGGTGAGGGCCGCGCCCGCCATGTCTACGCGGTCCCGGGCGCCGGGAACGACGTGTTGACCTGCTGGCGTGAGGTGCTCGGCGAACAGTTCTGGGTGGCCTCACGGGACGAGGCGATCGCCGCGGGCTGGTTCGGTCCGCCGGAGCAGGTCGAGCGACGGGTCCACGACCGGCTCGGCGACGTGGTGGCCGCCGCCCGTGACGACGTCCTGATCATCGCCTCGGAGCGGGAGCCCAAGGAGTCGGCGATGGTCGGCAACCACGGTTCGATGACCCCTGCCGAGCAACTGGTCCCGTTGCTCGAAGTACGCTCCTGAGGTCTTCAGGACCCTGCTGAAGTCTTCAGGCCCACCTCCCTCCGCGACCGAAAGGTGTTCGACTCACCATGCCCGAGCTGGTGTTCTTCTCCGGAACGATGGACTGCGGGAAGAGCACCCTGGCGCTCCAGATCGGACACAACCGCTCGGCCCGGGGGCTGCAGGGCGTGATCTTCACGCGGGACGACCGGGCGGGGGAGGGGAAGATCTCCTCCCGGCTGGGCCTGGTGGCAGAAGCGGTCGAGGCGGCTGAGGACATGGATCTGCACGCCTACCTGGTGGGCCAGTTGTCGAAGGGCGGCAGGGTCGACTACGTGATCGTGGACGAGGCGCAGTTCCTCGCCCCGAACCAGATCGACCAGTTGGCACGCGTCGTGGACGACCTGGGCCTGGACGTCTTCGCCTTCGGCATCACCACCGACTTCCGGACGAAGCTGTTCCCCGGCTCGCAACGGCTGATCGAGCTGGCGGACCGGATCGAGACCCTCCAGGTCGAGGCGATGTGCTGGTGCGGGGCGCGGGCCACGCACAACGCCCGCACCGTGGGCGGCGAGATGGTCGTCGAGGGCGAGCAGGTCGTCGTCGGCGACGTGAACGGCTCCGCCGCGGAGGTCGGTTACGAGGTGCTGTGCCGACGTCACCACCGCCGCCGGATGACCAGCGCCTCCGCCCACGCCGGCGCGCTCTCGCCCGACGTCCTGCCGGTCGCCTCCGGCTGAGTGCCATCGGGCCTACGGGCCGTCACTTGGAACCGGGCTCCGCTGCGTTGGCGCTGTGGTTCTCGGCCCGCTCACCCAACTGCGCGGCGTTCGCCGGCAAACGGCTCCCCGGCGGGGGCGCGAGGGCCCGCCCCGCCCGGGTCACGCCGCGGAGACCTGACCCGGGCGCAGGGAGGAGAACAGCGCGTTCCAGTCGGTCCGCGCGGACCCCTGCTCGTTGAAGATCTCGAAGGTCAGCCCGTCGGCGGCAGGCAGGTACAGCGACTGCACGATCGCCTCGGCGACGTCCGAGCGAGAGACACTGCCGTCGCCGCGGTCGCCCTGCTCGACGTGTACCTGGTCGCCCTCGGAGCGCTTGTCGGTCAGCCAGCCCGGACGGACGACGGTGTACGGCAGGCCCGACTCGCGCACCGCGTCCTCACCGGCCAGTCGCCAGTCCAGCATCCGGCCCCAGTTGTTGATGGGGTGGTCGTGCCGGGTGACGTAGATCTGGCTGACCAGCGCGAAGTGCGGGCGCGCGCCACCGGCGCGGGCGGCGTTCAGGGCGTTGCACACACCCTGGTACATGGTCGACTTGGGGCTGTCGGCACCTTGGTCGGCGGTGCCCGGCTCCACGCTGAAGACGACAGCGCTGCAATCGGCGAGCGGCTCGGCGAGGGTGGCGGGGTCGCGGACGTCGGCGGCGTGGAAGGTGGCGCCCTCCGGGAGCTTGCGGGCGTGCCGCTCGTTGCGCCCCACGACGCGCACTCGCTCACCGCCGCTGAGCAGTTTCTGCGCGATCAGGCTGGCGACTCGGCCGGCACCGCCGATCACTGTGATGGGTCGGTCCATGGTTGCTCCAGGGTGCGATGAAGTGGGCGGTCAGGCATGGCCATGCAACAACGCGCGGGCAATCGAGTCAAGTCTTAAATTACTCACATGACTGGTGGACTCACTCACTTCCTGGTCGGGTCCCTATGCGTGCATGCGCCGCAAGTTCGCGGCCAACTGCCCGAAGGGCGTCTCCTGGCGGTCGACCGACCTGACTGACATGACTAGTGACTTGACAGCGTGTGTTCCATCTAGTTGTCTCGTCCACTCCATCGTCGCCCGGCTGTTAGGAACCCGACCCCATGACTGCGCTCGACTCCCGGCGGAAACAGCTGGCGCTGTTCGTCCTGTGCGCCGCCGTCTTCCTCGATTCCCTGGACATCTCCCTGCTCGGTGTCTCCCTGCCGAGCATCAAGAGCGCCCTCGACCTGTCGGACGGCGCCCTTCAGTGGCTCGTGTCCGGCTACACGGTCGGCTACGGCGGCTTCCTGCTGCTCGGTGGCCGTGTCGCCGACCAGTGGGGACGCCGCCGCACCTTCGTCGTCGCGATCGCGGTGTTCGTCCTCGCCAGTGCGCTGGGCGGCCTGTTCACCGACGGCACACTGATCGTCGCCACTCGCGTCCTGAAAGGCATCTCGGCCGGGTTCACCGCGCCCGCCGCCATGTCCATCATCACGACCACGTTCCGTGAGGGCAGCGAACGCAACCGTGCCATGGGCGTCTTCGCCATGACCGGCGCCAGCGGCTACAGCTTCGGCCTGGTGCTGTCCGGCGTCCTGACCGAGATCAACTGGCGTCTGGTCTTCTTCGGCCCCGCCGCCATCGGCGTCATCGTCCTACTGGCCAGCTCCAACGTGCCCGCCGACCCGCGGCGGGACAACCGCCCCGCGCGCCGCTTCGACCTCGGCGGCGCCCTGTCGGCCACGGTCGGCATCATGTTGCTGGTCTACGGCCTGGTGCAGGCCCCGAGCTGGGGCTGGTCCTCGGCCGCCGCCATCAGCACGCTCGGCGCGGCCGCCGCGCTCCTGGCCCTGTTCGTCGTCATCGAGAGCCGGCACAGCGATCCGCTGATCCCGCTGTCCATCTTCCGCTCGCCGGTGCTGGCCGGCGCCAACCTCATCAGCGTGGTCTGGGCCGGATCGACGATCGGCTGGCAGTTCATCGCCACGCTCTACCTCCAGGAGACCATGGGGTACAGCGCCCTGCAGACCGCCTTCGCCTTCCTGCCGCTGGGCATCGTGATCGTCGCCGTCGCCAGGTTCGCCTCGGGTCCGCTGGTCGAGCGCTGGGGCATCCGCACCGTGGCGACGCTGGGCATGCTCGTCCAGGCGGCGGGCGTCCTGATGTACCTGGCGATCGGCCTGGACAGCAGCTACGCGGCCCTGCTGCTGCCCGGCATCATCATCCACGGCGTCGGCAACGGCTTCGTCTATCCCACCGTCAACATCGCCGGCGTGGGCGGCGTCGCCGACGAGCGGCAGGGCGTCGCCTCGGCGCTCATCACCGCCTCGTACCAGGTCGGTGCGGGCATCGGCGTCGCGGTGCTGGCCGCCGTGCTGACCGCCACCTCCGACGGCTCCGGCGTGGACCACTACCGCTGGGCCTTCATGGTCGCCGGGCTGATGTCCGTCATCGGTCTCGTCATCGCCTTCTTCGGCCTCGGCCGTCGGGAGCGGCCGCGTCCGGCCGACGTGGCCGTCCGGTCCTCGGCCACGTCCGGCATCACCCAGGACGCCGCGCTCTCCGAGCGCTGACCATGTGACGCCCCCTCAGGCAACGGTCGCCTCCCGGGCCGGGCGCCCGCCTTTGCGGGGGCTCCGGCCGGGAATGTGACAGAGGCTCAGACCCAGCCCCGCACACCCCGGGGCCGGACCGGTCGCGCCCAGGCCACAGGCCCGGGCGCCACCGGCGTGCGCTCGACTAACGCCACGATCCGCTGAGCGCGTCGCTCGCCATGGGCAACTGGCGCAGTCCCACCATGGACAGCGCTTCCCGGTAGGCACGCCCGGCCTCGGCCGGGCGCTCGCACCGCTCCCAGAGGTCGCCCATGTGCCGCCACAGCCCGGCCGTCCGCCGGCTGTCCGCCAGGTGCCCCAACTGCCGTTCGGCGGTGGTCAGGACGTTCCGCGCGCCCGCCACGTCGCCCGAGGCGAGGAGCGACCTGGCCATGACGACCCGGGCCATGACCGCTTCGGGCCGCGGCTCGGAACCGATCAGACCGAGCGCGCGCTGGGCGCGGGCGAACGCCGAGTCGGACTCTCCCAGGTGCAGTTCGGCGAAGGCGAGGTCGATCTCGCAGTCGGCCTGCTCGCTGGTGCTGCCCACCTCCGCGAGCGCGGCCTGGGCTTCGAGGATCAGCTCCTTGCTGCGCGCCGCGTCCGGCTTGGGCCCGTGCAGCATCAGCCACCCGTAGGTGTGCTTGAGCATGGCCAGGTGCCGGACGCCGTCGTCCTCCGCCATGAGCACCAGCGCGCGTTCCACCAGTGCGAGGGCCTCGGGGGTCTGACCGCGCGACTCGGCGACGATCCCGGCGTTCCAGTAGATGGCACCCCGCCCGGCCCGGGACCCGGTCAGCTCGGCCACTCCGGTCAGGCGCGTCGCCAGGAGATTGGCGCGCGTCAGGTCGCCGCGGTCCATGTAGCAGGCGATGAGGGTGGAGCCGAGCTGCAGGTGGTCGTCCGTCACATCGAGCCCGAGGGTGTTGAGCCGGCCCAGCGCCGCCTCGCCCAGCTCCACCGCCAGGGCGAGGTCCCCGACGAGGCGGTAACAGCGGCACAGGGCCACGGCCGACTGGGCCCACTCCGCCGACCCCGGGACCGTCTCCGGATCCTCGTAGAGTTCGTGCAGCAGCGGGATGGCCGCCTCCAGCCTGCCCAGCTTCTCCAGCGCCTGCGCCTGGCCACGGCGGGCCCGGCGCACGGTGGCGGTGTCGAGCTGCTCGGCCTGGGCGAGCGCCTCGCTGTAGGCCTGGAGTGCCTCGCCGTTGTCGCCGTTGCGGATCGCCATGTCGCCGAAGGCGACCTTCAGCTGCAACTCCGAAACGCGTGACTCGTTGCGCCCGCTGACCAGGTACTCGACCGTGCAGTCCAGCTTCTTGGCGAGGCTCTTGAGGACCGCGTCCGACGGAATCCGCTTGCCCGTCTCGATGAGGGAGACGTAACTGCTGGAGATGTCGTCCGAGGCCAGGTCCTGCTGGTGAAGCCCTTTGCTCCGCCGCAGGTCACGCAGCCTCTTCCCGATGGTGTCATCTTCGCGGTCGCGCTTCATATCTCCCCTGGCTACACGCGTGACTGGAATTCTCGACGTTCTTGACTCCTTCTTACTTTCTGAACTTACAGAAGGCAAACGCCCGGTTCCCTGCTCTGTTATCGGCTTGATCTGCTCATACTCTGCGAAGAGCGCCATGACTGGGGTGAGTGCTCTGGAGGCATTGCCAAGTCTTGCGAGTGGCATGACTCAACTCCTTGACTCCTCAGTCAAGGGAAACGACCAGGGCTCCGTCAACGTGCGCTGCGGATGAGCGAGAACCGCGCACCCTCGGGATCCGCCACCGTCGCCGCGCGTCCGTGCGGAGTGTCGTGCGGCGGCTTCAGGACGCGGCCGCCGAGGGCGACGAGGCGTGCGGCCGCCTCGTCCGTGTCCAGGACTTCGAAGTACGTCATCCAGTGCGGACCCCGGTCGCGGAGCTGGGCCTGGCCCACGCCGTGGAGGCCGGCGACAGGGCGGTCCCCGAGACGCAGGGTCACCTGGTCGAAGCCGGCGGCGCCCCCCGGCTCCTCCTCGTAACCGAACACCGTCTCGTAGAACTTGGCGACGCTCGCGGTCTCGAAGGTCAGCAGTTCGTGCCAGGCGGGTGCGCCGGGCGCCCCGTCGAGGGACGTACCGAGGTGCCCCGCCGCCTGCCACACGCCGAAGACCGCACCCGAGGGGTCCGAGCCGATCACCAGCCGCCCGGCGTCGTCCGCGTCGAGCGGCCCCACCCCGACCGTGCCGCCGCACAGCCGTACCGTTTCAGCAGTCAGGTCCACGTCGTCCGAGGCGAAATAGGGCGTCCAGGCGAGGGGAAGGTGGCGGTCGGGCGGCAGCTGGCCGATGCCGGCCACCTCGTGCCCGTCGAGCAGGGCCCGGACGTAGGGACCGAGCTGCTGCGGCCCCGGTCGGAACTCCCAGCCGAACAGCGAACCGTAGAAGTCCTGGGTTCTCGCCATCCCGTGCACCATCAGGCTCACCCAGCAGGGTGTGCCGGGCACCGGCCGGGGGTGCGTGCTGTCGTGCGGGCCCGCCGACCGCCTCGGTTCGGTCATCGTCACTCTCTTCCCGGCCTCTCGCGGCGGCCGTGTCGCTTCGCTCCGGCTCTGCCGGGCCCGGTGCGTACGTGCCCCGTGCTGCTGACGGGATCCGTCCGGACTTGCCCCGTGCTGACGGAATCCGTCCGGGCCTGCCCCGTGCCGACGGAGCCGTGCGTGCGCGGTCCGAGCGGTCCGCAGCCCGCGGCCGCGGTTCCCGTGCGCAGGGACCCCTGCCGATGCTCGCACCACCGGCGCGAACGCGCGCCCCGGGCGCGCCGCCGTATGTTGTCCCCGTGTCCGCAGAATGTCGGTCGTGCGCGGCCCGGCCCGTGACCGTGCGATGTCCGACGGGTGGCGATCGGCTGTACGGCATGTGCGCGATCCCGTACGAACGGTGATCGAGCAGGCCCGGCCGAGCAGGTCCCCCGGACATGGACGATGCGGCCACCCGGTGCGCGAGGATGGTGGCCATGAACGCCATCATCTCCGCATCCGAACTCGCCGACGGCCTGACGGGCGACAACCCGCCGGTCCTGCTCGACGTCCGCTGGCAGCTGAGCGTGGCCAAGGCCGCCGGGGAGCCGCCCTTCGACGGGCGGGCCGAGTACGCCGCCGGGCACATCCCGGGGGCCGTTTTCGTGGACCTGGACCGGGAGCTCGCCGCGCCCTCCGGCACCGGCGGCCGGCACCCGCTGCCCGACCTCGCGGAGTTCGGCGCCGCCATGCGCGCCGCGGGCGTCTCCTCGGGCACGCCGGTGGTCGTGTACGACGGCGGGCAGGGCTGGGCGGCCGCCCGCGCCTGGTGGCTGCTGCGCTGGACGGGTCACCCGAACGTGAGAGTCCTCGACGGCGGGTTGCCGTCCTGGCGGGGCGGACTGTCGACGGACACGCCACAACCGGCAGAGGGCGACTTCCGGCCGAGGCCGGACGCGGTGGGTCTCCTCGACGCGGACGCGGCCGCGGCGCTGGCCCGCTCCGGGGTGCTGCTGGACGCCCGGGCGGGGGAGCGCTACCGGGGCGAGGTCGAGCCGATCGACCGGGTCGGCGGCCACATCCCGGGCGCCGTTTCAGCACCGACCACCGAGAACGTGGCGGCCGACGGCCGCTTCCTCCCGGCGGAGGAGCTGGCCGCCCGCTTCAAGGAGCTGGGCGTGTCCGACGACTCGACGGTCGGCGTCTACTGCGGTTCCGGCGTCTCCGGCGCCCACGAGGTGCTGGCCCTGGCGGTCGCGGGCGTCCCGGCCGCGCTGTACGTCGGTTCCTGGTCGGAGTGGTCGTCGGACCCGTCGCGTCCGGTCGCCGTCGGGCCCGACCCCCAGTAGACGGCCGACGGGAAGGCCCGCGCCGATCGGCGCGGGCCCTCCTCGTGGTTCCGTACCGCCCTCGTGCGGCGTGTGCCGTACGAGGGGCTACTCCTGTTTCTTCCGTCTCGTGCCGAACACGATCTCGTCCCAGCTCGGGACCGCCGCCCGACGTCCCGGACGGACGCCGTCCGCCTCGGCCTGGCGGTCGGTGGAGCCGACGAGGCGGTCGCGATGGCCGCCGACGGAACGAGGCATGAGGACGTCCGCGTAGGCCGAACCGGCCGAGGCCGCGGGAGCGGGGGGCTCCTCGGTCTCGGACTCCGCGGCGGGTTCCTCCTCCTCGGGGGCCTCCTCGGACGGGCTTTCGGGAACCACCAGGTCGCCCCGGAAGCTCGGCACCGCCTCCAGCAGGCTGGTCAGCGAGTCCCGCTCGCCCGCACTCGCGCTCGCGGTCTCGTCGGCCGGTTCGAGAGCGGGCGCGGGCAGGCTCGGCCGGTCCAGGGTGCGGTCCAGCGGGCGGTCACGCGGCAGTCGTGCGATGCGCGGTACGAAGGGAAAGCTTGGCTCCGGCGCGGCCGCGAGGTCCTCGGACTCACCGATCAGCGAGCGTGCCTCCGCGTCGACCGCCTGCACGAGCCGCCGGGGCGGGTCGTACGTCCAGCTCGCCGAGTGGGGTTCGCCCGCGACCAGATAGACCAGCAGGACCTCCCAGGTGCCGTCGTCGCGGCGCCACGAGTCCCACTGCACGGTGTCCTTCTCGGCGCCGCGCAGGGTCAGCCGCTCCTGGACGGCCTCGCCCAGCTGCGGTCCCGTGTTCTCGCCGGGGCGGCGCACCGGGGTCTTCCGGGCCCGCTCGGCCATGAAGGCGCGTTCGGCCAGCACCGGGCCCTCGAAGCGGCGCACCCGGTCCACGGGGATCCCGGCCATCTGCGCGACCTCTTCCGCGGTCGCGCCGGCGCGTATCCGCGCCTGGATGTCACGGGGGCGGAGATGGCTCTCCACCTCGATCTCGATCTGGCCGAGGCGGGGACGGTCGCCGCGCACGGCAGCGCGCAGGCGTTCGTCGATCGGAAGCGTGTACTCCGTTGAGTCGGCAGCCTTCAGCACCAGCCGTGTGCCGTCATTGGAGACGGCCACGACACGCAGTTCGGGCATGGGGACCTCCCGGGTGGTGCCTGCCGACGTCACGTGCGTCGCTGCTTCCGCTAGTCGAGTGTGACCTGCCCGGGTGCAGCCTGCCACAACCTTGCCGAGTTGCCCGGCGTGTCGGGCACGGGCCCTGGATCGCCGTTATGGCACGGTTACCTATTCGCAACGCTAAGTGACATAGTCCGTCACCCTGTGCAACTAGCCCCCTCCCGGCGGTCCTTGAAGGTCGCGGACGCCCTGGCGGGAGACCGAACCCAGGGCTCGCAACAGTACTCCATTCGAGCCACCTGCGTGGATGGGCGCGCCGCCCGACTTCTCGGGTCGGACGGTACCCGGGTGCCCCGCAGCGGTTTCCAGGATCTCGGGGGTGGCGTACTTCACGCGATCACCAGAAACGGAACCACTGACTTCGCGTGCCTACCGACTTCGCGTGCCTACGCCCCCAACACCCGCCGCAGGTAGGCGTTCTGGAAACGGCGGTCCGGGTCGAGCCGGTCCCGCAGCGCCGTGAACTCGCCGAACCGCGGGTAGACCCCGGCAAAGTACTCGGCGTCGCGCGTGTGCACCTTGCCCCAGTGCGGCCGGCCCTCGTACGCCGTGAAGATGCGCTCGGCGGCGGTGAAGTACGCGTGGTAGGGCGCCCCCTTGACCAGGTGGACGGCGATGTACGCGCTGTCCCGGCCGGACGCCGTGGACAGCGTGATGTCGTCGGCCGGGGCGGTGCGCACCTCGACCGGGAAGCTGATCCGCAGGCCGGAGCGGTCGACCATCGTCCGCAGTTCGCGCAGCGCCTCGGTCACGGCGGCGCGCGGGACGGCGTACTCCATCTCCACGAAGCGCACCCGGCGCGGTGAGGTGAAGACCTTGAACGGGATGTCGGTGTAGGTCCGGGCGGACAGGGCCTTGCTGGAGACCCGGGCGATCGTGGGGATCGTGGCGGGCGCCGCACGGCCCACCCACTGCGCCACCTGGAAGACGCCGTTGGAGAGGAACTCGTCCTCGAACCAGCCCGCCAGCTGCCCCACCGGCTGTTCCGGACCCGCGCTGCGGTTGTTGCGCTTGGTGTTGGTGCTGCCGGTGTGCGGGAACCAGTAGAACTCGAAGTGCTCGTTCTCGGCCCACAGTTGGTCGAACTCGGCAAGGACACGGTCGAAGGGCATCGGTTCCTCACGGGCCGTGAGCAGGAAGATCGGCTCCACGGCGAAGGTGATCGCGGTGACGATGCCGAGGGCGCCCAGACCTGTTCGGGCGGCCGCGAACACGTCCGGGTTCTCCTTCTGCGAGCAGGTGAGGAGCGAGCCGTCGGCCGTGACCAGTTCCAGGCCGGTGATCTGCGCGGCGATCGATGCCGACTCGCGGCCGGTGCCGTGGGTGCCGGTGCTGGTGGCCCCGGAGACGGTCTGCTCCATGATGTCGCCCATGTTGGTCAGCGACAGACCCTCACGGGCCAGGGCCATGTTGAGCCGCTTGAGCGGGGTTCCCGCCTCGACCGTGACCTCGCCGGCGGCACGGTCGATGGTGCGGATTCCGGTCAACAGTTGCGGGCGTATCAAGACACCGTCGGTGGCGGCGATGGACGTGAAGGAGTGCCCGGTGCCGACGGCCTTCACCTTCAGCCCGTCCTCGGCGGCCTTCCGTACGGCATCTGCCAGCTCGTCGACCGAGGCGGGAGTGACCTCCCGTGCGGGACGGGCTGTGACGTTGCCGCCCCAGTTACGCCACGTGCCGTTCTTCCCGCTCGCTGTGCTGCTCAACGGTGCCTCCCCGACGCGGATCCGGCCTGCTGAGCCGGCGGTACCCGAGGAAACCGACCGCGACCGCGACGGCTCCGGACACCGCCGGAACCCCGTACCCGGCCCGCGCGCCGGCGGCGTCGATCACCCAGCCGGACACCGAGGAGCCGAGCGCGACCCCGACCGCCAGGCCGGTACTCACCCAGGTCATGCCCTCGGTCAGTTGCGCGCGTGGTACGTGCTGCTCGATCAGGGACATCGTCGTGATCATCGTGGGAGCGATGGACAGACCCGCAACGAACAGCGCCACGGCCAGAAACGGCAAGTTTCCGACCAGTAGGAGGGGGATCATACTCACGGCCATCGCACACACGCCCATCAGCCAGCGGGGTTCGGCCGTCCCCTTGACGTGCAGCAGCCCGAACACGAGTCCCGCCGTGCACGAGCCCGCCGCGTAGAGCGCGAGGACCAGGCTCGCGGCACTCTTGTGCCCCCGCTCCTCGGCGAAGGCGACGGTGACCACGTCCACCGCCCCGAAGATCGCGCCGGTGGCCACGAAGGTCGCCACCAGGACCTGGAGACCGGGGGAGCGCAGGGCCGAACCGGTGTCCAGCTGGGTGCGCGGATGCGGGGCGGGCTCGGTGGCCCGCTGGGCGGTCAGCCAGAACACGCCGACCGCGAGGAAAGCCGCGGCGAGCAGCGGACCGGCCTCCGGGAACCAGGCCGTGGACAGTCCGATGGAGATGATCGGCCCGAAGATGAAGCAGACCTCGTCGATCACCGATTCGAAGGAGTACGCGGTGTGCAACTGCGGGGTGCCCCGGTACAGCGCCGCCCAGCGGGCCCGGATCATCGCGCCGACGCTCGGCACACAGCCGACGCCGGCGCTGAACACGAACAGCGTCCAGTCCGGCCACCGGTAGTGCGTGGCGATCAGCAGCCCGGCCGCCGAGACGAGCGAGATCAGGGTCGCCGGGCGCAGTACCCGACGCTGGCCGTGGCGGTCGACCAGCCGTGAGACCTGCGGGCCCGCCACCGCGGCGGCCAGTGCGATGGTCGCCGACAGCGCGCCGGCCAGGCCGTAGCGACCGGTGAGCTGGGAGATCATCGTGACCACGCCGATGCCCATCATCGACAGCGGCATCCGGCCGAGAAGTCCCGCGGCGGAGAAACGCCTGGAGCCGGGGGCGGCGAACAGGGCGCGGTAGGGACTGGGCACGGGGTCTCCGGACGGGCGGGAGCGGGGCGGCTCGGTGACAGGCTCGGTGATCGGCTCGGCGAGACGAGAACACGTCGGGGTCGGTGAGGCGGGCTCGTTGGACGGACTCGGTAAGGCGCGAAACCGCTGATACAGCTTACGAGTCAGGCGCACCTGACGCACGTGGCTGGACGGAGTGGGAACCAGGGTGGTCACCCCGCCGTTTCCCGGCTGTCAGTACCTGATGACAGGATCGATCCCATGCCAGACGCGCTCGAAGCCACCCCCTACGACGCCCTGCTCCTGCTCTCGTTCGGCGGCCCGGAGGGGCCGGAGGACGTCGTCCCGTTCCTGGAGAACGTGACGCGCGGGCGCGGAATCCCCAAGGAACGCCTCAAGGAAGTCGGGCAGCACTACTTCCTGTTCGGCGGGGTCAGCCCCATCAACGACCAGAACCGCGCCCTGCTGGACGCCCTGCGCAAGGACTTCGCCGGCCACGGCCTGGACCTGCCGGTCTACTGGGGCAACCGCAACTGGGCTCCCTATCTGACGGACGCCCTGCGCGAGATGGCCGCCGACGGCCGCCGCCGCGTCCTGGTCCTCGCCACCAGTGCCTACGCCTCCTACTCGGGGTGCCGCCAGTACCGCGAGAACCTCGCCGAGTCGCTGGCCGCCCTTCAGGCCGAGGGCCTGGAGCCCCCGAAGGTCGACAAGCTGCGGCACTACTTCAATCACCCGGGCTTCCTGGAGCCCATGATCGACGGCGTGCTCGACTCCCTCGCCGACCTTCCCGAGGACGTCCGTGACGGCGCGCACCTCGCCTTCACGACCCACTCGATCCCGATCGCCTCCGCGGACACCTCGGGCCCGGTCGAAGGGCACGGCGACGGCGGCGCGTACGTCAAGCAGCACCTGGACGTGGCCCAGCTCGTCGCCGACGCCGTCCGTGAGCGCACCGGCGTCGATCATCCCTGGCAGCTCGTCTATCAGTCCCGCTCCGGCGCACCGCACATCCCGTGGCTGGAGCCCGACATCTGCGACCACCTCCAGGAACGGCACGCGGCTGGGGTGCCGGCGATCGTCATGGTGCCCATCGGTTTCGTCTCCGACCACATGGAGGTCATGTACGACCTCGACACGGAGGCGACGGCCAAAGCCGAGGAGCTGGGCCTGCCGGTCCGTCGCTCGGCCACCGTCGGCGCCGACCCGCGGTTCGCCGCCGCGATCCGCGACCTCGTCCTGGAGCGCGCCGCCGTCGAGCGCGGGCAGGAGGTCACGCCGTGCGCGCTGGGGACGCTCGGTGCCGACCACAACCTGTGCCCCGTCGGCTGTTGCCCGGCCCGCGCCCCCCGTCCCGCTGCCGCGGGCGCCGACAGCCCCTACGCGTGAGGAGCCCCGTGACCGACCCCCTGCACTCGGAACTGCTCTCCCTCGCCCAGGAGGCCGCACGCCGCGCCGGCGCCCTGCTGCGGGACGGCCGCCCGGCCGACCTCGCGGTCGCCGCGACCAAGTCGAGTCCGATCGACGTGGTCACCGAGATGGACATCGCGGCGGAGAAGCTGATCACCGACCTGATCAGCCGGCACCGCCCGGACGACGGGTTCCTCGGTGAGGAAGGCGCCTCCACCGAGGGCACCAGTGGGATCCGCTGGGTGATCGACCCGCTCGACGGCACGGTCAACTACCTGTACGGACTGCCGACCTGGTCCGTCTCCATCGCCGCCGAACAGGACGGCGAGACCGTCGTCGGCGTCGTCGCGGCACCGATGCGCGGCGAGACGTTCCACGCGGTACGGGGCTCGGGAGCCTGGGCCACCGGCAGCTGGGACGGCGAGCGAGAACTGGCCTGCCGCCCGGCTCCGCCCCTGGAGCAGGCCCTGGTGTCGACCGGCTTCAACTACGTCACCGAGGTCCGCGTCCACCAGGCCGAGGTCGCCCAAAAGCTGATCCCGCTGCTGCGCGACATCCGGCGCGGTGGTTCGGCGGCGGTCGACCTGTGCGATGTCGCCGCGGGGCGTCTCGACGGCTACTACGAACGCGGCCTGCACCCCTGGGACCTCGCGGCGGGAGACCTCATCGCCCGTGAGGCGGGCGCCCTGACCGGTGGACGCCCGGGAGAGCGCCCCGCACACGCCCTCACGGTCGCGGGCACCCCCGGCGTCTTCGAGCCCCTCCAGCGGCTCCTGGAGGACTTCGGCGCCTGGCACGACTGAGACGGCCGCCGTGAGGCGACGGGCAGGCAGTGAGCGGCCAGTGAGCAGGCAAGAAGCGGGGCCCCGGCGCTGGATTCGCCGGGGCCCCGCTGTCGTGCCGTGCGAGCTGATCAGACGCGCGTCGCGCCGACCTCCACACCGTGGTCGGCGGCGAGGCGGCGCAGGTCGTCGAGCTCGGCCTGCTCAACCTCGACGAGGAAGTCGTCGCCCTCGTCGCGAGCCCGCGTCAGGTCGGACTCGGTCGCCTTTATGCGCTGCAGAAGTCCTGCGGTGAATGCGTCCATGCTGCGCCCCCTCGTCCAGGGTCGTGGGTCGGTGGCACGGGGGTGTGCCGTCGGGAAGGGGCGATCACGTCTCCAGTAGATGCCCAGCGCCATGCCCTGCCGGGCGGCGACGGTGCCGGACACCCACGCCCACTCTGGGTACGCGGAACGCGGGGTGCCGCATGGTGGTACGACACAAACAGAGCGTGATCGCGGGGTGTAAAGCCGTCCTCCCCCAGCTCCCCTCCACGGAAACCTCAACCAGACGAGAAAATCTCCCATTCCCGAGCCTCGCACCTGTTCTTCAGGCTGCTCTCACCCGTCTTACAGCCGACTTATGGCCGAAAAGGGCAGGATGGAGGCCAACACACTCAACCGAAACCCCTGCCCGCGCGGGCCGAGAAGCTACGCGGGTGGACAAAGGAAGGACAAGCGACGTGCGCGTACTCGTCGTCGAGGACGAGCAGCTGCTCGCCGATGCGGTGGCCACCGGACTGCGCCGGGAGGCCATGGCCGTCGACGTCGTGTACGACGGGGCGGCCGCCCTGGAGCGCATCGGCGTCAACGACTACGACGTGGTGGTTCTCGACCGGGACCTGCCGCTCGTGCACGGCGACGACGTCTGCCGCAAGATCGTCGAACTCGGCATGCCCACCCGGGTGCTGATGCTCACGGCGTCCGGCGATGTCAGCGACCGCGTCGAGGGGCTGGAGATCGGCGCCGACGACTACCTCCCCAAGCCCTTCGCCTTCAGCGAGCTGACGGCCCGCGTGCGTGCCCTCGGCCGGCGCACCAGTGTGCCGCTGCCACCGGTCCTGGAACGCTCCGGCATCAAGCTCGACCCGAACCGCCGGGAGGTCTTCCGGGACGGCAAGGAGGTGCAGCTCGCGCCCAAGGAGTTCGCCGTGCTGGAGGTGCTGATGCGCAGCGAGGGCGCGGTGGTCTCCGCGGAGCAGCTCCTGGAGAAGGCCTGGGACGAGAACACGGACCCCTTCACCAACGTCGTGCGCGTCACCGTCATGACCCTGCGCCGCAAGCTGGGCGAGCCGCCTGTCATCGTGACCGTCCCCGGCTCCGGCTACCGGATCTGATCCCCCATGGCCGCGACCCCGGCGCCTCCCCAGGCCCCCCCGAAGCCCACCTGGGACCCCCGCAGGCCGGAGCCCCCCTTCCCGTGGCTGCGCCCGACCATCCGCATACGGCTCACGCTGTTGTACGGCGGGATGTTCCTGATCGCCGGCATCCTGCTGCTGTCGATCATCTACCTGCTGGCGGCGCAGGCCGTGAGCACGGGCAACCAACCGCCGTTCAGGATCATCGACGGTACGAACATCAGCGTCACGAGCGAGAACTGTCCGGCGGTCAACGGCCCGAACAAGTTTCAGCTCGGCGATTTCAACGCCGCGATCAGCGAGTGCATCGACCACCAGCGCCAGGTAGCCCTGGACAACCTGCTCAGCCGCTCGCTCCTGGCCCTGCTCGGCCTCGCGATCATCGCCTTCGCCTTCGGTTACGCGATGGCCGGCCGGGTCCTGTCACCGCTGGGCCGGATCACCCGCACCGCCCGCGCGGTGGCGGGCTCGGACCTGTCCCGCCGCATCGAGCTGGACGGCCCGGACGACGAGCTCAAGGAGCTCGCCGACACCTTCGACGACATGCTGGAGCGACTGCAACGGGCGTTCACGGCCCAGCAGCGCTTCGTCGGCAACGCCTCGCACGAGCTGAGAACTCCGCTCGCGATCAACCGCACCCTCCTTGAGGTGCATCTGTCCGATCCCGGCGCACCGGTGGAGCTCCAGCAGCTCGGCAAGACGCTGCTGGCCACCAATGAGCGCAGCGAGCAGCTCGTCGAGGGCTTGCTGCTGCTGGCCCGCAGCGACAACCAGATCGTCGAGCGCAAGCCGGTGGACCTCGCGGAGGTCGCCGAGCAGGCCGTCGACCAGGTGCACGGCGAGGCCGAGGCCAAGGGCGTGGTGATCCGTGGGGAGCAGAAGACCGCGGTCGTCCAGGGCAACGGCGTACTGCTGGAGCGGATCGCCCTGAACCTGGTGCAGAACGCCGTGCGGTACAACGTGCCCGAGGGCGGCTGGGTCGAGGTGACCACAGAGGTCCAGCACGGTCAGGCGCTGCTCGTGGTGTCCAACACGGGCCCGGTGGTGCCGGCGTACGAGATCGACAATCTCTTTGAGCCCTTCCGGAGATTGCGTACGGAACGAACGGGCAGCGACAAGGGTGTGGGCCTGGGACTGTCCATCGTCCGGTCGGTGGCCCGGGCGCATGGCGGGCACATCTCGGCTCGGCCACGTGAAGGAGGTGGGCTCGTGATGCGGGTGACCCTTCCCGTCTGAGATCATGACCCCCGCACCTGGACCGAGAGACGGGGATGTTCGCTTTGCGCGGAATTTTAACGGCGCTGATCGAGTATCCCGGTGTGTGATCGATCACAAGGGCGATTTTCTTGCCACCTACTCTCCGTGATCACGAATACGGGCGGAAAGTCGGGAAAATCCGGGTTTTCTGGGGCCTTGATCACGGGAAGTACACGGTGAGACGCCTTTGTAGTGCGGGATTCGGACCGTGTACGGTCCCGATCGCCATCCAACCCGATCACTCAACAGGAGTCCGGTTGGGTGTCGATTGAGTAACAGACCTTGATGTGAGGCAAAATCTCCGCCTCAGGTCGGGCACAAGTCCGGCCTCTCACGCGTTACGTGCGCTGGAGACACCGCAGACACCCAGAGGGGGAGAGCGACATGGCAACCGACTACGACACCCCACGCAAGACCGACGACGACGTCGACTCGGACAGCCTTGAAGAACTGAAGGCCCGCCGGAACGACAAGTCGACCTCCGCCGTGGACGTCGACGAATTCGAGGCCGCCGAAGGGCTCGAGCTGCCCGGCGCGGACCTCTCGAACGAGGAACTGGCCGTCCGGGTACTGCCGAAGCAGCAGGACGAGTTCACCTGCATGAGCTGCTTCCTGGTACACCACCGCAGCCAGTTGGCCCGCGAGAAGAACGGTCAGCCGATCTGCCGCGACTGCGACTGAGGGCGGGTCGGCCGTGACTGGCTCGACCCCTCCCCGGAAGCGCCGCTTCCTCCCGTGGGGAGCGGACTCGGTGCCGTCCGAGGGACGGCACGGCGCGCGTGACGACGAGCGGGGCTCATCCGAAAAGGGATCGGCCTCGCTCGAACCGACGACCGACCGGCCCGACTTCCCGGCGCCGGTGGAGACCCCCGCGCCCGTCGTACGGCGGCGGGCCGCGGAGATCCGGGACAAGGCCCGGGAAGGCGTCCGCAAGAGCGGCAGCCGCGCCAAGGCGGCGTTGGGACACCTCACCGACCGCATCATCGACATAGCCCCGCGGATCCCCGTACGCGACCTCGCGACGCTTCGCGCGCAGTTCCCCGGGCTCGGACCCGAGCAGCTCGCGGACAGGCTCGTGGCGGGCGCCTCCACCGCGACGGCGACGGTCGGAGCGGGAATCGGCGCGGCGGCGATGCTGCCGGTGCCGCCCGCGATGCCCACCGAACTGGCCGCCGAGATCACCGGCGTGGCGGCGATAGAGCTGAAGCTGATCGCCGAACTCCACGAGGTCTACGGCCTTCGGCCGCCCGGCGGTCTGAAAGAGCGGTCCACCGCGTATCTCGACTCCTGGTCGGGCGAGCGCGGCATCGACGTGACCAAGCCGTCGTCCGTCAGCACGGCGGTGAACGGCCCACTCAAGCAGCAACTGCGGCAGCAGATCATGAAGCGGATGGTGCGTGACCTGCCGAACCTGATGCCGTTCATGGTGGGCGCGACCGTCGGGGCGGTCATGAACCGCCGGGACACCCGCAAACTCGCCCAGCGCATCCGGGCCGACCTGCGCAGAAGGCAGGTGCCGTGGGACGCCCTGCCGGAACTGCCGCCGCTGGAGACGCCACCGGATCCGCTGGCGATGGGGGTCGTACCGAAACAGCTCGGGTGACGCCTCGGCCGGGTGTGCTAGGCCGCCGCCCGCGCGGCCTTCAGTGCCTCCGCCAGCCGCTCCGGCTCACGCGTCGACAGGTACAGGTACGGCGTCCGGTCCTCGGGATCCGTGACCTCCACGCGCAGGGCGGTGGGGATGTAGGCACGCAGCAGCAGGAAGGCCCTGGTGTCGGCCTTGTACGTGCGCCAGGCGCTCGCCTCCGCCGCGTCCAGCACCTCCGCCTCGCCCAGCGCCGACACCGGGATCTTCGCCTCGCCCGCGATCAGGAAGCCGCCCTGGACCCGGATGCGCAGCGAGCCGTACGCGCTGGCCACGACCGCCGCCACGGCGGTGCCACCGACCAGACCGCCCAGCATCGGCAAGGTGCCGAAGGGCAGCAGGATCAAGGCCAACGAGACCCCGACCAGGAAGGAGATCAACCACCAGGTGCGCGGGGTGGTGAGGCGTTCTTCGTACGGGGCGGCGGAGAGCTGCATGAAACCAAGCTTGGCACGGTGTCCGGAAGGTGCCGACGCGCGGGTAAGGTCTGCGGCTGTGAGTCGTACTTCCGCCGCTGTTGAGCCACCCGCCGACGCCGTGAGACCGGTGCGTCATCCTGACGCGCCCGCGCCCGGTGAGCTGCTGGGCGAGCACTACGGCCAGTGCTTCGGCTGCGGCGGCGAACAGTCCCACGGACTGCACCTCCAGACGCGCGCCGGCGAGGGGGTGACGGTGACCGCCGAGTTCACCGTGCGCCCCGCGCACCAGGGAGCTCCGGGCCTCGCGCACGGCGGGGTGCTCGCGAGCGCCCTGGACGAGGCCCTCGGATCGCTGAACTGGCTGCTGCGGAAGATCGCCGTGACCGGGCGGCTGGAGACCGACTTCGTACGGCCGGTTCCGGTGGACACCGTGCTGTACCTGGAGGCCGAGGTGACGGCCGTGGCCGGGCGGAAGATCTTCTCCGCCGCCACCGGACGGATCGGCGGCCCCGACGGGCCCCTCGCCATCCGTGCCGACGCCCTCTTCATCGAGGTGGAGGTCGGCCACTTCATCGACCACGGCCGTCCGAAGGAGATCAGGACCGCCATGAACGACCCGGACCAGACCCGGCGTGCCCGCGCCTTCGAGGTGAACCCGTGAGCCGTGAGTCCCGTCAAGAACTCGCCGTGCTGATCCGGCGCGTCGACCCCGACGTACCGCTTCCGGGTTACGCGCACCCCGGTGACGCGGGAGCCGATCTGCGCACCACCGAGAGCTGCGAACTGAAGCCGGGGGAGCGGGCCGTACTGCCCACCGGAGTGTCTGTGGCGCTCCCGGAGGGGTACGCGGCGTTCGTGCACCCGCGTTCCGGTCTCGCCGCCCGTTGCGGTGTCGCTCTGGTGAATGCCCCGGGGACGGTTGATGCCGGGTACCGTGGGGAGATCAAGGTGATCGTGGTGAATCTCGACCCGCGCGAGTCCGTGCGGTTCGAGCGCTTCGACCGGATTGCCCAACTGGTCGTCCAGCAGGTCGAGAGGGTCCGCTTCCAGGAGGTCGCGGAGCTTCCCGGATCTGCACGGGCCGAGGGGGGCTTCGGGTCCACCGGAGGTCATGCCGCGGTGGACGACGGGAGCGGCACAAGTGGTCATGTCGCCGTGGGCGGCGCGACGGGTGGGAATCGATACGCTTCGGTCGTATCCGACCGGGAAGGACAGTGACGTGTTCGGACGTCGCAAGAAGAAGGGTGCCGCCGAGGACGCGGCCGGCGAGGCCGAGCAGGTCGTCGACAGCGTCGACGCTGAGGCGGACGAGGCAGAGGACACGCGTGAGCGCGTGCGGCTCGAACCGGAGCCGCGGCCGGACGGGCCGTGGGACAGCACCGAGGTACGTGACCCGGCCGAGGGCCGGGTGGACCTGGGCGGTCTGTTCGTGCCGGGCGTCGAAGGCATGGAGCTGCGGGTCGAGGTCGCGGGCGACGCGATCGTCGCGGCCACCGTCGTGCTGCGCGACAGCGCCATCCAGCTGCAGGCCTTCGCCGCTCCCAAGCGCGAGGGCATCTGGGGCGAGGTGCGCGAGGAGATCGGTTCCGGCATCACCCAGCAGGGCGGCATCGTCGACGAGGTCGAGGGGCCGCTGGGCTGGGAGCTTCGCGCGCAGGTGCCGGTGCAGCTGCCGGACGGCACAAGCGGCTTCCAGGTGGTGCGGTTCGTCGGGGTGGACGGTGCCCGCTGGTTCCTGCGCGGGGTGATCTCCGGTCAGGGCGCGGTGCAGCCGCAGGCGGCCGGTCTGCTGGAGCAGATCTTCCGGGACACGGTCGTGGTCCGCGGTGAGGGCCCGATGGCGCCCCGCGACCCGATCGTCCTGAAGCTGCCGAACGACGCCCAGATGGTTCCCGAGGGCGTCCAGCAGGAGGAGGGTTCGCGCTTCTCCGGCGGCATGGGACAGCTGCAGCGCGGACCGGAGATCACCGAGGTCCGCTGAGCGTCGTAGGCCCGGTTCCACGGCAGTTCAAGACATGACGCCGGGCCCGTCGTGAACTCAGGAGGCCGCATCCCCGAACCCGGGGATGCGGCCCTTTTCGTGCGGGTACCACGAGTGTCGTGCGGGAACCGCGAGCCGCCCCGAAGCGTTGACCTGCCGGGCGCCGCCCGACAACCGGCGCCCGGGACACGGGGGAGGGCACATGACTCAGGTGGTCACCGAGACCATGGTGCGGGTTCAGGACGTCCACCGGACGTTCGGCGAGGGAGCCGGAGCCGTCCACGCGCTGCGCGGAGTGTCCTTCGAGGTGCCGCCCGGTGAGCTCGTCGCCCTCAAGGGGCGGTCCGGGTCCGGCAAGACCACGCTCCTGAACATCGTCGGGGGGCTCGACGCGCCCGACGAGGGCCGGGTCCTGGTCGACGGGCTCGACCTCGCGGAACTGGGCGAGGACGGTCTCCTCGCGCTGCGCCGGGACCGTGTGGGCTTCGTCTTCCAGTCCTTCGGGCTCATTCCGATCCTCACGGCCGCGGAGAACGTCGGCGTGCCCCTCAGGCTGCGCCGGGCCGAGGTGCGTGAGCGTGAGGAACGCGTCGAACTCCTGCTGTCCCTGGTGGGGCTCCTGGACCACGCCGGACAACGGCCCGGTGAACTGTCCGGCGGCCAGCAGCAGCGGGTGGCCATAGCCCGGGCCCTCGCCAACAGTCCCTCGCTCCTCATCGCCGACGAGCCCACCGGCCAGCTGGACGCGGAGACCGGTCACTCCGTGATGGAGCTGCTGAGAGCCGTCGTACGCAGTGAGCGGGTCACCGCGCTGGTCGCGACGCACGACGCGAACCTGCTGGACCTCGCCGACCGGGTGCTGGAGCTGCGTGACGGGAAGATAGTCGAAGGGTGACCGCCTCCCCGTAGGGCCCGGCGTCAGGGTTGCGTCAAAGACGGCCTGCGAGCCGCTCCCGGCCTCATTTGTCGCGATTATTGGCCGTAAGGTCGACGCTGCGCAGTCAGCGGGACGCCGGAAGACAATGAGGCCATGGGACGCGGCAAGCTTCGGATCTACCTCGGTGCGGCACCGGGCGTCGGCAAGACCTACGCGATGCTGTCCGAGGCGCACCGCCGTGTCGAACGCGGTACGGACTGCGTGGTCGCCTTCGTGGAGCACCATGACCGGCAGCGCACCGAGGTGATGCTGCACGGCCTGGAGCAGATCCCCCGCAGGGAACTGGGGTACCGGGGTGGCTCCTTCACCGAGATGGACGTCGACGCCGTCATCACCAGACGGCCCGAGGTCGCTCTCGTGGACGAACTCGCGCACACCAACATCCCCGGCTCCCGCAACGCCAAGCGCTGGCAGGACGTGACGGAGCTGCTGGCCGCCGGGATCGACGTGGTCAGCACCGTGAACATCCAGCACCTGGAGTCGCTGGGGGACGTCGTCGAGTCGATAACGGGCGTACGTCAGCAGGAGACCGTGCCGGACGAGGTGGTGCGGCGGGCGGACCAGATCGAACTGGTCGACATGTCGCCACAGGCGCTGCGCCGACGGATGGCGCACGGCAACATCTACCAGCCGGACAAGGTCGACGCCGCCCTGTCGAACTACTTCCGGCCCGGGAACCTCACCGCGCTACGGGAACTGGCGCTGCTGTGGGTGGCCGACCGGGTCGACGAGTACCTCAAGCAGTACCGCAGCGAGCACCGGGTCTCGAAAATATGGGGCTCACGCGAGCGGATCGTGGTCGGCCTGACCGGCGGCCCTGAAGGGCGGACGCTGATCCGCCGTGCCGCGCGGCTCGCGGAGAAGGGCGCCGGCGGCGAGGTGCTGGCGGTCTACATAGCCCGCAGCGACGGGCTGACCTCGGCCTCGCCCAAGGAACTCGCCGTGCAGCGCACCCTCGTCGAGGACCTGGGCGGCACCTTCCACCATGTGGTGGGCGACGACATTCCGGCCGCGCTGCTGGACTTCGCGCGTGGCGTGAACGCCACCCAGATCATCCTCGGCTCCTCGCGCCGCAAGACCTGGCAGTACGTGTTCGGACCGGGCGTCGGCGCCACCGTGGCCCGGGAGTCGGGACCCGACCTCGACGTGCACATCGTCACCCACGAGGAGGTCGCCAAGGGGCGCGGACTGCCCGTGGCCCGGGGCGCGCGACTGGGCAGGGCCAGGATCCTGTGGGGCTGGCTGGTCGGCGTGGGCGGCCCGGCGGCCATGGCGTTCCTGCTCAACGTGGTGGACCTCGGCCTCGCCAACGACATGCTGCTGTTCCTCGCGGTCACGGTGGCGGCGGCCCTGCTCGGCGGGCTTCTGCCGGCGCTGGCCTCGGCCGCGGTCGGATCCCTGCTGCTCAACTACTTCTACACACCGCCCCTGCACCGCTGGACCATCGCCGACCCGAGGAACATCGTCGCCATCGTGATCTTCGTCGGGGTCGGCATCTCGGTGGCCTCCGTCGTCGATCTCGCCGCCCGCCGCACCCACCAGGCGGCCAGACTGCGGGCCGAGTCGGAGATCCTGTCCTTCCTCGCGGGCAACGTGCTGCGCGGCGAGACCGGCCTGGAGGAACTCCTGGAGCGGGTCCGGGAGACCTTCGGCATGGAGTCGGCGGCCCTCCTGGAACGGGCGAACGACGTCGACCCGTGGATCTGCGCCAGCCGGGCCGGGCTGGGGCGGCCCGTGGAGCGACCCGAGGACGCGGACGTCGACGTTCCGGTCGGGGATCATCTGGCGCTCGCGCTGACCGGCCGGGTGCTGCCCGCCGAGGACCGCCGGGTGCTGGCCGCGTTCGCCGCCCAGGCGGCCGTCGTGCTCGACCGCAGCAGGCTCCAGGAGGAGGCCGACCGGGCGCGGGCGCTCGCCGAGGGCAACCGGATCCGCACCGCGCTGCTGGCCGCCGTCAGCCATGACCTGCGGACACCGCTGGCCGGGATCAAGGCCGCGGTCTCGTCGCTGCGGTCCGAGGACGTGGCGTGGTCCGAGGAGGACCGGGCCGAGCTGCTGGAGGGCATCGAGGACGGTGCCGACCGGCTCGACCACCTGGTGGGCAATCTGCTGGACATGTCCCGCCTGCAGACCGGCACGGTCGCCCCGCTGATCCGGGAGATCGACCTGGACGAGGTGGTGCCGATGGCGCTCGGCGGGGTGCCCGAGGGCAGCGCCGACCTGGACATTCCGGAGACGCTGCCCATGGTCGCGGTGGATCCCGGGCTGCTGGAGCGGGCGGTGGCCAACCTGGTGGAGAACGGCGTCAAGTACAGCCCGGCCGGCCGGCCCGTCCTGGTGTCCGCCAGCGCCATCGCCGACCGGGTCGAAGTCCGGGTGGTCGACCGCGGGCCGGGAGTCCCGGACGCGGCCAAGGAACGTATATTCGAGCCCTTCCAGCGCTACGGTGACGCCCCGCGCGGGGCCGGAGTGGGACTGGGGCTCGCCGTGGCACGCGGGTTCGCGGAGGCCATGGGCGGCACGCTGGACGCCGAGGACACGCCGGGGGGTGGCCTCACCATGGTGCTCACGCTCCGGGCGGCCGGATCGTCCCCGGAGCTTCTCCAGCCGGTGGAACCAGAAAGGCGGGTCACATGGTGAGCCTCAGCGGGGGGACTCCCCAGCCCCCCACGCGGGTGCTGGTCATCGACGACGAGCCGCAGATCGTGCGCGCCCTGGTGATCAACCTCAAGGCGCGTCAGTACGAGGTCGACTCGGCGCACGACGGTGCCACCGCCCTCCAGGTCGCCGCCGCCCGCCACCCCGACGTGGTGGTGCTCGACCTGGGCCTGCCCGACATGGACGGCGTCGAGGTGATCAAGGGGCTGCGCGGTTGGACCCGGGTGCCGATCCTGGTGCTGTCCGCGCGGCACTCCTCCGACGAGAAGGTCGAGGCACTGGACGCGGGCGCCGACGACTACGTCACCAAGCCCTTCGGCATGGACGAGCTGCTGGCCAGGCTGCGGGCCGCCGTCCGGCGCGCCGAGCCCAACGGGGGCGGCGAGGACGAGGCGCTGGTGGAGACCGACGAGTTCACCGTCGACCTGGCCGCGAAGAAGGTCCAGCGGCACGGCAGGGACGTCCGGCTTACGCCCACGGAGTGGCACCTGCTGGAGGTGCTGGTGCGCAACGACGGCCGGCTGGTCAGCCAGAAGCAGCTGCTGCAGGAGGTGTGGGGACCGTCGTACGGGACGGAGACGAACTACCTGCGGGTCTACATGGCCCAACTGCGCAGGAAGCTGGAAGCGGACCCGTCGCACCCCAAGCACTTCATCACGGAGCCGGGGATGGGGTACCGGTTCGAGCAGTGAGCGGTGGGCCGAGAGGGGGGGGCCGGGGGGCCGGGGGTCGTCCCCCGGGGGATGCAGTATCACGGAGCCGGGGATGGGGTACCGGTTCGAGCAGTGAGTCGAGAGGCGCCGGGGCGTCGGTTCGAGGGCCGGGGTCGCGGGTACGTAGCTGTCGGTGGGCCCCGGTACGCTTCAGATATGAGTCCTGTTCCTCGTTCCGAGAAGCCGGCGGGCCGGTTCCGGCGCATGCTCGACCGGCTTTCCTCGTCGCAGGAGGACCTCGAGTCCGAGGAGCTGCGGGAGGACGCCGCGACCGCCGGATGCACCCGGATCGGTGACTGTCACGACCGCCAGGTCGTCACGGTTACTGGTACCTTGCGCACGGTCACTCTGCGGCCGCGCGCGGGAGTTCCCGCTCTGGAGGCCGAGCTGTTCGACGGCACCGCCGCCCTGGACGTGGTGTGGCTCGGCAGACGCTCCATAGTGGGCATAGAGCCGGGCCGCAAGCTGATCGCCTCCGGGCGGATCTCGATGAGCCGTGGCCGCCGAGTGCTGTTCAATCCGAAGTACGAACTGAGACCCCTCGGTAGGGAGTAGCCGGTGACGTCGCTCGACAAGCCGACCCAAGACACGGAGCAGGACGCACGGGCGGTGACGGAGGCCGCGCTGTTCGAGGCGTTCGGCGGCGTGCGGGGCATGGTCGAGACGGTGCTGCCCGGCCTGCTGTTCGTCACCATCTACACGATCAACAAGGACCTGCACCTGTCGGCGATCGCCGCGCTCGGCGTGTCCCTGCTGCTGGTCGTGGTCCGCCTGGTGATGCGGGACACCGTCAAGCACGCCTTCAGCGGTGTCTTCGGCGTGGCCTTCGGCGTCGTCTTCGCGATGATGACCGGCAACGCCAAGGACTTCTACCTGCCCGGCATGCTCTACACGCTGGGCCTCGGGCTGGCGTACATCATCACCACCCTGTGCGGCGTCCCGCTGATCGGGCTCATCCTCGGGCCCGTCTTCAAGGAGAACCTCTCCTGGCGCACCCGCAACCCGGGACGCAAGAAGGCCTACGCGAAGGCCAGTTGGGCGTGGGGACTGATCCTGCTCGCCAAGTGCGCGGTTCTCTTCCCGCTGTACTGGTGGGCCGACACGACGCAGCTGGGCTGGGTGCTGATCGCGCTGAAGATCCCGCCGTTCCTCTTGGCCGTCTGGCTGACCTGGGTCTTCCTGGCGAAGGCGCCCGCCCCCATCGACGTGTTCGCGGAGATGGAGGCGGAGGAGAAGGCCGCGGAGGCGAAAGCTGCCGAGGAGAGGGCCACCGCCGCGGGGAGCGAGCCGAGCGCGGCACGGCACCGCCGAGAGGCGTAGCTCCCCGCTCTGAGCACTCAGGCCGCTCAGAGCGGGGACAAGTCGAAAGGGGCGCCCTGGATTCCCAGGGCGCCCCTTCTCGTCGTCACTGACGAGGGATCAGCTCGGCGCTTCCTCCCGGCGGACCGACAGCAGGTCCTCCAGCTGCTCCTCGCGGGCCTGCGCGGCCACGAAGAGGAGTTCGTCGCCCGCCTCCAGGGAGTCCTCCTGGGTCGGGGTGAGGACCCGGGTGCCGCGGATGATGGTGACCAGGGAGGTGTCCTCCGGCCACTCCACGTCGCCCACCTGCGTGCCGGCCAGGGCCGACTCCTCGGGCAGGGTCAGTTCGACGAGGTTGGCGTCGCCGTGGCTGAAGCGGAGCAGACGGACCAGGTCGCCGACGCTGACCGCCTCCTCCACCAGGGCCGACATCAGGCGGGGGGTCGAGACGGCGACGTCCACGCCCCACGACTCGTTGAACAGCCACTCGTTCTTCGGGTTGTTCACCCGGGCGACGACGCGCGGGACGCCGTACTCCGTCTTCGCCAGCAGCGAGACGACCAGGTTGACCTTGTCGTCGCCGGTCGCGGCGATCACGACGTTGCAGCGCTGCAGCGCGGCCTCGTCCAGGGACGTGATCTCGCAGGCGTCGGCGAGCAGCCACTCCGCCTGCGGGACCCGCTCGACGGAGATGGCGGTCGGCGCCTTGTCGATGAGAAGGACCTCGTGGCCGTTCTCCAGCAGTTCGCCCGCGATCGAGCGTCCGACCGCGCCGGCACCGGCAATGGCGACCCTCATCAGTGACCGCCCTCCTCTTCGGGACCCTTGGCGAACGCCGCCTCGACCTTGTCGACCTCGTCGGTACGCATCATCACGTGCACCAGGTCCCCCTCCTGCAGCACCGTCTGCGAGGAGGGCAGCATCGCCTCGCCGAGCCGGGTCAGGAACGCCACACGTACCCCGGTCTCCTCCTGGAGCCGGCTGATCCGCTGGCCCACCCAGGACGCGGAGGCGTGCACCTCGGCCAGCTGCACACCACCGGTGGGGTCGCGCCACAGCGGCTCCGCGCCCGAGGGCAGCAGCCGGCGCAGCATCTGGTCGGCCGTCCACCGGACCGTGGCCACGGTCGGGATGCCGAGGCGCTGGTAGACCTCGGCGCGCCGGGGGTCGTAGATCCGGGCCGCGACGTTCTCGATGCCGAACATCTCGCGCGCCACTCGGGCGGCGATGATGTTCGAGTTGTCGCCGCTGGACACCGCGGCGAACGCCCCGGCCTCCTCGATGCCCGCCTCGCGCAGGGTGTCCTGGTCGAAGCCGACGCCGGTGACGCGGCGGCCCCCGAACCCGGAGCCCAGTCGTCGGAAGGCGGTGGGGTCATGGTCGATCACGGCGACCGTGTGCCCCTGTTGCTCCAGGGTCTGGGCGAGAGCGGAACCCACTCTCCCGCAGCCCATGATGACGATGTGCACGACCGTCCTTCCGGTGTCAAGAGTTACTGCTCAGCCACATCAGGGTCTCAGACAGAGGCCAAAGCTACACACGCGCGGTAGGACGGCGGCACCCCCCTGCGCGGTTGCCCGCTGTCCCACCTTCCCGTTACGGGACGGTTCAGCGGCGGCTGATGCTGCGGACGCTCGCCAGCGTCAGGATACTGAGGCCGACGAGGGTGGCTGCGGCGCCGATCAGCTCCGCGGTCGCGTGCATGGAACCTCCGAGGGTGGGGTGACAGGCGGGGTTTGTCATATAGACATGGGGATCGTCGTGGGTGGGGAATCCGCAGCGTGCGCCCGCCTCCAATTCACCCGGGAGGCAGAAGAGGGGTGGCGGGTGGGCGGCCTCGTGTTCGACGGCCTACGATCCTCTGTTGTGTCCAAACTGACCGACGTGCCCAAGCGGATCCTGATCGGGCGCGCACTGCGCAGTGATCGGCTGGGGGAAACGCTCCTGCCGAAGCGCATCGCCCTACCCGTTTTCGCCTCCGACCCGCTGTCCTCCGTGGCGTACGCGCCGGGAGAGGTGCTGCTGGTCCTGTCCATCGCGGGCGTGTCGGCGTACCACTTCAGCCCCTGGATCGCCGTGGCGGTCGTGGTGCTGATGTTCACCGTGGTCGCCTCCTACCGGCAGAACGTGCACGCCTACCCGAGCGGCGGCGGCGACTACGAGGTGGCCACCACCAACCTCGGCCCCAAGGCAGGTCTCACGGTCGCGAGCGCGCTGCTCGTCGACTACGTCCTGACGGTGGCCGTGTCCATCGCCTCCGGCATCGAGAACCTCGGCTCCGCCGTGCCCTTCGTGGTCGAGAACAAGGTGCTCTGCGCGGTCGGGGTGATCGTGCTGCTGACCTTGATGAACCTGCGCGGGGTCCGGGAGTCGGGCACGCTGTTCGCGATTCCCACGTACGTCTTCGTCACCGGCGTCTTCCTCATGATCGCGTGGGGTGCCTTCCGCGGGCTGGTGCTCGACGACACCATGCGCGCACCGACCGCCGACTACCAGATCAAGCCCGAACACCAGGGCCTGGCGGGCTTCGCCCTGGTCTTCCTGCTGCTGCGGGCCTTCTCCTCCGGCTGTGCCGCGCTCACCGGCGTCGAGGCGATCTCCAACGGCGTCCCGGCGTTCCGCAAGCCCAAGTCGAAGAACGCGGCGACCACGCTCGCGATGATGGGCCTGCTCGCGGTCACCATGTTCTGCGGCATCATCGCGCTGGCCGCGGTGACCAAGGTCCGCATGGCCGAGAACCCGGCCACCGACCTCGTCCACAACGGCAGCCCGATCGGCTCCGGTTATGTGCAGAACCCGGTGATCTCCCAGGTCGCCGAGGCGGTCTTCGGCAAGGGCAGCTTCCTGTTCATCATCCTCGCCGCCGCCACCGCGCTGGTGCTGTTCCTGGCCGCGAACACCGCGTACAACGGTTTCCCGCTGCTCGGCTCGATCCTCGCCCAGGACCGCTACCTGCCCCGCCAGCTGCACACCCGCGGTGACCGCCTGGCCTTCTCCAACGGCATCGTGCTGCTGGCGGGCACGGCCATGCTCCTCATCGTGATCTACGGCGCCGACTCGACCCGGCTGATCCAGCTCTACATCGTCGGCGTGTTCGTGTCGTTCACGCTCAGCCAGACCGGCATGGTCCGCCACTGGAACCGCCATCTGGCCACCGAGAAGGACCAGGCGGTACGCCGTCACATGGTCCGCTCCCGGGCGATCAACGCCTTCGGCGCCTTCTTCACCGGCCTGGTGCTGGTCGTCGTCCTCGTCACCAAGTTCACCCACGGCGCGTGGGTCGCGCTGCTCGGCATGGTGATCTTCTACGCGACGATGACCGCCATCCGTAAGCACTACGACCGGGTGGCCGAGGAGATCGCCGCTCCCGAGGGCCCGAGCGACGACCTGGTCCGGCCGTCCCGGGTGCACTCGGTGGTCCTGATCTCCAGGATCCACCGACCGACGCTGCGGGCGCTGGCGTACGCCAAGCTGCTGCGCTCGGACACCCTGGAGGCGCTCAGCGTCAACGTCGACCCGGCGGAGACCAAGGCGCTGCGTGAGGAGTGGGAGCGGCGCGGGATAGACGTACCGCTGAAGGTGCTCGACTCGCCCTACCGCGAGATCACGCGGCCGATCATCGAGTACGTGAAGAGCCTGCGCAAGGAGTCGCCGCGGGACGCGGTGTCCGTGATCATCCCGGAGTACGTGGTCGGGCACTGGTACGAGCACCTGCTGCACAACCAGAGCGCGCTCAGGCTCAAGGGCCGGCTGCTGTTCACCCCGGGGATCATGGTGACGTCGGTGCCCTACCAGCTGGAGTCGTCCGAGGCCGCGAGGAAGCGGGCACGCAGGCGGCAGGAGTGGAGCGCGCCGGGTGCGGTGCGACGCGGGCCGGCGAACGTGCGGCCGAAGGAACCGAGCACGAAGAAGTGACCTGTCCGCACAGCACGTAGACTGGTCGGCTGTTGTCCGGCTGTATCTCTCTTGACGTTGTGGAGTCACCCCGCCATGCAGGCTGAACGGAACAAACCGCAGGCGGGCTCGTCGGCGGTGTCGCTGGTCGGGGAGGAGTACGAGGTCGAGGTCGGCCCCGTCGCCCACGGCGGCCACTGCATCGCCCGTACCGACGAAGGGCAGGTGCTGTTCGTCCGGCACACGCTCCCCGGTGAGCGGGTCGTCGCCCGGGTGACCGAGGGCGAGGAGGGCGCACGGTTCCTGCGCGCGGACGCGGTGTCGGTGGTCACCGCATCCAAGGACCGGATCGAGGCCCCCTGCCCCTACGCCGGCCCCGGCCGCTGCGGCGGCTGCGACTGGCAGCACGCCAAGCCGGGCGCCCAGCGCCGGCTCAAGGGCGAGGTCGTCGCCGAGCAGTTGCAGCGCCTCGCCGGTCTCACGCCGGAGGAGGCCGGCTGGGACGGCACGGTGATGCCGGCCGAGGGCGACAAGCTCCCCGCGGGCCAGGTGCCGCAGTGGCGGACCCGCGTGCAGTACGCGGTGGACGCCGACGGCAACGCCGGACTGCGGCGCCACCGCTCGCACGAGGTCGAGCCCATCGAGCACTGCATGATCGCGGCGCCGGGCGTCAGCGAACTGGGCATCGAGGAACGCGACTGGTCCGGGATGGCCTCCGTCGACGCGATCGCCGCGACCGGCTCCCAGGACCGCATGGTGATCCTCGAGCCCCGGCCCGGCGCCCGCCTGCCCCTCGTCGAGCTCGAACGGCCCGTCTCCGTCATGCGCGTGGAGGAGCACGACGGCGGCATCCATCGCGTCCACGGCCGCGCGTTCGTGCGCGAGCGCGCCGACGGCCGAACGTACCGCGTCGGCAGCGGCGGCTTCTGGCAGGTTCACCCGCAGGCCGCCGACACCCTCGTCAAGGCGGTCATGCAGGGCCTGTTGCCGCGCAAGGGCGACATGGCACTGGACCTGTACTGCGGCGTCGGCCTCTTCGCCGGCGCCCTCGCCGACCGCCTCGGCGAGAAGGGCGCGGTACTCGGCATCGAGTCCGGCAAACGCGCCGTCGAGGACGCCCGGCACAACCTGGCCGGCTTCGACCGCGTACGTATCGAACAGGGCAAGGTCGAGACGGTGCTCCCGCGCACCGGCATCACCGAGGTCGACCTCATCGTCCTGGACCCGCCGCGCGCGGGCGCCGGCAAGCGGACGGTCGAACACCTGGCGTCGCTCGGAGCGCGCCGGGTCGCGTACGTCGCCTGCGATCCGGCGGCGCTGGCGCGGGACATCGGGTACTTCCGGGACGGCGGTTACCGGGTGCGGTCGTTGCGGGCGTTCGATCTGTTTCCGATGACGCATCATGTGGAGTGCGTGGCGATTTTGGAGCCTGCTGCAAAGGGGCTCTGACCTGCGACTTTCTTGGGTCCTTCAGGTGTGGTCGATGGTGCTCGACCTGTTTCCCGAAGTCCATGGCGTGGAGTGCGTCATAGGCTCGCTCCACATGCCTCACCTGCTGCTTCGAACAGCGGGGTGCGGGCAATGAGTGCTCTGCCCCGTCTTCGTGAGGGGCGGTGGAGGAGATGTCTTGACGCTCGTTCGACGCTGCTTCTGATGGGGCGTCACAGCGCTCGTTCGACTGGCTGTCAAGCGCGCGAAGGTCCTGTTCGGCGTGCGCGGTGTCGGTCTCGGCGGTTTCCGACGCGCGGTTGAGGCGCAGGGCCAGTAGGACCAAGCGGTCAGAAGACGTCCCCGAGGCCAGTGACTGGCGTGTCTCTTTGATCTGCTCGTCGGTTGATCCGATGTGTCTGTCCGGGGTGATCACTGATGCGATGTGGGACCGGATCGAGCCGTTGATGCCGGCCGATCCGGTCCATGGTCGGCGATGGGCCAACCATGGTCGAACCCTGGAGGCCATCGCGTGGAAGTACCGCACCGGCTCGCCTTGCCGCCCACAGCCCACCCGAGCAGCCGTTTGTGAGCGGTCTGGAATGAACGCTGCGCTCCTGGCAGCGGCCGATGGTGCTGACGACATCGGTTGGACTGTGTCGGTGGACTCCACCGTCTGCCGGGCTCACCAGCACGCCGCCGGAGCCAGGAAAAAGGGGCGCCATTTCGGGCTGAGCCCGATGACCACGCGCTCGGACGTTCCTGCGGCGGCCTGAGTACGAAGGTCCATCTCGTCAGCGACAGCCATGATCACGATGGCGCGGTCGCCGCGCGTCACGTCACGCGAATGCCCTCGCGGTCTTCGAGGGCGCTGATGGCGGTGGCGGTGAGGCTGTGGGTGATGTGGCCTCGCATCAGCTGGGCGGCTTCGGCGGCACGGCCGTCCACGATCAGGGAGACAAGTTGGTGGTGTTCCTGTAGGTCCCTGGTGCGGGGTTCGTCGCCGGGCGGGAGTTCGAGGCCGAGGCGCCGGTAGCGATCGGATTTGTCCCACAGGTCGTCCAGGAGACGGATGAGTACGTCGTTGTGGGAGGCCCGGTACAGCGCCTGGTGGAAGGCACGGTGGGCCGTGAGTGCCTCTTCCCCCCATTGGCGGGTGACGGGGAGGAGCTTGTCGACGGCGGCCTGCATGGTGGCGATGTCGTCGTCGGTGCGTCGCTGGGCGGCGAGTTCGGCGGCGGTGGGGTCCAGGGACAGGCGGACTTCGAAAAGCTGGCGGGCTTCGTTCGAGTTCATGACGGAGACGCGGACGTCGCGGTGGGTTTCGAGGGTGACGAGTCCTTCGCTGCTGAGGCGGCGGATGGCCTCGCGCAGGGGCGTGATGCTCATGTTGAGGGACTCGGCGAGGTCGTACTGGGCGAGCCGTGACCCGGCAGGGAGAGTGCCGGAGAGGATCCGATCGCGGAGTTCTGCGTAGGCGAGGTCGCTCTTGCTGAAGAACAGGTTCTGCCCTGCCATAGCCCCCTGACCGTTCCCTTCCGGAGGTTCCCCACCCCTTGACATCCCGCATCGGACCGGCCCAGTCTAACAGGCGTCGCATCTTATAAGATATTAGAGAGGCTCCGCGGTGAAGATCACCAACGTCTACGAGGGCGTCGTTCCGATCAGCTCCTCGATCCGCAACGCCTGGATCGACTTCAGCTCCATGGACTGCTCGATCGTGGCGATCGAGAGCGACGCCATCCGGGACGGCAAGCCCGTGGTCGGCTACGGCTTCAACTCCAACGGCCGCTACAGCGCCGGAGAGATCCTGCGTCGCCGGGTCCTGCCCCGCCTCCTCAAGGCCGAGCCCGACAGCCTGCTCGACGAGCGGGGCGGCCTGGACCACGCCAAGGCGTGGGACGTGATGATGAACAACGAGAAGCCCGGCGGGCACGGCGAGCGCTCGGTGGCGGTCGGTGTGGTGGACATGGCCCTGTTCGACCTGGCCTCCAAGATCGAGGGCAAGCCGCTGTACCGGTATCTGTCCGAGCGCTACGGCGACGGGCAGCCCGACGACTCCGTCTTCGTCTACGCCGCCGGCGGCTACTACGCCCCCGGCAAGACCCTCACCGACCTTCAGGACGAGATGCGCGGCTTCCTCGACCTGGGCTACGACGTCGTCAAGATGAAGATCGGCGGCGCCGACCTGGCGGAGGACCTGCGCCGTATCGAGGCCGTCATCGACGTCCTGGACGGTGACGGCTCCCGGCTGGCCGTCGACGTCAACGGCCGCTTCGACCTCAACACGGCCCTGGAGTACGGCCGGGCCATCGAGCCCTACGGGCTGTTCTGGTACGAGGAGATCGGCGATCCGCTCGACTACCACCTCAACGCCACCGTCGCCGAGCACTACACCGGCCCCATCGCTACCGGCGAGAACCTCTTCTCCCTCCAGGACGCCCGAAACCTGATCCGCTACGGCGGCCTGCGCCCCGACCGCGACACCATCCAGGTCGACCCCGCGCTCTCTTACGGTCTGGTGGAGTACCTGCGCATCCAGGACATGCTCCGCCAGCACGGCTGGTCGTCTCGGCGCTGCATCCCGCACGGCGGGCACCAGTTCTCCCTGCACATCGCCGCCGCCCTCAAGCTCGGCGGCAACGAGTCCTACCCGGGCGAGTTCCAGCCCACCGGCGGCTTCGCCGACGACGCCGTCGTCGAGAAGAGCCGCGTCGGCCTGACCGAGGCCCCCGGCATCGGCTTCGAGAGCAAAGCCGCCTTCTACAAGGTGCTGCGCGCCCTGCACAGCTGACCGCCACCCCACCGCGGACGCGCGAGCCGCGTCGCGTCCCCCGCGACCCCCACGGGACAGGGCTACACACGATCGTCGTGCAAGGGAGCACCAACGATGACAAGCACCACCACCGCCGGCCGCCCGCAGCGGTCACGGCTGAGCCGTCTCATACGGGAGCTGTGGTTCCAGGTCGTAGTGGCCGCCGTCCTCGGCATCGCCGTCGGCATCCTCGCGCCCGGGCTGGGTGAGGACCTGAAGCCGCTCAACGACTGGTTCATCGCGCTGGTCAAGATGATCGTGATCCCGGTCGTCTTCTGCGTGGTCACCACCGGCATCGCCTCCATGGACAACCTGCGCAAGGCGGGCCGGATCGGTGTGAAGGCGATCGGCTACTTCCTGGTGCTGTCCCTGGTGTCCATGCTGATCGGGCTGGTCGTCGCCAACATCTTCCAGCCCGGCTCCGGCCTGCACGTCGACCCCTCGTCACTGAACGCCGATGACGTGCCCGAGACCGCCACTGAGCACGCCACCTTCACCGGCTTCGTCTCGTCCCTCATCCCCGCCTCCCTGCTGGGTGCGATCACCGGGGATGCGATCTTGTCCGCGCTGATGGTCTCGATCGTCTTCGGTGTGGCCCTGAACATGGCCGGCGAGGAAGGGGCACCGCTGACCCGCGGCATCAAGGCGCTGTCGGAAGTCGTCTTCCGCATCGTGGGCTGGGTGATGCGGCTCGCGCCCTTGGGTACCTTCGGCGCCCTGGCCACCGTGGTCGCTACGTACGGCGCCGAGAGCCTCAAACAACTCGGCTACCTCATCATCCTGTTCACCGCAACCTGCATCGTCTACGTCCTGGTCGTCCTCGGCGCCATCATGCGGGCCTGCCGCCTGAGCCTGTTCGGCCTCATCCGCTTCCTCAAGGCCGAACTGCTCGTCGCCCTCAGCACCTGTTCCAGCGAGGCCGTCCTGCCCCAGCTGGTACGCAAACTGGAGATCCTCGGCATCGGCCGGCCCGTGGTCGGCATCGTCATCCCCTCCGGGTTCTCCTTCAACCTGGACGGCTCCGCGGTCTACCTCACGATGGCCTCCCTCTTCCTGGCCCAGGCCATGGGCATCGACCTGTCCTGGCAGCAGCAGCTGATCATGGTCGGCATCATGATGCTCACCAGCAAGGGCACCGCCGGGATTGCGGGCGGCGGGTTCATCGTCCTCGCCAGCACCGTCAGCGCGGTCGGCCACATCCCGCTCGCCGCCCTCTCCCTGATCGTCGGCATCGACCGCATCCTCAACGAGGGCCGCGTCTTCATCAACGTCCTCGGCAACGCCGTCGCCGCCATCGTGATCGGCAAGTGGGAGAACGACTTCGACACCGAACAGGCCCGCAAGATCCTGCACTCCCGCACCACCACGCCGCCGCAGGGCGAGTTGGACACCGCCAAGGTCGGCGCGGGCAAGTAGCCGTGCCCGTCGAGCGCAGTCACCCCTCGACGGCATATCGACGGAGTGCCTGGGCCCAAGGCAGGGCACATCCGAGCCTCCTTCCATGGCTGCGCGTTCGCCCAGCGACCGGGTCTCAGCACCGAGGTAAGGCAGGGGAAGGGGCGCGCCTTGCGGATTGTCTCTGACCAGGCACCCCACATCCCCGAAGGCGTCCGCTGGTCAGACATGGTGCGAAGCGCTCCGCTATGTCACTTGAGCGGGCAATGCGACGTACCCACGTCCGACCAGGATCGGCCTGGCGGATGTGCGCGTGTGCGGCTGACCGACGGGCTTGGGCCCCAGAGCGGCTGGACTGTTCAATTCCCGGTGTCAGAAGGGGAAACCAGTGTGGCCACGTCCAGGGCCCGCCTCGGATGCCGCGACGCCGAAGCGACACCGGATCCGCTGAATGGGGCCACTCCACCATGCAGAGACCGCCGATCCATGGATAAACCATCCTCTCCCGCCCCTGCGCGGGCGCCCCTACGGTCGAGGCTGCGGGTGCTCACCGGCCCGCCGTACCGAAGGAGCAAGCCCCCCATGAAGATGACCGGCAACACGATCCTGATCACCGGCGGAACCTCGGGCATCGGCCTCGGCCTGGCCCTGCGCCTGCACGAGGCCGGCAACAGGGTGGTCGTCGCCGGCCGGCGCAAGGAACTCCTCGACGAGATCACGGTCGAGCACCCGGGCATCGACGGGCTCGTCCTCGACGTCACGGACCCCGACTCGATCGCCCGGGCCCGCGAGAGCGTGGCGGCGAGCCACCCGGGGCTGAACGTCCTGGTCAACAACGCCGGCATCATGCTGCGGGAGAACCTCCTCGACCCGGCGGAACTCAAGGTCGCCGAGGGTCACGTCACGGTCAACCTGCTCGGCACGATCCGGATGACGTACGCCTTCCTGCCCTTGCTCGCAGGCAAGGACGACGCGGTCGTCATGAACGTCACCTCCGCGCTGGCCTTCGTCCCGTACCCGAGCACGCCGACCTACAGCGCGACCAAGGCCGCGCTGCACTCCTTCTCCGAGAGTCTGCGCGTCCAGCTCGCCGGTGCCGACGTCGGTGTCCAGGTGATCGAGGTGGTCCCGCCAGGCGTGCGCACGACCCTGCTGGGCCAGCAGGACAACGACCACGCCATGCCGTTGGACGACTTCCTCACCCAGGCCCTCGACCTGCTGAGAGAGAAGCCCGACGCGAAGGAGCTTGTCGTCGAGGGCGCCAGGTTCATCCGCGACGCGGAGGCCAACGGCTCCTACGACAACGTCCTCGCCATGATCGCCGGCAGCTGATCGACCTGTAGTGACCGACGCGGCACAACGGCACGCAGGCAGGTCCTGTCGGGTCAGATCATGGACGAACGCGAACTGGACCGCCTCGGGGAGGGCCTCACCGAAGACGCGGAACGGCAGGGGAAGCGTCTTCGGCGTCGCCCCGGTCGTCGCACGGGAGGCGCCCCGGCTCCGTCCTGAACGCCGACGGGCACGCGAACGCCCGTCCGACCTGGCGCACATTGTCGTGTCGGCCAGGCCGGGCGACGAGGCTCGGGCGTCGTCGACGGGGGATCGTCGCCGCAGGCCGTCTTCCATGTCGGCGGCCTGCGGCGTACTGCCGACGGTCAGCGAATTTCCCAGCAGGTCATGCAGGTCGAGGGACCGTCGGGTCGTCCCGCCGCGAGCGCTCTCGGCGTCGGCCTCATGAGCGGCTTCGCGCGGGTGGGAGAGGAGTGCTCAGCCATGGATCGGTGGTCTCTGGATAGCCGGCCGGGATACGGCGAGGATGGGAGCATGGACAAGAAGGAACTGGCGGAATTCCTGCGCCACCGGCGTGAGGCGTTGCGGCCCCGAGACGTCGGGCTGGTCGAGGGGCCGCGCAGGCGTACCCAGGGGCTGCGCCGCGAGGAGGTCGCGCAGCTCGCCGGCATGTCCACCGACTACTACGCCCGGCTGGAACAGCAACGTGCTCCGCAGCCCTCCGTGCAGATCACCACGGCTCTCGCCCGGGCACTGCGGCTGACCCTGGACGAACGCGACCATCTCTTCGTCCTCATCGGCCACAACGCCCCGGCCCGCTTCCACCGCTCCGAACATGTCAGCCCGCCGCTGATGCGGGTCGTGGACCGCCTGGACGACTCCCCGGCCCTGGTGCAGACCGACCTGCTCGACACCCTCGCGATGAACCCCTTGGCCGTGGCGCTGCTCGGCGACCAGACCCGGCACACCGGTCTTGCCCGCAGCGGCTACTACCGCTGGTTCATGGATCCGGCCGAGCGTCTGATGGTTCCCGAGGAGACCCGCGAACGCCACGGCCGTGCCCAGGCAGCGCGCCTGCGGGCCGCGCTTACAGCGGGCAGCGACACCCCCCGAGCCGCCCGGATCCTCGCCGAACTCCAGGAGCACAGCCCCGAGTTCGTCCGCATGTGGGGACTTCAGGAGGTCGCCCAACGCTACGACGACTGCAAGACCATCCTCCATCCCGAACTCGGCCGCATCGACGTCGACGCCCAGCTCCTGTTCACCGAGAACCGCGCCCAGACCCTGGTGGTGCTGACCACTCGCCCCGGCACGGAGAGTCACAGCAAACTCGAACTGCTCTCCGTCATAGGGCACCAGCAGCTCACCCCCTGACGTCCTGGGCCGGGAGACGGGTCAGGGCTCGGCGCAGGAGGGGCCGAACAAGTTGGAGACCTGTGTCCCGAACTCGGTCAGGGGCGCTGGTGATACCACCCACTTCCGCACGGCTCTTGCTCTGCGCGCTGCGGCCAGACAGGTGGGCCCCTGTGCTGTCCGGGCGCCGTGGCCGGGCCGCCGATTTGACCGGATGCCGCCTCCGTTTTACTCTCGAATGCATACGGAGGCAGCATCCGTTTCGATGTGGCTGCAGGATCAGGACAGGCAGGAGGGCGCATGAGCGCCGGTGAACAGCGGGGACGCAAGCCCCGCGCGGACGTCCAGCGCAACCGCGCTGCCCTCCTGGAGACCGCGCAGCGTCACTTCCTGCAGCACGGGGTCGGCACCTCCCTCGAGGCGGTGGCCAAGGAGGCGGGCGTCGGGCCCGGCACCCTGTACCGGCACTTCCCCACCCGGGAGGCACTGCTGGCGGCCGTGCTGCAGACACGCTCCGAGGAGCTGGTGGCCCGCCAGGCGGACATCGAGCAGCTCGACGACCCCGCCGAGGCGCTGGAGCAGTGGCTGCGGGCGATGGAGGAGTACTTCAGCGCCTACAGCGGTCTTCCGGAACCGCTCATGGCCGCGGCCCGGGCGCAGGAGCCGGACAGTCCGCTCACGATTCCCTGCGACACCCTCATCACCGCCACCGATCAGTACGTGCTGGCCGCGCAGCGCGCGGGGCGCGTGCGTGCGTCGGTGCGGGGGTACGACCTGTTCCTCGCGGCTTGTTCCATCGCCTGGATCAAAGGCAACGGCACCGAGGAGGAGTCGCTCGACCGGCTCCGCACGCTCATCGCGAGCGGTTACCGCCATCAGGACACCCAGGCGTAAACCGCCAGGCGCCCCGCTCCGACCCCCGCCAGGCCAGGCGGCACCCACCACACAGCGATCACATCGAACTGCCCTCAGGGGCAGTACAACCTCTCAAGGAGCAAATCATGAAAATTACTGTCATAGGCGCCGGTGCCATCGGCGGGAATCTTGCCGCCAAGCTCAGCACGGCCGGTCACGACGTCCAGGTCGCCGACGCCCGCGGCCCCGAGGCCGTGCAGGCCGAGGTGCTGGAGTCCGGGGCCCGCGCGGTGGCCCTGGAGGAGTCGGTCCAGGGCAGGGACGTGATCGTCCTGTCGATCCCGTTCGGGGTGGCGGGGCAGCTGGCGGACCTGTTCGCGTCAGTGCCCGACGAGACGGTGGTCATCGACACCTCGAACTACTACCCGGGCCTCCTCAGCGGGCAGATCGAGGCGGTGGACAACGGTCAGGTAGAGAGCGTGTACACCGCCGAGCAGCTCGGCCGTCCCGTCGTCAAGGCGTGGAACGCCGCGCTGGCCGAGACCCAGCGCACCCGGGGCGTCCCGGCGGGGACCCCCGGCCGCCTCGCCATTCCGGTCGCCGGCGACTTTGACGAGGCGCGGAAGGTGGCCATGAGTCTGGTGGACGACACGGGCTTCGACCCGTACGACGCGGGCGTGCTGGCCGACTCCTGGCGGCAGCAGCCGATGGGCCCTGCGTACTGCACCGAGCTCACCCTCGACGAGCTCCCCGCCGCCTTGGCCGCGGCCGATCCGGTCAAGGACAGGGCCGTCCGCGACAGCATGATGGAGCGCAGGGCCGCTCTCCCGGCCGACCCCACCGTCGACGACGTCGTCGAGATGAACCGCGCCGCCCACCGCTGACCCGCCCGACGCGGCTCTCGTGCGCGCAACGGCACGAGGGCGGCGGCGTCGGCACGCCACGAACACGCAAGACGAACACGAAGAGCGCACAGTCCTCCGCGCTGCGGCCCGCAGCCTCGGCACGCCGCTGCCTGCGAGTATCCGCAAGCCTGCCGGCATCCGCAGGGCGCATCCCGCGCCCGGCCCTTACGCCGGCCGCCTCCTTGCACGGCCTGCCGCCCAACTGCGCTGCGCCGCGGCCGCCGTGGCGGTGACTACGCGCCACAGAGCCATGAGAGGAAACCGCCTTGCCCGGCACCGCATCACCCTTCACCGACCTCGCACGCTCCCGACGCTCTCCCCGGCGGTTCCTGCCCACCGCCCTGTCCCCATCGGACATCCGCGGCGTGCTGGAAGATGCACAGACTGCCCCCTCCAACAGCAACACCCAGCCGTGGACGGTGCACGTCGTCTCGGGTACGGCGCGGGACGCCCTGGCCAAAGAGCTGCTCCAGGCCGAGGAGGAAGGGCGGACCTCCCCGGATTTCACCGACGGCTACGGCGAGGGCATCTACCTCGACCGGTCGAAGGCCCTGGGCGCGAGTGTCTACCGGTCCCGGGGCGTCGAACGCTCGGACCGGCACGGCAGGAGGGTGGTGGTCCGCGAGAACCTGGAGTTCTACGGCGCCCCCCATGCCGCCTTCCTGTTCATGCCGGCGCTCGGCGACGGGGTACGGACGGCCGGTGACATCGGCATGTACGCGCAGAACTTCCTGCTCTCGCTGGCGGCCCGGGGGCTGGCCGGCATCCCGCAGACCGTACTCGGCGTCTACGCCGACACCGTCCGCGAGTTCCTGGGCGTCCCCGCGGAGCTCAAACTGCTGTTCGGCATCTCCTTCGGCATGGCTGACCCGGCGGCACCGGTGAACACGCTCCGCACGGAGCGGGTTCCGCTGCAGCAGAGCGTGGTCCTGCACGACACCCCCAGCATCCTCGACGCGTAAGAGCCCGCTGCGCTCGTCACCGGCAGGAAGAGAAGACCCACCAGCATGTCATTCACCGTCTCAGCCGCCGAACCACTCCAATCTCCCGTGGGCGTCGGCATCATCGGGCTGAGCGCGCGCGGCGGCTGGGCCGCCCGCGCCCATGTGCCGGCCCTGGAAGCGCTGAAGGGAAAGTTCGAACTGCGCGCGCTGAGCGCCAGCAGCGCCGAGTCCGCCAGGGCCGCCGGGCAGACGTACGGCATCCCACTGGCCTTCGGCAGCGCTGAGGAACTGGTGCGTCGCGACGAAGTGGACTTGGTGGTGGTGACCGTGAAGGTCCCCCACCACCGCAGGCTCGTCGAGGGGGCACTGCACGCGGGCAAGAACGTCCTGTGCGAGTGGCCCCTGGCCAACGGCCTTGCAGAAGCGGAGGAGTTGGCGGGGCTCGCCGCCCGTGCGGGCGTCCGCGGCTTCGTGGGCCTCCAGGCCCGCGCCAGCTCTGCCCTGCGGTATACGCGCGACTTGGTCGCCGAGGGCTACGTCGGCGAGGTGCTGTCCACCAGCATGATCGCCTCCGGCGGTGCCTGGGGACCCACGTTCTCCTCCGGCAGCGAGTACCTGCTCGACCGGGACAACGGGGCCACCATGCTCACCATCCCCTTCGGACACACCATCGACGCGCTGTCAACGGTCCTTGGTGAGTTCACCGAGACCACCGCCACCACGGCGGTCCGCCGCCCCCGCGTCACCAACGCCGAGACCGGCGAGAGCACGACCATGACGACGGCCGACCAGGTCGTGGTCACGGGAGTCCTGGAGACCGGGGCCGTCGCCTCCGTCCACTACCGCGGAGGCTCCTCCCGCGGGACGAACTTCCACTGGGAGATCAACGGAACCGACGGCGATCTCATCGTCACCGCGCCCAGCGGGCACCTGCAGCTGGCACCCGTCACCCTGCACGGCGCCCGCGGCAACGACGCCCGACTCACCGCACTCGCCGTCCCTGACACCTACGAACGGGTCCCCTCCATTGCAGGCCGCTCCGACGAACCCGGCTACGCCCTGGCCCACGCGTACGCCGACCTCCACGATGACTTGACCGAGGGGACCCGCACCGCACCCGACTTCGGGCACGCCGTACGCCGCCACCGCCTCCTCGACAGCATCGAACGCGCCGCAACCACCGGCGAACGCATCCGACTCGCCCCCTGACGCGGGCCGTTCATCAGAAGGAGGCGGAAGGGATCTGCCGACGTGACCGGATGATGAGCGGGTTCCGCTGCAGCGGAGCGTGGTCCTGCATGACACTCCCGGAGTCCTCGACAGGCCGTAGTTCCTCCGCCCGCAGGAACCATCCGGCGCCTGGGCCCGGGCAGGCACTTGGCCGGCCCGGGCCCGGCGCACGCACGACTTTTGACAATTCGGAGGGTGCCTCCGTATTCTCGGGAAGGTAAGCGGAGGCATTCTCCGTTTTTCAGCGCGTGGTCTGGAGAAGCAACCGTGACAAGCCGACAGATGGTCCTGGGCATGCAGTACAGCGGCGGTTACGGGGCCGCGCCCGGGGCCTGGCGGCTGCCGGGTGCGAACCTGAAGAGCTACACGGACATGGATCATTGACTGAGCGGCAGCCGAAGGGCTCCGGCGCGACCGGGATGCTGCGTTCGGCGCGGCTCGTCGCCGGACTCGTGGCGACCGGCCGGTGCGCCGCGATGGACACTGCCTGCGGCCTGGGGCGAGTGTGAGCTGTGGCACGTGAACTGGTGCTCGGTGTCGACGCGGGCCATACCGTGACCAAGGCCGTGTTGTTCGACGCCACCGGCCGAGCGGTGGCGCGCGGCAGCGGCACAGTGCCCCTGAAGACCCCTCGACCTTATTGGGTGGAGAGGGATATGGACGAGGTGTGGCGGACCGCGTTGCAGGCCATCGCCGCCTGTCTCGCCGAGGTGGGACCGGACGCGGGGCGAGCCGTCGCCGCGGTGGGACTGGCCGGGCACGGCGACGGCCTGTACGCCGTCGACGAGTTCGCCCGGCCGGTGCGCGCCGGGATCGTGGCGATGGACACGCGCGCCGAACCCATGCTGGTGGAGTGGCGGGGCACTCCGGTCTGGTCGCGCGCCCTGGAGGTGTCGGGCACGGTGCCGTTCGCTGGTTCCCCGGCCGCCCTGCTGGCCTGGCTCGCCCGCCACGAGGCGGGAGTGCTTCGGCAGGCCCGGTGGCTTCTGTCCTGCAAGGACTGGCTGCGCCTGAGACTGACAGGCGCGGTGGTCACCGATCCCACGGACGCCAGTGCCTCGTTCACCGACATGCGCCGCGGCGGATACTCGCCGGAGCTGCTCGACCTGTACGGCCTCGGCGCGCTCGCCCGCCTGCTGCCGCCCGTGCTGCCCTGCGACGCGGTGAGCGGAACCGTCACCCGTGAGGCCGCGGCGCTCACCGGGCTCACCGCCGGCACGCCCGTTGTCACGGGTGCCCATGACGTCGATGCCGCCGCGCTCGGGATCGGCGGCACGACGCCGGGCGAACTGTGCCTGATCGCCGGGTCGTTCAGCATCAACCAGGTGGTCAGCGAGCGCCCGGTCGTCGATCCGCGCTGGCAGGTCCGTCACTTCGTCCGCCCGGGCCAGTGGATGACCATGTCCACCTCACCCGCGTCGGTGGCGAACCTGGAATGGTTCCTGCGGGTCACCGGTGCACCGACCGACCAGCGGTACGGCGTCCATGAGGCGATCGGCCGCGAGGTCGAGGCATGCCTGGACGGTCCGTCGGAGGTGCTGTTCCATCCGTTCGTCTACGGCTCCCCGCACCCGCATCCCGCGTCCGGGACGTTCCTCGGACTGCGCGGCTGGCACGGCCGCGGCCACCTGCTGCGGGCCCTGATGGAAGGCGTGGTCCTCAACCACCGCTGGCATGTCGACGCGCTCCGCTCGAAGCTGCCGATCACCGGGGCTGCGGCCAGGCTGACCGGCGGGGCGGCACACAGTGCGCTATGGAGCCAGATGTTCGCCGACGCCCTACGGCGGCCGGTCGTGGTGACCGACGTGCAGGAGAGTGCTGCCCGGGGAGCGGCGCTGCTCGCCGCCACAGCCGTCGGACTGCTCGACGACGTGACGGACCCGCGCGCCACCCCCCACGTACTCAGGCGCCACGAACCCCGCCCCGACCGGGTCGCCGTACTCGACGAGGCGTATGCGGTGTACCGAGAGGCGTTGGAGGCTCTCGGACCGGTCTGGGCTCGCCTGGACGCGCGCGAGGCTCCGGAGTGAGCGCCGGGCGAGCCGACGACATGAGGGAGCGACGGGCATCCAGGCATGGCCACTGCCTCTACACGGGGGTCGTCACGCCGTCGTAGCGGTACGGCGGCTGGGCACCGGCGCGGGTGCAGGTGTCGGCAGCGATCTCCACGGCGTACGACAGCAGCCGGGCAAGCTCGCCGGCGCCAAGGTGGTCGACGCCTTCGCGGCTGAGTCGGCCAGATGGGCGAGCACTGCGGCGGTGAAGGCATCGCCCGCTCCGACAGTGTCGGCTACCCGGACCGCCGGGGCCGGCGCATGGACACGGGCGTCGCGGCCGGCGGCCCAGGCGCCCCGGGAGCCGAACGTGATCAGGACGTGTTCCTGCCCCGGACGCGAGCCGGCGTTCGGCCACCCCCTCATACGACTCACCGGGGTGGAGCCAGGCCAGGTCCTCGTCGCTCGCCTTCACCATGTCGGCGAGCGCCACCCACTCGGCGAACCGCCGGTGACAGGCGGCGCGGTCGGTGACCAGGCCCGGCCGCACGTTCGGGTCGAGGGACACCAGCCGCCGGCCCGCCTCCCGGCGAATCAGTCCGTCGAGCGTGGAGGCCAGGGGTTCGAGCAGCAGACCCAGCGACCCGACGTGCAGGGCCGTCCCCGCGGGCAGCGTGCCGCCGTCCGGGAGAGCGGCGAGGTGTTCAGGGCGCAGGCCGCGGTCGGCGGTGCCGTTCGCGTGGAAGGGGTAGGCGGCCGACCCGTCCTCGCGCAGATGCACGGCGGCGAGAGTGGTGGGGTCGAAGGCCGGCAGCGCATGGGTGAGCCGGGTGCCGGAGGCCGCGAGGTGCGCGCGCAGGAGATCGCCGAAGTGGTCGTCGGAGATGCGCGCGAGCAGTGCCGTGGGGACTCGGAGTCGGCCGGGGCCGGCGGCGATGTTGAGGCACGAGCCTCCCGGGCGTGGCTGGAACGCCGCGGCAACGTCGGCCGTGCGGGCGGTGGTGAGGTCCACCAGCGCGTCTCCGGCGACGACGACGGCAGGCTGGTCTGCGGGTTCCGGTCTGCTGCCACCGCTTGACGATAAGTCTGAAAAGAATTTCTCGCAAGATGTGTTAACAACGGCGCAGTGTCCTGCTAATAATTCGGCCATCGAAACGCGCCCGACTCCGCAAGGACGCATCCACACCCCTGCTTGACCCGCCGCGCCTCAGTCGAGGTCCCGGCGAACCCGTACGAGAGGCCCCCCGTCACATGGCATCGACCAGATACGCCCTCATAGCCGGCGCCGCCGCCACCGCCCTGCTCGCCACCGCCTGTTCCGGAGCCGGAGCCGGCGGGTCCTCGGGCGGCGGCAAGAGCATCAACGTGTTGATGGTCGGCAATCCGCAGATGGAGGACATCGCGAAGCTGACGAAGAGCACGTTCACGAAGGACACCGGCATCAAGGTCAACTTCACGGTCCTGCCCGAGAACGAGCTGCGCGACAAGGTCACCCAGGACATCGCCACCCAGGCCGGCCAGTACGACGTCGCCACCATCGGCGCCTACGAGGTGCCGATCTGGACCAAGAACGGCTGGCTGCACGAGCTCGGCTCCTACGCCGACAAGGACAAGGGCTTCGACAAGGCCGACCTGCTCAAGCCGATGGTGCAGTCGTTGTCCGGCTCGGACGGCAAGCTCTACGCCCTGCCGTTCTACGGCGAGTCCTCGATGCTCATGTACAACAAGGACGTCATGAAGGCGAAGGGCATCACGGTGCCCGAGCACCCGACCTGGCAGCAGGTCGCCGACATCGCGGCCAAGGTCGACGGCGCCGAGCCCGGCATGAAGGGCATCTGCCTGCGCGGCCTGGCCGGCTGGGGCGAGCTGGGTGCGCCGCTGACGTCCATGGTCAACACCTTCGGCGGCACCTGGTTCACCAAGGAATGGAAGGCGCAGGTCAACACCGGCGGCTTCAGGGAGGCCACGAAGTTCTACGTCGACCTGGTCCGCAAGCACGGTGAGGCCGGCGCCCCGCAGGCCGGGTTCACCGAGTGCCTGAACGCGCTGAGCCAGAAGAAGGTCGCGATGTGGTACGACGCGACCAGCGCGGCCGGATCGCTGGAGGACCCCGCCTCCAGCAAGATCGCCGGCAACGTCGGCTACGCCTACGCACCGACCGCCAAGACGGACAGCAGCGGCTGGCTGTGGGCCTGGTCGTGGGCCATGCCCAAGACCACGAAGAACGCCGACGCCGCCTCGAAGTTCATGCTGTGGGCCTCCAGCAAGAAGTACGAGAACCTCGTCGGCGAGAAGCTCGGCTGGGCGCGCGTTCCGGCCGGCAAGCGGGCCAGCACCTACGACATCCCGCAGTACAAGAAGGCCGCCGGTTCGTTCGGTGACATCACCCTGAAGTCCATCGACCAGGCCGACCCGGCCGACCCCGGTGTCCAGCCGAGGCCGACCGTGGGCATCCAGTACGTGGCCATCCCCGAGTTCCAGGACCTGGGCACCAAGGTCACCCAGGAGATCTCCGCCGCCATCGCCGGCAAGACCAGCGTGGACAAGGCGCTCAACGACGGCCAGAAGCTGGCCGAGGAAGTCGCCAAGAACTACCAGAAGTGACCTTCAGTGCCCGGCCGGCCTCGGCGTCGGCCGGGCGCCGCTTCCCCGCTCCCGGCCTTCACCGGCAGAGGAACCATTCATGACCACGCTCACCGCACCCCCCAAGACAGCACCCCCGCCCGTCCGTCCCCGGAAGTCCTCGGGCGCGGCGGCCAAGTGGAAGCGCCGCGTCCCGCTACTGCCGGCGCTTATCTTCACCATCGTCGTCACGCAGCTGCCCTTCGTGGCCACGTTGATCATCTCCACGTTCCAGTGGAACATTCTCAGGCCGGGCGACCGGCACTTCGTCGGTCTGTCCAACTTCTCGTTCGTCTTCACCGACGAGCGGCTGCGCACGGCCGTGCTCAACACCGTCGTGCTCACCGCGTCGGTGGTGATCATCAGTGTGATCCTCGGACTCGGTCTGGCGATGCTCCTCGACCGCCGCTTCGCCGGCCGCGGGCTGGCGCGCACGCTGCTCATCGCCCCGTTCCTGGTCATGCCGGTCGCGGCGGCGTTGCTGTGGAAGCACGCCATCTACAACCCCGACTACGGACTGCTCAACGGCACCCTCAGCGCCGTCTACCGGTTGTTCGGCGCGGACAACGGCCCCACGGTGGACTGGATCTCCTCCTACCCGATGCCCGCCGTCGTGGTGTCGCTGGTCTGGCAGTGGACCCCGTTCATGATGCTGATCCTCCTGGCCGGCCTGCAGGCGCAGCCCGGTGACGTTCTGGAGGCGGCACGCATGGACGGCGCCTCCGCGCTGCAGACCTTCCGCCACATCACGCTGCCGCACCTGCGCCAGTACATCGAACTGGGCGTTCTGCTCGGCACGATCTACGTCGTGCAGACCTTCGACGCGGTCTTCACCATCACCCAGGGCGGGCCCGGTTCCCAGACCACCAACCTGCCCTACGAGATCTACCTGACCATGTTCCGCAAGTACGAGTACGGCGAGGCAGCCGCCGCCGGTGTCGTCGTCGTCCTCGGCGCGTTCGTGATCGCGACCTTCGCGCTGCGCACCATCGCGTCGCTGTTCCGCGAGGAGGTATCCCGATGACCACCGCTCACGCAGTAGTCGCCACGCCCGGGGCGAAGTTCACAAAGCTCTTCCGCCGCAGGGAGGGCCGGGGCGGTGAGCCCCGGCTCTCTCCCCTGTGGACCTTCGTCGCCTGGCTCGCCACCCTGGCGTTCTTCGCGCCGGTGGCCTGGATGGCCCTCACCTCCTTCCACCAGGAGGCCGACGCGGCCACCAATCCGCCTACCCCCTTCGCCGCCGTCACCTTCGACCAGTACAAACTCCTCTTCAGCCGGGACATCACCCCCTTCCTCCTCAACTCGGCCATGGCCAGCATCCTTTCCACGATCCTGGTCCTCGCCCTGGCGGTACCGGCGGCCTACGCCCTGTCCATCAAGCCGGTCGAGAAGTGGACCGACGTGATGTTCTTCTTCCTGTCCACCAAGTTCCTCCCGGCCGTCGCCGCCCTGCTGCCGGTGTACCTGATCGTCAAGGACGCCGGGATGCTGGACAACGTGTGGACGCTGGTCATCCTCTACACCGCCATGAACCTGCCGATCGCGGTATGGATGATGCGCTCCTTCCTCGCCGAGGTCCCCAAGGAGATCCTGGAAGCGGCCGAGGTCGACGGCGCGGGCCTGCTCACCGTCCTGTGGCGGGTCGTCGCACCCGTCGCCATGCCCGGACTCGCCGCCACCTCGCTGATCTGCTTCATCTTCAGCTGGAACGAGTTCATGTTCGCCGTGAACCTCACCGCCACGCAGGCGTCCACCGCGCCGGTGTTCCTGGTCGGCTTCATCACCAACGAGGGCCTGTTCCTCGCCCGGCTGTGCGCGGCGGCCACCCTGGTCTCGCTGCCCGTCCTCATCGCCGGTTTCGCCGCCCAGGACAAGCTCGTCCGCGGCCTCTCCCTGGGAGCCGTCAAGTGAAGGCAGCCGTCATCACCCAGCCCGGCAGCGTCGAGATCGCCACGGTCGATGACCCCGCTCCCGGCCCGCGCGAGGTCGTCGTCGAGGTCGCGGCCACCGGGCTGTGCGGCACAGATCTGCACATCCTCCAGGGGGAGTTCGCCCCGAAACTGCCCATCATCCCCGGCCACGAGTTCGCCGGGGAGGTCGTGGGCCGCGGCAGCGAGGTCACCGAACTCGCGCTCGGCGACCAGGTCGCCGTGGACCCGTCGCTTTACTGCTTCGAGTGCCACTACTGCCGCCTCGGCCACAACAACCTCTGCGAACGCTGGGCCGCCATCGGCGTCACCCACCCGGGCGCCGCCGCCGAGTACGCCGTGGCGCCCGCCGCCAACTGCGTACGACTGCCCGACCACGTGGACGCCCAGGACGCGGCCCTGATCGAGCCGCTGTCCTGCGCGGTGCGCGGCTACGACGTCCTGCGCAGCCGACTCGCCTCCCGCGTGCTCGTCTACGGCGCCGGAACCATGGGCCTGATGATGCTCCAGCTCGCCAAAGCCACCGGCGCCGCGAGCGTCGACGTCGTCGACATCAACGCCGAACGCCTGGCCACGGCATGGCAACCGGGCTGCACCGCCGGTTCCGCGTCCGCCGACGAGCTCGACCGGCCGCCCTACCGCTGGGATCTGGTCGTCGACGCCACCGGCAACGCGAAAGCCATCCAGGACGCCCTCGGCCGGGTGGGCAAAGGCGGTACGTACCTGCAGTTCGGGGTCGCCGACCACGCCACCCGGGCCACCATCGAGCCGTACCGGATCTACCACCAGGAGATCACGATCACCGGCTCCATGGCGGTCCTGCACAGCTTCGAACGCGCCGCGGACCTCTTCGCCACCGGTGTCATCGACCCGCGCGTCTTCATCAGTGACCGCCTTCCCCTGGCGGCGTTCCCGGACGCAGTCGCCCGCTTCCAGGCAGGCATCGGCCGCAAGATCCAGATCCAGCCCGGCCTCGCCACCGCGTGAACGCCCGAACCGAACGGAACCCCCACATGACCGAGCAGATCCGCCGCGTTCTCGTCCGCTCCCTCGACGACATCACCCTCGAGGAGGTGCCCGCCCCCGTCCCCGGGGACGACGAACTCCTGGTGCGTACCACCGTCGTCGGCGTGTGCGGCTCCGACACCCATGCGGCGGCCGGCCACCACCCCTTCATCGACCTGCCCTACCGCCCCGGCCACGAGGCGGTCGGTGCAGTCGCCGCGGCAGGGAAGGGAGCCGAGGACTTCACGCCCGGAGACCGGGTGATCATCGAGCCCAACCTGTACTGCGGCCGATGCCCCCAGTGCCGCTCCGGCCGCTACAACATCTGCCAGGAGTTGAAGGTGTTCGGCTGCCAGACGCCCGGCGCCATGGCCGACCTGTTCACCATCGCGGCCGACCGCGTCCACCGCGTTCCCGACGGCATGACCGACATCGAGGCCGCCCTCGTCGAACCCCTGGCCACCCCGGTGCATGCCGTGGCGAAGGCAGGTGACCTCACCGGACGGACGGTCGTCGTGCTCGGAGCCGGGCCGATCGGTCTGCTCGTCCTCGCCGCCGCCCGGCACGCCGGTGCCGCGAGGATCGCTGTCACCGACCTGCTGCCGGGCAAGAGGGACCGCGCCCTGCGTCTGGGAGCCGACACGGCCCTGCCCGCCGACGCCACCGACCTCGCCGACCAGGCACATGCGGCGCTCGGCGGACCGGCCGACGTGGTCTTCGACTGCGTGGCGCGCGAACAGTCCATTGCCCAGGCCACCGACCTGGTCACCAAGGGCGGCACGATCATCGTCGTCGGCGTCGGCGCCGCCGGCACCACCCCGGTCCGCCTTGACCTGGTCCAGGACCGGGAGATCCGCATCGAGGGCACGCTGATGTACACCGGCGACGACTACCGCACCGCGATGTCCCTGATCTCGTCCGGCGCCGTCGACACCGCCGAGATCGTCACCGCCACCTACCCGCTGGAGGACGCCGCCAAGGCTTTCGCCGCATCCGTCGACCCCGAACAGGTCAAGGTGCTGGTCACGGTGGACGGACCGTAGCCCACGGCCCCACGCAGACAGGGATTGCAGACATGGACGCGGACACGCACGTCGTACGGAGCAGCCGTCGCACGGACGGCCCGAGGGCCGCGAGCCGGACGGACCCCGCCCCGCACCGGCCCGTGTGGGAAACTGCGACACCGGAGCGACCGGGAAGGAGGGGCGCCGTGACCGCCCGTACGCGACTGTCACAGGCGGCCGTCGAGGAACGGCGCCAGGCCGTGCTGCGGTACGTCGCCGACCATGGCGAGACCCGCATCGACGACCTCGCCCGGCACTTCGACGTCAGTCTGATGACGATGCACCGGGACCTGGACGATCTCGCCGGGCGGCATCTGCTGCGCAAGGAGCGCGGGCGGGCCGTCGCGTTCCCCGCGCTCACCATGGAGACGGCCACCCGTTTCCGGGAGAACAGCGCCCTCGCGGCCAAGAACGCGCTCTGCGCAGCCGTCGCCGACCGGATCGGAGCGGGCAGCACCGTGCTCATGGAGGACTCGACCACCCTGTTCCCCCTGGTCCCGGCGCTGGCGGAGGTGGATCAGCTGCACGTCGTCACCAACTCGGTCGGCCTGGCACAGCGGCTCGGGTCCGCCGCCCCCGGGGTGAACGTCACCCTGCTGGGCGGCCACTACCGCGGCGACTTCAACTCCTGCACCGGCCCCACCGTCACCCGGTCCCTGTCCCGGATCCGGGCCGACCTCGCCCTGATGTCCGCCACCGCCGTCCTGGAAGGGCGCCTCTTCCACCCCCTGAACGACTACGTCGAGGTCAAGCTGGCCATGCTCGCCTCCGCCGATCAGGCGCTGCTCCTGGTGGACCACTCGAAGTTCGGCAAGACCGCCACGTACGAGTACGGCACTGTTGCCGACTACCACACCGTCATCACCGACACCGCCACCCCCGACGCGGAACTCGCGGCCATACGCGACCTCGGAGTCCCCGTCGAGACGGTCGAACCCGAAGAGCCTTCCCCGTGACCCGCACCCTGTTCGAAACGCCGAGCGCCTACCGCCCCAGCGACGCCGAGATGGCCGCGCCGGTGCCCCCGGTCCAGGCCGTCCTGTTCGACTTCAGCAACACGCTCTTCCAGATGATCGACCTGGAGACGTGGCTGCGTCGGGTCGGCTCCGCCGCCGGCCGCCTCGCCGTGCTGGACGAGCCCGGCGCAGTGGCCAAAATTTCGGAGCAGTTGCGCGCCGCCTTCCGGCTGCCCTGCGTCGTAGCCCTCCAGGAAGGCCGTGATCTCTCTTCCGCACAGCACCGCCGCGCCATGTGGGGATGGTGGGAGCAGGTGGACTTCCTGCGCGGCGCGGAGGAGGCGGCCTACCGGGAGCTCACCGCTCCGGACGCCTGGGTTCCCTATCCCGACACCGAACCGGTCCTGCGTGCCCTGCACCAGCGCGGAATGCGCGTCGGCATCGTCAGCGACTTCGCCTGGGACCTGCGCACCCACCTCGCCCACCACGGGCTGGACGCCTTGATCGACACCTGCGTGATCTCCTACGAGCAGGGCCGGGAAAAGCCCGACCCACAGCTGTTCCTCAAAGCCTGCGCCGGCCTCGGCGTCGACCCCCGCGCCACCCTGATGGTCGGCGACAACCCGGTCCGCGACGGCGGCGCGGCCGCCTGCGGACTGCGCACCTACATCCTGCCGGCGGAACACCGCACGGGAGAGCGCGGCCTGATGGACGTGCAGCGGCTCGTGATGTGACCGTGGTGGTCCACGGGCGTACGGGAATCCGCCCCGACGAATCGTTTGACGCCGTCGATGAAGGCGTGGCGTATCGCCCCCTCGCGGGGGACCCCGAGCAGTAGTACGGGCCGTGGAGCAGCCTCCGTAAGGTGTGCCAGGAACCTGCCTGTCGCGCGGGGCCGGGCTTCGGGTAGCCGCGTGGCCGCGGGATGCCAGCGCTCGCACCCGCCTGACAGCCCCTTCCAGCCGCCTTCATGGCGGCGGCCCGTCGCGGTCAGCTGTGGGGTGAGGAGGCCGGCAGGTCCTGGTCGGCGGCCCAGGAGGAGAGGATGCGCAGCCGTTCGTGGGTGGCGGAGCCGGGTGCGGCGGTCCAGACGGTGAGGTGCTGGTCGGGGTCGGTGTTGGCGGTGAGGGTGTCCCAGTCCAGGACGAGCTCGCCGACGACCGGATGGTTGAGAGTCTTCGTGCCCACGGTGCGGGCGGCAACATGGTGATCGCTCCACCAGCGGGCGAACTGCTTGTCGCGCAGGGACAGTTCACCGACCAGCTCGATCAGGCGCGGGTCCTCCGGATACTTCGCGGCCTCCATGCGCAGCTGGGCCACGGAGATCTGCGCGGAAGTCTCCCAGTCCGCGTACAGGGTGCGCATCGCCGGGTCGGTGAACTGGATCCGCGGGTAGTTGCGGTGCTTTTCCGGGATGCGGGAGAAGTCGGTGACCAGGGCGGCGGCCAGTGCGTTCCAGGCGAGGATGTCGCCGCGTCGGCCCTGCACGACGGCGGGGGTGGCGGTGAGGTCGTCCAGGACCCGTTGCAGCTGTGGCTGGACCTTCTGCCGGCTGCGGCGCCGGGTGCGGGTGGTGGTCTTTCCGGCGAGCTGGAAGAGGTAGCCCCGCTCGTCGTCGTCCAGCTGGAGCACCCGGGCGAGGACGTCCAGCACGGGCGCCGACGCCTGCATACGGCCCTGTTCCAGGCGGGTGTAGTAGTCGGTGCTGATGCTGGCGAGCTGGGCGACCTCCTCGCGGCGCAGCCCTGCCACCCGCCGGGGCCTGTCGCTTTCGGGCAGCCCGACGGCGCGCGGGCTCAGCTCCGATCGGCGCTTCTTGAGGAATTCCCCCAGCTCATTGAGGGGGATGTTGGCGGTCATGCTTCCCAGCATGACACCGATTCCACCCGGGAAAGGGGGGACAATTCACTCCCAGGATGTTCCCCTCCCGGGATGATTTTCTCCGCTTTTCGCACCTGCCCCCGCGTGTGAGGCTCGACATCGAGCAGCCGATCCTGAACCCGGCTGCGCGCTCACCGATCCTCGCACCGAAGGAAGCACCCCCATGCGCGGAGCAGTCATTCACGCCCCCGGCGACGTGCGCTTCGAGAACCTCGACGACCCGAAGATCATCGAGCCGACCGACGCGGTGATCCGCACGGTCTCCACCTGTGTGTGCGGATCGGACCTGTGGCCCTACCGCGGCGCGGAACCCATCGGCGACCCCCACCCGATGGGCCACGAGTACGTCGGCATCGTCGAGGAGGTGGGCAGCGAGGTCGCCAACGTCAGGCCGGGCCAGTTCGTGGTCGGTTCGTTCGCCACCTCGGACAACACCTGCGTGAACTGTCGTGGTGGCTGGCAGTCCTCCTGTCTGCGCCGCGAGTTCATGAGCACCTGCCAGGCCGAGTACGTGCGCATACCCAACGCCCACGGCACCCTGGTCCCCACGGACAAGCACCCGGACGCCGAGATGGTGCCGAGCCTGCTCGCCGTCTCGGACGTGATGGGCACCGGCTGGTACGCCGCCCTCGCCGCCGAGGTGAAGCCCGGCTCGACGGCCGTGGTGGTCGGCGACGGAGCGGTCGGACTGTGCGGTGTCATCGCCGCGAAGGAACTGGGTGCGGAGCGGATCATCGCCATGTCCCGGCACGGCTCCCGGCAGAAGCTCGCCCTGGAGTTCGGCGCCACCGACATCGTGGCCGAGCGCGGCGACGAAGGCATCGCCCGCGTCAAGGACCTCACCGGCGGCATCGGCGCCGACAGCGTGCTGGAGTGCGTCGGCACCGCGGATGCGATGCGACAGGCCCTGCTTTCCACCCGCCCTGGCGGCAACGTCGGCTTCGTCGGCGTCCCGCACGAGGTGGCCGTAGACGGCCAGGAACTCTTCTTCTCCCACGTCGGCCTGCGCGGCGGCCCCGCTCCCGTGCGCCGTTTCCTGCCCGACCTGATCGACCGCGTGCTGACCGGCCGCATCGACCCGGGCAAGGTCTTCGACCTCACCCTGCCCCTGGACCAGGTCGCCGAGGGTTACCAGGCGATGGACGCACGCCGCGCCATCAAGGCCCTCCTCAAGCCCTGATCCCCAGCCCGGTGACCGGATGCCCGTGCCGAGCGCCACAGAAATGAGACAAGAAATGCCTGCAGCAGACAACTACATCTTCGACCTGGACGAGAACGTCACCCGGAACCCGGTGTCGTACGAGAACAGGTACGGAATCACCATCTCCGCAGACCTCTACCAGCCGAAGGACCTCGACGCCTCCCAGGAACACCCCGCGATCATCGTCGGCCCACCGTACGGCGGCGTGAAGGAGCAGGGGCCGGGCATCTACGCCCAGAACCTGGCCCGGCGCGGTTACGTGGCGCTCGCCTTCGACCCCTCCTTCAACGGCTACAGCGGCGGCGATCCGCGACACGTCTCCTCCGCCGACGTCTTCACCGAGGACTTCCATGCGGCCGTCGACTACCTGGGCACACGTGACTTCGTGAACCGGGACCGCATCGGCGTCGTCGGCATGTGCGGCAGCGGCGGCTTCGCGCTCAGCGCGGCCCAGGTCGACCGGCGCATCAGGGCGGTTGCCACGGTCGTCATGTACGACATCGCCCGCATCGCCTCGGAGGGCTGGCAGGGCTCTCTCACCTCGGAGGAGCGAGGTGCCGTGCTCGACGCGATCGCCGAGCAGCGGTACGCGGACTTCGAGGCCCACGCCCCCGCCCTGACCCCGCGCGGCGCGCCGATCGGGTTCGACGAGAACACCAACCCGGTCGGCCGGGAGTTCGGTGAGTTCTACTCCACTCCTCGGGGCTACCACCCGAACTCCATCACCCAGTTCACGCTGACGAGCGGCATGTCGTTGATGAACTTTCCGCTGCTGTCGAAGATCGAGTGGATCTCGCCGCGGCCCATCCTGTTCGTTATCGGCGAGAACGCCCACTCGCGGTACTTCAGCGAGGACGCCTACGAACTTGCGGCCGAGCCCAAGGAGTTCCACGTGGTCCCGAACGCCGGCCACGTCGATCTTTACGACAGGTCGGACCTGATCCCGTTCGACAAGCTGGAGGAGTTCTTCAGCAAGAACCTGGCCTGATCGCACGCAGCCGCGCATCGCGTACAGCCGGGCCGGACGGCGCCGGGCGCACATGGTCAACGGCCCTCGGCGCCCTCTCGCCCCGCACCCACACCGTCGGGCCGCATCACCGGCAGCGCGGATGTGGGTGGGAGCCACCGCCTCACACCAGGAACGAGAAATCCCATGACGACCTTCGGGCTCATCGGCGCCGGCCCCGGTCTCGGGCTGGCCACCGCCCGTCGCTTCGGCGTCGCCGGCCACGCCGTCGCCCTCATCGCACGCAACGCCGAGCGCCTGGAGGAGATGACCGCCGAGCTGGCCCACGACGACATCCGGGCCCGCGGCTTCACCGCCGACGTGCTCGACATCGAGTCCCTGACCACGGCCCTGCACGCCGCAGGGACCGCCCTGGGGCCCATCGAGATCCTCCAGTACAGCCCCGTGCCCCAGGCCCACTTCATGAAGCCGGTCCTCGACACCAGCGCCGACGACCTCGACGCCCCGCTCGCCTTCTCCGTCAAGGGCCCCGTCACCGCGGTGCACGCCGTCCTGCCCGGCATGCGCGAACTCGGCCGCGGCACCCTGCTGTTCGTCAACGGCTCAAGCGCCGTACGTCCCAACCCGAGGGTCGCCGGCACCTCGATCGCCTTCGCCGCCGAGAGCGCCTACGCCCGCATGCTCCACGACGCGCTCGCCCCGGAGAACATCCACGCCGCCCAGCTGATCATCCCCGGAGCCATCCGGCCCGACGCCGAGCACAGCAGCCCCGACGCCCTGGCCCAGCGCCTGTACGGCATCCACACCAAGCGGGACGGCTTCCGCCACTACTCCGAGCCTCTGCCCGACTAGCCACAGGACGACCCCGTGAATCCCGCCCCCTTTCGCGCTCTCGCCCGCGTGGTCCCGGCCGCCGCCCTGCTGCTGGTCATGACCGCCTGCACCGACGATTCCCCGCCCTCCGCCGCCTCCTCCTCCTCCGTACCCGCGTCGCCGCAGGCTTCGACGGCCCCGGCAGCCACCACACCGACCGGCAGGACAACCGCGATGAACATCCGGCTCACCCTCGACGGCCACCCCGTGGCCGCCACCCTGAACGGCGGCCCCACCGCTCGCGACTTCGCCGCCCAGCTCCCCCTGACCCTCTCCCTGCGCGACCTCAACCAGGCTGAGAAGATCGCCGATCTGCCCCGGAAGCTGTCGACCTCCGGCGCCCCGGAAGGCGCCGATCCCGAGGTAGGTGACCTGGCGTACTACGCCCCCTGGAACCAGCTCGCCACCTACTACCGCGACGCCCCGTACGCGACCGGCCTGGTCATACTCGGGCACATGGCCGACGGCGGCGCCGAGCGGCTCGCCACCGCCGACGAGGTCACCATCGAAGCCGCGCCCTGACCCGCCCCACCGCTCGCCCGTGCACGAAGGGGGGAGGAGATCCTCCCCTTTTCGTCCGGTTCACTGCATGGAACCGTCGAAGACGCGGCCGCGCCGTCCACTGTCCGCCGCGACGGCTTCAACCGCCACCATGATCCCGTTTCCACGCAAGGAGAGACCACACGTATGCCTTCCGCGTCCGGGACCACCCCCGGCAGGCTTCCCTCCGTCGTCTGGGTGCTCGCCGCCGGCACGTTCCTGATGGGGACCACCGAGTTCGTCGTCGCCGGCCTGCTGCCGGAGCTGGCCGGTGACCTCGGCGTCAGCGTCTCCCGCGCCGGCCTGCTGATCACCGCCTTCGCCGTCGGCATGATCGTCGGCGCGCCGACCATGGCGATGGCGACCCTGCGGCTTCCGCAGCGCCGGACGCTGGTCCTGGCCCTGTCCGTGTTCTGCCTCGGACATCTGGTCGCCGCCCTCAGCACCTCCTTCACGATCGTCCTCGCCGCCCGCGTCGTCACCGCCCTGGCCACCGGAGCGTTCTGGTCCGTCGGCTTCGTCGTCGCCACCACCGCCGCAGGACCGCACAACGCCACCCGCGCGACGGGTGTCATGATCGGCGGGCTAACCCTGGCCAACGTCGTCGGCGTGCCGGTCGGCTCCTTCGCCGGCCAGTTCACCGGCTGGCGCGGCCCCTTCTGGGCCCTGGCCGTCCTCTCCGGGCTTGCCGCCGTGTTCATCGGCCGCTTCATCCCGGCCCGGGAGCAGCGCGTCGAGGTGTCCCTCCGGGCCGAGGTCCGGGCTCTGCGGCAGGGCCGGCTGTGGCTGGCGCTCGGCGCCGCGATGCTGATCATGGGCGGCGTCCTGGCGACGTACACCTACGTCACGCCGCTGCTCACCGACCGCGCGGGCATCCCCGCAGGCGCCGTACCCCTCGTCCTGATCGCCTTCGGTGTCGGCGCCCTGGGCGGCACCACCACGGGAGGCCGCCTGGGCGACCGGCGTCCGATGGCGACCACGATCACGGCCGCCGCGGCTACGGCTCTGGTCCTGCTCCTGATGATCCCGCTGTCCGGCAATCCGGTGACGGCCACCCTCCTGGTCTTCCTCATGGGCCTGACCGGCTTCACGGTCAACCCGGTCGTCACCGCCCTCGCCATGCGCTTCGCGGGCGATGCCCCCACTCTCACCTCGGCACTGACCACGTCCGCCTTCAACACCGGCATCGCCGCCGGATCGGCGATCGCCGGAACGGCCCTGGACTCCTCCCTCGGCCTGACCGGCCCGCCCCTGGTCGGCACCGTCATCGCCGCCCTGACGCTGCTGCCCCTGATCGCCCTCGCCGTCCACGGTTCATCCGGCAAGGACCGGATCGTGGCCCGGAGCAGCGCTCCCGGGCAGCGGCGACGCGACGAGGCCGCGCAGGTGTCGTCGCAGCACTGACTCAAGCCCGCGTACGGCCGACGACGTACCAGCAAGCGAGAGGACTCGGCACATGACTGTGAGCAGCACGGGCTTCACCGGGAAGGTGGCCTTCGTGACCGGAGCCGGCTCCGGCATCGGCCGCGTGACCGCCGGCGCCTTCGCCCGCGCAGGCGCCCGCGTCGCCCTCGCCGACCTGTCCCCGGACGGTGTTCTGGTCTGCTCGGACGCCGCCTCCTTCGCCACCGACCACGCCATGGTCGTCGGCGGCGGCCAAACCGCCTGACGGCGTCGCGGCAAGGCGTCGTGCCGCCGCAGTTCATCCAGGCACCCCGGGCGCCAGCCGTACCGCCACATCTTGCCACCTGAAGGGACAACGCCCCGTGAATCCCACCTACGACTTCAACGGCCACGTCGCCCTCGTCACCGGGGCCGGCGCCGGTATGGGGCTGGCGACCGCCCGCGCGTTCGCCCGGACCGGAGCCGTCGTCGCCCTCACCGACATCGACGAAGCGGCCCTGAACGCTGCCGCGAAGGAACTCACCGACGCCGGCCACCAAGTCCTCGCCCTCACCTGCGACGTCAGCGACGAGGACCAGGTCGCCGCCGCCGTCGACCGTACCGTGGAGACCTTCGGCCGCCTCGACATGGCCTACAACAACGCCGGCATCCAGATCCCGCCCAGCGACGCCGCCGACGAGCCCGCCGAGCGGTTCGACCGCGTCAACGCCATCAACCTGCGCGGCGTCTGGGCGTGCATGAAGCACGAGTTGCGGCACATGCGTGCCCAGGGCAGCGGCGCGATCGTCAACTGCTCCTCCCTGGGCGGCCTGGTCGGCCTGCCCGGCCGCGCCTCCTACCACGCCTCCAAGCACGGTGTGATCGGCCTGACGAGCAGCGCGGCACTCGAATACGCCCCCCGAGGCATCCGCATCAACGCCATCTGCCCCGGCACCATCGACACCCCCATGGTCAGCGACATGATCTCCAAGGGAGAACTCGACCGCGCCGAGGCCGAGGCCAACCAGCCCATCAACCGGCTCGGCACCGCTGAGGAGATCGCCCAGTCGGTCCTGTGGCTGTGTAGCCCCGGAGCCGGCTTCGTCGTCGGCGTCGCCCTCCCCGTCGACGGCGGTTACGTCGCCCGCTGAAGACAGCCCACCCAGAGGAAAGAGAGCTGAGAGAGATCATGGAATTCATCAAGCAGCAGCCCAGCAGCAAGGCCCCGGCCGACTGGTTCACCGGCGACGTGTGGTGGGACGTCATCGTGGCCGGCCAGGAGCCGTCGCGGATGCGCGCCAACCTGGTCCGCTTCTCGCCGGGCGCCCGCACCAACTGGCACTCCCACGCTCTGGGCCAGACCCTGCACGTCGTTTCCGGGATCGCCCTGATCGGCACCCGGGACGGCACCGTCTTCGACGCCCGCCCCGGCGAGACCGTCGCCTGCCCGTCGAACGAGGAACACTGGCACGGCGCCGCCCCCGACCGGTTCATGGAGCACATCGCCCTGTGGGAGGGCACGGGCGACGGCACTCCCGAGACCACTTGGGCCGAGCCGGTCACCGACCAGCAGTACAACGGCCCCCGCACCCGCGACCAGTAGCCCCGGCCCATTCCACGCGCATCCGGGGCTCGCTCAGGACGCCAGGGCGTCCCGGGGACTGCCACCTGCCTCGCAGCGCGCGCAAGTGCCCCCGATGACATCGGCCAGTCACTTCTGACGGAGCTTCAAGGGGGGAGGAAAGTCTCCCTGTCACGAGCGTTGCCGGTGGTGCGAGACTCCCCAGGTGACCGGTAGCCGCCTCCAGAACGCGCGGTTGCCGGCTTCCCCGCGGTGACGACCATCCACTCTCGCGTCCGGCTGATGTGTACGGCCGATCCGTCAGCGATACGAAGGCGTACCCATGTCAACTGAACTCCCCGAACCTGCCGCTCAACCCCCCATTGGAGCCGGCGAGTCCTCCCCGGCGCCCACTCGGCGCACCTTCATCGCCACGAGTACCGTGGTCGGCGGCGCGGTCGTCGCGGGGAGCGTCGTTGGAGGGACCTCCCTCATCGGCGCGGAAGAGGTCACGGCCGCCGAGCGGCCGCCGTCCAGCCGTGTCTCTTTGACGGTCAACGGCACCCGCCGGACGGTGACGGTCGACAACCGGACGTCGCTGCTGGACCTGCTGCGCGAGCATCTCGGTCTGACGGGCTCGAAGAAGGGCTGCAACGCCGGGGCCTGCGGGGCGTGCACGGTGCTGGTCGACGGCCACCGGGTCAACGCCTGTCTGACGCTCGCGGTGCGTCTGGAGGGGGCCGAGGTCACCACGATCGAGGGCCTGGCCGAGGGCGATCAACTCCACCCATTGCAGCAGGCGTTCATTGACGAGGACGCCTTCCAGTGCGGTTACTGCACCCCGGGTCAGATCGTCTCCGGGGTGGGTTGCATCAAGGAGGGTCACACCGGCTCGCCGGAGGAGATCCGGGAGTGGATGAGCGGCAACATCTGCCGCTGCGGCTGTTATGTGAAGATCGTGCGGGCGGTCGAGCAGACCGCCGGCCGGAAGTGAGGGTCTGATGTATCCCTTTGCCTTCACCAAGGCGTCCGACACCCGTGAGGCCCTCAATGCGGGCCGCCGCGGCGGCCGTTACATCGCAGGCGGCACCACCCTCGTCGACCTGATGCGCGAGACCGTCGAGCGTCCCGACAGGCTGGTCGACATCAGCGGCCTGCCCTTGCGTGAGGTCACGGTGACCGAGCGCGGGGGGCTGCGGATCGGCGCCCTGGTGACCATGTCCGGGGCCGCCGCCCACGCCAAGGTGCGCACGCTGTACCCCGTCGTGTCCGAGGCGCTGGAACTGAGCGCTTCGGCCCAGTTGCGGAACATGGCCACCATCGGCGGCAATATCATGCAGCGCACCCGGTGCACGTACTTCCGTGACGTGACCGCCGACTGCAACAAGCGTGAGCCTGGCTCCGGTTGTGCCGCGCTGCACGGCGTCAACCGCACCCACGCCATCCTCGGCACCTCTGACGCCTGCGTGGCCACGCACCCGTCCGATGCCGCCGTGGCCTTCGCCGCCTTGGAGGCACGGGTGCACCTGCTGGGCCCGGACGGGGCACGTCAGATGTCCTTCGCGGACTTCCTGTTGCGGCCGGGCAGTACCCCGCAACGTGAACAAGCCCTGCGTGAAGGCGAGTTGATCACAGCAGTGGAGATTCCCGCTCTCCCGCGCCCGCTCAGGTCCGGCTACCTGAAGGTGCGTGACCGGCAGTCGTACGAGTTCGCCCTGACGTCGGCTGCCGTCGCGCTGCACGTACGCGGCGGGGTGATCCGCGAGGCGAAGGTCGCCGCCGGGGGCGTGGGCACGGTGCCCTGGAAGCTGCCCGCCGTCGAACAGCACCTCGTCGGTGAACGCCCCTCGGGGGCCCTCTGGTCGGCCGCTGCCGCGAAGGCGGCGGACGGCGCCCGTCCCCTTCAGCACAACCGCTTCAAGGTCGAGCTGCTCAAGCGCACTGTCGAACGCCAGCTTCGCGTCGTAGGAGGTGCCAAGTGAGCCCCCAGCCGCAGGCAGCCGTGGGTGCGCCGCTGTCCCGGGTGGACGGCCGGCTGAAGGTCACCGGACAGGCGCTGTACGCCGCCGAGCACGAGGTCGAGGGGTCCGTGCACGCCGTCATCGTCGACGCAGCCATCGGCCGCGGTCGCATCACGTCGATCGACAGCGCCGCCGCCGAAGCCCTTCCGGGCGTCCTGAAGGTGCTCCACCACCGCAACGCGCCGAAGCTGCCGTATCGCGACAACTCCGGGTCGAACAACCCGCCCGGCCGGCGACTCCGCGTCTTCCAGGACGACCGCGTCCGCTTCCACGGACAGCCGGTCGCCGTAGTGGTCGCCACCACCCTTGAGGCCGCGCAACACGGCGCGAGCGTGGTCAAGGTCGGCTACGACGCCGAGCGGCCTTCGACCGACCTCACCGAGGCCGAGCCGGACGAGCCGACCCGCTACGCGCGCGGCGACGCCGAAGCGGCCCTGCGCTCGGCGGCCGTACGACTGGACCTGACGTACCGCACGGCGCGCAATCACCACAACCCGATGGAGCCGCACGCCACCATCGCCCGCTGGAACGGCGACAAGCTCACCGTGTGGGACAAGACCCAGTGGGTGGTGGGCACGCAGACCGAACTCGCGGCGGTGTTCGGCCTGGAGACGGACGCGGTGCGCGTCATCTCGCCGTTCGTCGGCGGCGGTTTCGGCACGGCGTTGCGCTGCTGGCCGCACGTGGTCGTCGCCGCGCTGGCCGCCCGCGAGACGAAGCGTCCGGTCAAGCTCGTGCTGAGCCGCAAGCAGATGTACCTGGGTACGGGTTTCCGGCCCTCGTACGAGTACCGCCTGCGCCTCGGCAGCAACCGGCGCGGCCGGCTGTCCGCCGCGGCGCACGAGCTGGACGCCGAGACGTCGTCGTACGAGACGTTCACCGAGGCCATCCTGGCGGCCGGGCAGATGCTCTACAGCATGCCCAACGTGTCCCAGAGGTACCGGACGGTGCCGCTGGACCTGCCCACACCGCTGTACATGCGCGGCCCCGGCTTCCAGACGGCCTCCTTCGTCATCGAGTCGGCCATGGACGAACTCGCCCACAAGCTCGGCGTCGACCCGATCGAGCTGCGCCGGCGCAACGAGCCGAACGAGGACGAGTCGTCCGGGCTGCCGTTCTCCACCCGTCGGCTGCGCGAGTGCTATGCAGTCGGCGCCCGCGAGTTCGGCTGGGATCGCCGCAACCACAGGCCCCGCTCGACACGTGAGGGAGACTGGCTGATCGGCAGGGGCATGGCCGCCGGCGTCTACGACACCGCCCGCATGCCCGCCCAGGCCCGCGCCCGCCTCGACGCCGACGGCACCGCACTGGTCGAGGCCGCCGCCACCGACATGGGCCCGGGCACCTACACCTCCCAGACCCAGGTCGCCGCCGACGCCCTCGGACTCACCGTGCGCACGGTCACCTTCCGGCTGGGGGACTCCCTCTACCCGCCGACCCCACCGCACGGCGGCTCGATGACCATGGCCAGCGTCGGCTCCGCCACCCTCGACGCCTGCAACAAAGTCCGCCGTCAGGCGATCGAACTGGCCGTCGGAGACCGCGAGTCGCCGCTGTACGGGGTGGCCGCCGGCGATGTCGTGGTGCGGGGCGGCCGACTGCACGTGAAGAACGACCCCACGCGCGGGGAGACGTACCGGCGGCTGCTCGCCCGCAACGACCGCACCCACCTGGAAGCGGACGGCTCCTTCGCGCCGCCGTCCGGCCCGGAGCGGCACTCCTTCTACGGCTACAACGCGACCTTCGCCGAGGTGGCCGTCGACGCGACGCTGGGCCTGGTGCGGGTACGGCGGGTGCTCGGCGTGTACGACGCGGGCCGGATCATCAGCCCCAAGCTCGCCGACAGCCAGGCTCTCGGCGGCATGGTCGGCGGCATCGGAACGGCCCTGCTGGAGCACACGGTCACCGACCACCGCGACGGGCGGATCGTCAACGCCGACCTCGCCGACTACCTCGTCCCCGTCAACGCCGATGTCCCCGACCTCAAGGCGATCTACCTGGACGGCGAGGACCGCGAGGCCGACCCGCTCGGCGTCAAGGGCCTCGGGGAGCTGGTGATGATCGGCGTGGCGCCCGCCATCGCCAGCGCGGTCTTCAACGCCACCGGCCGCCGCGTCCGCGAACTGCCCATCACTGCCGAGGCGTTGCTCTGATCCATGCCATCGGGCCGACGGAGCGCACGCCGCTCGTCCGGCAGCCTGCCCCATCCGGCTGCCGGACCTCCCAGGGCCGCCGCCGCGTGACGTTTCCCCGGCGTCGTGGCGGCGGCCCGTTCACCTTCCGATCCTGGTCCTGCCATGGAGACATGGAGAACTGCCATGCTGAACATCGCGGACGCTCTGCACCGCTGGTGCCGCGAGGCACGCCCCTTCGCCCTGGCCACCGTCGTCGGCGTGCACGGCAGTGCCCCTCTGCCGGTCGGTACGTCGGTAGCCGTGGACGAGGACGGCAACGCCGTCGGCAGCATCTCCGGCGGCTGCGTCGAGGGAGCGGTCTACGAGGTGTGCCGGCAGGTGCTCCATGACCGGGGCACGCCGCAGCGGGCCTGGTTCGGCTACTCCGACGACGACGCCTTCGCAGTCGGTCTGACCTGCGGCGGCGAACTCGACGTCCTCGTCCAGCGCATCGATCCCGCAGCCCAGCCGCACCTGTCCACGGCCCTCTCCGAGATCGCTCAAGGGCGATCGGTCGCCGTGGCACAGGTCGTGGACGGCCCGGATCGTCTCCTCGGCTCCACGCTGAGCGTGCTCGGCGGCGGCCATGCCGCCTACGGGCGCGTGGACGGCGGCCCGACGGACCGGGCCGTGGCCGACCGGGCCAGGGCCCTGATGCGGGCGGGCCGCACCGTCCGCATCGACATCGGCGGGCAGGCAGACGAATGCCCCGAACGGCTGTCCGTCCTCGTTCATGTCCATGCGTCCCCGCCGCGCCTGCTGGTCTTCGGTGCCGTCGACTTCGCCGCGGCCCTCAGCCGGGCCGGCCGCTTCCTGGGCTACCACGTCACCGTCTGCGACGCCCGCCCCGTCTTCGCGACTCCCGCCCGCTTCCCGCGCGCGGACGAAGTGGTCGTCGACTGGCCCCACCGCTACCTGGAACGCACCGAGGTGGACGAGCGCACCGCCGTATGTGTCCTCACGCATGACGCCAAGTTCGACATCCCGCTGCTTCGCCTGGCACTCGACCTGCCCGTCGCCTACGTCGGGGCCATGGGTTCCCGGCGCACCCACGACGAGCGCATGCGCCGCCTGCGCGAGCAGGGTGTCACGGAGAGCCAGTTGGTCCGGCTGCGTTCCCCCATCGGCCTCGATCTTGGAGCCTCCACACCCGAGGAGACGGCCGTCTCCATCACCGCGGAGATCATCGCCCGGGCCAACCACGGCACGGGCAGACCTCTGACCCAGATCACCGGCCCGATCCACCGGCCGTCGGAGTTGGCGGGCTATCGGTAGGCCGGCCTCACGAACCGACAAGGGCTCATCGCCCTCTGAAGGCAGCCTGTACTTCATGACGCTCGTTTGACGCTCCGGGCTCCCGCAGGCGGGACAGCGATCCGAGAAATGGCCTCTGACCTGGCCTTTTTCGAGACTTGCTCAAGCCGACATTCTTCCGATGACGCATCATGTGGAGTGCGTGGCGATTCTGGAGCCGGTCAAGAAGGAAGCCTGACCTGCGGCTCCTCGGGTTTCTCAGGCGCTGATGGTGCTCGACCTGTTGAGCCCCTGTCCCGACCCTGCAAGGTGGCGACCTTCGGAGGGCTGAAGCCGGTCCGCGGTTACTGGTCAGGCCTCCCCAAGTACGGTCGCAAGGCGTGCCTGGCGCTGGAGGAGAGCCGGTCGGGGTCCAGGGTGCCCACTGCGATGGCAAGCGCCTCCTCTCCCATCTCCGGGAAGGAGGCCACCAGCAGTCGCTCCTCGTCGAAAAGCGGCTCGATCACCTGGAACAGGGCCGCTGCCCCGATCGACGTGTCCGGACTGGCCAGCAAGATCTCGACGAACCGGAAACACCTCTTGAGTACGTCGCCGTCCGGGCCATCCGTCGCCGAGGCGCAGAGCTTCGGAATGAGGAACCCTTCGGTGAAGACGTCCTTGAGGAAGTCGTAGAGGTCCAGTCCCGCCGCAGCCTTCGCCTGGTCCTGCAACTCCGGCACCATCTCACCGAGCAGGCCCGGGACGGCATCCCGAGACGTCACTTCCATGTCGCTGGTACTCCCTCTGGGGTCTGACGAATCGCGAGTGGTCGTTTCGGGGTCGCATCTTCCGTCTTCGGGCAGGCGGGGAGACCGGTTGCACGGGGCATGACCCTGCCAGGGTTCGATCGTTGTCGCCCGGGCTTCGGGGAATCAACTACCGGCCCGCTGTGGGCGGTTGATGATACAAGTGACAGGTGATCAGGTCGGTGGTCGCGAGAGTACGGTGGAGTGGCCTGCTCGAATGGACTGGGGGAGTTCATGACGTTCGAGCAAGAATGGGCCGAACTGCGCGCGGCGGCTGCCGAGCGGACTGCCATGCAGATCAACAGCATTCCGGCCGACGGCGGCGGAGGTGGCGGCGGCGGGAACGACCTGGTGGTCAATCGGGACGACCTCGGCGCCATCGGCAATGACGCGTATGACCTGCTGGGACGGTTTGGGAAGGAGGGCGACATCGCCCGTTCCTCCACGTTCGACGCGGCGACGGCGCTGACCAACGGGAACTTCGTGAGCGGTTCGGCCGTGCTGAAGGTGCAGACTTCTGGCAGACCCACCTGAGGACTGAAGTACGAGGACATCATCGACGCCCCGGTGGCGAAGCTAAAGGCCGCCGCCGACGACTGGTCGGAGATGGCGGGGAAGCTGGACAAGCTCGCCACCGACGCCGCCGACGGGATGAAGGCGAAGGCGGACAGGGCGGCCTGGGAGGGCGTCAACGCAGGGGTCACCAAGGCGCTTCATCGGTAAGACGGTCAAGGAGTTCGCGGACGCCGCGGCCGAGGCCAAGGGCGTGAAGCTGATCCTCGAAGAGGGTCACGCGGCCATCAAGAAGGCCAAGGACGACCTGGTCAACATCCGGGACCACGAGGGGCCCGCGGCCGGCATCCGCGTGGACGGCAAAGGCAAGGTCACGGCGCGGAACCCGTTGTCCGAAAGCACCGCGGCGCGGCACGACCCCGACTACAGCAAGTTCGTGCGGGAGGAGCGGCAGAACATCGAGTCGTGGCAGAAGAGGATCGACCTCATCGTCGACAACTGCAACGACACCGACCTCGCCCTCAAGAACACCCTCGAGGCCAACGTCACCGACCGCAAGGACTTCAGCGCTCCGACGTACACGAAGCTGGACCAGGAGGAGGCCGCCCGCGCCGCCGCTCTGGCGGCCAAGGGGCAGGACATCACACACGCCGAACTTCAGCAGCTCAACGAGCTGCTGAAGGACAACAGTTCGTCGGTGGAGTTCTCCAAGGGCTTCTACGAGAAGCTCGGCCCCGAGAAGTCGCTCGCGGAAGGCCGTCGCCAAGCGGGGCCACGGCGGGCGTCGCGGCGGGCGTCGCCAGATCTACTCCGCCGGAGAAAGCATGGCCGAGGCCCCGATGGCGAAGTTCCTGGAGCATCACGGTGTGGGCAAGGACAGTGTGTTCAGGCAGGACCTACGCGAATCGATGCTGATCGGCTACGGGGTCGGCAACGACCGGGAGAACCAGCAGGGCAATGACCCGGAGACCGGCTGATGCCGGTGGACGGCCGAGGACACGTAAGGATGCGGACAGTGATCAGTCGTGGGTCGGTACGCGGGGGACTCCTCTCCGCGGCCGTGGTCGGCTCGTTGCTTCTCGGGGCCACCGGTTGCGGAGGGGGCGGAGATAAGGACAAACTTCCGAAGGACTACAAGGTCGTTGCGGGGACACAACTCTGCGGTGGCGATGCCGTGTCCGCCGACGCGTCCAAGGCACTGAAGGTGATCACGGGGTCGTCACGGTTCGAGGCGTCGGGAGAGGAGTACACCGTCGCGCAGACCGCGGCGGACCTTGTCGAGGCGTTCCCGGTCCCTACCGTGCCCAAGGACGCCTGCCGTGTCCACACGCCCATTGGCACGCCGGATTTCGAGCTCAGGATCACCGGGAATCTGGAAGACGGCGCTTCGACGGGTGCCTCGGCACCGAATTTCACCGTGCTGAAGATGGGGGAGAGGTCCGTGGCGGCGGCGGACAAGGCGTACGTCTTTTTCGCGTGCCGGAGCGCCAGGTTGTTGGACTCGTCGAGAGTGGCCCACATCGACATCGGCGTGGAGCGCGGGGGCATGCCGAAGGATCCCCAGGACAACGTCAAGGCGTTGAAGGACGCCTACGCGACCGTGGCCCACTCCTTCTCGCTGGCCGTGGCCAAGGAACTGCGCTGCGAGAAGAACGGCGGGCTCCCCGAGAGGCCCGTGCTGGATCCCGCCTAGCCGTTGAGGTATGCGGAAACGACCATGATCAGGTGGCCCTTCCTGCCCAGAGGAGGGGCCGTCTGCTGTACGCGGTGCGCCACGAAGGCCCACATCCCCGTCCCCATCCCCGGATTCCGGCAGCAGGCGTCGATGTCAGTGGTGGCCGATAGCTTGAAGTTACTGGAGATCGGCCGCATCGGCCGACCGGTCCTTTGGGGAGGGGTGTGCTGTGTCCGCTGCGCAGGCACGACAGTCGGGGAACACGACGTATCTGGAGCTGTCTCAGGAAAGCGGCGGTGCCCACAAGTTCTACGAGGTGACCGTCGAGGGGACCACCGTCTCCGTGCGATACGGACGGATCGGCGTGGACGGGCAACGTCAGACCTCCGCCTTCCCGACCGTGGAGAAGGCGAACGCGGCGGCGGCGAAGAAGATCGCCGAGAAGGTGCGGAAGGGGTACGCGCCCGCCGTTCGGGGGCAGCGTGCGGCCCGCCCCGTGACGCGCAGGCAGGTGACGTCCGCCCCGTCCACAGCGCGGGCGACCGCCCCGGTGCTGTGGCGGTTCCGTACGGGCACCTCGGCGTTCGGTATCCATGTGGACGAGGACCGCTGCTGGGTCGGCAACCAGCAGGGCAGCGTCTACAACCTGAGCCATGACGGCGAGGTGTTGGCCCACTACTCCCTGCCCGACGGCGTGAAGTGCCTGGTGGCGGACGACTTCTGGATCTACGCGGGCTGTGACGACGGCCGGGTGTACGACCTCTCGGCGAAGGTGCCGTTCGCCGCCTACGAGATAGCGGCTGAGGTGGACATCTTCTGGCTGGACATCCACGCGGGCGTGCTGAACGTCTCGGACCGCAACGGCGGTCTGACGGTCATCGACCATGAGGACGAGCTCCAGTGGTCGCGCAACTCGTCCGGGGCGCAAGGGTGGATGGTGCGGGCCGACGACCGCGCCGTGTACCACGGGCACAGCCGCGGCGTGACGGCTTACGCGGCGGACGGGACCAGCCAGCTCTGGCACACCGCGACCAGCGGCAACGTGCTCTTCGGATGGCAGGAGGAGGACGCGGTCTACGCCGGGACGGGGCGGAGTGTCGTCCAGCGGCTCGCCAAGTCCTCCGGGCGGATCGAAGCCTCCTACCAGTGCGACGCCGCGGTGTACTCGTGTGCCACGTCCCCCGGCGGGCGATACGTCTTCGCGGGGGACTCCGCTTCCTCCGTCTACTGCTTCACCGCCGACGGCACCCGGCTGTGGAAGCTCGGTACGGGGGGCGGCTCGGCGCTGTCCATGCAGTACCACGACGAAAGGCTGTACATCGTCTCCACGGACGGCTCACTCGCCTGCATCGACGCGAGCGAGGCCGCGATCAACGCCGCTCAGTCGGGCAACGTCCCGGTTGCCGCGGACGTCAAGATGGCTGCTGCCCTGCCGACGTACGCACCGCTGACCGCCGCCGCCTCCGTGGCCACGGTCAGCGCTGTCCCCGCAGCGGGGAGCGGAGTGGTCGTGGAATGCTTCGAAGAAGGAGGTCGAGTGCGCGTGCATGTGGTCTCCGAGGGCTATGAGCCGAGTTGGAACGTCCAGTTCCCGCGTGCGATACGCCAGCCCGGCTCACGCTATGTGGTGGACGCGTTGCACACCTCCTCGGGCGGTTTCTACCGAGTGCGCGGAGAGATCAGGCGCCTGGTGTGACACACCGTCGGGCACGAGGGTCGCATGCCCTTTCAGGCGGAGGCATGCCCCCGCGTCACCCATGAGTCGTCGAGGAACGGGCTGGGCTTTCCGTGCCAGAACACGTCCAAAGGGCAACCGCCCGGAGTCCGGCTGAGACTGGCGGCCGAGGACAGTAAGGATGCGGACAGTGATCAGTCGTAGGTTGGTGCGCGCTGGACTCCTTGCCCCGGTCGTAACCGGCTTGTTGTGTCTCGGGGTCAGCGGTTGTGGTGGGGACGGAGACGAGGAGGCGGCCGACAAGGCTGTGGCGGGGACGCAACTGTGCGGTGGCGATGCCGTGTCCACCGACGCGTCCAAGGCACTGAAGGTGATCACGGGGTCGTCGCGGTTCGGGACGACGGCGGAGAAGTCCACCGTCGCGCGGGCCGCGACGGACCTCGTCGAGGCGTTTCCTGCCGCCACCGGGGGACGCGACGACGTCTGCCGCATCTACACGGCGGACGGTACTCCGGATTTTGCGATCCGAGTCACCTGGGGGCTGGATGGCAGCCCCCCGACGGGAACTCCGGCCCCGGATTTCACCGTGCTGAAGATGGGGGAGCGCACCCTGGCGTCGGCGAACAGGGCATCGGTCCGGTTCGCGTGCCGTAGCGACAAGTTCACCGACTCCACGAATGCGGCGCACGTCGCCATCGGCGTGGAGCGCTGGGGCATGCCGAAGGATCCCCAGGACAACGTCAAGGCGTTGAAGGACGCCTACGCGACCGTGGCCCACTCCTTCTCGCTGGCCATGGCCAAGGAGTTGCGCTGCGAGAAGAACGGGGGGCTTCCCGCGAGGCCCGTGTTGGATCCCGTGTAGCGGCTGAGGTATGCGGAAACGACCATGATCAGGGGCCCCTTCCTGTCCGGAGGGGCCCCTGCTGCGGGGTCCGCTTGACACGTAGAGCGCGGTCCGACCGGGCCACACGGCACGGCGCCGTGGTCCGCGGACTTGAGCGGTGGTCGTCGGGGAGTCGAGACGCGGACGGTGGATCACCGTGAACAGCAGTGGGCTCCTGAAGACCCAGCCACCAGACTTTGTCCTGAGTGTGGAAAAAGAACGCCTGGTTCGTGCGCAAGTACTTCCCACTCTGGAAAATCGTTGTTACGTTCCTTCCCGACAGCCTGACGGCGCAGTCGGCGGAGACAGGTGTCTGGCCCCAGCCGATGGGTGAGGGGAGAGGAGGGATCGTGAGACGGATGACTGCTCGACCTGAGAACACGCATCAGGCGCGGCTGCTTCGTCTGCTGCGTGACAACGGGTCCAACTCTCGTGCCCAGATGGGTGATCTGGTGGACCTGTCCCGTTCGAAGCTGGCAGTCGAAGTGGACCGGTTGCTGGAGACGGGGCTGGTCGTCGCGGACGGGCTGGCCCCGTCCCGGGGCGGCCGGCGGTCGCACAACATCCGGCTCGCGCCGACACTGCGTTTCCTCGGTGTCGACATCGGGGCCACGTCGATCGATGTGGCCGTGACGAACGCGGAGTTGGACGTCCTGGGGCATCTGAATCAACCGATGGATGTCCGGGAGGGGCCGGTGGCCGTCTTCGAGCAGGTGCTGTCGGTGGCTGCCAAGCTGAAGGACTCCGGTGTCGCGGAGGGTTTCGACGGCGCCGGTATCGGTGTCCCGGGACCGGTTCGCTTCCCCGAGGGCATACCGGTCGCGCCGCCGATCATGCCCGGCTGGGACGGCTTTCCCATCCGGGAGGCGCTCAGCCAGGAACTCGGCTGCCCGGTCATGGTCGACAACGACGTGAACCTGATGGCCATGGGGGAGCAGCACGCGGGCGTCGCACGTTCCGTGGGCGACTTCCTGTGCGTCAAGATCGGCACCGGCATCGGCTGCGGCATCGTCGTCGGCGGTGAGGTCTACCGGGGGACGACCGGCAGTGCCGGCGACATCGGTCATATTCAGGTGGAACCGGGAGGTCGCGCGTGTGCGTGCGGCAACCGGGGCTGTCTGGAAGCCCACTTCAGCGGTGCAGCGCTGGCCGGTGACGCGGAGCAGGCCGCCCGTGAGGGCCGGTCGGTACAGCTCGCTGCCCGGCTCGAGGCGGCCGGGCGTCTGACGGCCGAGGACGTGTCGGCTGCCGCGGCGGCAGGGGACACGGTGGCTCTGGAGCTGATCCGGGAGGGCGGGAAGCGTCTGGGGCAGGTCATCGCCAACCTTGTCAGTTTCTTCAACCCGGGGCTGGTGGTGATCGGCGGCGGTGTGACCGGGCTCGGGCACACGTTGCTGGCCAGTGTCCGGACCCAGGTGTACCGGCAGTCGTTGCCGCTGGCCACGGGCAACTTGCCGATCGTGCTGGGCGAGTTGGGGCCGGTCGCCGGAGCCATCGGCGCGGCTCGGCTCATCAGCGACCACGTCTTCTCACCCGCCTGACCGCTGCCCGCCCGCCGGCGACGGACCCACAGTCACGCCACTACAACCCCGTGGCGCCACTGGAACCGAGCGTCACTGCCACCCCATTGGCGATCCTGCGGGCCCATCGCGCCTCGGCAACCCCACGGCGCCCACGCAACACCCGTAGAGCCACCGCGACATCCGTAGAGCCGCCGCGACACCACCCACATCACCGCCGTAACCCCCGAATGAAGCGTCGGCGGCCGCCACCACCGCATGGTTGCCGCAATCAGGCCTGCCCTGCCCTGCCCGACCCTCCTCAGTCCCTGCGCCCCAGCGCACACGACGCCAGGGGCATCCCAGAGCCGCCCACGTACCTGAACAACCCTGCCCAGCCCTGCCCGCTCACGGCCCGCATCCGCCGAGGGGATCCTCATGGCACCACAACCACCCCTGCTCACCATGTCCGGTATCACCAAGTCGTTCCCGGGCGTTCGCGCCCTCGACGGTGTGGATCTCGAGGTCCAGGCCGGCGAGGTCCATTGCCTGCTCGGCCAGAACGGGGCCGGTAAGTCCACTCTGATCAAAGTGCTCGCCGGGGCTCACCAGCCGGACAGCGGTGAGATCACCTGGCGCGGTGAGCGTGTGACTCTGGGGTCGCCGGTCGCCGCCATGCGTCTCGGTATCGCCACCATCTACCAGGAACTCGACCTGATCGAGGGGCTGTCCGTCGCGGAGAACGTCTTCCTCGGGCACGAACCCACCTCCGCCGGGTTCGTCGTGCGCGGCTCCGCCGCCCGTAAGGCGACCGCGGAGTTGCTGAAACGTCTGGGGCACTCGGAGATCGATCCGACGACGCTCGTCGGCGACCTGTCCGCGGCGCAACAGCAGATCGTCTCGATGGCCCGCGCGCTGTCCCACGAGGTTCGGTTGATCGTGATGGACGAGCCGTCGGCGGCGCTCGACCCCGAAGAGGTGGACAACCTCTTCAGGATCGTGGGCGATCTGACGGCGGACGGTGTCTCCGTCATCTACATCTCCCACCGACTTGAGGAGATCCGCCGCATCGGCGACCGGGTCACGGTCCTGAAGGAGGGCCGGTCGGTCGCGGGCGGCCTGCCCGCCGAATCGACGCCGACCGATGAGGTCGTGGCGCTGATGACCGGGCGGAACGTGGAGTACGTCTTCCCCGAGCGCCCCGAGGCCGGCTTCGCCGCAGGGAGAGATCCAGTGCTGAGGGTCGAAGGACTGACCCGGCGAGGGGAGTTCGCGCCCGTCGATCTGGAGCTGCGGCCCGGTGAGATCGTCGGTCTGGCCGGGCTCGTCGGGTCCGGGCGCAGCGAGATCCTGGAGACGATCTACGGCGCACGCAAGCCCGACGGCGGCCGTGTCCTCGTCGACGGCGCACCCCTGCGCCCCGGAAGTGTCCGCGCCGCCGTCCGCGCCGGCATCGGCCTCGCGCCCGAGGAACGCAAGGCGCAGGGCCTGCTGATGCTGGAGTCCGTCAGCAGCAACGTCTCGATCTCCACCCTGTCCCGGTTCTCCCGCGCGGGCTGGCTCGACCGGCGTGACGAACGAGCCGCCGCGCACCAGGCGGTTCGGGAACTGTCCCTCCGGCCGGACAATCCCGATGCCGCCATCAGGACCCTGTCCGGTGGCAACCAGCAGAAGGCGGTGCTCGCACGGTGGCTGTTGCGGGGCTGCAAGGTGCTGTTGCTGGACGAACCGACCAGGGGCGTCGACATCGGCGCCCGGGCGGAGCTCTACGCAGTGATTCGCCGGCTGGCCGACGAGGGCCTGGCCGTACTTCTCGTGTCCAGTGAGGTGCCCGAGGTGCTGGGACTCGCCGACCGGGTGCTGGTGCTCCGCGAAGGCAGCGTCGTGCACACGGCGGACGCCCGGGAGCTCGACGAGCACCGTGTACTTGATCTTGTGATGGAAGGGAGCCTGACGCCATGACGCAGCCGGCCACTGCGGCGCAGCAGGAAGCGCCGACGTCCGACGCCAAGTCCGCGGAGGACGAGGGGAGTTCGCGCCGACCCCGACTGCGGTGGGACGTGCGCAGTCTGTCCTTGCTCGGAGTCCTCGCCGTCCTCGTCGCGGTCGGCGGGATCACCGCACCGGACCAGTTCCTGGCGACGAGCAACCTGCAGCTCGTCCTCACCCAGGCGTCCGTGATCGGCGTCGTCACCGTCGGCATGACGTTCGTCATCACCAGCGGCGGGATCGACCTGTCGGTAGGCGCGATGGTGGCGCTCGCCTCGGTGTGGGCGACGACCGTGGCCACGCAGGAGTTCGGCTTCGCGGGGATCCTCTTCACGGCGGTGATCGTCGGTGTGGGCTGTGGTCTCGTCAACGGTCTGCTGATCGCCTACGGCAGGATGGTGCCGTTCATCGCGACGCTGGCCATGCTCGCCTCCGCCCGGGGCCTGGCGTTGCAGATCACGGACGGCAGCACCCAGGTCGTGAGCGTCCAATCGGTGCTCGATCTCGGTGGCAGGGACGCCTACATCCTCGGCATCCCGCCCCTCGTTCTGATCTTCGCCGCTGTCACGGTCATCGGCTGGCTGCTGCTCAACCGGACCACCTTCGGCCGCCGCACCGTCGCGGTCGGCGGCAACGCGGAAGCGGCACGCCTCGCCGGCATCGACGTCCGCCGCCAGCGCCTGTACCTGTACCTGCTGTCCGGACTGTGCTGCGGTATCGCCGCGTTCATGCTGATCGTGCTCGCCGGCTCGGGTCAGAACACCAACGGCAACCTCTACGAGCTGGACGCCATCGCCGCGGCGATCATCGGCGGCACCCTGCTCAGCGGCGGTCGCGGCACCATCATCGGCTCCGTCCTCGGTGTCCTCGTCTTCACCACGATCACCAACATCTTCGCCCTGAACAACCTCGAGACCGCTGTCCAGCAGATCGCGAAGGGCGCCATCATCGTCGCCGCCGTCCTGGTCCAGCGCCGCTCGCTACGCGGCGGCGACGCCTGACGCCGTGCGACGCCGCCAAAGGCGGCCCCTGACACCGCCGTCCCGTACCCCCACCTCCTCCATCCGACGCACACCGCCCAGTCGAAGGGGCCACCCGCCATGGCACGAACCCCCGCCACCAGCCGCAGGTCACTGTTGTTCGGCACCGCAGCCGTTTCCGCCGGCGCGCTGCTGACGGCCTGCACCAGCAATGAGCCCAAAAACCAGGAAAAGGCCGCGGACAATGCCGCCCCGGTCGCGGACGACAAGCCGGGCAAGGCTGTCACCATCGGCTTCGCCGGCCCCCAGGCCGACCACGGCTGGCTCAACGCCATCAACGACAACGCCAAGTCGCGGGCGAAGAAATACTCCGACGTCACGCTGGAGATCACCGAGGGGTCCAACGACACCGCTCAGCAGATCGGTCAGATCCAGACGCTGATCAACAAGAAGGTCGACGTCCTGGTGGTCCTGCCGGCCGACGGCAAGGCACTCACCCAGGTCGGCCTGCAGGCCATGAAGGCGGGTATCCCCGTCGTCAACCTGGACCGTGTGTTCGGCTCCCAGCAGGCGTACCGCTGCTGGATCGGCGGCGACAACTACGGCATGGGACTCAACGCCGGCCACTACATCGGCGAACAGCTCAAGGACAAGAAGAACGCCAAGGTCGTGGAACTGGCCGGCCTCGACAACCTTGAGCTGACCCAGCAGCGCACCAAGGGCTTCGACGACGCCCTGAAGAACTACCCGAACATCAAGAAGGTGGCCCGCCAGGCGGCCGACTTCACGGTCGAGTCCGGCCAGGCCAAGATGGCGCAACTGCTGCAGGCCCAGTCGAGCTTCGACGCGCTGTGGAACCACGACGACGATCAGGGCGTGGGCGCGCTGCGCGCCATCGACCAGGCCGGTCGGGACGACTTCCTGATGGTCGGCGGCGCGGGCGCCAAGTCCGCGATGGACGCCATCAAGGCCGGTAACAGCGTGCTCAAGGCGACCGTCCTGTATCCACCGACGATGGCCGCTTCCGCCATCGACCTCGCCCGGGCGCTCGGCCAGGGCAAGGGCCTCGGCGGCCTCGCCGAGTTCGAGATCCCGACCTCGCTGACCCTCTACTCGGCCGTGGTCACCAAGGACAACGTCGACCAGTACCTGCCGACCGGCTTCGTCTGACCGGCCCGGGCCGTGCGCCCCACGAACACAGCCATGAGTCAGTGACACTCCGACGAGGAGGAATCCGTATGGAACACAGCGACAGTCGGACCGCACCGCCGACCCTCGGCGTGGGCATGGTCGGCTACGCGTTCATGGGCGCCGCGCACTCACAAGGGTGGCGCACCGTAGGGCACGTGTTCGACCTGCCGCTGCGGCCGGTCCTGGCCGCGATCGCCGGCCGCGACGCGCACGCCGTGCGGGCGGCGGCCGACAAGCACGGCTGGGCCGCGGCGGAGACCGACTGGCGCGCCCTCATAGCCCGCGATGACGTGCAACTCGTCGACATCTGCACACCGGGCGACAGCCATGCGGAGATCGCCATCGCGGCGCTGGAGGCGGGCAAGCACGTACTGTGCGAGAAGCCGCTGGCCAATTCGGTCGCGGAGGCGGAGGCCATGGTCACGGCCGCCGAAGAGGCCCACTCGCGCGGTCAGTTGGCCATGGTGGGCTTCAACTACCGGCGCGTGCCCGCCCTCACCTTCGCACGCAGGCTCATCGCCGACGGCAGACTCGGCACCTTGCGCCACGTACGCGTCAGCTACCTCCAGGACTGGCTGGTCGACCCCGACTTCCCGCTGACGTGGCGACTGCAGCGCGAGCACGCGGGGTCGGGGGCGCTCGGGGACCTCGGCGCGCACATCGTCGACCTCGCCCAGTACCTGGCGGGTGAGGTGCTGGTCGGGGTCTCCGCCCAGATGGAGACCTTCGTCAAGGAACGCCCCCGCCTCGACGGTGCCTCCACCGGCCTGACCGCCCCCGGTGGCACCCGGCGCGGGCCGGTGACGGTCGACGACGCGGCCGTCTTCACCGGCCGACTCGCCTCAGGGGCGCTCGCCATGTTCGAGGCGACCCGTATGGCGTCGGGGCGCAAGAACGCCCTGAGGCTGGAGGTGAACGGCGAGTTCGGTTCGCTCGCCTTCGACCTGGAGCGGCTCAACGAGCTGTCCTTCCACGACCACCGTGAGCCCGCCGCCACGGCGGGGTTCCGCAGGATCGACGTCACCGAGCCCGAGCACCCGTACCTGGAGGGCTGGTGGCCGCCGGGTCACGCGCTCGGCTACGAGCACACCTTCGCCCACCAGGCCCGCGACCTGGTCGAGGCCATCGCGTCCGGCACCGACCCGAGGCCGTCGTTCGCCGACGGTCTGCAGGTGCAGCGGGTGCTCGCCGCGGTGGAGGAGAGCGCGCAGAAGAACTCCGTCTACACCGTTCCTAATCAGTGAGCAGGAGTGAGTCTTGGACCCGTTCCTGGTCCCTGCGGACATCCCGAACGGTTTTGGGTGTCCTGGTCTCCCGCTTTCGTTCCGCGTCCGGCGGCACGGATCGTGTCCGTGGTCCGGGAATGCGGGGGCGGGGTCCCTCACACCTCGGGGTACCCGGTCGGGCCTGGACGGTCCGATGCCCCTGCTCATCACTCCGGTGAGCAGGGGGCGGTGCCGTCCGTCGCCTAATCGGGTGCCCCAAAGCGCGCCTGCCGATCGCCACGGCGGCTGCGTCGTGGCGGGTGATCTTTCTGTTCTTGGACGTCAGGGGTTTTTGCCAGTGCTGGGCGCCCCAGCGGCTGGTGTAGGCGGGGTCGACGGCGATGATGGTGATGCCGAGTTCGGCCGCCATGCTCACGAGCCGGGCCCGCAGTCTGCTGACGGGCATACCGGAGATGAGGTTGCGGAACTTCTTGCGGCGGCCGTGTTTCTCACGGGTCTTCTCCGCGGCGAAGTCGAGGTCTTCGATCGCGATCGCGACGTGGTGCCGTTCGGCCCAGTGCAGCAGGCGGATCAGGGCGTGCCGGATCTGGGCGTCGCGATGGGCGGCGGTGCCGGACAGGTCGTAGCCGAAGCGGGCAGGTTCGCCGACGGGGTTGCCGTGGGCGTCCAGGCGCCAGGCGGCCAGGTGGTCGGCGTTGGTGTCGACGCCCACCAGCCCGTTCGCGCGGGCCGCCGCGAGCGGCACGGTTGTGACCGGCGGGATCGTCCACGATGCGGTGAGGTACCAGCGGCCGCGTGTGGTGTCTTCGTGGATGCGGTAGGCAACGGCCCGGTTCGCGGTGACACGGTCGCGCCACTGCTCGCCCCGGTGCGCGAACGCCACCCTGCAGGCGAGCACGTACCGGCCGTGCGGTGCGTTCGCCAGATGCGCCAGCGGGGCGGGGAGTTTGAGGGAGACCTCGCCGTCGCAGGTGACGCGGATGGTTTCGTTGCCGAACCGCTTCCCGGACTCGCCGTCGGCCTCAAGGAACCGGCGCCCGGCCTGCCAGCGTGCGCGCCACCGCTCCTCGGTGAGCTGTGCGGCGTCGAGGTGGTGGCGGGTGTTCAGCAGCCGCTTCCCGCCGCGCACCACGTGCACGACTCCGGCCTCCCAGTCCGCCCGCGCCGCCTGAAGCCGGTCTTCGAGCACGTGCAGGCGGCGGGCCTTCGCATGCCACTCCTGCTTGCTGCGATAGCCGCCCGGAGCGCGCTTGCCGCCCTTCTCTCCGACCGGCAGGGACAGCCGGTGCGCGATGGTGCGCACCCCCGCTTGAAGGCTCTGGATGTGCGCGAGCTGCCCGCGCCTGGCCAGCGCCCACTGATCGTGGGTGGCCTTGGTGATCGACCCTGCCCATCGGGAGGAGGACTCCTGCGTCAGGGTCCTCTTGCGCTCGGCCCACTGGCCGGTGTCATGGTCCAGCCCGGCCGCGCACCGTGCTTTCAGATCCCGGGAGGCGAGCGTACCGAGCAGGTCACCGACCAGACGAAGAACCTTCTCATCCTCCACCGTCAGGTACTTGAGTCGGCCGCGGACCGCCACACCGGACGGACCCAGGGCGACAAACGGCGCCGCCATGTCCCGCAGCCCGCCCATCCCCCTCACCCCTCATCCCGGCGCACCCGAACAACCGCTCCCCCCACCCAACGACCACCACCGGTGAAGGTCACACATTCGACCCAGGAACCTTCATTCACACCCACGCAGTCACACCTGCCGCAACCCGGACACTCACTCATGCACGCCAGAACACGCTTGCGCACAGCCAACCGCCAACAGTCCACAACCCCTGTCCAGGCCGTCGAGGCCGAAGTCCGCTAGAGATCCGGCCAGGAACCCCGCTCGGAGGCACACCATGCCACGCCCGTTCACCCTGTTCACCGGTCAGTGGGCCGATCTGCCGTTGGAGGAGGTCTGCCGACTGGCCGCCGACTTCGGCTACGACGGACTCGAACTCGCCTGCTGGGGCGACCACTTCGAGATCGACAAAGCCCTGACCGATCCGTCCTACCTGGCCGGTCGGCGCGCCCTGCTGGAGAAGTACGGCCTGAAGTGCTGGGCGATCTCCAACCATCTCGTCGGCCAGGCCGTCTGTGACCACCCCATCGACGAACGGCACCAGGGCATCCTGCCCGCCCGGATCTGGGGCGACGGGGAGCCGGAGGGGGTTCGCCGACGGGCCGCGGCCGAGATCCAGGACACGGCGCGGGCCGCGGCCGCCTTCGGCGTCGACACGGTCGTCGGTTTCACCGGATCGTCCATCTGGCATCTGATGGCGATGTTCCCGCCGGTACCGGAGCGGATGATCGAGCGCGGCTACGAGGACTTCGCGGAGCGCTGGAACCCGATCCTGGACGTGTTCGACGCCGAGGGCGTCCGCTTCGCCCACGAGGTCCATCCGAGCGAGATCGCCTACGACTACTGGACCACCAAGCGCGCCCTGGAGGCGGTGGACGACCGCCCGGCCTTCGGGCTCAACTTCGACCCCAGCCACTTCGTCTGGCAGGACCTGGACCCGGTCGGTTTCCTCTACGACTTCCGGGACCGGATCTACCACGTCGACTGCAAGGAGGCCCGCAAGCGTCTGGACGGGCGCAACGGGCGGCTGGGCTCCCATCTGCCCTGGGGTGACCCGCGGCGCGGTTGGGACTTCGTCTCCGCCGGGCACGGCGACGTCCCCTGGGAGGACGTGTTCCGGATGCTGCGCTCGATCCGCTACGACGGGCCGATCTCCGTGGAGTGGGAGGACGCCGGCATGGACCGCCTCGCCGGTGCGCCGCAAGCCCTCGCCCATCTGAAGCGGTTCGACTTCGACCCGCCTTCGGCCTCCTTCGACGCCGCCTTCGGGGGCGGCGACAACTAGGTGTGCTGACCGGACACGGCTTTGTCCTGACTCGGGAAGAAGTTTGCCGTCTTCTTGCGCAAGGGGTTCCGGTCCCGGACGAACGAGGTTACGGTCCCTTCGTGCACAGGGACCACGCAGTGGTTCACGACTGACGGCGCGCTCAGGTCGCGCGGCGCGCCGCTCGTTCGACCGGCCTACGGAGGACGGCCCGACCCAGCGCAGGGCCAACAACTCTCAGGTACCCCGCATTTGTCGCCGGCGGCCCTTTGTCGCCCACTCGCACGCCGTAACCACATCGGCAGCCGCCGAGACTCAGCCGTTCGAGGCACAGGCCTGCCGCCCCTGCCCTCACTCGCCTTCGGTGGTCCATGACACCGCCCACCGCCCGCCGCAACACCGCGACAACGAAAGAGAGAACCACTGTGACCGCGTTCAACGACGAAGCCGTCACCGGCGACTCCCTGCGCCGCGCACTAGGCGTCAGCCGCCGCCGTTTCCTCAGCACCTGCACGGCCGCCACCGCCGCGGCGGTGGCCGCCCCGGTCTTCGGCGCCGCGCCCGCTCTGGCGCAGGACGGAGCGGAAGCCGCCGGCCAGGATGGTGGGCGTTCCGCTCTGGTCCCGCCGCACAAGCGCGGCATCATCCTCTACACCGTGCGTGACGCGGTCGGCCGTGACCCGTTGGCCTCCGATCTGCCCTCCGGTTTCCGCGAGGTGTTCAAGCAGCTGGCGCGCTTCGGTTACCGCCAGGTGGAGTTCGCCGGCTACGGCCAGCACGCTGGCGCGCCCGGCGGCGCCGATCTGGGCACCGTCCAGGGTGCGAAGCTGCTGCGCTCCTGGCTCGACGACTACGGCCTGCGGGCGCAGGGCAGCCACGGCTTCATCCCCCCGTCCTGGCCGCTGACCCCGTCCGACCTGGACACCTTCAAGCGCCAGTTGGAGATAGCCAACATCCTCGGCATGGAGCACATGGGGACCGGCGGTGACCCCACCGCGACGCCCTACCGGGCCGACTGGGACGTCGCCGCGCAGAAGTGGAACACCATGGGCGCCATCGCCCGCCGTGCAGGCATCAAGCTCTACACCCACAACCACGACAGTGCCTACGACTTCCTGCTCGACGGCGGCCCGCTCGACGCCGAGGGCCGGCCAACCCGCAGCTCCGGTATCCGCAAGCTCGAGTACTTCCTGAAGGTGACGGACCGCAAGAGCGTCTATCTGGAGCTGGACGTCTTCTGGGCGCACGTGGCCCAGTACAAGTTCCACACGTACACCGCACACGACGGCTCGCAGCGTGAGAAGGTCTTCGACCCGGCCGGGCTCGTGGTCCGCAACAGCGACCGCTTCCCGCTCTTCCACGCCAAGGACGGCGTGGTCAATCCGCAGAGCGGCCTGGGCTACGACATGGTGCCCTTCGGCACGGGCGACATCGACTACCGGACCTTCTTCACCCGGGTGGGTGCGAAGAACTACCGCAACCCGATGGTCGAGCAGGACACCGCACCGAGCGCGACCGTTCCCGGTCAGTCCCTGGAGTATGCCCGGATCGGCTACAACAACCTCGCGGCCCTGCGCGCCCGTAGCTGACTCAGTGTCATATGTCGTACCCGCCCGGCGTCTTGCGCGGGGCGGGTCCCGGACGTGCCCGAAAAGACATGAAATGCAAGGGCAGACTTTTCTTGAAAAGATTGAAACTTTGTCCTTGACGAGTTGAAAGTAGGCGCTCTAGCGTCCAACTCACGCATTCCGCCTGGCTTTTCACCCTCTGGCCGGACCGAAGGAGTTCTGAGTGCGCAACAGACGAATCGTCACACTCGTGGGGGCGGCTGCGTTGGCCGGAGCCGTCGGGCTCCTCCCCCTCCCCGTAGCCCAGGCCGCCCCGTCGGACCCGGTGCCGCCGGCATCGTCGGACTTCCAGAAGGTCACCCTCAACGACCGCCCGGGTGAGCCCATGGCCCTGGCGGTCCTGCCCGACCGGCGGGTGCTGCACACGGCGCGTACGGGCGAGGTCCGCATCCACGACCCCAAGAGCGGCGTGAACTTCCTCGCCGCCGACATGAAGAAGAGCCCCGCCGGGCTCTACCAGCACGACGAGGAAGGCGTGCAGGGCGTCGCCGTCGACCCCGGCTTCGCCAAGAACCACTGGGTCTACCTCTACTACTCGCCCCGCCTCGACACCCCCATGGACGACCCGGCCACCCCGGGCGTCAACGAAGGGGACGCCCCGGAGACCGGCAAGGCCGAGGACTTCGCCAAGTACAAGGGCGTCACCCGGCTGTCGCGGTTCAAGCTCGCGGGCAACAAGCTCGACTACGCCACCGAGCAGAAGATCATCGACGTGCCGGCCGACCGCGGCCTCTGCTGCCACGTCGGCGGCAAGATCGACTTCGATGGCAAGGGCAACCTGTTCCTGTCGACCGGCGACGACTCCAATCCGTTCTCCTCCGACGGCTATGCCCCGCTCGACGACCGAACCGACCGCAACCCGGCCTACGACGCGCGGCGCACCGCGGGCAACACCAACGACCTGCGGGGCAAGGTCCTGCGCGTCAAGGTCAAGCGCGACGGCGGCTACGCGGTACCGGACGGCAACCTCTTCGCGCCGGGCACCCCGAAGACCCGCCCGGAGATCTACGCCATGGGTCTGCGCAACCCGTTCCGCTTCGGAGTGGACGACAAGACGGGCGAGGTCTACGTCGGCGACTACTCACCCGACGCCAAAACCGCCGACCCGAACCGCGGCCCCGCCGGCCAGGGGCGCTGGATGGTCATCGACCGCCCCGCCAACTACGGCTGGCCGTTCTGCGTGACCCAGGACCAGCCGTACCAGGACTACGACTTCGCCACCAAGACCTCCAGCGGCGCGTTCAACTGCGCCAAGCCGGTCAACGACTCGCGCCACAACACCGGCCGGAGCGTGCTGCCCCCGGTCGAGGACGCGGAGATCGTCTACGGCTACGACGCCTCCCCGACGTTCCCCGAACTCGGCACGGGCGGCATAGGCCCCATGGGTGGCTCGGCGTACCGCTACGACCCGCGGAACAAGGCCCAGAACCGCTGGCCCCAGTACTTCGACGGCAAGCCGCTCTTCTACGAGTGGACCCGCGACCAGATGAAGGCCATCACCCTCGGCAAGAAGAACGAGGTCCAGAAGATCGAGGACGCGATCCCCTCGATCAAGACGGACGGCCCGATCGACGCCGAATTCGGCCCGGACGGCGCGCTGTACGTCCTGGAGTACGGCACCGGGTACTTCGCGGAACTGCCCGAGGCCCAGCTCGCCCGCATCGACTTCACCCGGGGCAACCGCACCCCGGAGCCCAAGGTCGCAGCGGACGTGGTCAACGGCACCAGGCCGCTGACGGTCCAGTTCTCCAGCGCCGGCACGAAGGACGCCGACGGTGACGCCCTGCGCTACGCCTGGGACTTCGACGCCGACGGCACCGTGGACTCCAGGGAGGCCAACCCGAAGCACACGTTCACCGAGAACGGGGTCTACGACGCCACGCTGAAGGTCACCGACAGCACCGGGCGCTCGGCCTCCGCGTCCGTCCCCGTCGTCGTCGGCAACAAGGCGCCGGTCGTCTCACTCACCACCGACCCGGCTCCGCACGGCGGCACGGCGTTCCACTGGGGTGACACCGTCACCTGGCAGGTCGCCGTCACCGACGACCAGCCGGTGGACTGCTCGAAGGTCAGCGTCTCGTTCATCCTCGGCCACGACTCGCACGGCCACCCGCTGTCGACGAGCAATGGCTGCTCCGGATCGTTCAAGACGTTCCTGGACGGCGGTCACTCCGGTTCGGACAACCTCAAGGCGGTCTTCAACGCCACCTACACGGACACGCCCCCGGACGGCCTGCCGCCCCTCTCCGGCAGCTCCGAGGTCGCACTGACCCCGGCCGACTGACCGACGGCGGAGCCACCGCGGCGGGGCGCCAACCAGGTGCCCCGCCGCGGTGGCAATGCATGAGTACCGACACCTCAACTCCGTTGCGTGAAGCGGCATTTCGTGCCCCCTCCCACCGGCCCATACGGTCGGACCCATGGAGTCAACTTTCCCGACGGCCGACCAACTCGCGGCTGCCCTGCGCGCCGGTGAAGTGACCTCGGCGGAACTGACCGACGAGGCGATCTCCCGTATCGAACGGGACGACGAGGCGATCAACGCGATCTGTGTGCCGGACTTCGACCGTGCGCGGGCCGCCGCGCGCGGTGCCGACGAGGCGCGGGCCCGCGGTGAGGACCGGCCCCTGCTGGGCATCCCGGTGACGGTCAAGGAGTCGTACGACATCGCGGGGCTGCCCACGACCTGGGGCATGCCGCCGCACCGGAACTTCGTGCCGGCCGAGGACGCGGTGCAGGTGTCGCGGCTCAAGGCCGCGGGCGCGGTGGTGCTCGGCAAGACCAACGTGCCGGTGGGGCTGCAGGACATACAGAGCTTCAACGGGATCTACGGCACCACCAACAACCCGTGGGACCACCGTCGTACGTCGGGCGGATCCTCCGGCGGCTCGGCGGCTGCCCTCGCGTCCGGATTCGGCGCGCTGTCCATCGGCTCCGACCTCGCCGGTTCGTTGCGCACCCCCGCGCATTTCTGCGGCGTTCACGCGCACAAGCCGACACTCGGGCTGGCGGCGAGCCGCGGCATGGTCCCGCCGCCCGGGCCGGCCCTGCCGGTCGAGCACGACCTCGCCGTCGTCGGTCCGATGGCGCGCAGCGCTCGCGACCTCACGCTCCTGCTCGACGTCATGGCCGGACCGGACCCGTTGACGCATGGTGTGGCGTACCAGCTGACGCTGCCGCCCGCGCGCCACGAACGGCTCCGCGACTTCCGGGTCCTGGTCCTCGACGAGCATCCGATCATTCCGACCGGGTCCGCCGTGCGGGCAGGCGTGGGCCGGGTGGCCGACGCGCTGGTCGACGGCGGTGCCCGCGTCGAGCGGGACAGTTCGCTGCTGCCCGATCTGACCGAAGCCGCGATGCTCTACAGGCAGTTGCTGTTCTCGGGCTCCGTCGCACGTTTTCCCGTCGAAGCGTACGAGCAGCTGCAGACCCGCGCCGCCCGACTGAGCGCGGACGACCAGAGTCTCGATGCGGCAATGCTGCGCGGCATGGCACTCAGCCACCGCGACTGGATCGAGGCGAACGGCCGTCGCGAGCTCCACCGCCACGGCTGGCGGCAGCTCTTCGCCGAGTACGACGCCGTGGTGTGTCCCATCACGCCCACTCCCGCGTTCCCGCACGACCACCACCCCGATCCGAGGGAACGCCGGATCGACATCGACGGCGTCGGGTACCCGTACTTCGACCAGCTCGTCTGGGCCGGTCTGGCCACTCTGCCCGGTCTGCCCGCCACCGCTGTACCGGCGGGCTGGTCGCCCGAGGGCCTGCCGGTGGGGGTGCAGCTCATCGGCCCGATGTTCGAGGACCGGACCCCGCTGCGGCTGGCCGAACTGCTCGAGCAGGAGATGGGCGGCTTCCAGGCACCGACGTAGGGACGAGAACACCGGCACCCTGCCCGGTTGTGACCCGTAGCGGCGTTATGGGCGTGCGATGCGGGGTACTGAGGGTGCCGGTGACGTGGCGGGCGCCGACGTGACGGAGGTGCGGCATGGACGCTTCGGTGGACCGCATCGAGCAGCCCTGGGGCGCACGTACTCCCTACGGACGTCACGAGGCGTGGCCCACCCGGGTTGACCAGCATCTGCTGGAGGGCGTCGCAGAGGGTGACGTGCAGCGGTGGGTGCGGGCCGCGTCGGTCCTGCACTCCGACGGCGACGCCATGGACATCGCGGTCGTGGACGGTCGCATGGTGGGCGTGCGGGGACGCGCGCAGGATCGTGTCAACCACGGTCGCCTCGGGCCGAAGGACCTGTTCGGCTGGCAGGCCAACGCGTCTCCCGACCGTCTGACCCGGCCGCTCGTCCGCGTGGAGGGCCGTCTGGTCGATACCGACTGGGCTACCGCGATGGACCGGATCGTGTCCCGGTCCCGGTCGCTTCTGCAGGAGAAGGGCCCGGGTTCGATCGGGTTCTACACGAGCGGGCAGCTGTTCCTGGAGGAGTACTACACGCTGGCGGTGCTGGCCCGCGCCGGCATCGGGACCAATCACCTGGACGGCAACACCCGGCTCTGCACCTCCACGGCCGCCGAGGCGCTCAAGGAGTCCTTCGGCTGCGACGGTCAGCCCGGCAGTTACGACGACGTCGATCACGCGGACGTCATCGCCCTCTTCGGACACAATCTGGCCGAGACGCAGCCGGTGCAGTGGATGCGTGTCCTGGACCGGCTCGACGGCGCCGATCCGCCCCGCCTGGTCTGCGTGGACCCCCGGCCGACGCGGGTGGCGCGCCGGGCGACCGTGCACCTCGCCCCGCGCGGCGGCACCAACGTGGCGCTGCTCAACGCACTGCTGCACGAGATCATCCGCACCGGCCGGGTCGATCACGAGTACGTCGAGGCGCACACCGTCGGCTTCGCGGAGCTGGAAGCCCGGGTCGCGGAGTGCACCCCCGGGTGGGCGGCCGGCATCTGCGACGTTCCGGCCGCGCGCATCGTCGAGGCGGCGGAGATCCTCGGCTCGGCCGACCGGCTGCTGTCGACCGTCCTGCAGGGCGTCTACCAGTCCCACCAGGCCACCGCGGCCGCCGTACAGATCAACAACATCCATCTGATCCGCGGCATGCTCGGCCGTCCGGGAGCGGGCGTGCTGCAGATGAACGGCCAGCCCACCGCCCAGAACACCCGGGAGTGCGGCGCCAACGGTGACCTGCCGGGCTTCAGGAACTGGGAGAACGACCAGCACGTCGCGGACCTCGCCAAGGTCTGGAACGTCGAACCGAAGCGGATCCCGCACTACGCCCCACCCACCCACGCCATGCAGATGTTCCGCTACGCCGAACAGGGCTCGATCCGCATGCTGTGGATCAGCGGCACCAACCCCGCCGTCTCCCTGCCCGAGCTCGCCCGCATCCGCTCGATCCTGGCCCAGGAGCGGCTGTTCGTCGTCGTGCAGGACCTGTTCCGCACCGAGACCGCGCAGCTGGCCGACGTGGTGCTGCCCGCAGCGACCTGGGGTGAGAAGACCGGGACGTTCACGAACGCCGACCGCACCGTCCACCTGTCCGACAAGGCCGTCGACCCGCCGGGTGAGGCCAGGCCGGACCTGGACGTCTTCCTCGACTACGCCCGGCGTATGGACTTCCGTGACAAGGACGGCGGTCCGCTGATCCACTGGCACGACGCGGAGTCGGCGTTCGAGGCGTGGAAACGGTGCAGCGCCGGCCGGCCGTGCGACTACACCGGCCTCTCCTACGAGAAGCTGCGCGGCCCGTCGGGCATCCAGTGGCCCTGCAACGAGGACGCCCCGGACGGAACGGAACGTCTCTACACCGACAGCATCGACTGGGCGCACCCCGACACGTGCGAGTCGTACGGCAAGGACCTCGTCACCGGCGCCTCGGACAGCGTCGTGGAGTACCGCTCCCTCAACCCGGACGGCAAGGCGATGATCAAGGCCGCCGCCTATGTGCCGCCGCATGAGGAGCCCGGTGCGCAGTACCCGTTCCAGCTCACCACCGGGCGGACGATCTACCACTTCCACACCCGGACCAAGACCGGGCGCGTCCCCCAGCTGAACGCGGCCGCGCCCGACGTCTGGGTGGAGGTGTCCGGCACCGACGCGGCCGAGCGGGATCTCGGCGAGGGCGATCTGGTGGAGGTCTCCACCCCCCGTGGCGCGTTGCGGGGACGGATCAGGGTCACCGACATCCGGCCGGGGCTGCTGTTCGTGCCGTTCCACTACGGCTACTGGGACACCCCGGGCGGCAACGGCCCCGACGAGGGCACGCCCGGTCGCGCCGCCAACGAGACGACCGTCACCGACTGGGACCCGGCCTCCAAGCAGCCGCTGTTCAAGACCGCCGCGGCGGCCCTCACCCTCGTCGAACGCGGTGACGGCAGGGCTTCCCCCGCGCCGACCACCACGGCGTCCGCACCGTCACGGTCCAGCGGCGGTGTCGGCGTTCCTCCGACGGTGGGCGGCCCCTCCGCCCGGGCCGCACAGCGCGACCAGACCACGGGGAACGGCCGCGAGGAGGGCATCCGGTGAACGGCATCACCCTGACCCTGCGCGCTCTGCACCACGGCGAGGAACATCTCGCCAAGGACCTGGTCACGGTGGCGGAACGGCATCGCACCGAGCACGAGGTCTTCCACGTCGCCACCGACCTCGCCCTCTGGTCACGCGAACACGTGAAGCGACTGGCCGAGGCGGGCCACCACTACGGCATGGACCTCGACGAGATGCCGGGCACGGCCGACCCGTCCGACCCGGGTGTCCTGGCGACGCTCAGAAAGAAGGCTGCGGAGGCCGTGGGCCGTCGTCCGGAGCCCGGCCTGCTCCTGCTGCGCGACCTGCGGGAGCTGCATCTGGGCGCGACCGAGAACTCCTTGTACTGGGAGATGCTCGCCCAGGCCGCTCAGGCGGGCAAGGAGGACCGGCTCCTGGCGCTCGCCTCGTCCTGCCACCCGCAGACCCTGCGACAGATGCGCTGGTCCAACACCATGATCAAGAACATCTCCCCGCAGATCCTGACCAGCCTGTAGCCGCTCGCAGCCGGCTGATCAGGTACTCGCGTCACCCCGACGACGCCCCGGGCGGCCGTCGGCTGAGAAGGGTTCTCCGGGATGGCACCGCCTCTGTTCACCTTCGGGCACAGCACCGCACCGCCGCAGGACATCATCGCCTTGCTGGAGAGCGCCGGTGTGGCCACTGTCGTGGACGTGCGCACCGCACCCGGCAGCCGCCGCGACCCGGCCCTCTCTCGCGAGCGACTCCTCCAGTGGATGCCCGAACACGGCATCGCCTACCGCTGGGAACCCGCGCTGGGAGGATTTCGCACACCACCGCCGGACTCGCCCGACATCGTGTGGCGCAACGCGTCCTTCCGCGGTTACGCCGCACATACCCGCACGCCTCAGTTCACCGCGGCGATGGACGAGCTGCTACGCCAGGCGACCACGACTCCCACCGCCGTGATGTGCAGCGAGGCGGTCTGGTGGCGCTGCCACCGCCGCCTGATCGCAGACTTCGCGGTCCTCGCCCGACGGGTACCGACACGGCACCTGATGCACGACCGGCGTCTGACGGACCACGTACCCACAGCCGGTGTGCGCCTGCGCGAGGACGGACTGCTCGTCTACGACGACCTCGCCGCCACCAGCACCGCCGGCCGTGCGTCGTCCGCGCCCCGCTCGCCGCGACGAACCCAGTGACCAGTCCTGACCGGGCAGAGCGCCCCCGACGACCGAACCACATCGACGGACTCCTCGGTGGTTGGCGCGGGGCGAGGCGGTTACTCGGCCGTCATGAACGACACACGGCCACTCGCCCTGATCACCGGCGCGTCCAGCGGAATCGGCCGTGAGCTGGCCCGGCAGTTCGCGCTCCACGGTTACGACCTCGTGGTGAACGCCGAGGACGAACGGCTGGAGTCCGCCGCGCAGGGCCTGCGGGAGTCGGGCGCGGAGGTGCGTGCGGTGCGCGCCGATGTCCGGACCGCCGAGGGACGGTACCGGCTGCTGGACGCGCTCGACGGGCTGACGGTCGACATCGCCGCCCTCAACGCGGGCGTGGGCCAGGGCGGTGCCTTCGTCGACACCGACCTCGCGGACGACCAGGAGATCATCGACCTCAACGTCACCGCGACCGTCCGGCTGGCCAAGCCGCTGCTGCGGGCCATGGTGACACGCGGCGCCGGCCGGATCGCCTTCACCTCGTCCGTGGCCGCGACGATGCCCGGCTCCTTCCAGCCCGTCTACAACGCGTCCAAGTCGTTCGTGCAGTCCTTCGCCGAGGCGCTGGCGGAGGAGGTGAAGGACACCGGTGTCACGGTCACCTCGTTCATGCCGGCCGCCACGGAGACGGACTTCTTCCGGCGGGCGGGCATGGCGGAGGACACCCGGATCGGCACCATGAAGAAGGACGACCCCGCACTGGTGGCCGAGCAGGCGTTCGAGGCGATCGTGCAGGGCGAGAAGAAGGCCGTGACCGGATCCTTGAAGGCCAAGGCACAGGGGCTGGCCGGAAAGGTGCTGCCCGACGGGGTCAAGGCGGCGGCCCATCGGCGGCTGGCGGAACCGGGGACCGGCGCCGAGGAAGATCCCGGGCGGCAGGGGTGACGCCGTAGCGGTCTTCCGGCCGGTGAACCGTGCCGGTGTCGGGAAGGCGTCGCGGAAACAACAGGGGCGTGAGCCCGGGTGCCCCAGGGCGCGAAGGTTCAGCGTGGGGTCGCCCTCGCCGCGCATCAGGTCGGGCAGCAGGCGCGGCCGGCGCCCGGCACTGGCGGGCCGGGCGAGCCCGCACCCGTCAGGAACGGCGGCTCGCCGACCTCGTCAATGCGGCGCCCCCTGGTCGCCCCCGGTACTCCCTCCTACCGCCAGATGATGGGGGCGCTCCTCACCGCAAGGAGCGGTTCGCGGTGCGTCTCAGGAGTGCACGGCGAGAAGGCGCTACTGCCGCGCACCGGCCAGGTCCAGTGCGCGAGCGCGCAGCGCGAGCCTGGCCGGGAGAACGCTGGAGACGAGCGCGAGTGCGAGCCCCGCGACCGTGGCGGTGCCGATCGCCGTCCACGGCATGCTCAGCGAGACCGCCGAACCGGCGTCCAGGACGCGGCGGTTGATCAGCATCATGCTCGCGGCCTGGGTACCGGTGGTGACGAGCAGGGCGAGCACGGCGGCGGTCGCGGCGGTGAGGACGGCTTCCCACGCGACCATGGACAGGACCTGCCGGTCGTTGCCCCCGGTCAGCCGGAGGGTGGCGAAGTCCCGCAGCCGGTCGCCGGTGGACATCATCATGGTGTTGACGATCGCGATCAGGGCGTAGAGCAGGGCCGGGCCCAGGATGGCGATCATGGTGATCCAGTCGCTGCGGGCCCGGGGGTCGTCATCGCCGTCGCCCCACCGCGCGGTCGGAGTGACCTTCGCTCCGTCGGTGGCGGCCGGCGTCGCGGCGGCCGCGCCGGATGTGGTGGAGACGAAGGCCGCGGTGGGCTGCTTGTCGCCGGTCAGATGCGCCGCCACCAGGGGGTACGGGAGCAGCACCTCGGCGAGGCTCAGCGGCGTCCGGACCAGGGCGACCAGCTTCACGGTGACGGGGGTGCCGTCGGCCAGGGCCGCGCCGAGGCGGTCGCCGACCTGCCAGTCGTTGGCCTCGGCGAGGCCGCTGGAGACGGCGACGGCGTTGCCCTTCAGGCCGTCGAGCGAACCTGCCTCGGTCTTCAGCTTCCAGGTCCTGGCCGTGTCACCGTCGATGGCGGTGGCGACGGTCGTACCGCCGGTCATACCGCCGCCCAGGTCCGAGACGAGCGTGGGGCGGATGGTGGTGGTCCGGCTGTCGGGCAGGTCCCGCAGCCGCCGCACCTCGGCCGCCGAGAGCGTGGACCCGGTGTCTGGCTCCACGACGTACTGGGCGCTGAGCGCCTCGCGTGACTGGACGGCCCTGGCCTCGCCGAACGTGAGGGTGGAGCCCACCACGGTGCCGGTCAGGCCGATCACCAGGAACATCGGGGTCGCGGTGGAGACCGTGCGGCGCACCGCGGCCAGCGCGTTCTGCCGGGCCAGCAGCCCGACCGCGCCGGCCGCCAGCGGCACCGGCAGGGTCAGCAGCCGGACCAGCACAGGCACGAACAGCGGGGCGAACAGTGCGAGCGCCATGATCGCCATGACGTCGATCAGCAGGGACCAGACCGGCAGGTTCTGCGGGTCACGCAGTTGCGGGTCCCGCTCCAGGCCGGGCGGCATGGCGGCGAACAGAGCCAGCACCGTGCCGAACAGCGCGACATAGGCGACGCCCCACACCCAGCGGCCGAGGGTCATCACCTTGCCGTCCACCGCCGCGGCGCTCAGCGCCTCGACGGGGCGTACCCGGCCGGCCCGGCGCGCCGCGGCGTAGGCGCCGAGCACCGCCACCGCCACCTCGATCGCCGCGGCGGTCAGTAAGGGCCCCGCCGAGAACTCGACGGTGAAGCCCTCCGGGGCCGCGCCGCGCGCCACCAGCCAGCGGGCGAAGAGCGGCGCGAGAACCAGCCCGAGCAGGGCGCCGGCGACCGAGGCGACCAGCGAGACGACCACCGACTCACCGATCACCAGCAGTCTGATCTGACGCGGGGTGGCACCGACCGCCCGTAACAGCGCCGTCTCCCGGCGCCTGCCCGCGACGGCGAAGGCGAACGTGGACGCCACGACGAAGACCGAGACGAAGCCGGACATGCCGGCCATGAACGTGAGCAGCTTCTTCAGGGACGGCGCAGACGGATCGTTGTTCTCCAGTCCCGCCGATGTACTGACGAGCAGTCCGGAGGCGGCGATCAGAGCCACCCCCAGGGTCAGGGCGACGAACGAGCCGACGAAGCCGAGCCACCGTTTGCGCAGGGTGGCCACCGCGACGGGCAGCAGGGCGGAGACCTTCCCCATCACTCGCCACCGCCCACACGTGCGGGGGCCGCGCCCGCTTCCAGCCGGGCCATGTGCTCGGCCACGCCCTGTGCGGTCGGCCGCAGCATCTCGTCAGTGATGTGTCCGTCGACGAGGAACACGACTCGGTCCGCGTACGAGGCGGCCACCGGGTCGTGCGTCACCATGATCGTGGTCTGCCCCTGCTCGTCCACCAGGGACCGCAGCAGTTCCAGCACGGTCCGGCTGCTGCTGCTGTCCAGGGCGCCGGTGGGCTCGTCGGCGAACAGGACCTTGGGTCTGGTGATCAGGGCCCGGGCGATCGCCACCCGCTGCTGCTGGCCGCCGGACATCTGGGAGGGCAGATGCGCGCCGCGCTCGCTGAGCCCCACCTGTGCGAGGGCGGCCCGGACCTCTGCGGAGTCGGGACGGCGGCCCGCGAGCCGCAGCGGCAGCCCCACATTCTGTTCCGCGGTCAGCGCGCCGAGGAGATTGAACGCCTGGAAGATGAAGCCGATCCGGTCCCGGCGCAGTTCGGTGAGAGCCTTCTCGCCGAGCGGGCCGAGATCCACGTCGTCCACGACCACCCGGCCGGAGTCGGGCCGGTCGAGTCCCGCCGCGCACTGCAGGAGGGTGCTCTTTCCCGAGCCGGACGGGCCCATGATCGCGGTGAAGGTGGTGCGTTCGAAGCCCACCGAGATCTCGTCGAGGGCGCGCACCGCCGCGGAGGAGCCGGATGCATAGCACCTGCTGACCTGTTCGAGCCGGACTGCCTGATTGTCTGCCATGCGTCAACGCCTATCGATGATGTGGTGCCGGTCGGATGAACTCGCCATGGTCATGGGGCGAGTTCACCGCATCCCCCATTGGGCCGGCAGATCCTGTTCGCTGTCTGCCGGGTTCGGCTCCAGCTGTCCTACCGCAGTTTCCCGCCGTCCGCGACGGCTTCGAGCAGCCGCACCAGTGACCACTCAGGAGGGCCGGTTGCCGAAGATCCGGTAAACCTGCACACCGCTCCCCACCAAGGTGCACGGAAGCTGAGCCGTGGTCATGAGCGGGCCGGTTCGCGTCGGTCTCGGCGTGGGGCTGTCCGGCGCGGATACAGGTCGGCGACCCGGCGTGCGTGCAGCGTGGAGGCGGGCCGCGTGAAGGAGTCGGTGAGGCCGGTCACCGCCTGGTCACACCGGTGAAGTCAGGTTCCGGGCTGAGCCTCGGGCTGCTGGCCGTCGCCTCGTGGGGCGTGCTTTGATCCTGCGCGTGGCGCAAGTCGCCGGGAGGGCCCCCGTTTCGGGATCAGGCGAGCTCTGTCGTTCCTGAGAAGCCCGGAAGAAGCCCAGAAGTCCCCCAGAAGAACCCCCCAGAAGAATCCACGAAGGGAACCGCACGTGATGAACCCTGCCTTCCAGGTCGAAGCCGCCGAGATCTCCGACGCCGACCTGGACAACGTCTCCGGTGGCCTGGCCGCCGGTGGCTCCGGCGGTCTCTTCCTCGAGACGCCGCTCGGGAGCCTCTGTGCCGACCTCGCGGCCGTCGCTTCGCCCGAGGGTCTTGCGGCGGGAGTCCACACCACCGCCCTGTGACGACACGTGTAACCCCTGTGGGCCCCGGATCGGATGATCCGGGGCCCACAGGGGTTTTCAGCGGGGTGGGTCAGTGGTGTCCGCCGCCGCGGTGCTCGTCGCGGCCCCGGGAGTCGTCGCCGCGGTGCTCGTGGCGGCCCCGGGAGTCGTCGCCGCGGTGCTCGTGGCGGCCCCAGGAGTCATCGCCGCGGTGGTGGCGGCCCCAGGAGAGGTCGTCGATGGTGCGGCCCCGGTCATTGCTCAGGGTCGCGGTGTCGGAGTGGTTGTCCCACACGTAGTTGCGCCGGTCCTGGAACACGTCGCTGCGGCTGTCGCGGCCCTCGCCCGTGTGGACACGGACGGTGGCGCGTCCGTCCAGGCGGTAGTGGTGGAACGTGTAGGTGCGGCCGTCCCTGGCCGACAGTGTCCAGCCGTCCAGGTTCACGCTGTGGCGGCCGTTGTTGGTGATCTCCACCCATTCCTTGTTCAGGGAGCGGTTGGACTGGTCGTCGCGGCCCGGGGAGTCGTACTGGGCCTTGCTGATTTCCACCTTCGGACCGTGCGGGCGGTGGTCGGCCGCGGACGCCGGCAGCGTCACCGCCCCCACCACGGCTCCGGCTGCGAGCGCGGCGGCGACCAGACGGCGGGCGGTGACAGACTTGGAAACAGGCATGAGTTCCCCTGAGTGTGCGGTGTGCTGGTGGCGGCCGGTCGGCCGCACACCCACACTTTGGCCTCGGTGTGCGGGCGATACGGATGAGACGTGAACCATGTGACAACCTGTCCACATCTCCGTGACTCTCACCTGCAACGTCCATCTATGCGCTGAATGCACGATGTTGACGCCACCAGGCGCCCTGGACCCGTGCGGCGCGGGGGAATGATCGCTTGTCCGCCAGGTCGCGCCACCCCACCGCGACGGGGGCTCTCACTCGAAAGTGAGTAACGACTGTCCGTGTCCCGAGGGGGAGCGCGGAACGGGACGGCGTGGGCCTGCTGTCTCCTACGTCCCTTCGAAGACGAAAGGGCCGGCCCGAGTGGGCCGGCCCTGACGGTGTGCAGCGGACGATCAGACGAGGTCGAACCGGTCCAGGTCCATGACCTTGTTCCACGCGGCGACGAAGTCCTTCACGAACTTCTCCTTCGCGTCGTCACCCGCGTACACCTCGGCGAGCGCACGCAGCTCCGAGTTCGAGCCGAAGACGAGGTCGGCACGGGTGCCGGTCCACTTGACCTCGCCGGTGGCGGCGTCGCGGCCCTCGAAGGTGGTCTGGTCCTCGGACGTCGACGTCCACGTCGTGCCCAGGTCGAGCAGGTTGACGAAGAAGTCGTTGGTCAGCGTGCCCGGGGTGTCGGTGAAGACGCCGTGCGACGACTGGCCCTGGTTGGCGCCCAGGACACGCAGGCCGCCGACGAGGACGGTCAGCTCGGGGGCGCTGAGGGTCAGCAGGTTCGCCTTGTCGAGCAGCAGGAACTCGGCCGGCAGGCGGTTGCCCTTGCCGAGGTAGTTGCGGAACCCGTCGGCGGTCGGCTCGAGCGCGGCGAACGACTCGGTGTCCGTCTGCTCCTGCGACGCGTCCACACGGCCCGGCGTGAAGGGCGCCTCGACGTCGAAGCCGGCGTCCTTGGCGGCCTTCTCCACGGCGGCGGTGCCACCGAGGACGATCAGGTCGGCCAGGGAGACCTTCTTGGCGCCGGAGTTGAACTCCCGCTGGATCCCCTCAAGGGTGCGCAGCACCGAGGCCAGCTGGTCGGGGTCGTTGGCCTCCCAGTCGCGCTGCGGCTCCAGACGGATGCGGGCGCCGTTGGCACCGCCGCGCTTGTCGCTGCCGCGGAACGTCGAGGCCGACGCCCACGCGGTGGACACGAGCTGCGAGACGGTCAGTCCCGAGTCGAGCAGCTTGGCCTTGAGGGCCGCGATGTCGGCGGCGTCGATGGCCGGGCCCTCCGCCTCGGGCAGCGGGTCCTGCCAGACCAGGGTCTCCGCCGGCACCTCCGGGCCCAGGTACAGGGACTTCGGGCCCATGTCACGGTGGGTCAGCTTGTACCAGGCGCGGGCGAAGGCGTCCGCGAACTCGGCGGGGTTCTCCAGGAAGCGACGGGAGATCTGCTCGTACACCGGGTCGAAGCGGAGCGAGAGGTCGGTCGTCAGCATCTGCGGGGCGTGCGTCTTCGTCGCGTCGTGCGCGTCGGGGACGGTGCCCGCTCCGGCGCCGTCCTTCGGCCGCCACTGGTTGGCGCCGGCGGGGCTCTTGGTCAGCTCCCACTCGTAGCCGAAGAGGATCTCGAAGAAGCTGTTGTCCCAGGTGGTCGGGGTGTTCGTCCACGTCACCTCGAGACCACTGGTGATCGTGTCGCCGCCCTTGCCGGTGCCGAAGGAGCTCTTCCAGCCCAGGCCCTGCTGCTCCAGCGAGGCCGCCTCGGGGTCGTCGCCGACGCTGTCCGCCGGGCCGGCGCCGTGCGTCTTGCCGAAGGTGTGACCGCCCGCGATCAGGGCGACGGTCTCCTCGTCGTTCATCGCCATCCGGCGGAACGTCTCACGGATGTCACGGGCTGCGGCGATCGGGTCCGGGTTGCCGTTCGGGCCCTCCGGGTTGACGTAGATGAGGCCCATCTGGACCGCGCCGAGCGGGTTCTCCAGCTCACGGTCGCCGGTGTAGCGCTGGTCGTCGAGCCAGGTGGTCTCGGGGCCCCAGTACACGTCCTCCTCGGGCTCCCAGACGTCCACACGGCCGCCGCCGAAGCCGAAGGTCTCGAAGCCCATCGACTCCAGGGCCACGTTGCCGGCCAGGATCATCAGGTCGGCCCACGACAGGCTCTGGCCGTACTTCTTCTTGACCGGCCACAGCAGACGGCGGGCCTTGTCCAGGTTGGCGTTGTCCGGCCAGCTGTTGAGGGGGGCGAAGCGCTGCTGACCGGCGCCGGCGCCGCCGCGGCCGTCGCTGATGCGGTACGTGCCCGCGCTGTGCCAGGCCATCCGGATGATGAGCGGCCCGTAGTTGCCGAAGTCGGCGGGCCACCAGTCCTGAGAGGTGGTCAGGATCTCGGCGATGTCCTGCTTCACGGCCGGCAGGTCGAGGTTCTTGAACGCCTCGGCGTAGTCGAAGTCCTCACCGAGGGGGTTGGCCACGGCCGGGTTCTTGGCCAGGATCTTCACATTGAGCCGCTCCGGCCACCACTGGCGGTTGCCGCCGCCCTGGGTCGGGTGCAGGGCACGGCCGTGTGCGACCGGGCAGCCACCCGTCTCCTCGGGCTTCGAATCGGTGACGATCGCGTCGTGGTTCTCGGTCACAGGGGGGTCCTTCCGAACGGGTGTGTTTCGGTGCTCAGGAACTGGGGCTGGTGGAACAGGCGGGGCACACGCCCCAGTAGATGACCTCGGCCTCGTCGATGGCGAAGCCGTGGTTCTCGGACGCGGTCAGACAGGGGGCGTCGCCGACCTCGCAGTCGACGTCGGCGACGGCACCGCAGGACCGGCACACGACGTGGTGGTGGTTGTCCCCGACGCGGCCCTCGAACCGGGCCGGGCTGCCTGCCGGCTCGATGCGACGTATGAGCCCGGCCGCGGTCAGGGCGTGGAGGGCCTCGTACACGGCCTGGACGGAGATGTGGCCGACACGGTCGCGCACACCGGAGGCGATCGCCTCGACATCGAGGTGGTCACCGACCCGGACTGTCTCCAGCAGCGCGACGCGGGCGGCCGTCACCCGCAGGCCGACACCACGCAGCTCGTCGGCGGCGTTCGCACTCCGGGAGGTGGTCATGCGGCCAACCTACCCTCATAAACACGAACGGTTCAAGAAATGGACTGGTTCCAATTCTGTCCTGTCGAGAAATTTTTCCCGGCGCGCCTCCGTGCCCCGGCCCTCGGGTGCCTCACCCGCTCCCCAGCCGACCGGAAGGGCGTGGCCGCCGGATGCGGTGAGTGGCCGGAAGAGCGCTACCGGTGGCGTTCGAGGAGGAGTCGGCAAGTGGCAGCAAGCGGCGGCAGGCGTGGGCGGGGCAGGCGTGGCGGGCTCGCAGGCGGCGAGATTCGGCCAAATGAGTGTGGGATCGCGGTGCCCCTGAGTCCCTCGTTTCACTGGTGTCACACGAGAAGCTCACGATCCGGCCCTCGGTATGACACTTCACCGGCGCACTTTGCCATGACGTGACCATTCGGCCATGTTTCTTTACCGGTCTTGTCTTGATCCATGGAGGTTCGTCTATGGTGATCGCCGCGCGTCCGGCCTGACCGAGGTGTCAGGGGGCGCGGATCAAGGGGGGCTTCGTCATGGCCGACGAAATGGTGCTCAGAGCACAGAGGTTCATCAACACGACGTACAACAACGGCGCGGCGCTGGGTATTTCCAAACTCGACGAGAACGGCAAGACCGGCTGGCCGGTCATGTATGCCCTGACCCGGGCTCTGCAGTACGAGATGAACATCAGCAGCCTCTCGGACTCCTTCGGGCCGACCACGTTGTCCATGCTCCAGTCGAAGTATCCGAAACTGGACGACTCCACTGTGCCGTCGGCGAACTTCTGCCGCGTCCTGCAGTCGGCCCTGTACTGCAAGGGCTACGACGGCGGTGAGATCGACGGCATCTACAACGGGCGCGTCAAGGACGCGGTGGCCAAGCTGAAGGCCGACATGGGCGTCGACAGCGTCTACGCGGGTAGCTCCCTGGAGCCGAAGGTCGTCAAGGGCCTGCTCAACATGGACGCGTATGTCACGGTCAGTAACGGCTCGGAAGAGATCCGTGCGATCCAGCAATGGCTCAACAGGCGTTACGTCGGCCGCCGGGACTTCTTCGTGATCCCGTGCGACGGCCACCACTCCCGCGACGTCGCCAAGTCCATGCTGTTCGCGATCCAGTACGAGCTGGGCATGGCCGACGGTACCGCCAACGGTGTCTTCGGCCCCGGCACCCAGTCCGGACTGAGGAACCACACGGTCGCCGTGGGAACCACCGGCACCTGGGCCTCCCTGTTCACCGCGTCGATGATCCTGAACAAGCGAAGCGTGCCCTTCGGCAACTTCACCGGCGACGTCAAGTCCGGCGTGGAGTCCTTCCAGTCGTTCGCCAAGCTCCCGGTCACCGGTGTCGGCGACTTCCAGACCTGGGCCTCCCTGCTCGTCTCCTACGGCGACCAGACCCGCAAGGGCACCGCCTGCGACGGGGTCACCAAGATCACCCCGGCCCGCGTGCAGGCCCTGAAGGCCGCCGGCTACCAGTACATCGGCCGCTACCTGTCCAACCCCTCCACCACCAGCCTGCCGGAGAAGCAGATCCAGCCCGGCGAGCTCGCGACCATCAAGCAGTACGGTCTGCGCTGCTTCCCGATCTACCAGACGTGGTCCCGCTCGGCCGACTACTTCAGCTACCCGCAGGGTTGCATCGACGCCACGAACGCCATCGAATGGGCCAAGATGCACGGCTTCAAGCCGGGCACGATCATCTACTTCGCGGTGGACTACGACGCCCAGGACGGCGAGATCACCGAGTACGTCCTGAAGCACTTCCGGGGCATCTACCGCACCGTCGGCGAGAACTCGGCCTACGGCGTCGGCGTCTACGGCCCGCGCAACGTCTGCCAGCGCGTCTCCGACGCCGGATACGCCGCCGCCGGCTTCGTCTCCGACATGTCGTCCGGGTTCTCCGGCAACCTCGGCTACCCGCTGCCCACCAACTGGGCCTTCGACCAGATCGCCACCGTCAAGGTCGGCTCCGGGGACGGCGCCATCGAGATCGACAACAACATCGCCTCCGGCCGGGACACCGGACAGGGCGACTTCGACCCCGGGACTTCGGTCACCTCCGACCTCGACGTGGACTTCGACAAGGCGACGTACCGGGCGGCGATGCTCAAGGACGTCCAGGCGTATCTGACGTCGATCGGTGTCCCGGAGACCGGCGGCGAGGGCTGGACCGCCGACGGCGACTGGGTGACCTACGGCGTCACTTCCACCACGGAGGCGTTCAACAGGGTCATGGACGCCGACTGGCTGTTCACCAACCTGGCCAGGACGCTGAAACTGCGCAAGGCGCTCATCCAGGCGCCGGTGCTGTGGGAGTTGCGCAAGCTGAACCCGCTCGACGCGCTCGCCGACGAGGCGGTGAAGGCCGGACTGAAGGACGACTGCAGCACCGGCTGGGGGCAGATCTTCGCCTGGGTGACCATCGACGCCCGCAACTACTGCAGGGAGCAGGGCGTCATCAACGGCGCTCCGCTCACCGACTCGGACACCCGCGCGGTGTGGGACAACCTGCAGGAGCCCGAGTACAACATCCCCTCGGTGGCCTACCTGACGGTCTACAACGCGCACCAGCTCGGCATCGCCCGCCCGTCCCTCATCACCAGCCAGGCCGACAGTCAGAAGCTGCTGGCCCGCTACAACGGCACCGGTGACAAGGCCGAGCAGTACGGCCGCGAGCTGATCGGCCTCTACAACGTGCTGGAGAACTACAACAAGCTCAGCCGCGCCCAGTAGGCCGGACCCGATCGTGAAGAATGAGCGCATGCGGAAGCTGTGCGTCCCCGTCGCCATGAACCTGTTGCTCGGGATCCCGGCCGTCGTTCCTCTGTTCCTGGCGTGGTACATCCTGGCCAACGGGCCGCTGGCGGCCATCGGCTGGACCATGCAGGACCCGAACGAGAACGACGGGATGCTGCTGTGGCTGGTCATCGCCGCACCGGTGTTCTGCCTGTTCGGCCTGGTCTGGGGGCTGGCCAACACCTGGCTGCGGCGCCGGACGCCGGTACGGGGCTCCCGCTACTGGCCGGTGTGCGCCGCAGCCTCCCTCGTGCCGTTCTTCGTGATCTTCGGTCTGTTCTGACAGCTGACACAGCTCATAGGGAGACAGGAAACGTGGATCACGACATGACACGGCGTACGGTCGTCAAGGCCGGCGCCGTCATCGGCGCGGCCGCGGCCGTCGGTTCGGTGCTGCCCGCCACCACCGCGGTCGCCGCCGAACGGCGCGGGCCCCGGCGTCCGGCGACCTCCGCGAACGGCTGGACGAACCAGTCGAACGCGGACCGCGACTCACAGGTGTGGACCCGCCCGGTGGCCGGCACGGGCCTGGGCGTACCGGTGTGGATCGGCGACGTGGAGACGGTGCTCGTGCACGTCGTACGCCGCTTCCACTACGAGGTGCAGGAGCTCGCGGCGGTGGACCTGGACGGCTGGCGCCCCGCCAAGGGCCTGCGCCGTGGCCTCCCGGAGTCCAACCTCGCCTCGGGCACGGCCGTTCGGATCCGGCCGGGCGCCGGTGCGAAGGGTTCGCTGTACCCGCTCCAGGTGGCCGCCGTCCGGGACATCCTCGCGGACTGCCAGGGCGTCGTCCGCTGGGGCGGTGACGACGAGCCGGTCGACGAGTCGCTCTTCTACATCGCCGTCGGCCCGCACGACGAACGCCTGCCCCGGCTGGCCACCACTGTCCGCGAGGCGACGTTCCACTAGGCGCGGTGCCGCGGTGGGGCCCCTGTGTCCCACCGCGACCGCTGTTCCGAACATCAGTTCCATTTATCCGCAGGACGGAAGGACCGATCATGAAGCGAATACTGGGCGTGCTGGCCGCCACCACGGCCGCCATGGGCGCACTGCTCACCCCCGCGTCCGCCGCCGGGCAGCCCGGCACCCCGGAGCTGACGGTCGCCGCCACCGCCGACGCCCAGACCAGGGCGTGGGCCGCCGCCAACCCGCAGGAGGCCGTGGCCCAGTCCACCGAGTGCGGCGGCAACTACAACACGCTGGTCTACATCGACGGCGACCTTCCCGGTGACGTCAACGGCGACGACGGCAGCATGGCGGCCTACGCGGGCGGCGGATTGCTCTGCGTGATCTTCAAGAACGAGACACCGGGCAACGCGAACTACATGTTCCTCCAGGCCTGCCCGGGCACCAGCGCCAGCAGCGCCTGCGGCACCGACGACGGCTACTACAGCAATTTCGCCGGCCCGCTCTACATCAGCCAGGGCTCGCACGGCTGCTGGACCGCCTCGTACAAGATGAAGACCGAGGCGGAGGACCGGTACCTCATCAACGGCAAGCGCAGCTACAGCTGCTGACGGGCCTCTGGCAGATCATCAGCCCAACCGTCGCCGCACCGCCCCCGCCGCCCCCAACGCCGCCAGCCCCGCCCCGGCCAGGGCGAGGGCCTTGGCCGGGCGGCTCGGCGGGGCGGGGCGGGCGCCGGGGGCGACGCCGTACGCACTGCCCGGGGCGCCCGCGGAACGGGACTCGGGGGGCAGGGCCGACGCCAGTAGTTCGGCGAGGTGCACCGCCTCGTGGCCGCCGCTGTCGAACTCGTGGACCTGGGTGCGGCAGCTGAACCCGTCGGCCAGGACCACCGTCTCGGGCGCCTCCTGTCGTAGCCGGGGGAGCAGCACACGTTCCGCGCTCGCCCGGCTGACGTCGAGGTGTCCGCGCTCGAAGCCGAAGTTCCCGGCGAGGCCGCAGCAGCCGGACTCCAGCCGCTCGACGTCCACCCCGGCCCGGCGCAGCAGCAGCTGGTCGGCGTGCCAGTCCAGCACCGCGTGCTGATGGCAGTGCACCTGGGCCACCGCCCGCGCGGAGCGGTCGGGCACCCGCGGGGGTTGGTAGCCGGGGGAGTGCTCGGTGAGCAGTTCGGCGAGGGTCACCGTCCCCTCGCGCAGCCGCCGCACGTCAGGGTCGCCGGGGAACAGGTCGCCGGCGTCCGACCGGAACACGGCCGTGCAGCTGGGCTCCAGTCCCACCACCAGTCCGCCCGCCCGTACGTGATCGGCGAGATGGCGCACGGTACGGGACAACACCCGTTCGGCGACACCCAGTTGCCCGGTGGAGATCCAGGTCAGCCCGCAGCACAACGGCTCGCTCGGCAGCGTCACCCGCCAGCCGGCCTGCTCCAACAGCCGTACCGCCGCCCGCCCGACGTGCGGATGGAAGTGGTTGGTGAAGGTGTCCGGCCACAACAGGACGGTGCCACGGACGCCCCCGCGGACCCCGCCCCCGTACGGCTCGTGCCGTGCGAACCACCGTTGCAGGGTCTCCCCGGCGAACAGCGGCACCTCCCGGTCCTCGATGCCCGCCACCGCGACGGCCGCCCGGGACAGCGGCCAAGTGTGCGTGAGCGCGTTGACGGCCGGGCCCAGCCCGGCGCGCCCGACGGCCTGGGCCAGGGCGGGCAGCCACCCCAGGGACAGGTGGGCACGCGGCCTGCGCCACTGCCGGCCCTCGTAGTGGTGCGACAGGAACTCCGCCTTGTAGGTGGCCATGTCGACATCGGCCGGGCAGTCCTTCTTGCAGCCCTTGCACGCCAGACACAGGTCGAGCGCGTCCCGCACCGCCTCCGACCGCCAGCCGTCCTGGATCGCGCTGTCGCCGTGTCCGTCGAGCATCTCGAACAGCAGCCGTGCCCGCCCGCGCGTGGAGTGCTCCTCCTCCATGGTCACCTGGTACGAGGGGCACATCACCGTGCCGCCGTCGTTGGTGTGCTGCCGGCATTTCCCCACGCCCACGCACCGGTTGGCGGCCTGCGCGAAGGATCCGCCGTCATCGGGGAAGCCGAAGTGCGGGTCGCGCGGATCGTACGGTGCCCAGTCGCCGCCCAGGCGCAGGTTCTCGTCCAGCCGGTACGGCGCCACGACCTTCCCGGGGTTCATCCCATCCAGGGGATCGAAGACGGCCTTGAGCTGACCGAACGCGGACACCAGCCGCTCCCCGAACATCCGCGGCAGCAGTTCGCCCCGGCTCTGCCCGTCCCCGTGCTCACCGGAGAACGAGCCGCCGAACTCGGCGACCAGGTCGGCCGCCCGCTCCATGAATCGCCGGTAGGCGGCCACGCCGTCGGCGGAGTACAGGTCGAAGGGGATCCGGGTGTGCACGCAGCCCTGGCCGAAGTGGCCGTAGAGACTCGGCCCCGTGTCGCTCCGGTAGCCGAACTCCTCGTACAGTCCGCGCAGTCGGCGCAGGTACTCGCCGAGCCGCTCGGGCGCGACCGCCGAGTCCTCCCAGCCCTCGAAGGTGTCGGGCCGGCCGGGGATGTGCGCGGTGGCGCCGAGCCCGGCCTCACGGACCTGCCACAACTCCGTCTCGTGCGCCGGGTCGTCCATGAAGGCGACCTCGGGGTCGTGCTCGGACTCGTGCAGTGCGTCCAGCATCCGGTGCGCGCTCTCGTCCGCCGCCGCGATCGTGTCCGCGCCGAACTGGACCATCAAGAAGGCGTTGCCTTCCGGGAGTTCGGTGAGCGCCTTCGGGTTGAGGTGCTTGATCCGCTCGTCGCGGACCAGTTTCGCGTCGACGCCCTCCAGTGCCATCGGCTCGTACGGCAGGATCTCAGGCACCGCGTCGGCGGCCTGGTCGATGTCGGGGAACCCGAGCATCACCAGCGTGCGTTCCCGCACCACCGGCACCAGTTCCAGTTCCGCCCGCAGGACGGTGACCAGGGTGGACTCGCTGCCGACGAGCAGGCCGGCCACGTCGAAGCCGTGCTCCGGCAGCAGCGAGTCCAGGTTGTAGCCGGAGACCCGGCGCGGGATGTCCGGGAAGCGGCGCCGGATCTCGTCGGCGTACGTGTCGCGCAGCGCCCGCAACCGCCGGTACACCGCCGCCCGGAGGTCGCCGTGCCGCTCGATGTCGGCGTACTCCTCGTCGCTGGTCGGCCCGCACCAGAAGCGGGTGCCGTCGTAGAGCAGCACCTCCAGGCGGGCGATGTTGTCGACGACCTTGCCGTGCGCCTGCGCGGTGGCACCGCAGGAGTTGTTGCCGATCATGCCGCCGATCGTGCAGTTGGCATGGGTGGCGGGCTCCGGGCCGTAGCGCAGCCCGGTCGGCGCGAGCCGGCGGTTCAGCGCGTCCAGCACGATGCCGGGCTGCACGACACAGGTGCGGGCGTCGGTGTCCACCGACTCCAGCCGGTTGCAGTACTTCGACCAGTCGATCACCACACCGGCGTTGGTGCACTGCCCGGCCAGGCTGGTGCCGCCGCCCCGGGACAGCACCGGAGCGCCGTGCTCCCGGGCCACCGCCACCGCCTCCGCGGCTGCCTCCGGGGTCCGCGGGACGACCACGCCGATCGGGGTCTGCCGGAAGTTCGAGGCGTCCGTCGAGTACGCGGCCCGGCTGCCGGCGTCGAAGCGGACCTCCCCGTCGATCCGCTCGCGCAGCGCCGACTCCAGGGCGCCCGCGTCGACCGGGGGGCTTGCCGGTCGCCCGGCCACGGGATCGGGCAGGTCCAGCGCGCCCATGGCGCCCTCCTTCGTGCCGGCGCGGTGACTGCGGCCGTGTCCGGCGCGGGGCACGCGGCCCGGTCACGGGGGCACGGGGCGGCCGGGTACCCCACGGCCGCTTCGGCAACACGGACCGGCCACAGGGACCGGCAAAACGGACCGCCCCCTACTCGGTGCCGGAGTGCTCCGTGACCTCGGGCAGCAGCGCCCACATCGCCTCGCGCTGGGTGGGTCCCATGATCCGGCCGAGGGCCTGCACGACCGTCTCGGAGAGGGGCTGTGAGGCCTCCTTCAGCAGGAGCCGGGCCTTCTCGGTGAGGACGACCTCGACGCCCCGCTTGTCGCCGCAGACCGACTTGCGGGTGACCAGGCCGGCGTGCTGGAGGCAGGCGATCTGGTAGGTGAGCCGGGTCTTGGGGCGGCCCAGGAGCTCCGCGATCCGGGTCATCCGCAGGCCCGCGGGCTGCTCGGCCAGCAGGCACAGGACCAGGAACTCGTCGTGCGAGACGTCGAGCTGCTCCTTGACGACCGCGCGCAGCCGCTGCTCCACGGCCCCGGTCGCCGCGAGCAGGACCATCCAGGCCCGCAGCTCGTCCGGCAGCAGTCCGCCGCTCTGCGCGGAGGGACGTTCGGGCAGGTCGGTGGGGTGCTCGTCGGGGGCGGTCATGGTGCGAGTGTACCTGTTGTCCGATTTTGAAGAAGATGGTTGTCCAGATTTGGATAGTGGGCTAGCGTGATGTCATCCAAATTTGAATCACCAATCTCACCAGCATGAACGACCATGAACAGGGGCACCACCATGACCGTTGCCGTGGAAACCGGGCTCTGGCAGCTCGACTCGACCGCCACCACCGTCGCGCTGCGGCACAAGACGATGTGGGGCCTGGTCACCGTCAAGGGCGCCTTCACGGGTGTCGCCGGCCAGGGCGAGGTGCGGGCCGACGGGTCGGCCGTCGGCACCCTCACCCTGGACGCCGCGTCCCTGGACACCAAGAACGCCAAGCGCGACACCCATCTGCGCGGCGCCGACTTCTTCGACGTGGACAACCACCCCGAGCTGACCTTCGTGGCGCGCAGCGCTGAACGCCGCGACGGCGACACGGTCAAGGTCGTCGGTCAGCTGACCGTGCGCGGCATCAGCAGGCCCCTGTCCCTCGACGCGCGCCTGGTCGAAGCGGACGCCGAGACGCTCACCCTGGAGGCCGAATTCCCCGTGGACCGCGCCGAGTTCGGCATGGGCTGGAACCAGCTGGGCATGATCCGCGGCCTGACGACGGTGACCGCCACGCTCCGGTTCACCCGGGCGGCAGCCTGACAAAGCGGCTCGACAGCGTCTGCGGTGAGGCCGTGAACGCCCGCAGCCGGATCCGCGCGCCCGGCCGGGGCAGGCCGTACGTCCCGGTCGGCGGCCGGAGTTCGTACGTCGCCGTCGCACCGCCCGGCAGCGCGGCCGGCCCCCGTACGACCGTCCAGTACGGATCCATGCCCTGGCCGCCGGTGAGCGTGAAGTGCGGTCTCAGGCTGCCGCCGTCCGTGTTGGTGACCCGCAGGGTCAGCCGGGAGAGGGCGGTCGCCGAGGCCCGCCGTACCGACGTCACCCGCATCCGCAGCGGCGGCGACCCCGTGACCGCCAGCGCGGCACCGGTGACGGCGGGCAGGAGCAGCAGCACGGCCGCCGCGATCCGCGCCGGGCGCCGGTGCGGACCGGACAGCGGGCGCGGGCGTGGCTGCCAGGCGCCGGTGAACTCCGTCGCGGGCGCGGTGACCGCCGCGGTGAGCCACAGCGGGGTCATCAACAAGTAGTAGCCGTCCTGCGAACGGGTCGCCAGATAGAAGGCCAGCCACGGCAGCACCGTCGCCGCAGGCCCCAGCCGGCGGACGAACAGCACGAACACCGCCAGCAGACCGCCGAGCAGCAGCACGCTCGCGCGCGAGTACCAGTCGAGCCGGTCGCCGCCGCCGGTCAGGTACAGCGAGACGTCCACCAGGCCCTGCCCGTGCAGCACCGCGCCCTGCGTCAGCGGCAGCGCGATCCCGCTGAACCAGGCGTCCGGCTCGCTCACGACGAAGTACGTGTTGATCAGCAGCCATACGGTGACGGCGACCCCGACGATCCGCAGCACCACCAGTGCCGCCGCCCGTGCCCCCGACTCCCCGCGCCGGACGGCGTAGATCCCGGCCAGCAGGAACGGCGCGAGGAACCACGGCAGTTGCTGGGCCGCGCAGGCCGCCCCCAGGCAGGCCGCCCGCGCCAGCCCGGCCCGGCCGAGCCGGCCACCCCGCCCGATCCGCGGCCAGCGCGCCACCACCGGCACCAGCAGGGCGAGAGCCAGCACCGCCGGATAGCCGAGCCGGCCGTACGTGGGGAGCATGCCGAAGTCGAGGCACACCATGGTCGCCGTCGAACGCCACGGACCGGGCAGCAGCCGCCACAGCGCCACGGCGCCGACGACCAGCGCACCCGTGGCCACCGCCGTCGCCGGAACGCCGCCGGGGCCCAGCCACAGCAGCGGCGCGGTCAGCAGCGGGGCCAGCGGGGGATAGCCGTAGGTGTAGTCGTAGCCGCCCGTCACGGTCGGGGTGAGGGCGACGTCGTGGCCGAAGAGCCAGGGCCACGGGTGTCCGTACACGGCGTGCCCGGCGACCAGCTCACGGGCGGCCTGGGTGGTGAGGTCCGCCTCGTCGGAGCCGCGGTGGTTCATGACCCAGGTGCACAGGACCAGCGTGACGGCGGTCACCAGCACCACCAGGTCCAGCCGGGCCAGCGCCCGCCGACGGCGCACCACCAGGATCAGCACCCCGCTCACCAGAATCGTGGCGTAGCACACCGAGATCACCACGGCCACGGGGAGCCGATGGGTCGCCGCCTGCGCCCACACCGACCGGGTCCCGATGAAGAGACTGATGTCGGCGAGCAGGGTGAGGACGCGATGCCACTGCGCGGGGGGTTCCTCCGGATCGGCGGACACCGCCGCCCGCGTCCGCCCGCCGGGCGCCGGCAGCTGCGTATCTGTCAGGAGCACGGCACCGGACGCTAATCGGACCCGGTGAGCGCCACGTCCTCGGAGGTGAAGATTCCGGTATGAGGGCGGTGTGAACCGTCCGTAAAGGGCGAAACCTGGCCAATCCCCGTAAGGCGCCGATCGGTCAAGGACTCTCAGTACACGTCCCGCACGTACCGCTTCGCCGCCGCCAGCTGTTTCACCCACGCCGATGCCTCGGCCTCGTCCAGCCCGCCGTGCGCGACCGCGATGTCCCGCAAAGCCCGGTCCACGTCCTTGGCCATCCGGGAGGCGTCGCCGCAGACGTAGAAGTGGGCGCCGTCCTGGAGCCAGCGCCACAGCTCCGGACCGTGTTCGCGCATCCTGTCCTGCACGTACACCTTGTTGCGCTGGTCGCGGGAGAAGGCGGTGTCGAGGCGGGTCAGCAGGCCCTCGTCGAGCAGTTCGGTGAGCTCCCGCTCGTAGTAGAAGTCGGTGGCGCGGTGCTGTTCCCCGAAGAACAGCCAGTTGGGCGCCCGATGGCCGAGCGCGCGCCGCTCCTGGAGGAAGCCGACGAACGGCGCGACCCCCGTGCCCGGGCCGACCATCACCATCGGCGTCGAGGCGTCGGCGGGCGGCCGGAAGTGCGGCGCGGGCCGCACCAGGACCGGCACCTCGGTGTCCGCCTCGGCGTCGGCGAGGAAGGGCGAGCAGACCCCGCCGCGCGTCCGGCCGTGCAGGTTCTCGTACCGTACGACGGACACCGTCAGCGAGACCAGACGCGGGTCGACCAGCGGGCTGGACGATATGGAGTACAGGCGCGGCTGAAGCTTCTTCAGTACGTCCGCCCAGTCCTGCGCGTTCGCCCGCACCGGATGCTCGGCGAGCACGTCCACCGCCTGCCGCCCCCAACTCCACTGCGCCAGACCGTCCTTGTTGTCGGTCCGCAGCAGCCTGCGCAACTCCCGGTCGTCACGCGTCCGTTCGGCGACGAAACGCAGCAGGTCCGGGGTGATCCGGGTGATGTCCAGGTGTCGGTGCAGGGCCTCGACGACGGGGACCTCGCCGACCCCCTCCACACGCACGCCCGCCGTGCCGTCCAGGCCCGTCACCGCGAGCCACTCCTCCACCAGCGCGGGCGAGTTGACCGGCCGCACGCTGAGCGCGTCCCCCGTCTCGTACGTCAGCGGGGACCCGCTCGTGTCGAAGGTGAACCGCCTGACCTCCTTGCCCGCACCCGCCCCGCTGAGCAGCTGGTTGCCGACCAGGCGGGCGGTGGTGGGCGCGGGCTTGGCGGCACGGGCGGCCTCGGAGACGGCCCGGGTGGCGAGCTGTGGGGCGACCTCGAAGGTGGGCTCGGTGGGCTCGGCCGTCTCCGTCCCGGTGTCCAGCGCCGAGAGCACCTGGTCCAGCCAGTCACCCGCCAAGGACTCGTAGTCGGGTTCGCAGTCGGTGCGCGGCGCGAGCCGTACCGCGCCCAGCTCGTCGAGGCGTGCGTCGAGCCGGCGCCCGTGTCCGCAGAAGTCGTCGTACGAGGAGTCGCCGAAGGCCAGGACCGCGTACCGGACGCCGTCCAGGCGCGGGGCCTGCTGGCCGGTCAGTGTCTCCCAGAACCCGGAGCCGTTGTCGGGCGCGTCGCCGTCGCCGAAGGTGCTGGTGATCAGCAGCAGATCGGCGCCGGAGGGCAGGGCGCCCGGGTCGGACTCGTCCATGCCGACGAGGGTGGCCGTGTGTCCCCCGGCGGACAGCCGGTCGGCGACGGCCCCCGCGAACTCCTCGGCGTTACCGGTCTGCGAGGCCCACAGGATGACGACCTCACGGCCCGACCGCTCGCCGGACGGGGCCGGTCCAGCCGACGTCCGCGAGTACATGCCGGCCAGCACGCCGTTCACCCACAGCGCGTGCTCGGCGCTGAAGGGCGCGTCCGGCGGGAGCACGGGGACACCGGGGGCGCCGGAGTCGATGCCCGCGAGGAAGCCGGTGAGATACAGCCGCTCCTGGGCCGTGAGGACGGGCGGCGGGGTGCTGTCGAGGCCGAAGGGATTCGACCCCGGGGTGACGGCGGTCGGAGTGACGGAGGCAGGAGTGAGGGCGCTGGGAGCGACGGCGGTCGTGGCGCCGCCGGTCGCAGCCACCGCCGTGGGGGCGGTCACCCCCGCCGGCCGCACCGGCGAGGCCACCTTCGCCAGCGACACCGCACACACCTTGAACTCCGGCTGGAACGACACCGGATCCACCGCGTCGCTGGTCACCGCGTTGACGCTCAGATACTCCCCGAACAGGTCGTTCCAGTGGAACGGCGCGAAACAGGCCCCCGGCCGCACCCGGTCGGTGACCACCGCGGGCAGTACGGCCCGCCCCCGCCGCGAGGCGACCTCCACCCGGTCGCCGTCGGTGATCCCGAGCGCCCGCGCGTCCTCGGGATGCACCTCCACGAACGGCCCGGGATTGAGCTTGTTGAGCTTGGCGACCTTCCCGGTCTTCGTCAGGGTGTGCCACTGGTGCTGCACCCGCCCGGTGTTCAGCAGGAAGGGGAAGTCGTCGTCCGGCAGCTCGGCGGGCGGCAGATGCGGACGCGCGTGGAAGACGGCACGCCCGTCGGCCGTCGGGAACCGCAACTCGCCCTCGCCGGACACGTACCGCACCGGATTGCGCTCGGGCCCGTCCTCCCTGGCGGCCGGCCACTGCACGGGCGTCGACCGCAGCCGCTCGTACGTCACCCCGCGCAGGTCCCAGCCCGTGACGGGGTTCCAGAAGCGCCGGATCTCCTCGAAGACCTGCTCGGCACTGTCGTACGAGAAACCCTTCTCGTACCCCATCTCCCGGGCCACGGCCGCGATGATCCGCCAGTCCGCCATCGCCTCCCCGGGAGGGTCGGAAGCCGCCCGGGTCAGGGTGAGGTTCCGCTCGCTGTTGACGTAGACCCCTTCGGCCTCGGTCCACATCGCGCCCGGCAGGACGACGTCGGCGTACGCGTTGGTCTCGGTGTCCCCGAAGACGTCCTGCGTGACCACGAACTCGGCGGCCTCCAGGCCCTCGATGACGGTACGGCGATTGGCGACCGAGGCGACCGGATTGGTGCAGATGATCCAGCAGGCCTTGATCTCCCCGTCGGCCATCTTCTGGAACATCTCGACGGTGCCCCGGCCGACCCCGTCGGCGCGCAGGGTGCCCGGCGGCAGCTCCCAGACGTCCTCGGTGAACGTCCGCTCCTCCTCGACCAGCACCGACCGCTGCCCGGGCAGCCCCGGCCCCATGTAGCCCATCTCGCGTCCGCCCATCGCGTTGGGCTGGCCGGTCAGGGAGAACGGCCCGCTGCCCGGACGGCAGATCGCGCCCGTCGCGAGATGCAAATTGACCAGGGCGTTCGTGTTCCAGGTGCCGTGCGTGGACTGGTTGAGCCCCATGGTCCAGCAGCTCATCCACTCGCCGGCCTCGCCGATCAGCCGGGCGGCCGCACGCAGGTCGTCCTCGGCGACACCGGTGAGCTCCGCGACGGCGGCCGGCGGATAGTCGGCCAGGAACTCCTCCATCGCCTCCCAGCCCGTGGTGTGCGCCGCGACGAACTCGGGGTCGGTGTGCCCGTTCTCGACCAGCAGGTGCAGCAGACCGTTCAGCAGAGCGAGGTCGGTGCCCGACTTCACCTGGAGGAACAGGTCGGCCTTCGCGGCCGTGGCGGTGCGCCGAGGATCGACGACCACGAGCTTCGCGCCCGCCTTGACCCGCTCCATCATCCGCAGGGAGAGGATCGGATGACAGTCGGCCATGTTCGAACCGATGACGAGGAAGACATCCGCGCGGTCGAAGTCCTCGTACGAGCCGGGCGGCCCGTCGGCACCGAGCGACAGCTTGTATCCGGCCCCCGCACTGGCCATGCACAACCGGGAGTTGGACTCGATCTGGTTGGTCCGCACGAACCCCTTGGCCAGCTTGTTCGCCAGGTACTGCGCCTCCAGGCTCAACTGCCCGGACACATAGAAGGCGACCGCGTCCGGCCCGTGCTCGTCGATGACGGCGCGCAGCCGTCGCGCGGTGTCGGCGATCGCGTCGGCCGTGGGCACCGGCACCGGCTCCTCGCCGCGGTCGTCCCGCACCAGGGCACTGGTCAGCCGGCCGGGCGCGGCGAGCATCTCGGCCGTGGTCGCGCCCTTCGTACACAGCCGGCCCGCGTTCGCCGGGTGCTCCTTGTCCCCGGACGCCTTCAGGACGGTACGCCTGCCGTCCGGCCCCATCCCGACGTCGAGCAGCAGACCGCAGCCCACACCGCAGTACGAGCAGACGGTCCGCACCTGCTCGGTCTGCTGCGGCTGCTTTCGCTGCGGAGGCGTCGTCATGCCGTCGACGGTACGAATTGCCCGTTACGCCTGTGTGACACGGCTTGATCTTGAGGAGTTACGCCCGCTGCACAGCCGCCCCCCGGTCGGTGTGAGGTGCACCGGAGTCGCGGAGCGTGTCGCATTGGGCCGAACAGGTGACCATGGGTAAGAATTGTTCGATGCAGACAGCAGTGCGAGCCAAGGACGGAGCATGCCGGTGAACAGCCACGATGTCACCGACGAACAGTGGGAGGGGCTCGCCCAGGTCGTGCCGCTGAGGGGCCGGGACGCCTGGCCGTCCTCGGTCGGCCACCGGTCCATGCCGGAGGCCGAGACGGAGCTGCGGCGCCGCTTCGTGGTGCTGCGCGTCATGGTGTTCGCGGACGCGCGCGAGGTCGCCGAGACGCTGATGGCGGGCATACCCGTGCTGCTCGACCTGACCAACGCCGAGACCGAGGTCGCCAAGCGGGTCCTGGACTTCAGCACCGGCGTCGTCTTCGGACTGGCGAGCAGCATGCACCGCGTCGACCGCAACGTGTTCCTTCTCACCCCGGCCGGCACCGAGGTGACCGGGCTGATGGAGGAGGGGACAGGGGTCCCCGGCGTATGAGAGGTGACGGCCGCCCGGCGTCAGGGGCGCCGGTCGCCCGATCGTAGGAAGGTCCTTCGGGCAAAACGGTTCGCCCGGCGGCGGAGACCTACCGTCCGGATATGACCGTGCCCCCCGCGCTGCTCCCGGACCCCTCGCCGCTGACAGCCTTACCCGGCCACGATGAGGACGTCCCGGAGCGTCCGCGCGTCACCGAACTGCGGCTGTCCGCCTACGCCGCCCACCGCCGCGCCCGTTTCCCGCTCAGTCCGCTCACCCTGTTCACGGGACCCAGCGGCTGCGGCAAGACCAGCGCGCTACGGGCGTACGAGGCGCTCGCCAGACTCGGTGGCGGCACCCGCCTGCCCGAGGTCTTCCCGGATCCGCTCGCCTGCGTTCCCGAGCGGGCCCGGCCCGACGCCCAGCGCCGCCGAGGCTTCCGTATCGGCTGCACGACCGACGGCCCGGAGGGGCCGATCCGGCTCGACGTCGCCGTCCAGGCCGAGCCCGCGCTGCGCATCGTGGGGGAGCGGCTGAGCACCGGGGGCGGTCAGGTCCTGCTGGAGACCGCCCTGCGCGACCCGAGCCGGCGCCAGGTGCAGGCGGCCTGGCACACGGCGGGCCAGTCGCCGGTCACCCGCGGCCCCCTGCCCGACGACCAACTCGGCACCGCGCTGCTGCCGTTGCGCGTGGCCGGCAAGACCGACGGGCAGCGCCGGGTGCTGGCCGCCGCCGAACAGACGGTGGTCGCCCTGCGCTCGGTGTTCGCCTGCGACCCGCGGCCCGGCCGGATGCGCGTCCCCGTACCCACCGGCTCCGGACGGCTGCTCGGCGGCTGCGAGAACCTCGCCGACGTGCTGTGGCGCACCCGCGCGCAGTGCGCCAGACGGCACGCGCAGTTCGTCACCGCGGTACGCGCCGGATGCGCCGGCCCCGTCGCCGACGTGCTCGCCGAACCGCGCGCCGACGGTGCGGTCCGGGCACTCCTCGACCGGGGCGACGGCACCCGCACGGACTGCGGGCGGCTGGGCGACGGGGAGTTGCGGTACCTCGCGCTGGCGCTGGTGCTGTTCACCGGGCCCGGCGTGCTGGAGGTCGACCCGGTCGGCGAGGTACCGGCGGCCATGCAGGCGCTCACCGTGCTCGCCGACCACCTCGACCGGGGCCTGGACCCCCGGCAGCGGACCGAACTGCTACGGCTCGCCGCCCGGATGTGCGACCGGGGGCACATCAGGCTCGTCGGCGCGGTGAGCGACGCGTCGTGGGCGGCCGGGGTGGACGGTGTGACGGTGGTACACCTGGAGCCGTGACTGAACCTCTCGACGTGGCGAAACTGCAGCGCAGACTGGCCGAGTTCGCGGCCGCGCGCGACTGGCAGCCGTACCACACGCCCAAGAACCTGGTCGCCGCCCTGAGCGTGGAGGCCTCCGAACTGGTCGAGATCTTCCAGTGGTTGACGCCCGAGGAGTCGCAACGCGTCATGGCCGACCCCGACACCGCCCACCGGGTCACGGACGAGGTCGCCGACGTGCTCGCGTATCTGCTCCAGCTGTGCGAGGTGCTCGGCATCGACCCGCTCGCGGCGCTGGACGCGAAGATCGACCGGAACGAGCGGAGGTTTCCGGCGCCGTAGCAGCCCCCGTCCTCGGGAGCGATCAGCTCCGTTATTACTCTCCGGAGTCAGAAAACCGTCTGAGACCGATTCGTTGTCCGAAGATTTCCGCCTTCCTCTGGTTTTTCGTCTCAAGCCCTCTCACTCTGGGTAGTGAACAAGGGAGTTCAGGCGGACGTGCCGACGGCGCGTCGGACAGACGGGGGCGACGCATGGAAGCGATGCGGCTCATAGTGATGAGCAGGCGTGCCCTGGCGGGGAGCGGTGGCCCGCCTCAGATCATGGCGGAGGTGTGGCAGGCGCAGGCCCTGGCCCAGGCGATCGGCAGTCGCCTCGCGGTCTCCGGTCCGCCCGAATTACGCGGCGAGGCGCTGGGGCTGACCGAACTGGCGGGCCGGGGCTGCGGGGTCCTGGACCGTCCGGACATCGACACCGAGGCGATGCTGGCGGCCCGCCTCACCGAACTGGGAGACGCTCGCCAGGCCCTCACCTCCCTGGGCAGCCTCCTCGGCGAGGTCAGCATCGCCCTGGTCGGCTTGGCCTCCGCGGCGGCGGACGAGGGCACGTACTGGCAGTGCATGGAGGCGATCGACGCGGCGGACGAGTCCAGGGACCGGGTGCGGGAGATGCTGCGCAGGCTCGCGGACCGGGACGAGGCATTACCGGCGTAAGGCCTCTGGAACGAGGGGTGGCGGTGGGGTTGCTTCGGACATGAGGGCCTCCCGGGGCCAGCACCCGAGGGGACCGCCGCGGCCGACCGTCACCGCGGCGTGCAGGATGGAAGCATGGACCTCCGCATCTTCACCGAACCCCAGCAAGGCGCCACCTACGACACCCTCCTCACCGTCGCCAAGGCCACCGAGGACCTCGGCTTCGACGCGTTCTTCCGCTCCGACCACTACCTCAAGATGGGCTCCGTGGACGGCCTGCCCGGCCCCACCGACGCCTGGATCACCCTCGCCGGCCTGGCCCGGGAGACCAAGCGCATACGCCTCGGCACGCTGATGACGGCGGGCACCTTCCGGCTGCCCGGCGTGCTCGCCATCCAGGTCGCGCAGGTGGACCAGATGTCGGGCGGCCGCGTCGAACTGGGCCTGGGCGCCGGCTGGTACGAGGAGGAGCACACGGCGTACGGCATCCCGTTCCCGAAGGAGAAGATCGCCCGCCTGGAGGAGCAACTGGCGATCGTCACCGGCCTGTGGGCGACCGAACTCGGCGAGACCTTCGACTTCCACGGCACCTACTACGACCTCAAGGACTCCCCGGCGCTGCCCAAGCCCGCGCAGCCCAAGGTCCCCGTCCTCGTCGGCGGCCAGGGTGCCAGGCGCACCCCGCGACTGGCCGCCCGGTACGCCGACGAGTTCAACATGCCGTTCGGTTCGCTCGAGGACACCGAGCTCCAGTTCGGCCGGGTCCGCGCCGCCGCGCAGGAGGCCGGCCGCGACGCCGACGAGATCACCTACTCCAACGCCTTCGTCGTCTGCGTCGGCAAGGACGACGCCGAGGTGGCCCGTCGTGCCGCCGCGATCGGCCGCGAGGTCGACGAGTTGAAGGCCAACGGACTGGCGGGCACCCCGGCCGAGGTCGTCGAGAAGATCGGCCGCTTCACCGAGGTCGGCTCCGAGCGGATCTACCTCCAGATGCTCGACCTCTCCGACCTGGACCACCTGGAGCTGATCTCGTCCCAGGTGCAGTCGCAGCTGTCGTAGGTGAACGCACGAGCAAGGCGCCCAGCATCCGCTGGGCGCCTTTGTAGGTTACGAGTGACGTCGACGACGGGATGGTCGCGGGTAATGCAGTACCGCCCACGGCCCGCCGACACCCATACTCGGACACGTGTTCCTGACGATCTCGACCACTGGCGACGAGCAGCACCCGGCGACCGACCTGGGCTTCCTCCTCCACAAGCATCCTGACAACCCGTACTCGGCCACGCTGTCCTACGGCACGGCGCACGTCGTCTACCCCGAGGCGGAACCCGAGCGCTGCACGGCGGCGCTGCTGCTGGAGGTCGACGCCGTGGCACTGGTCCGGCGCGGCAAGGGCAAGGGGCGCGGCGGCGCCCCCGACGCGGCGCTCGCGCAGTACGTAAACGACCGCCCCTACGCCGCCTCCTCGCTGCTCGCCGTGGCGCTGAGCGGCGTGTTCTCCAGCGCGATGCGCGGGGTGTGCAAGGCCCGGCCCGAGCGCGCCGCGAAGCCGATGCCGCTGCGTATCGAGGTGCCCGCGCTGCCCGCCCGGGGCGGCCCGGAGCTCGTACGGCGTCTCTTCGAGCCGCTCGGCTGGGCGGCGAGCGTCGAACCCGTCGCCCTGGACAGCGCGTTCCCGGAGTGGGGCGACTCGCGGTACGTGCGCCTGGTCCTGGAGTCGCGGAAGCTGACCCTCGCCGAGGGGCTGCGGCACCTGTACGTCCTGCTGCCCGTGCTCGACGACGCCAAGCACTACTGGGTGGCGCCCGACGAGGTCGACAAACTGCTGCGGGCCGGCGAGGGCTGGCTGCCCGAACACCCGGAGCAGAAGCTGATCACCAGCCGTTACCTGTCCCGTCGCTGGTCGCTGACCCGGGAGGCGATGGAGCGGCTGGAGCTGGTGCGGCTGGCCGAGACCGACGACAGCGAGGTCGAGGAGATCGACAACGCGGTCGCGGCGGAGAGCGAGACGGAGGAGAAGCCCGCCCCGCTCGCCGTGCAGCGCCGGGACGCGATCATCGCCGCGCTCGGCGCGTCCGGCGCCGCCCGGGTGCTCGACCTCGGGTGCGGACAGGGCCAGTTGGTGCAGGCGCTGCTGAAGGACCCGAGGTTCACCGAGATCGTCGGTGTCGACGTGTCGATGCGGGCCCTGACCATCGCCTCGCGGCGGCTGAAGCTGGACCGCATGGGGGAGCGGCAGGCCTCACGCGTGCGGCTCCTCCAGGGTTCGCTGGCCTACACCGACAAGCGGCTCAAGGGATACGACGCCGCCGTACTGAGCGAGGTCATCGAGCACCTCGACCTGCCCCGGCTGCCCGCCCTGGAGTACTCCGTGTTCGGCGCGGCCCGTCCGCGCACGGTCCTGGTGACCACCCCGAACGTCGAGTACAACGTCCGCTGGGAGAGCCTCCCGGCCGGCCACGTCCGGCACGGCGACCACCGCTTCGAGTGGACCCGCGAGGAGTTCCGGTCCTGGGCGGACACGGTGGCCGAACGGCACGGCTACGACGTGGCGTTCACACCCGTCGGACCGGACGACCCCGAGGTGGGGCCACCGACCCAGATGGCCGTTTTCACCCTGCGTACCACGACGACGAACACCCCGGACCAGAAGGAGGCGAAGGCGGCATGACCGAGACCCAGGTTTCCCAGCGGCAGGGGCGGGTCCTGCCCGTCACCGACCTCTCCCTCGTCGTCCTGGTCGGCGCCTCCGGCTCGGGCAAGTCGACCTTCGCCCGGCGGCACTTCAAGCCGACCGAGGTGATCTCCTCGGACTTCTGCCGCGGTCTGGTCTCCGACGACGAGAACGACCAGAGCGCGACCCGGGACGCCTTCGACGTCCTGCACTACATCGCGGGCAAGCGCCTGGCGGCCGGCCGTCGGACCGTCGTGGACGCCACCAGCGTGCAGCAGGACGCCCGGCGCCAGCTGATCGACCTGGCCAGGCAGTACGACGTGCTGCCCATCGCCATCGTGCTCGACGTGCCCGAGGAGGTGTGCGCCGAGCGCAACGCGACCCGCGACGACCGTGCCGACATGCCCCGGCGGGTCATCCAGCGGCACACCCGTGAACTGCGGCGCTCGCTCAGGCACCTGGAGCGGGAGGGCTTCCGCAAGGTGCACGTCCTGCGCGGCGTCGAGGACGTCGAGACCGCCACCGTCGTCACCGAGAAGCGCTTCAACGACCTGACGCACCTCACCGGCCCCTTCGACATCGTCGGCGACATCCACGGCTGCGCGTCCGAACTGGAGTCACTGCTCGGCAAGTTGGGCTATGTCGACGGCGTCCACCCGCAGGGCCGTACCGCGGTCTTCGTCGGCGACCTCGTCGACCGCGGACCGGACAGCCCGGGCGTGCTGCGCCGGGTGATGTCGATGGTCGAGTCGGGCAACGCGCTGTGCGTGCCCGGCAACCACGAGAACAAGTACGGGCGTCACCTGAAGGGCCGCAAGGTCCAGCACACCCACGGGCTCGCCGAGACCATCGAGCAGATGGAGGGGGAGACCGAGGAGTTCCGCAAGAAGGTACGGGAGTTCATCGACGGCCTCGTCAGCCACTACGTCCTCGACGGCGGCAAGCTGGTCGTCTGCCACGCCGGACTGCCGGAGAAGTACCACGGCCGCACCTCCGGCCGGGTCCGCTCGCACGCCCTGTACGGCGAGACGACCGGCGAGACCGACGAGTTCGGGCTGCCGGTGCGCTACCCGTGGGCGGAGGACTACCGGGGCCGGGCGGCGGTCGTCTACGGGCACACCCCGGTTCCGGAGGCCAGCTGGCTCAACAACACCATCTGCCTCGACACCGGCGCCGTCTTCGGCGGCAAGCTGACCGCGCTGCGCTGGCCGGAACGGGAACTGGTCGACGTACCGGCGGAGCGGGTCTGGTACGAGCCGGCCAGGCCGCTGCGGGCCGAGGCGCCCGGCGGGCAGGACGGACGCCCGCTGGACCTCGCGGACGTGCACGGCCGGCGGGTCGTCGAGACCCGGCACCAGGGCCGCGTCGCCATCCGCGAGGAGAACGCGGCGGCGGCCCTGGAGGTCATGAGCCGCTTCGCGGTGGACCCGCGTCTGCTGCCGTACCTGCCGCCGACCATGGCCCCGACGGCCACCTCCCGCGTCGAGGGCTACCTGGAGCACCCTGCGGAGGCGTTCGCGCAGTACCAGGAGGACGGCGTCGCACGGGTCGTGTGCGAGGAGAAGCACATGGGCTCGCGGGCGGTGCTGCTGGTGTGCCGGGACGCGGAGGCTGCCCGCAAGCGGTTCGGCGTCGGGGCAGGCCCCACCGGGGCGCTGTACACCCGCACCGGGCGTCCCTTCTTCGACGACGACTCGGCCACCGAGGAGATCCTCGGCCGGGTCCGCACCGCGATCGACGAAGCCGGCCTGTGGGCCGAACTCGACACCGAATGGCTGCTGTTGGACGCCGAGCTGATGCCATGGTCGCTGAAGGCCATGGGGTTGCTGCGCGGTCAGTACGCGGCCGTCGGCGCCGCCGCCGGCGCGGTCTTCCCGGGCGCGCTGGCCGCTCTGGAGGGCGCGGCGGCGCGCGGCGTGGACGTCTCGGACCTGCTGGCCCGCCAGCGCGAACGAGCCGACGCGGCCTCGGCGTTCACGGACGCCTACCGCCGCTACTGCTGGACCACGGACGGCCTTGAGGGCGTACGCCTGGCCCCGTTCCAGATCCTCGCGGCCCAGGGCCGCAGCCTCGCCGCCCTGCGGCACGACGAGCAACTCGCCTTCATCGACCGGCTGGTGGAGCACGACGCGAGCGGCCTGCTGCAGACGACCCGCCGCCTGTACGTCGACACCGGCGACCCGGAGTCGGTACGGGCGGGTGTCGACTGGTGGCTGGAGATGACCGGACGCGGTGGCGAGGGCATGGTCGTCAAGCCCGTCGACGCCGTCGTGCGCGACGCCCAGGGCCGACTGGTGCAGCCCGGCGTCAAGTGCCGGGGCCGCGAGTACCTGCGGATCATCTACGGTCCGGAGTACACCCGCCCGGACAACCTCGCCCGGCTCCGCGGCCGTTTCCTGAACCACAAGCGCTCGCTCGCGATCCGTGAGTACGCGCTCGGCCTGGAGGCGCTCGACCGGCTGGCCGAGGGCGAGCCGCTGTGGCGGGTGCACGAGGCGGTGTTCGGGGTGCTGGCGCTGGAGTCGGAGCCGGTCGACCCGCGGCTGTAGCCGGCCGCGGGGCCCCACGCGGGGCCACGAGGAGCGATTTCCGGCCGAGTTGCCCCACCGGGGGCGCACGGCCGGACTTCGCGCCCCACGGTCTCACATGTCCCTGGTTAACCGCCCGTTGCCGTGCTAACTTCGCAGGTCGGTCAGGCAGGCATACCGGCTCATGGGGGACAGTCGGTGGAGACAGGCACGGGGTTGGACAGGCTTATCGACGATGCCGTGCGCCCGCGGGGGCTCCAGGTCATGGTCGAGCTGACCGAGAGCCTGTGCTTACTGAGCTGCACGGAGGACGCCCAGGCACGCATCCAGTTCGCCGCCATCCTCGCGGAACAACTCGGCCGACCGGTCGACCTGCGCGGCGTCCGGCAGCGCGAGGACGTGGCCGCCCTGGTGCGCGCCGCCCTGAACGTGGCGGGCGGCGAACACGTACTCGTCGACGTGGTCCGCATCCTCGAGGGCGCCCCGGCGGGCGACGAACTCGACCGGCTGATCACCCCTGCCCCCGCCGTCGTGCCCGACCTGTCGTGGGGCCCGCCCGGCCCACTCACCCGGGACGACGAGAACAGCGCCCGCGCCGTCCTGGCCAAGGGCGAGCTGCCCGCGAGCCGGGTCCGGGACGACCTCGTCGAGGAGCTGCACGGCCTCGACCTGCCCATCGGCCTCGCCCCGGACCAGCTGTTGTCGCACGTCCTGGAGTGGAACACGCAGCCCGACGGCCTGCCGCCCGCGGTCCTCCTGATGGACCGTGCGGCCCGCCTCGCCGTCACCCCGGCGCACCGCGCCGCCCTCGCCGGCTGGGTCGACGACTGGGCCGCCCGCGCCGACCTGACCGAGGAACTGGACCGGCGCCGGGGCGCGCGGGCCGAGGTGGTGAGCGACCCGGACGTTCCGCGCTGTCTGATCGTCGCCGTCGAGCCCGCCCGGGACGGCAGCGGCGAGGTCGTCGTACGCCCGTGGCTCAACACCGTGCCCGGCCACTGGAACCCCCAGCCCGGCGCACCCTCCACCACCACCCTCGACGACCTTGAGACCGCCGTCGACCAGGCACTGCGGCAGGGCGCCCGGCTGTGGGCCGCCCCGCGCGAGCCGGAGCCGGGCGGACGGGTCCAGCCGCCGCCCTACATCGAGTTCGTCCTGCCGTACGAGTTGCTGAACCACGACGTGGCCGGTTTGACACACCGGATCGGCGACGGACTGCCGATGCCGCTCGGCCTGAAGTACGGGGTGCATCTGCGGAGCCTGGAGCGCATGCGCAGCGACGACGCGCAGGTACGGGAGCAGTGGCGGGAGCGTTGGCGCACGCTGCGGCAGCACGGGGTCACGGTGCACGGCTGGAGTGAACCGGACGGTCCACGCCTGAACGCATGGCAGGCGGTGCTCGCTGGGGAGAACAGACATACGGCCGTGGTGCTGGACGCCCCGGCCGACCGTCTCGCCATGGAGGCGCTCAAGGCAGCCATCGCGGAGGGGATCGGGTTGGCGGTCTGGGACCGCAGAGGGGTTTTCGACGAGGAACGCCGGGAGGTGGTGACCGCCGTGTTCGCCGCTGTGCCGACGCCCGCGCAGATCCCGATCGCCATTCACCGGCTGCGGCAGAACGCCGAGTTGCACACGAAGGGACCGGCCCGGTTCCTCGGCCGCAACATCGGCTTCCTGTGGGACGACCCCACTCGACTCGTTGACATCGACCCCGGCGATCTCGCCGGCGAGGAGGCACCGGCATGAGCGCGCAGGAGCAGACGTCCCCGAACGGCTGGCGCGTCTTCCACGCCACGGGCAACGCCCCCGCCGCCCCGCCCCGGCTGCCGGAGCCCCCGCCCTGGCGCCGGTTCCGCGGCGCCCCCGCCCAGCCCGCCCCGCCCGACGACCCCGAGGCCGCCCAGCGCCGCCTGGGCCCGCACGCCATCACCCTCCAGCTCGGCCAGGACGAGATCGACACGGTCAACGCCGCCCTGCTGCTGCGCCGGCCGCTGCTGATCACCGGGCCGCCCGGCGTCGGAAAGTCGACCCTGGCCTACCTGATATCCCGCGAACTGGGGCTGGGCCGGGTCCTGGAGTGGAACATCGTCAGCCGTACGACGCTGCGGGACGGCCTGTACGTGCACGACGCGATGGGCCGCGCCCAGGCCATCGCCGCCTGGCAGGCCGGTCTGCGCAACGCCCCGGCAGCGGACGTCAACTCCGCTCCCGAGTCAAGTGATCGTCAACTTCCCCCAGTTCTAGGTGACTTCATCACCTTGGGGCCACTCGGCACCGCGCTGCTGCCCTACGATCGTCCTCGTGTGCTTCTCGTCGACGAGCTCGACAAGAGTGACATCGACCTGCCGAACGACCTGCTGCACGTCCTGGAGAACGGAAGCTATGACGTCCCGGAACTGGTGCGTGACGCCGCGGACACCGCACGCGTCCACACCAGCGACCCCTCCGGCCGGGCCACCGTGCACAGCGGACGGGTCGAGTGCCGGGAGTTCCCCGTCGTGGTGATCACCAGCAACGGCGAACGTGAGTTTCCCGCCGCCTTCCGCAGGCGCTGCCTCCCGCTGGAGATGCGTACACCCACCCGTGAACAGCTTCTGGCCATGGTGGAGGGACACCTGGGCACCCGCCCGCAGGGCACGGAGGACCTGGTTGACCAGTTCGTACGACAGGTCCGGGCCGGCGGTACACACTCACTGGACCAACTACTCAACGCTGTCCAGATGACTACCGCGGGTGGTTTCCAGGTCCACGGTGACGGGCGTAAGCTCGTGGAAATGCTGCTCCGCGACCTCGCGAAGGGCCGCTGAATGACCGGCTTTCCCAGGGAGCGTGCGTCCAGGCTCGGCGACGGAGATCCCGTACCGGGGTCGTCGCCTCCTTCGGCGTTCCCCGAGCCCGTCGAGCACGGAGCGCCGCTCCTCGCCGACCTGGAGCAGACGGCACCGGCCCGCACCGGCCCGAACGCCGAGGAACAAGCGGCACCACGCTGGCAGGAGGTCGCCGACGCCGTGTGGCTCGCCGCGTACTGGTCCCGCCACGGCCGCCCGGTGGCCGGCCGGCCACCGGGACCGGGCCCCGAGCCGAGCAGGCCCGCCGAGGACGTACGGCCCCCGCCCCCGCCCCCGGACGTCGAGGAAACCCCCGCGGTCCCGCCTGCCACCGGCACCGATGCCTTACGTCCGACGCGGCCGCCCAGCCCCGACCCCGCCGGCGACGGGGTGCCCGGCGCGCGGCCTCCGGCCCCGGACACCACGCACCGGCCACCCGGCCTGGTGCGCGGCGGCGGACCGGCGGCACCGGCCGAGCTGTCACCTCACCCCGAAGGTCCCTACGCGTTGCACGTCGGACGCCCGCTGCTGCCCGCCGACAACCGCCCCCAGCACGGGCCGGGGCGGGCCACCGCCCTGCTCGCGCGCGCCCTGCACCGGCTGGCCCGGCGGATCCCCTCCCGCGACACCCTCGAACTCGACGAGGAGACCACCGCCGAGCAGGGAGTCGTGGACGGCATGTGGCTGCCCTTCCTCCGTCCCGCCCGCACCTCCGCCTTCGACCTGGTGCTGCTCATCGACGACGCGCCCACCATGCGGATCTGGGAGGACGCCGCCGCCCGGCTCGCCGAGGCCGCCGAACACAGCGGCGCCTTCCGGGGCGTACGCACGGTCCGGGTCAACGTGCCCCGTACCGGCGCCGCCACCCTGCGCTGGAGCACCGGCCGGGCCGCCGCCGACCCCGCCGAACTCCTCGACGGACGCCGCGGGCGCGTCTTCCTCGTCGTCACCGACGGACTCGCCCACGGCTGGGCCGCGTCAACCGCCGACGACCTGCTCGGCCGGCTCGCCCACGCCGGCCCCACCGCCCTCGTCCACCTGCTGCCGCCGCATCTGCGGCACCGTTCCTCCCTGTACCCGTACCAGGCGGTCCTGGAAGCCGGCGGTTTCGGCGCTCCCAACGACGGCCTGGCGCACTGGGCCCCGCCCGGCGGTCCCGACCCGCTGCGGCCGCTGCCCGCCGCCGGCGACGGCTCCGTTCCGGTACCGGTCCTGTCCCTGAAGGCCGGCTCCATCGCGGCCTGGGCCGACCTCGTCACCGGGGAGCGTGGGGTACGCCGCTCGCTGCCCGTCGTACTGGCGGGCACCCTCACCAAGGGCGCCCCGGCGCCCGGTCTGCGCGCCCCGCGCTTCCCACGCGCCGCCACCGCGGCCGTGCGCCGCTTCTTCACCCTCGCCACTCCGGCCGCGCGTCGACTCGCCACCCAACTGGCCGCCGTTCCCTTCGAGTTCGACCTCATGGAACAACTGCGTCGGCACACCATGCCGGAGACCGGCCCCGACCATCTCGCCGAGATCCTGATGGGCGGCCTGATCGACTGGGACAGCGGCGGCCCCGGGCGCCCGGAGTTCGCCGACGGAGTCCGTGAGGCGCTGCTCGCCACCACCACCCGCAGCCAACTCGCCCGCACCGTCAGCGTGGTGGGCGAGCTGCCCGCGGCGGGGGAGCGCGGCGTCGCACTGCGCGCCGCCCTGCGCGACCCGCACGGCACCCAGCTGCCCGACCCGGCGGAACTCGGCTGGGCACGCAGTGAACTCGCGGTGATGCGCGCGTTGTCGGGGCCCTACTCCGAGCGCGCCAAGCGCATAGAACCCAACGTGTTGAGGCTCGGACCCGGTACGCCCGAACGGGTGGCCGCCGGTTTGCCGACCGGTACGCCCACTGAGGTGAACCGGCCGGAGGGCGGAGGATCGCCCGATGGAGAGGGCAGTGATCCAGCGTCGAACAATTCCGACGAAACTGGAGAATCCGTGCCGAGCCCGGTAATCGACGAGACCCGACCCAATGCCTCGGAGGACGAGCAGCTCATGACGAGCACCACGACCAGGACGCCCGCCATCATGGTGAACGTTCCGCTCCGGAACACCTCGTTCGTCGGCCGGCAGGCGCTGCTGAGGGCCGTGGAGGAGCAGCTCGGCGCCCAGGACACCGCGGCCGTGCTGCCGCACGCGCTGCACGGACTGGGCGGCGTCGGGAAGTCCCAGCTGGCGCTCGAGTACATCTACACCCACCAGCAGGACTACAAGGTGATCTGCTGGATCCCCGCCGAGCGTGAGAGCCTCATCCTCACCGCGCTCACCACCCTCGCCGCGCAGCTGGGCGTCGCCCCGATGAGCCAGGAGAGCGTGGGCACCCCGACGGCCAACACCGCCGTGCCCGCCGTCCTGGAGGCGCTGCGCACCGGGGCGCCGTACGACAACTGGCTGCTGGTCTTCGACAACGCCGAGGACATCGAGGTGGCGCGCAAGTACTTCCCGCCCAACGGCCCGGGCAAGGTCATCGTCACCTCCCGCAACCGGGCCTGGGAGCGGGTGGCCACCCCGCTGCCGGTGAACGTCTTCGAGCGCGAGGAGTCCGTCGAGCTGCTCCAGAAGCGCTCCCCCGACCTGGAGCCCGGGGACGCCGACCGGCTCGCCGAGGCGCTGGGGGACCTGCCGCTGGCGGTGGAGCAGGCGGGCGCGTGGCGCGCCGTCACCGGCATGCTGGTCGAGGAGTACCTCGACCTGCTGCGGCAGCGCAGCCTGGAGATCCTCGAACTCGACACCACCCCCGACTATCCGACGTCGGTGGCGGCCGCGTGGGACATCTCGCTGACCCGGATCGCGGAGAGCAACCCCGGGGCCCGTCAACTCCTCGACATCTGCGCGAGTATGGCTCCCGAGCCCATTCCGCGGTCCATCCTGCGCGGCAGCCGGGGCGTCAGCATCACGCCCGACGTCGACCCGCTGCTGCGCGAGTCGATCAAACTGAACCGGGCCATCCGTGACCTCAGCCAGTTCTCCCTGGTGCGGGTGGACCCGCGGTCCGACACCCTGCAGATGCACCGCCTGCTGCAGACCGTGCTCCTGGCCAAGCTGGGGCAGCAGGAGCGGGAGAGCATGCGCAGCGCCGCCCACCAGCTGCTGTCGGCCGCCAAGCCCGGCATCTACGCCTCATCTCTGGAATGGCGCGCCTACCAGGAACTGCTGCCGCACGTCCTCGCCTCCCAGGCGGTGACCAGCACCGACGACTGGGTGCGCGAACTCGTTTACGACACGGTCCTGTTCCTCTACTACTGGGGTGACCACACCGGTGCCGCGAACCTGGGCCGGCAGGCCTGGAACGCCTGGCTGGCGGCCTCCGGCGAGGACGACATCTACGTCATCCGCATGTCGAAGAGGTTCGCCTTCCTGCTGCGCCAGATCGGTCAGGTCGCCGAGTCCATCCCACTCACCGAGAAGGCGCTGGAGGTCTCCCGCCGGATCGACGTCGAGGCCGAGGAGATGATCGACTCCCTGTGTGAGACGGCGGACGCCCGCCGCTACCAGGGAAGGTTCCAGGAGGCCCGGGATCTGGGGCGGGAGGCCACGGAGCTGGCGCGTCCCCAGTTCGGCCCCGAGGACCCCACGACACTGCGTGCCGTGCACAGCCTCGGCGTCGACCTGCGCCTGTGCGGCCAGTTCGGTGACGCGCTGGCGCTGGACCAGGAGAACGCCCGGCTGCGCGACCAGATGTTCGGTTCCGCCAGCTTCTTCACTCTCAACTCCCTCAACGCCCTCTCCATCGACATGCGGGAGAACGGCGACTATCCCGGCGCGCGCGACTTCCAGGAGGACGCCTACCGGCGGGCCCGGACCGCGCTCGGTGAGGAACATCCGCTGACCCTGCGCATCGGCCGTAACCTCGCCGTCTGCCGACGTCGTGACGGGGCCCTCGCCGAGGCCGCCAAGCTCTCCGAGGAGACGCTGCGGCGCTTCGTCGCACGGTACGGGCCCGACCACTTCGACTCCGTGTCCACGGCGCTCAACTACTCCGTCGACCTGCGTCTGGCCGGTGACCTCGACAACGCCCGCGCGCAGGGCGAGGACGCCGCGGCGCGCTACGCGGCCCGCCTGGGCGAGCAGCACGCCTACACCCTGCTGGCCAAGGCCAATCTCGCCGCGACGCTGCGGGCGTTGGGTTCGCTCGATGCCGCCGCGGAGCTGGAGGACGAGGCGGCCGAGCGGCTGGCCGCGACCGTCGGGCCGCGACACGTCACCACGCTGACCGTCGCCGTCGGCCAGGCCAACACGGCCTACGCCCGGCTGGACTTCGAGCGGGCCCACCAGATCGACGAGGCCAACCTGCCCCTGCTGACCGAGGTCGCGGGCGCGGACCACCCGCTGACCCTGTCGTGCACCGCGAACCTGGCGCTCGACCTGCGCGGTCTGGGCCGCGGGCCTGAGGCGGACGAGCTGCAGCGCACGGCAGTGGAGGGGCTCACCCGCGTGGTCCGCGTCGACCACCCGTGGCTGCTCGCGGCCCGGCAGCGGCGGCGCATCGAGTGCGACATGGCCCCGATGCCGCTGTAGCCGGTGGCGGCCGTGTGTGCCGTGGCCCGGCGGGGCGGGGGCGGTGCGTGCGGGGCGGGGGTGCGGGATCGCCTGCGGGGCGGTGGGGGGGTTGCGCAGTTCCCCGCGCCCCTGGGGGGTGCGGGGTCCCCTGCGGGTGGGTGGGGGCTGGTCGCGCAGTTCCCCGCGCCCCTTGGGGGGCGCGATGGCGCCCCCGATTCACAGCGGCGCCGGTCAGGTCAGGTCTGCCACCGATGTTGTTGGGGTTCCGTCCTGGGGGTGTTGGAGGGGCGGTGCCTTCGTTGCCTGTGGTCGTTCGGCTAGTCGGTCGACCAGGAGTAGCAGGGGCTGGGTGAGCAGGGTGGTGGCCAGGGCCATGAAGACCAGGACCGTGTAGAGGGGTTCGCTCAGCAGGCCCGCCTGGAGGCCCGCGTTGAGGGCGATCAGCTCGGTGAGGCCCCGGGCGCTCACCAGCACCCCCACGGTCCGCGCGTCGTCCCGGTCCAGGCCGCTCAGGCGGGCGGCGGCCGTCCCGCTGCCGATCTTCGTGGTGACCGCCAGGAACGTCACCACGAGCAGGGCGACCCACCCGGTGGCGTTCATGTTGTTCAGGGCGACGGACTGTCCCGAGACGACGAAGAAGAACGGCAGCAACAGCGAACTGACGTCGTGCAGGGGCCGCAACAGGTCCGGGTCGAGCGTCCCGCCCTCCTCGCGCGGCGCCACCACCCCGGCGAGCAGCGCGCCGAAGATGACGTGCAGTCCGAGGGTGTGGGTCACCCACGCCGACCCGAGGGCGAAACCGACGAGCAGCGCCAGCCTCAGCGAGGGCTCCATCCGCGCCCGCGTCCCCCACAGCAGCCTGCGCAGCAGCGGGCGGGCCCCCACCAGCATCAGCGCGGTGAAGCCGGCCGCGAGCAGCGCCCGCCACGGCCAGCTCAGCGCGCTCGCGGAGTGATCGCCGTTCAGCATGGTCCCGGCCAGCACCGTCCACCCGATCACGTCGAGCAGACCGGCCGCGGACACCGCCACCACCCCGGGCACCGTCCGGGACAGACCGTTCTCACGCACTATCGCCGTCAGCACCGGCACCGCCGTGATCGACAGGGCGACCCCGGCGAACACCACCATGCCGGGGGTCAGATCCCTCGGCATTCCCAGGTCGGCCAGCTGGTTGCGGAACAGCAGCGCGCAGCCGCTGCCCGCCGCCATCGGCACCACGAAGGCCGCCAGCGCCACCGTCACCGCCGTGCTCGCCCGGTCACCCAGGACCTTCAGGTCGAGCTCGTACCCCACCGCGAACAGGAACACCACGAGGGAGAACTGGGCGAACCCGGTGAGCGCCGGCGAGATGCCGGCCGGGAACAACGCCTCGTACGCGCCGGGCGCGACGCTGCCGAGCAAGGACGGGCCGAGAGCTATGCCCGCCGTCAACTGTCCGACGATGTAGGGCTGCTTCAGGCGCCGGGCCAGCCACCCGGCCCCGTGCGCGGCCACCAGAACCAGAGCCGACGCACCCACGAAGTGCATGACCATCGAATCAGGGCTCACGGAGTCCCCCTGTGTTCACCTGTGAGGCCGGGGACCGGCCGACGGAGGGTCTTCGCACGTTTGCTCGACCCCAACTTCCTTATGATACTGGTAACTTGACGTCCTGACGGAAGTCGTACACAAGGCTGCACGGGTGTCACGGGGGGCACATGACGGCGCTCGTCTTCATTCATGGCACAGGAGTGCGCGAACCGGACTTCTCGAAGCTTGCGGGGCGGGTGGCGGCCGGTCTGACCGCACTGCGCGCCGGACTTCGCATCGTGCCCTACTACTGGGCGGACGCGCACGGCGCCACGCTCGCCGCGGGCGGGGCCAGCCTTCCGGCGCACCCCGGCGGCACCGTCCGCGGGCTCGCCGAGGCCCCGGCGGCATCCCAGGCCGACGACGACACCGACGCCTGGGCCGCCCTCTACGCCGACCCGTACGCCGAACTGGCCCTGGCCGCCGCGGGTACCGCCCCCGTCGTCGAGCGCCCGCCCGGCTCCGTACCGCCGCAGCAGCGGCTGCAGGCGCGGCTGGCCGCGCTCGCCACGCAAGGAGACGCGTCCGCCGCGGAGCTGGGCCCCGGCCTGGCCCGTGCCGCCACCGGCCTGGCGGCCCATCCGCTGCTCGGACCCGCCGCCGACGCCCTCGACCCCGACGACCTCGCGGTGCTGGCCGCCCGCAGCCTGACCGCCCGGATCGTCGCGGACATGCTGGACGCCGACGCGCCGCTCGTCCCGGTCGGGGACACCCGTGACGCGGTCGCCGACCGGCTCGCCGAAGCCCTCGGCGCACCACCCCGGGGCACAGAACGCGGGCTGCGCTCCCTGCTGCTGCGGACGGCCCGATCGGCCGCCTCCCGTGCGCTGGTGCGCCGTCGCCGCGCCCTCACCGAGGCCGCCCATCCCGCCGCCGCGGACATCCTGCGCTACCTCAGTCGCGGCGAGGCGGTCCGCGCCGACCTGCGCACCCTCGTCGCGGGGCTGGAGCCGCCCGTCGTCCTGGTCTGCCACAGCCTCGGCGGCATCATCGCCCTGGACACGCTGATCGCCGCGCCCCTGCCCCAGGTCCGCCTCCTGGTGACGGCCGGCTCCCAGGGGCCCTTCCTGTACGAGTCCGGCTCCCTGCCCACGCTGGAACACCCCGCCCCGCTGCCGGACCACGTTCCCCCCTGGCTCAACCTGTACGACCCGCGCGACCTGCTCTCCTATGTCGGCGCGGGCCTCTTCCCCGGCCGGGTCACCGACATCGCCGTCGACAGCCGCCAGCCGTTCCCCGCCGCGCACAGCGCCTACTGGACCAACCCCGAGGTGTACCGCCACATCGTGGACCGGCTGCCGTGACCGGCCCCGGCCCCCTGGGGGGAGCGCTGCCGCCGCGGGTGGATCCCACTCGGGTGCACGCGTTGATCGTCGGTGTCGAGACGTACGAGGCCGGGTCCGGCTGGGAGCTGCCGGGGCCAGCCCGGGACGCCGTCGCCTTCCACCGGCTGCTGCGGGCGGCCGGGGTGCCGGACGCCCAACTCCGGCTCCACCTCGCCCCGTTGCCGCCGTACGTCCCCGACGTCCCCCACCTGCCCGCCGACCACGCCACCCTGCGCCGGGTCCTCGTCCGTGAACTGCCCGCCGCCCAGGGCGACATCCTGTGGGTCTGGTGGGGCGGGCACGGCGTCCTCGACCGGGCCGGTCGGCTGCGGCTGTTCTGCGCGGACGCCCATGCCTCCGACAAGCTGGGCATCGACCTGGACTCGGCGCTCGCCCGGTACACCGGGGACGCGGTGCCCGGTTTCGCCGAGCAGCTGTGGATCGTGGACGCCTGCGAGACCTTCGAGGAGGACCTCGCCTTCCGGGAGCAGTTGCCGCCGGACGCGCTGCCCGTGGGGCGGCCCGACCTCGTCCACCGTCAGACCGTGCTGCGGGCCGCCGGGCGGGGCCGGGCCGCCGCCAACGACCCGGTGCGCGCCACCGGGCTGTTCTCCGAGGTCCTGCTCGCCCTGCTGGCCGACCGGGCCGCCCTCCTGCCTGCCCCGCCCGATCCGGAGGAACTGTTTCCGGCCGTACGGGCACGCATCGCGGCCCTCAGGGAAGCGGGACGTACTCTGCAGCATCCCGAGATCCAGCTGCGCAGCCCCGGGCGCACCGAGTACCTGCCCCCGGCCGACCCGCCCGCCGGGACCCGTCCCCTCTCGCCGTTGCAACGGGCCGTGGAGGCGTTGCTGGCCTATCCGTTGATGGGCGATCCCGTCGAACGCCAGACGGTGGTCGCCGTGCTTGCCCCGCGTGTCACTGCGATGCTGCCCCGTCACCCCAGGGCCCGCACGGATGCCACCGGCATGCTCAACTGGCTGGCCCGGCACCACCCGGACGCACTGTGGGAGCTGTTCGACGCGGTGGTCTCCGTCGACGACGACCCCGACCGCAAGGACGAACTGGGCGCCGCGCTCCGTGAGTTCGCGGCCTCGGTGAGGCGGCCCCGAGATCGAAAATGATCCAGTGGCGTGATCGTACGGTTTTCGACCCGGGCTGAAATGGCCATGATGGAAATGGGACACGGCCACGGGGCACCGCGTGCCACCGTGCGAGAAGGGGGACCATCTTGTTGGACCAGCCGCCCGCTCTGCGTCACGCCGAGGCAGCGGTACCTCAGTCGGCCGCCCTAGGGCGTGCTGCGACAGTCCCGCCTGCCGAGCGACGCCTGGCACGCACTCTCGCCGCACCGGGCGAAGACCCACGTACAACCAGTACGAGGGCTTCCGCCCGGCACGCCGAGAGCACGCACCGGACGCCGCTCGACCCGCCCTCCGGGCGAACGACGGGACTGTCGCAACACGCCCTGGCCGGGACCGACGTATGGGAGTCGGATCTGGCGGACGTCGCGGCACTGCCCTTGACCGCCGTGGACGGGCTCGCCCCTCTCGGCCCCACCGCGCGCCTCCTGGAGGAGGTGCTGCGCCCCCGGAGCAGCGTCAAGGGCGGAGGCGAGCCCGGAGCTCGCGCCGAGTAGCCGATCGCCCGCTTCGACGGCAGGGCCCGGCCGGGTCCCCGTATGCCCGCCCACACACGGAGGTTCCCGGGAATGTCCAGCGAGCCGCGCCCCGCCCCGTTCCGGATACCGGGAGGGATCTTCGAGGAACTGGCCGCCGGTGGCGGTTCCGCGGCTGCCGTCGAGTTCCTGGCTCGGGCGGAACGGGCCCGCCGACTGCTGCTCCTGCGCACGCTGCTGGACCGGCTCGGCACGCTGTCCACGCCGCTGACCCCGGCCGCCGAGGCCTGGCACGCCCTGAAGGAGGCGGCGGCGCGGGCACCCGAGCCGGTCGACCGGCTGTTGCTCGCCCCCGCGACCGGCGGCTGGATCGCCCACCTGCTGCGCCGGACCCACGGCACGGCCACGGGCCCGCCACTGTGGGCGGAGGCCGGCCACCTGTGCGCCCTGGCCGTGGCGGCGTCCCTGACCGCCGGCACCCGCACCGAGCTCAGAGTCCCCCTCACCGACGGCGGGCTGTGTCTCCCCGGGCTGGGGCTGGTCCAACTCTCCGATGCCGCAAGCGGGTTGACGGTGGGACAGGCCGGCACCGACGACGGACTGCTGACCCTCACCGGGCCGGCCCGCGACGGCGGCAGCGGTCCATCGTCGGTGACGCTGCGTCCGGCCACCGAACCACTGGGGGGCGGGAAAGCCCAGGGCCGTCCGTTCACGGCGCCGACCCGGGAGGACCTCGCGGGCCACGGGCAGCCGTACGCCTCCTGGCTGCCGCTGCGCACCCTCACCCACTCCACCCCCACCGGATCCGTCGCCATCCCCCTCGACGACCTCGACCCCTACCGCGACCTCGACGACCCGCTGCCGCCGGCCCGGCTGGACCAAGACGAGGCTAAGGAATGGCAGCGGTTGTTCGAGGAGGCCGCCGCGTTGCTCGCCGAGCCCGGCGGCATCGGGCCGGGACGGTTCGACCCGGCCGCGATCCGCGCCGTCGTGCCTTGGGGAAGGACCAGCACCATGCCGCCGGCTCCGCCGTCCGTGCGGGTCTCCGCGTCCAGCGGTGACTCCTTCGGCGCCATGGTGATCTCCCGGCCCTCCTCGGCGCCCGCCCTCGCCGAGACGCTCGTCCACGAGTTCCAGCACAGCAAGCTGGCCGCGCTGCTGCACCTCTTCCCGTTGCTCGACGACGACCGTCGGGAGCGCTACTACGCCCCCTGGCGTGCCGACCCGCGCCACCTCACCGGCCTGCTGCACGGCGCCTACGCCTTCACCGGCGTCGCGGGCTTCTGGCGGGACCGGCTGGCGGCCGCACGGAACGACCGGACGGGCACGCCGGACGACGGCGCGGCCGAACTGGCCGGCTACCACTTCGCCCTGCGCCGCCTGCAGAGCCGGCTCGTGGTCCGCACCCTGCTCGCCGAGGGCCGCCTCACCCCGCAGGGCCGGGCCCTGGTGGAAGGTCTCGCCCGCACCCTGAACAGCTGGCTGCGCGAGTGGGTCCCCCCGGCGTCCCTCGCCCGAGCCCGAACGGCCGCCGTGCTGCACCGCACCGAGTGGCGGCTGCGCAACGTGGCCCCCGTGACCGACTCCGGGTATGAGCCGGACGGGCCCCGCTTCCGCCCCGACCGCGTCCCATGGCCGGACGTCCGCACCCACGCCTTCGCCACCCGCACCGCCGCCCCGCGCACCGGCGACGAGCACCTCGCCGCCGGGAACCCGGCCGCCGCCCTCGCCCGGTACGCCGACGAGCTGGCCGCCGACCCGGCCGAACCGCACGCCCTGGCGGGCTGGATCGTCGCCCGAGCCGCCCTGGACCCGGGCCGCGCCGCCCGCCGCATGCTGGCCCGGCCGGAACTGCTCGCCCCCCTGCCGAGCGGCTGACCGGACCGGACCGTGCCGCGCCGCCCGCCCGTTCGTCGTCCGCTTGTCGTCAATCAGACGAAAACAAGACATCTCCGAAACGCCCGACGAACGGGTGAACGGGTCCGCGGTTGGTCAGGATGGAGGCATGGGATTCCATGTCGACTCCGAGACCGGGCGGCTGCGCCGCGTCATCCTGCACCGGCCGGATCTGGAGCTCAAACGGCTCACCCCCAGCAACAAGAACGCCCTGCTCTTCGACGACGTGCTGTGGGTGCGCCGGGCCCGCGCCGAGCACGACGGGTTCGCCGACGTGCTGCGCGACCGCGGGGTCGCCGTGCACCTCTTCGGTGACCTGCTCACCGAGGCCCTGGAGATCCCGGCGGCCCGGGAGCTGGTCCTGGACCGGGTCTTCGACGAGAAGGAGTACGGCGTCCTCGCCACCGACCACCTGCGGGCGGTGTTCGAGACCCTGCCCGCGGCCGAACTGGCCGAGGCACTCGTCGGCGGCATGACCAAGCGGGAGTTCCTGGACGCGCACGAGGAACCGACCTCCGTGCGTTTCCACGTCATGGAGCTCGACGAGTTTCTGCTCGACCCGCTGCCCAACCACCTCTTCACCCGGGACACCTCGGCCTGGATCTACGACGGCGTCTCCATCAACGCCATGCGCTGGCCGGCCCGGCAACGGGAGACCGTGCACTTCGAGGCGATCTACCGGCACCATCCGCTGTTCCGGGAGGAGACGTTCCGTCTCTGGTCGGAGGGGCAGGCCGACTACCCGTCCACCATCGAGGGCGGGGACGTCCTCGTGATCGGCAACGGCGCCGTGCTCATCGGCATGAGCGAGCGCACGACCCCACAGGCCGTCGAGATGCTCGCCCACAAGCTGTTCGACGCCGGGTCCGCGCGGACGATCGTGGCGCTCGACATGCCCAAGCGCCGTGCCTTCATGCACCTCGACACGGTGATGACGATGGTCGACGGCGACACCTTCACCCAGTACGCGGGCCTCGGCATGCTCCGTTCGTACACCATCGAACCGGGCGTCGGTGAGAAGGAGCTCAAGGTCACCGACCACCCGCCGGAGCACATGCACCGAGCGATCGCCGCGGCGCTCGGGTTGGACGCGATCCGGGTACTGACCGCCACCCAGGACGTGCACGCCGCCGAGCGTGAGCAGTGGGACGACGGCTGCAACGTCCTCGCCGTGGAGCCGGGCGTCGTCGTCGCCTACGAACGCAACGCCACCACCAACACCCACCTGCGCAAACAGGGCATCGAGGTGATCGAGATCCCGGGCAGCGAGCTGGGGCGCGGCAGAGGCGGCCCGCGCTGCATGAGCTGCCCGGTCGAACGGAGTGCCGTATAGGTATAGGTCGACATAGGTATAGGTCGAACGCGGCGCCGTCGGCATGCCGCCCCGTGTGAACGCAGTGCCGTATACACGTACGGGCATCTGTATAAAAATGCTAAAGGTCGTATAGACTTCCGAGGGTTCCCTGTCACTGCACCTCTGGAGACGCCCCCATGGCGACAGTCCCGACCGCCCTCGCCGGCCGCCACTTCCTCAAGGAGCTGGACTTCACCGAGGAGGAGTTCCGCGGCCTGATCGAGCTGGCCGCCGAGCTGAAGGCCGCCAAGAAGGCCGGGACCGAGACGCGGTACCTGCGCGGCAGGAACATCGCGCTGATCTTCGAGAAGACCTCGACGCGCACCCGCTGCGCGTTCGAGGTCGCCGCCGCCGACCAGGGCGCCTCCACGACCTACCTCGACCCTTCCGGCTCGCAGATCGGGCACAAGGAGTCCGTGAAGGACACCGCGCGCGTACTGGGCCGGATGTACGACGGCATCGAGTACCGCGGGGACAGCCAGCAGAAGGTGGAGGAGCTGGCCGCCTACGCCGGCGTGCCCGTGTACAACGGTCTCACCGACGACTGGCACCCCACGCAGATGCTCGCCGACGTGCTCACGATGACCGAGCACACCGCCAAGCCGCTGACCGAGATCGCCTTCGCCTACCTCGGCGACGCCCGCTTCAACATGGGCAACTCCTACCTGATCACCGGTGCCCTGCTCGGCATGGACGTCCGGATCGTCGCCCCTCAGGCGTACTGGCCCGCCGAGGAGGTCATCGGCCACGCCCGCGAGCTCGCCGAGACCAGCGGCGCCCGCATCACCCTCAGCGAGAAGGTCGACGAGGGAGTCCAGGGCGCCGACTTCGTCGCCACCGACGTCTGGGTCTCCATGGGGGAGCCCACGGAGGTCTGGGACAAGCGGATCGCCGCCCTCTCCCCGTACGCCGTGACCATGGACGTCCTGCGCGCCACCGGCAACCCGGACGTGAAGTTCCTGCACTGCCTGCCCGCCTTCCACGACCTCGGCACCAAGGTCGGACAGGAGATCTTCAAGACCCACGGGTTGCAGTCCCTGGAGGTGACCGACGAGGTCTTCGAGTCGGACCACTCGGTCGTCTTCGACGAGGCGGAGAACCGGCTGCACACCATCAAGGCGGTCCTCGTCGCCACGCTGGCCTGAGCGGCGTCCGCTCCTACTCCACCGGCTGTCGTGGGGCCGGCACCGCCGACAGCCGGAACCACACCGCCTTGCCGGACTCGGTCGGGCGGTGACCGCAGGACGAGCTGAGCGTGCGGATCAGCAGCAGGCCCCGCCCGTGCTCCTGCCAGGGGTCGGGCTCGATGTCCACGGGGCGGGTGAGATTGACGGGCGGCGCCGGGTCGGGGTCGTGCACCTCGACCTGGCAACCGGTCGGCAGCAGTTCCACCACGAGCTCTATCGGCGCGTCCCCGGTGGTGTGCTCCACGGCGTTCGCCACCAGCTCCGCCGTCAGCAGCTCCGCGGTGTCGCTGTCGGCCCCGTGGTCCAGCTCGGCCAGCGCGGTGCGCACCAGGGCTCGGGCCACCGGCACCGCCGCGGCGGAGTGCGGCAGCGCGATACGCCAGGAGGCGGAGGCCGGGGCGGCGGGGCGTTCGTGCAAGGCGGTTCCGTTCATGAGCAGGCTGTCCTGCTTTCAACCTGATGAATGGTAGCGGCGCGCTCGGCGGAGGCTTCCGACGGGCACCGTGCGGGACCTTCGGCCCCACTGCTGGGCGGCTTACCCGGGTGAACGCCCCGCCTCGCACGGCTGCTCCCACCGTTACCGGGATGTGGACGATCCGTGACGGCTGTGACGGCGCCGGGTCATCCGGAAGGTGCGCGTCCAGGTAACGGCGTATCGCGTACTCGTGACGACAGTCACGGATAGGTATAGCTTCGACGGGTGGAGCTCCGCACGCAGTGCCCGCCGCCCGAACGAGGAGGCCGCACCTCGTGAGTCGTGAGTCCCTTCACCGGCTCCGCCGCCCGCACCCCGCGCTGGGAGCACCTCCGCGTCGACCTCGCCGACGGTGCCGCCACCGTCACGCTGGCCCGCCCCGACAAACTCAACGCGCTCACCTTCGGCGCCTACGCCGACCTGCGCGACCTGCTCGCCGAGCTGTCCCGGGAACCGTCCGTGCGGGCCCTGGTGCTGGCGACGGCCGTTGCGCTCGGGCGGCGTGGAAGTGGCGGATCTCGTCCGCCGGCTCACGCACCCTCGGCGCGCACGCCGGCGAACCCGGCCCCCGCGTCCCGCAGCCGCTCGTGCAGTCCCCGGAACACCGCCGCCGACCTGCCACCCGGCCAGCCCTCCGGCAGCAACGAGGCCGGCAGGCCGGGGTCGGTGTAGGGGAGGTGGCGCCATGAGTCCAGGGCGAGGAGGTAGTCGCGGTACGCCTCCTCGGGCGGGCTGTCCGTGCGTCGCTCCCAGCCGCGCAGCACCCCCGCGTGGTCGCCGAGGAACGCCTCGTGCTCCTTGGCGATCGCGGCCAGGTCCCACCAGCGGGTGACCGCGTCCAGGGTCGGTGCGAAGCCGAGGTGCTCGCCGCGGAAGAAGTCGACGTACGGATCCAGACGCAGCCGCTCCAGGGTGTGCCGGGCCTCCTCGTACAGCCGCGCGGGGGCGAGCCACACCCCGGGTGCCGCCGTGCCGAAGCCGAGACCGGCCAGACGGGAACGCAGCACATGCCGCTTCTGCCGCTCCGGCTCCGGCACCGAGAACACGGCGACCACCCAGCCCTCGTCCTGCTCGGAGGGGGTGCCGTAGATACGCCGGTCACTGTCGTCGAGCAACTGGCGGGCCTCCGGTGACAGTTCGTATCCGGCGGCGCCCTGCGCGGTACGCGCCGGTCGGAGCAGCCCGCGCCGTTTGAGCCGGGACACCGACGAGCGTACGGAGGGGGCGTCCACTCCGACCGCGGCGAGCAGCCGGATCAGCTCGGCTACGGGTACCGGGCCTGGCGCGAAGCGGCCGTAGGCGCCGTAGAACGTGACGATGAGAGACCGGGGTGCATGCTGGTCGGACACGTTGATCATCTTAGGTCTTCGCCATCACCGCTGGTCACTGTGGGTGTCATCATCGTCGCCGGACGCGGTGCGCAGCCTGAACCGCTGGAGTTTGCCGGTCGCCGTGCGCGGCAGCGAGTCCAGCAGGACGATCTCGCGAGGGCATTTGATGTCGCCGGGAACAGACGTACTCCCGTTCGGGACTATCCGGCCGTGGCGGTCGTGGAGGTCGTACGTCTGTGGGACGAGCAGGCGACGGTGGAACTCGACGGCTTCGCCGTGCTGCCGTAGCCGCCCGCGAGGCCTGCGACCACCACCGTCAGGCGGCGATCGTCAGCCGCTCGACGGGTGCCCGGTGCGGGGCGACGATCCGGCCGTCCGGCAGCAGCTCGCCGGTGTCGTCGAAGACGATCGACCCGTCGCAGAGCAGGCTCCAGCCCTGCTCGGGATGGGCGGCGACGACGTGCGGGGCGGGGCTGCCGGCGGGGTGTGTCGAGGACTGGTGGGAACACATGGCGCACCTCCACGTCGGTAGGACCATCGGGTCGGGTCCGTATGGACAGACCATCCTCCCGGAGTGAACTCACCGGAACAGCTCGCCGCGAAGCGTGACAACACGCGGACAACACCCGGACGGTATGACGACCGTCGGATCCAACTCGCCACCAAAGGGGTGACGATCACGGCTGTGGAGGCGTGGGACCGGTACCAGTGGGAGAACCCGACCCAGGAGGTCTTCCCATGTCCGTACGCCATGCCCTCGGCGCCGCCGCCGGTGCCGCACTGCTCCTGCTCGCCGCGCCCGCGGCCTTCGCGGCCCCGGTCCCCACCGACCCGGCCCCCACAGATCCCGCCCCCGCCGCCGCGGTCCCCTCCGAATCGGCCCCCGCCGAGACCGTGACGGTCGATGCGACGGGCCTGATCGCGTCCGACGGCACCGTCACCCTCTCCGGCACCTACCGCTGCACCGCCGGCACCGGCCCGGTGCTCGTGAGCTCGTCCGTCGGCCAGCCCTCCTCACCCATCCGCCACAGCATCGGCGGCACCCCTGCGGTGTGCGACGGCGCGGAGCACCCCTGGCACAACAGCGGCCGGCCGCTGCTGAGCCGGCCGAGACCCGGTGCGGCGCACGTCGAGGTCAGCCTGATGGAGCTGCACCCGCAGGGCCTCCTGCCGCTGCCGGTGTTCCACGCGACCGCGGAGCAGGAGATCACGCTGGTCGCGGGCTGATCGCGGGCTGATCGCGGACTGGTCGAGGACTGACAGGGCGCGTCAGTCCATCAGCCCCGCGGCGACCGTGGCGCCCAGTTCCCCGCACGCCTCGATGTCCGCCTTGCCGGGCTCGCCCGTCACGGTCACGGCCTCGGCGGCCCGTCGCCAGCCGAGGCCCGTCGTGATCGCCTCGATACCGCGGACCGCCCCGGTGACGTCGTTGCCGCCGTGCACGTAGTACCCGAACGGGCGGCCCCGCGTCGTATCGAGGCACGGGTAGTAGACCTGGTCGAAGAAGTGCTTCAGCGCGCCGGACATGTAGCCGAGGTTCGCCGGTGTGCCGAGCAGGAACCCGTCGGCGGCGAGCACGTCGGAAGCCGTGGCGGCCAGCGCGGCCCGCCGTACGACGCGGACGCCCTCGATCTCCGGGTGCGTCGCACCGGCCACGACGGCCTCGAAAAGAGCCTGGCAGTTCGGCGAGGGCGTGTGATGCACGATCAGCAAGGTAGCCACCCTCCCACCCTGTCACGAGCGGCGAGCGACTTCGTAGGCGCTGACGACATACAGGGCTTCGTCGTCGAGGGCGTTCGTCTCCCAGTCCAGGAAGATCCGCACCGGGTGGCCGTCCGCCGCGTACCGAGCCTCCGCGATGTCCGCCTTGTCGTGCCGCGCCTGCTTCAGCTCGTCCAACAGCCCGCCGAGCGTGGGAACCTCATCGGGAAGTCGCCGCACCACCCGGCGGCCGCTGTCGTCGAGGCCGACCGCTTTCGCCACCCGCCCGTCCCGGACCGTCACCCGGAAGGTCCCGATCAGGGCCCGTTCCCCCTCACTCGACGTCAGAGTGAACGCGTACGAGGCGGGTTCCTCCCAAGAGGACTCGGCGTGCTGCTCGACGCTCGTCGGCGCGGGCTGCACGGCGGAGAGCGGCGGTATCGGATCCTCGTTCCCACAGGCGGCGGTCGCGCCCAGGAGCCCCGCGAGTCCCACGACCAGCAGTGCGGCGGAGGCGAACCGAGCGGGAGAGCGTACGGCGGCCATGATGGGCCCCTTTCGACGACGGCTACGACTACGACGCCGGTCGGCCCGACAACGTTCGGACCGACCGGCGTCGCTACCGCCTCCGAGTGGTCAGCTCTCTGACGACGCGCCGCGCCTGCGCACCAGCCACCACGCACCGCCACCGACAACGGCGAGCACCGCGAGGACCCCGCCGATGATCACGCCGGTCGAACTGTCGTCGTCCGCCTCCGCGGCCTCGGTGTCGGCGCCCTTGTCCTTGGCCTGGGCCGTGGCCCCGGACACGGTGGCCGACGGGCCAGGCTCCGGCGCCTCTGATTCCGCCGGGCTCTCCGTCGCGCTCGGGCTGGGGCTCACCGGCTTGGCACCCGGCGCCGCCGCCTTCAACTTCAGGACCGGCGCGGGCTGTTCGGGCTCCGCACCGCCGCTGGGCAGCTCGATCCAGCGGGAGACCTCACCGTCGCTGTAGGTCTCGACCGTCTTGAAGGCGATCTCCTTCGCGTCCGGCAACTGCCGGACCTTGATCTTGTACTCGGCGTCGACGCCGGTCTTCAGGGCCGGGCCGGCGACGTTGTAGCCGTCGCTGGTGGCCTTCAGCTTCCAGCCCTTGGGGGCCTCGTCGAGCGTCACGTCTCCGGGCGCGATGCCTTCGGGCAGCACGACGCGCATCGCGGTGAAGCCCGCCGAGTCTGACTCGGCCTCGGAGACGAAGCTGAGGGTGACGTTCTCGGCGAGGGCCTGCGAGGTGTCAGCCTCGACCTCCGCGTGCGCGGCGGCCGGCGCGGCCAGGGCGAGGGTGGCCGTCAGCGCGGCGGCACCGGTGAGAGCTGCGCGGCGGCCGACGCGGGCCGCCGAGCGGATGGACATGGACACAGGGGAACTCCTTGCGGGTACGGGAAGAACGGCCCCCTGGACGCGGGGACCGGGTGACGGACCGGAGGTGCTCCCGCGGCGGTGGTCCCCTGCGCACCACCGAGTGCTCCAGTACGTCGTCCCATGCCGGTGCCGCCGCCTCGAACGAGGAGCCCGGCCCGCGGTCGGGCAGCACGGACACCAGCCTGCCGGGGCCGCTGACCGGCCGCCGCAGCGCCTGAGCGAGGGCCTGAACGGCCGCCCTGGCCAGCGTGCCGAGCGCGCCGAGCGCGGCCGTCATCCGGGCGTCCGCCCGCTGCAGCAGCCAGGCCACCACCAGCGCGGCCACCACATGGACGAGCGTCATCGCCGCGCCGGCGTGATGCCAGGTGTGGCCGTCACCGGCCACCTGCGTGCCGTGCCCGGCGTGCGCCGCGTGTCCAGGCATGCCCGCCCGCATGTCGCCGTCCGTCAGGGACAGCACGAGATGCAGCAGGCCCTGCGTCGCCAGCGTGCAGGCGACGGTCGCGGCCGGCGTGTAGCGACGGCGCGCCAGCGGCCAGACGGCCGCGAACAGGGCCACCGCCATCGCACCCGCCGACCGCCAGGGCACCGTGCCCTCGGCGATCGCGTGGTGGCCGAAGGTCGCGAGCACGGTACCGAGCACCGCGAACAGGCCGGCCCGCGCGCAGGTTCCCGCGCGGCTGGCCCGGCCTGTTGCCGGCAACTGGTGTCCGGTCACGTGATCACGCGGCACGATCGTCCATCATTCCCTACCGGGCGGTCTTCGTCGTGGATGAGCCGAGCGGGGTAGGTCACGGGCGTTCACCTCGTCGTATACGTCGGATCCGGTGGGGCCGTTCACAACGGGAGGAAGGTGTTGGCGCGGGCGTGGTGGGCCAGGGTCGCGCCGGTGTCGATGTCGTGGAACCAGGCGTGCAGGTGCAACGAACGGTCGGCCAGCCGGGGCGCGACGCACGGGTGGTCGCTGAGCGCGTCCAGTTGCCTCAGTACGTGCCAGTGGTCGGCGGCCGTGACGTCTCCGGTCGGTGGTGCCGCTTCGCCGTCGGACCCGGTGACGCCGGCGATCGCCAGGTTGTCGAGCATCGCCGCGGTGACGACGTCGCAGCGGGAGTGGCCGCAGACGATGATGTCGGAGACGTTCAGCTCGTTGACGGCGTACTCGATGGTTCTCGATTCGGCGGTGGGCGCCTTCTCGTCGTAGGGAGGTATGAGCCCTCCGTACGTGCGCAGTTCGAAGAGTTCCCCGGGCCGGGCGGCGGTGAGCAGGGCGGGTACGAGGCGGGCGTCGGAGCAGGAGACGAACATCGCCCGCGGCTGGTGGGCGACGCTGTCCAGGGGCATGGCGTGGGCGGCGGCGCGCGCACGGAACACGCGCGCCTGGTCGGTCAGGTACTGCATGCTGCTGCCTCCGAGGGGGTCAGTCGGACAGCCGGTCGTCGATGAGCGCCTTGAACGCCCGGTAGGAGCCCGGGGTTTGGATCGGGGTGCCGTCGACGAGGAACGTCGGGGTGCCCGCCACGTCCAACGCGAGGCCGTCGCGCTGGTCGTCCTGGACGCGTCCGGCCACCTCCGGGTCGGCGAGGTCGGCGTCGAACTGGTCCATGTCCAGGCCGAGTTGCCTGGCGTAGCTCCGGAAGACGGACTGCTTCCAGTCCTGCGACTCGCCCCACTCCTTCTGGGTGTCGAAGAGCTTGGTGTACATCTCCTCGAACTTGCCCTGACGGGCGGCGGCTTCGGCGGTGCGGGCGGCTAGTTCGCCGTTGCGGTGGCCCGGCATGGGGAAGTAGCGGGCGACGAAGGTGACCCGGTGGCCGTACTCCTCGCGCAGTTTCTCCACGACCGGGTACACCGCCCCGCACGCCTCGCATTCGAAGTCCAGGAACTCCACGACGGTGAGTTCGCTCTTCTCCGGCGCGGTCAGCCGGTGACTGGACGCGCGCACCGGCAGTGCCTCGGCGGCCGGCTGCACGTCCAGGCCACCGCTGCCCCGGTCGTCCGGCGCGAGCAGCAGGTAGGAGCCGACCGCGGCGGCGAAGCCGGCCAGGAGGACGGCGGCGACGATCAGGTGTCTCTTCAGCTTGTTCATGATTCCTCGGTGGTACGGGGGTCGGCGGGGCGCCGGTCGCGGGCGCGCGGGCTCGACAGGCGGGCGTCCTGGGCGGCGAGCGGGTCGTCGCCGTCACGCGGTCGATCCGCCGGTCGATGAGGCGGACGATGAGGCGGGGCCTCGCGCTGGTCCGGGCCGACCCACTGGACGGTGCGGCCAAGTGCTCCGGCACGCCCGGCAGTCGAGCCGCCAGGACAAGGAGGGCCGGCCCGTCGTGCGGCCCTCGCACCACCCCGTCAGGGCAGGCTGAGAGTGGGGATCGCCGTCGGCCGGAGAAGGGCGAACAGACCGTACCGAACGCGCGGCGGCGCCCTGCCCTCGTGGAAGCGCACCAGCAACGCCGACCGCAGCGGCGCGGCGCTCAGCGGAAACGCGGTCCGCGGTCCGGTGCCTGGCCGGCCACCGAGCAGCGGCCAGAGGAACAGCAGCAGCCGCCGTACCAGTACCAGGAGCGAGGTGCTCTGCCACAACAGCCGCTCGGTGACGCCCAGCAGACGGGCGGTGAGCAGCAGGGTGACCAGGTGCCCGGCGAGCAGCACCGACGTCGGCGGCCCGGTGACCGTGTCGTGTTCGAGCAGCCAGGCGAGCGCGCCCGACGAGCCGCCCTGCCCGGTCACCGCGGCGCAGGCCCCGGGCAGCGAGTAGACGATGTGATAGGCGAACTGCGCGAGGGCGAGCACGCCCAGCAGGTGGGCGTCCGTCATGCGACGCCGTGTCAGTACGGTCGCGCTCGGCAGCGCGACGGCCGCCGTCGAGGCCACGCTGACCCACCGGGGAGCATGGCCCTGCGACAGCACGTGTCCGGCCAGCGGCAGCAGCACGCACAGCACCGCGAGCACTCCGGCCCGAACCCCGCGCAGCACACCGGACGCCGGCGAGCCGACTCCTCGCAACCAGTGCGTGCGCATCAGATCGGACCTTCAGACGGTCGGTCCGTCACGGAGCGGACGGAGCAGTCGGAGCAGATGGAGCAGATGGAGCGTACGGAGCAGACGAATCGGACGACGGAGAGCGGGACCGCGCGCCCCGCACCCCGGGCAGCGTACCGACCAGCATGTTCGGGGCCGCACGACAGGGTGGGACACGGGCAACCCCCCGCTCAGGAAAGCCCGGAGACTCTCAGGACGGCTCGCGTGATCTCGTCGTCGATCCGGTGGCCGAGCTGTTCCAGGACGTCCGCGCCGTGCAGGAGCGTGCCGCGCTCGACGGAGCGGTGGACGCCGGTGTCGAGCTCGTGCCAGATCAGGGGGTTGGCGGTGAGGACGCGGGGGTCGAGTTCCAGGCGTCCGCCGTGGGCGTCGCGCAGCACCAGGTGCGAGGAGACGTGGCCGTACTGCCGTACGGCCACCAGCGCGTCGGTGCGCACCATGTGTCGGCGCCAGGGGGTGCGGGCCGCCAGCCAGCCGGGGCCCGCGGTCACCCGGTGCGGGAGGAGGACGGCGAAGACGGTGGCGGACAGGGCCAGCCACAGCACGGTTCGCGGGAGCGTCAGGCTGCCCGCGTCCCAGTCCACGAGCAGGAAGAGAGCGCAGAACACCAGGGCGCAGGTCACCGCCAGCTGGGCGCTGCCGCGCCAGTGGTGGTCGCCGGCCGGGACCCATCGGGCCATCGGTGTCATGGCGCTGACGCTAGGCGGCTGTGCGGGGCCGGGAAACGGACGCTGACGGGGTCCTGACGCCGTACGGGCGAATTTTGATGTGATCCTGACGCGGACGCCCGCACCTCAGCCGGTGTGGACGCGGGGCCGGCGGGCGCGGTCCGGTTCCGCCTCGCGCAGCACCTCTCGGGTGACCGGGGCGACCTCGCCCTGGCCGAAGAGGAAGAAGCGCAGGAAGTTGGCGAAGGGACCGCCCTCGGTCCACTCGAAGTAGATGTGCGGAATGCTGCCGGTCTCGTCGCGGGCGTGCAGCAGCAGCGCGGCGAGGGCGTTGGGGATGGACGAGGACTCCAGGGTCAGCACGCGGTAGCGGTTGTGCAGGACCTCGCCGCGCACCGTCAGGCCCGCCTCGAACTCGGACGGGTCGGTCACCGTCACCTCGACGAAGACGAAGTCATCCTGCTCCGGCATGTCGTTGTCGGCCCGGATCTGCTCGATCTTGTCGCGGTACTCGGCCTTGTCGCGCCGGTCGGGCTGGTTGGCGATGAACCGCAACTTGCGGCTGGCCATGTCACGGATGAAACGTCCCGCCATGTCGTCCAGCGTCACGCTGGTCACACGGAGCTCGAAGGCGCGGGCCAGCCGCGACAACAGGGACACCAGGATGATGCCGGCGATGAAGCAGGCGCCGATCTTGACGCCGTCGGGGCGCTCGATGACGTTGGCGACGGTGACGTAGAGGAACACCGCGGAGATGACCGCGAAGCCGACGGTCCAGCCCCGCTGGCCGGCCTTGCGGGCGGCGATGGTCACCGCGATCGCCGCCGAGCTGATGAGGACCAGCACACCGGTGGCGTAGGCGCCGCCCTGCGCGTCCACGTCCGCGTCGAAGATCCAGGTGACCAGGAAACCGATCAGGGTGAAGACGATGACCATCGGGCGGACGGCCCGGGCCCAGTGCGGGGCCATGCCGTAGCGGGGCAGGTAGCGGGGCATCAGGTTCAGCAGCCCGGCCATCGCCGAGGCGCCCGCGAACCACAGGATCGCGATCGTCGACACGTCGTAGACCGTGCCGAAGGCACCTCCCAGGTACTCGTGGGCCAGGTAGGCGAGGGCGCGTCCGTTGGCCTGACCGCCGGCCTCGAACTCCTTCTCCGGGATGAGGAGCGTGGTGATGAAGCTGGTCGCGATGAGGAAGACGCTCATGATGAGAGCGGCGGAGGTCAGCAGTTTCCTGGTGTCGCGGATACGGCCTCGCGGGTCCTCCTCGGTGTCGCCGTCGTCGCCCTTCACATGGGGCATGACCGCGACGCCGGTCTCGAACCCGGACAGGCCGAGGGCCAGTTTGGGGAAGACCAGCAACGCCACGCCGACCATGGCGAGGACGTTGCCGTGCTCGGCGGTGAGCGCGCTGGACCAGTCGGTGATCACATGGCCCGCCGTGACGACATGCCATCCGCCGACGGCGATGACCACGACGTTCAGCGTGAGATAGACGCCCACCAGGGCGACCGCGACCCCTACCGCCTCCAGGAAGCCCTTGAGGAACACCGCGCCGAGCAGCGCCACGAGGATGAGTGTGATCACCATCTGCTTGTCGTGCAGGGTGCTGTTCAGGTGGGGGTTCTCGACCAGGTGGGTCGAGGCGTCGGCCGCCGAGAGGGTGATGGTGATCAGGAAGTCGGTGGCGGCGAAGCCCAGCAGGGTCAGGACGAACAGCTTGCCCTGCCAGAAGGACAGCAGCCGCTCCAGCATCGCGATCGAGCCCTCGCCGTGCGGGCTCTCCTCGGCCACGCGTCGGTAGACCGGCAGGGCACCGGCCAGCGTGACGACGACCAGCACGATGGTCGCGACGGGGGAGAGCAGACCGGCCGCGAGGGCCGCGATGCCCGGCTGGTAGCCGAGGGTGGAGAAGTAGTCGACGCCGGTCAGGCACATCACCCGGTACCAGGGCTGGCCCTTGTGCGGGGCCTCGGGAGCGGAGTGCGGTCCGGTGTGGCCGCCCTCCTTGCCCATGTCGGACAGGCCCTGAAGCATCCACGTCCGCATACGGCTCAGCGGCGGGTGTTCCGTGGTGGCCATCGGCGTGCTCTCCAGGTGTGCGGCTCAGGGTGGAATCCGGTCATGACGCGGACGGCGTCACCAGCCTAAGCAGAACGTGACGTGAGAGCCGAGGGCTGGATCACACGCCGGCGTCAAGCTTGCGTTAAGACCGGCTGCCAGAACGCCGGTGAGCTCCGCCTGGCCACGTACCGCGTGTCCGACCACACGGTCTGCAAACCCCCGACCTCGACCATCCGCACCGCGCGGCACCCCGGTCGCGGCTCCGCCCACGGCAACAGCCGGCCGGATGAGCCCGCCGCGAGAGCCGCCTTGAGCCCGCTGACAGAGCCGCCGTGAGCCCGCTGACAGAGCCGACGTAGGAGCCGCCGTAAGGGTCCCGTCAAAGCTGCGGGGCCTGCCGTCAGGGAGTCGTCAACGACCGTCCGATTCCGGCCGGCTGCGGGTTTCCTGACAGTGTCCGCTGCTCTTCGGAACCTCTTCCACCTCTAGGAGTTCGCGATGGCCGATCTGGCCTTCGTCCTCACCACGATCGCGGTGTTCGCGCTGGTGGCCCTCGTCGCCAAGGGGGTGACGAAGCTGTGACCGCCGAGACCGTCGTCGGCCTCGTCGTCGCCGTCGCCCTGCTGGGCTATCTGGTCCTCGCCCTGATCTTCCCGGAGAGGTTCTGACGATGACATCAGCTGCTACCGCAGCGGGTGACATGGGTCCCGTGCTCGCCGGCGTGCTCCAGCTGCTCGCGCTCATGGCGGCGCTGGCCCTCGCCTACGTCCCCCTCGGCACCTACATGGCCAAGGTCTACACCTCCGACCGGCACTGGCGCGTCGAGAAGTGGATCTACAAGGGCATCGGCGCCAACCCGGACGCCGAGATGCGCTGGCCCGCGTACCTGCGCGGCGTCCTGGCCTTCTCGGCGGTGAGCGTCCTCTTCCTCTATCTGCTCCAGCGGGTACAGGGCGTGCTGCCCGGTTCGCTGGGCTTCAAGTCGATCGACCCGGACCAGGCCTTCAACACCGCGGTGTCCTTCGTCACCAACACCAACTGGCAGTCGTACTACGGCGAACAGGCCATGGGCCACGTCGTGCAGACGGCCGGTCTGGCGGTGCAGAACTTCGTGTCGGCCGCGGTCGGCATCGCCGTCGCCGTGGCACTGGTGCGCGGATTCGCCCACTCCCGGCTCCGCGCCGGCGGGGGATCCCCCGTCCGAACCGGCGAGCTGGGCAACTTCTGGTCGGACATGGTGCGCGGTGTCACCCGCATCCTGCTGCCGCTCTCCCTCGTCACCGCGATCGCCCTTGTCGCCTGCGGCGTCATCCAGAACTTCTCCGGCATCCACGAGGTCGGCCAGTTCTTCGGCGGGCACCAGCAGTGGAACGGCGGCGCGGTCGCCTCCCAGGAGGCCATCAAGGAGATCGGCACCAACGGTGGCGGCTACTTCAACGCCAACTCCGCGCACCCCTTCGAGAACCCGACCCCGTTCACGAACCTCTTCGAGATCTTCCTGCTGCTGGTCATCCCCTTCGCGCTGACCCGCACCTTCGGCATCATGGTCGGCTCGGTCAAGCAGGGCTACGCGATCCTCGCCACCATGGCCACGATCTGGGTCGGCTTCGTCGCGCTGATGATGTGGACGGAGTTCGCGCACCACGGCCCGGCGCTCCAGATCGCCGGGGGAGCGATGGAGGGCAAGGAGACCCGCTTCGGGGTCGGCGCCTCGTCGATCTTCGCGGTGTCGACCACGCTCACCTCCACCGGCGCGGTGGACTCCTTCCACTCGTCCTTCACCGGCCTCGGCGGCGGCATCACCATGCTCGGCATGCAGCTGGGCGAGATCGCGCCCGGCGGCACCGGCTCCGGCCTCTACGGCATGCTGATCATGGCGATCATCGCGGTGTTCATCGCCGGCCTCATGGTCGGCCGCACACCCGAGTACCTGGGCAAGAAGATCGGCACCCGCGAGATCAAACTCGCCGCCTGCTACATCCTCATCACCCCGGCCCTGGTACTCGTCCTCACCGCCGCCGCGATGGCTCTGCCCACCCCCGGCAACTCGATGACCAACAGCGGCGCGCACGGATTCTCCGAGATCCTGTACGCCTACACCTCGGCCGCCAACAACAACGGTTCGGCCTTCGCCGGCCTGAACGCCGACACCCAGTGGTTCAACAGCACGCTGGGCATCGCCATGGCGCTGGGCCGTTTCCTGCCGATGGTGTTCGTGCTGGCGCTGGCCGGTTCGCTGGGCGAGCAGAAGCCGGTGCCGGCCTCCGTGGGCACCCTGCGCACCGAGAAGCCCCTGTTCACGGGGCTGTTGGTGGGGGCGATCCTGATCATCACGGGTCTCACCTACTTCCCGGCCCTGGCGCTGGGTCCGCTGGCCGAGGGGCTGGCGTCATGACGGCCGACACGACGAAGCACGAGGACGCGATGTCCACAGCCACCCCGACCCGGGCGACGCACGACGACGTACCCACCGGACCCAAGCCCGCCGAAAGCCGCGTCGGAGCGGGCCTCTTCGACCCCGGACAGCTGGTGAAGTCGCTGCCGGACGCGTTCCGCAAGCTGGACCCGCGGGTGATGGTCAAGTCGCCGGTGATGTTCGTGGTGTGGATCGGCTCGGTGCTGACCACCGTGTTCTCGTTCAAGGACCCGGGCGACTGGTTCGGCTGGACCATCAGCGTCTGGCTGTGGCTGACCGTCGTCTTCGCCAACCTCGCCGAAGCGGTCGCCGAGGGCCGCGGCAAGGCGCAGGCCGACACTCTGCGCAAGGCCAAGACCGACACCGTCGCCCGTCGGTTCGTCGGGGACCGCGAGGAGCGGGTACCCGGCACCGAGCTGCGCATCGGCGACCTGGTCGTCTGCGAGGCGGGCGACATCGTCCCCGGCGACGGTGACGTCGTCGAGGGCGTCGCCTCGGTCGACGAGTCCGCCATCACCGGCGAGTCGGCACCGGTCATCCGTGAGTCGGGCGGCGACCGCAGCGCCGTCACCGGCGGCACCAAGGTCCTCTCCGACCGCATCGTCATCAAGATCACCACAAGGCCGGGTGAGACCTTCATCGACCGCATGATCAACCTGGTCGAGGGCGCGGCCCGGCAGAAGACGCCGAACGAGATCGCGCTGAACATCCTGCTCGCCTCGCTCACGATCGTCTTCCTGCTGGCCGTCGCCACGCTGCCGCCGTTCGCCCACTACGCGGGCACACATCTGACGATGGTTGTGCTGGTGGCGCTCCTGGTCTGCCTCATCCCGACCACCATCGGCGCGCTGCTCTCCGCGATCGGCATCGCCGGCATGGACCGGCTCGTGCAGCGCAACGTGCTGGCCATGTCCGGGCGGGCCGTCGAGGCCGCCGGTGACGTCTCGACTCTGCTGTTGGACAAGACCGGCACCATCACCCTCGGCAACCGGCAGGCGTCCGAGTTCGTGCCGGTGAGCGGCACCACCGAAGCCGAACTCGCCGACGCGGCCCAGCTGTCGTCCCTGGCCGACGAGACGCCCGAGGGCCGCTCCATCGTCGTACTCGCGAAGGAGACATACGCACTGCGCGAACGCCACCAGGGTGAACTCACGGGTGCCGAATGGATCGCGTTCACCGCCCAGACCCGGATGTCGGGCGTGGACGTCGACGGGCGCAAGATCCGCAAGGGCGCGGCCGGTTCGGTCGTCGCCTGGGTCCGGGAGCAGGGCGGCGAGGTGTCCGAGGACGCCGGCGCGCTCACTGACCGGATCTCCGAGGCGGGCGGTACGCCGCTGCTCGTGGCCGTCGAAGACACCGACGGCGCAAGGGTGTTGGGGGTCATCCACCTCAAGGACGTCGTCAAGGACGGCATGCGGGAACGGTTCGACGAGCTGCGCCGGATGGGCATCAAGACCGTCATGATCACGGGCGACAACCCGTTGACGGCGAAGGCCATCGCGCAAGAGGCCGGGGTCGACGACTTCCTCGCGGAGGCCACCCCCGAGGACAAGATGGCCCTCATCAAGCGGGAGCAGGCGGGCGGCAAGCTGGTCGCGATGACCGGTGACGGTACGAACGACGCCCCCGCCCTCGCCCAGGCGGACGTCGGGGTCGCGATGAACACCGGTACCTCGGCCGCCAAGGAGGCCGGGAACATGGTGGACCTGGACTCCAACCCGACCAAGCTCATCGAGATCGTCGAGATAGGCAAGCAACTCCTCATCACCCGGGGCGCGTTGACCACGTTCTCCATCGCCAACGACGTGGCGAAGTACTTCGCGATCATCCCGGCGCTGTTCGCGGCGGTCTACCCGGGCCTGGACAAGCTCAACATCATGGGCCTGTCCTCGCCCGACTCGGCGATCCTGTCCGCCGTCGTCTTCAACGCCCTGATCATCATCGCGCTGGTCCCGCTCTCCCTGAAGGGCGTCCAGTACCGGCCGGTCAGCGCGGACAGGATGCTGCGGCGCAACCTCACGATCTACGGCATCGGCGGCCTGATCGCCCCGTTCATCGGCATCAAGCTCATCGACCTGCTCATCTCCCTCATTCCCGGAATCGGTTGATCGCGATGAACAACTCCTTTGTGAACACCGCCCGGTTGCTCGGCGCGGGCCTGCGCGCCCTCCTCGTGCTGACCCTGCTGACCGGCGTCATCTACCCGTTGGCCGTCACCGGCATCGCCCAGGGCCTGTTCAGCCACCAGGCGAACGGCTCCGAGATCAAGGCGAACGGCAAGGTCGTCGGGTCCTCGCTCATCGGCCAGTCGTACGACCTGCCGTTGAAGAAGGGCCAGAAGACCCCCCAGCCCGACCTCAAGTGGTTCCAGGGCCGCCCGCAGAACGGCCTCGGCGTCAACAGCGTCAACACCCGGTACAGCCTGATCCTGTCCGGCGCGACCAACCGGTCCGCCGACAACAAGGACCTGATCGCCTGGGTGACCGCCGCCAAGAAGGCCGTCATCAAGGACAACTCGGTGAACGGCTACACGGTCCGGCCCTCCGAGGTCCCCGCCGACGCCGTCACCTCCTCCGGCTCCGGCCTGGACCCGGACATCTCCCCCCAGTACGCGGACATCCAGGTCCACCGGGTCGCCGAGCGCAACGGCCTGTCCGTCCCCCAGGTCCAGAAACTGGTCGACGGGCACACCGACGGCCGCACCCTGGGCTTCATGGGGGAGCCCAGGGTGAACGTCCTGGAACTCAACGTCGCGCTCAAGGAACTCGTGGCGAAGAGCTGACGGCGCGTGGATCACGGGATACGCAGACGCGGGCTCTGCCGTCGGGGCCGGCAGGCGGGATGGACCAGGGCCTGTCCGCTGGGCGGGGAGGAACACCGGGCAGGCCCTGGTGGATCGGTGTGGTCCGGGGCGGGGGTTCGTGACGCGTCCCGCCCGGGCCGGCGCGTCAGTCGCGGTGCAGCCAGACCGCGGTGTCCGGGGGCAGCAGGGCGTCGCCCAGTGGCCCGGATGAGAGGAGGGGGGTGCAGGCGTCGGGGAGGGGAATCGGTCGGCCGGAGAGGTTGACCGCGCACACCAGATCGTTGCCGCGCTGGAAGACGAGTGTGCCCTCAGGGCTGTCCAGCCAGTGCAGTTCCTCGCCCCGCAGGTCGGGGTCGAGGCGGCGCAGCCGCAGGGCGTGGCGGTAGAGCTTGAGCATGGAGTCGGGGTCGGTCTCGTTGGCTTCGACGGTGTACGACTTCCAGTCGCCGGGCTGGGGAAGCCAGGGAGTGGTGCCGGGCGGGCCGAAGCCGAAGGGTGGGGTGTCGCCACTCCAGGGGAGGGGGACGCGGCAGCCGTCGCGGCCGCGGACGGTGTGGCCGGAGCGTTCCCACATGGGGTCCTGGAGAGCCTCTTCGGGGAGGTCCTCGACCTCGTGGAGGCCGAGTTCCTCGCCCTGGTAGATGTAGGCGCCGCCGGGCAGGGCGAGCATGAGCAGGGCGGCGGCGCGGGCGCGGCGGGTGCCGCGGCCCAGGTCGGAGGGCTCGTGCGGGTCGCTCAGCGGGGTCGTCACGCCGGTGTGGGAACGGCCGTAGCGGGTCACGTGGCGGGTCTCGTCGTGGTTGGACAGGACCCAGGTGGCGGGGGCGCCGACGGCGGCGAGGTCGGTGATGCTGCGGTCGATGACCTCCCGCAGCCGGTCGGCTTCGAGGGGACACCTGAGGAAGTCGAAGTTGAAGGCGGTGTGCAGTTCGTCCGGGCGCACGTAGGCGGCCAGGCGGCCGGGGCGGACGTGGGCCTCGGCGACGAAGATCCGTGGGACGGCGTAGCTGTCGGCGATGGCGCGCCAACCGCGGAGGATGTCGTGGACGCCGTCGCGGTCCCAGTGCGGGTGGTCCTCCTGGCCTTCCGCCGTCATGACGGAGAAGTGCGGCAGCCCGAGGTCGGGGAGGGCGGGGTCCTTGTCCATGCCGTGGGCGACGTCGATGCGGAAGCCGTCGACGCCGAGGTCGAACCAGAAGCGCAGGATCGACTCGAACTCGGTGTGGACCGCGGGGTTGTCCCAGTTCAGGTCGGGCTGTTCGGGGGCGAACAGGTGCAGGTACCACTGGCCGTCGGGCGTGCGGGTCCAGGCGGGGCCGCCGAAGGCCGCGTGCCAGTCGTTGGGTGGCAGGGAGCCGTCCTCGCCCCGCCCCTCGCGGAAGAGGAAGCGGTCGCGTTCGGGGGAGCCGGGGTCGGCGGCGACTGCCTGGCGGAACCAGGGATGCTGGTCGGAGGTGTGGTTGGGGACGATGTCCAGGATCACGCGCAGGCCGAGGTCGTGGGCTTCGGCGATGAGCTGTTCGGCTTGGTCGAGGGTGCCGTAGGCGGGGTGGATGCCGCGGTAGTCGGAGACGTCGTAGCCGCCGTCGGCCAGCGGGGACGGGTACCAGGGGTTGATCCAGAGGGCGTCGACACCGAGATCGGCCAGGTGGGGCAGCCGGGAGCGGAGGCCGGCGATGTCGCCGGTGCCGTCGCCGTCGCCGTCGGCGAAGCTGCGGATGTAGACCTGGTAGATCACGGCGGAGCGCCACCAGGAGTCGCTTGCGTTGCTCAAGGTGCCGGAGCTCCTGACTGTTCGGTGTGCCTGTGGCAGCGAAAGAGGGCGGGGCGGTGGGGTGCCGTACGGGGCTTCGGCGAGGGTGGTCGGCCGGCGCCGGGGCGGCCGTGCTCGGGCCTCAGCCCTTGACCGCTCCGCTGGTGAGGCCGCGCACGAAGTACCGCTGCAGCAACAGGAAGATCCCGATCGGGACGAGCATGGAGAACAGGCCACCCGCCGTGACCATCTCCCAGCCGGTGCCCTGCTGTCCCAGCAGGTTGGTGATCGCGATGGTGAGGGGCTGCTTGTCGCCGGGACCCACGAAGACCAGGGCCACCAGAAGGTCGTTCCACACCCAGAGGAACTGGAAGATCGCGAAGGACGCCAGCGCGGGCGAGGACATCGGCAGGATCAGCCGGAAGAAGGTCTGGAAGTGGCTGGCGCCGTCGATCTTGGCGGACTCGATGACGTCTCGGGGCAGGGTCGCCATGAAGTTGCGCAAGAGGTAGACGGCCAGGGACATGCCGAAACCGATGTGGGCGAGCCAGGCGGCCGGGAAGGTCCCGTTCAGGTCCGCGGACGAGTAGAGCTTGATGATCGGGACGAAGGCGACGTAGTTCGGCACGACCAGCAGGCTCACGATGACGATGAAGAGGGTGTCGCGCCCCTTGAACGTCATGAAGGTGAAGGCGTAGGCCGCGAAGGCCGCGATGAGCAGCGGCAGGAACACGGCCGGCAGCGTGATGGCCATACTGTTGAGGAAGGCCGTGCCGAGGTCCGCCTGCTCCATCGCCCGGGAGTAGTTGCCGGTGGTGAGGTGGGTGAAGCCGCCGGGATGGGCGAACAGCGTCCACCAGCCGCTGGAGTTGGCGTCGTCGACGCCGCGGAAGGACGTGATCACCACCCCGAGGGTGGGCACGATCCACAGGGCGCACACCAGCAGCACGCTCAGCTTGCTCGGCAGCCTGCGGCCTCCGGTCCGGCCGCGGGACGTCTGCGCGTCCCGCCGGGCCACACGGCCGCGGCGCGGTGCCGGTGTGATCGTCGGGGTCGTCTGGGTGGTCATGCCGACTCCTCCGCCCTGAACTGGCGAATCTGGTAGATCATGATCGGCACGATGGCGATGAGCAGCATGACGACGATCGCCGACGCGTAGCCGTAGTTGTAGTTCGTGTAGAGCTGGTTGAAGAACTCCAGGCCCACCACGTTGGTGTTGAAGGACCCGTTGGTCATTACGTAGATCACGTCGAAGATCTTCATCACGGTGATGAGGACCGTGACGAAGACGGTGATGAGCGTGGACCGGATCTGCGGGACGATGATCCGCCAGAAGATCCGTGACTCGCCGGCGCCGTCCAGGCGGGCGGCCTCCAGGGTGTCCGCGGGAACGCCCTTGATGGCGGCGGACAGCAGCACCATGGAGAAGCCGGCCTGTCCCCACAGCAGCATGACCATGAGCAGCAGGCTGTTGGAGTGCGCGGTGCTCTGCTGGAGCCAGGGGACGGGGTCGTGGCCGAAGGCGGTGACGACGCCGTTGAGCAGGCCGGTCTGCGGCTGGCCCGCGGGCTGGGTGGCGTACATGAAACGCCATACGGTGGCCGAACCGACGGCGCTGATGGCCATGGGCATGAAGATGACGGTCTTGGCCATCTTCTCGGCCGTGGACGACAGACGGTCGGCCAGCACGGCGACGAGCAGACCCACCGCGATGCAGGCGGCGGGGACGACGGCGATCCACAGCAGCGAATTGAGCAGGGTCTGCCGGAAGGCCGGAGTCCCCAGGAGCTGGCTGAAGTTGTCCAGCCCGACGAAACTCGAGCCGTCGCTGCCGCGGAAGCTGTCGACGACGGTGACGACCGTGGGATAGACGAGGTAGACGCCGATCGCGGCAACCGCGGGGGCGATGTAGAAGTAGGGCTTGATCCGGGCTTCCCAGCGGCCCGGCAGGGCCTCGGCGAGCTTGTTGAGCGCCCAGTAGACGGCCAGGGCGCCGACGATGCCGGCCAGCACCGTCAGCGCCGTCGAGAGTACTTGGCTGACCACGGCGGTTCCTTCCTCGAACGCGGGTCGATGTCGTTCGGGCCGGAGGGCCGCCGGGGTCAGGTCCCGGCGGGCCCTCCGCGCGTGGTCAGCCGGCGGGCCAGCTGGCGTCGATGTTCTTCAGGGCGGCGTCCAGTGACTCCTCGCCGGAGATCCAGGCCGTCATGTCCTTCCAGAAGGTGCCGGTGCCGACCGCGGTGGGCATCGAGTCGGAGCCGTCGAAGACGAAGCCGGTGGAGTCGTAGGCCACCTTGGCGATCGACTGGGTCGTCTTCAGCGGGTAGTTGCTGAGCGGGAAGTCCTTGTGCGGGGAGACGAAGGAGGAGCCGTTGCTTGCCGCGGTGCTGCCGAGGTCGGTGGCCGCGAGCAGCTTCATGACCTTGCGGGCGGCCGGGCTGTCGTTGTAGATGGAGGCCGTGTCGCCGCCGCCCTCGACCGGGTTCTCGCCGCCCGCGGTGGCCGGGGGCAGGCCGAAGACACCGACCTCGGAGTCCAGGTTCTTCTGGACGTCCTTCGGGAACATGCCGGTGATGAAACTGCCCTGCTGGTACATGTAGCAGCCCGGCTTGCTCTGGAACATCGGGTTGCCCGCGGTGCCGAAGGCGTTGCTGGCGATCGACTTGCGGCCGCCGAGCACGTTGCCGTCGGTGAAGGCGATCTTCTGGAACTGGGCGGCTGCCTGGCGGACCAGCGGCGAGTCGAACTTGATGTCGTGCGAGACCCATTGGTTGTACTTGTCGACGCCGCCGTACTTCAGGACCAGGTTCTCCAGCCAGTCCGTGGCCGGCCAGCCGGTCGCCGTACTGGACTCGATGCCCAGACACCAGGGCGTCTTCCCGTCGGCCTTGATCTTCGCGGTGAGGGAGTTGAGCTCGTCGAGAGTCTTCGGCGCGCTGTAACCGGCCTGCTCGAACGCCTTCTTCGGGTAGAAGACCAGACCCTTGACGTTCATGCTGACCATCAGGCCGTAGGTCTTGCCGTCGGCCTTGGCGACGTCCAACGTGCCCGCGGTCATGCTCTTCTGCAGTGCCGGGAGGTCGAGGACGTCGTCCAGCGGGGTGATCTTGTTCTTGGACGCGAGGTCCTTGATGATGCCCGGCTGCGGCAGGAGTGCGATGTCGGGTGCGTCGCCTGCCTGCACCTTCTGCACGAGCAGCTGGTTGATGTTGTCGACCCTGCGCCACTGGACGGTGAGGCCCTGGGCCTTGGCGCGGGGCGCGAGCTTGGCCTTGAGACCGTCGATGATCGGCTGGTCCATGCCGGTCCAGATCGTGATCGTCTTCTTGTCGGCGCTGCTGCCGGACCCGGACCCGCAGCCGGTGGCGAGCAGGGCGAGGGCGCTGAACGCGCTCACCCCGACAACCAGCTTCCGTGTGGACATCTGTTCCTCCTTGGACGGTTGGCTGGCGTCGGGGCCGAGGTCCCGCACCTGATACCGCGCCTGCCGGGGGCGGGGTCTTGCACCGGGCCACCACGGCGGGTTACTAATTCGGGTTAGTGGCCGAAAGTTAGCCGCCCCGGTTTTCTCGCGTCAAGGGCTTGTTACAAGGGAGTTATCGGTGGATGTTCGGATGTCCCCGCGGGCCCGGACCGGGTCAGGCGCCCGCGCGCCGCACGTGGGCGGCCGTGGAATCACGCATCACGACCGGGCAGTGCACGAGCGTGCGCCCGGATCGCGGGGCGGGTCCGGCGGCGGCCAGCTGCTCGGCGGCCAGCCGGCCCATCGCGTCGTACGGCAGTCGTACCGTGCTCAGAGCGGGCCGTATCTCCGCCGCGAGCTCGAACTGGTCGTCGTAGCCCATGACGGACACGTCCTCCGGCACCCGGACCCCCGCCTCCAGCAGTGCCAGGAGCGCTCCCACGGCCATCCGGTCGTTGCCGCACATGACCGCGGTGGGCAGTGGGCCCCGCTGCCGCAGCAGCTTGCGGGTCAGCTCGTGCCCGGAGTCGGCGTGGTAATTGCCGGACAGCACGGTGTGGTTGTGCGGATCGAGCCCCGCACCGCGCAGCGCCTCGCGGAAGCCGCGCAGCCTGGCCTTGGTGGCCCAGACGCTGGCCGCGCCGGTGAGGTAGGCGATGTCGCGGTGCCCGAGGTCGAGCAGCGCCTGGGTGGCCTCCCGCCCACCGCGCACCTCGTCGGGCAGGATCGACGGCAGGGCGTCGTCGGGAACGAAGCAGTTCAGCAGGACCGTGGGCACCCGCGCGGCCTCCTCCGGCACCACCACCGACTTCGTACCGGCCACCGCGAAGATCAGGGCGTCGGCCTGCCGGTCGAGCAACTCGCCGACCAGTTGCGCCGCCTGGCGATTCGAGCCGCCCGTGTTCACCAGGAGCAGCAGGTTCCCGTGGCGTACGGAGACCTCGTGGGCTCCCTTGATCGCGGAGGCCGCGAACACGCCGAAGTCGCTGTCGTGGCTGACGAAGCCGATGGTCGCGCTGCGTCCGTGGCGCAGCCCCTGCGCCGCGCGGTTCGGCCGGTAGTCGAGTTCGGCGACCGCCCGCAGAACCCGCTGGCGGGTCTCGTCGCTGATCGTCTGCCCGGCCGTCCGGTTCAGCACGAAGGAGACGGTCGCGGGCGAGACGCCCGCCAGTCGCGCGACGTCCGCCCGACGTGGCCGGCCGGCTCGTGGGCGGTGATCTTCATGGGTTGACACGCCGCAAGAGTACGAGACGTCCCCGTCCTGAGAACCGGCTTCCGCACCCATCAGTCCGTGCGTTCTTCATCACATTTCATCCGCAATGAGAGGAACATTCCGCATGCCCGCATCGCTCCACTACGCCCCCGCGAAGGGCTGGATGAACGACCCCAACGGGGCAGTGCACTGGCAGGGGCGGCACCACCTCTTCTACCAGTACAACCCGGACGGCACGGAGTTCTCCAACCAGCACTGGGGCCATGCCAGTTCCCCGGACCTGCTCACCTGGACCGAGCACGAGGTGGCCCTGTTTCCCGGCCCGGCCGAGACCGCGCCGTACGACGCGACGGCCTGCTTCTCGGGCTGCGCCGTCGAACACGACGGCGGCGTCTCCATCCTGTACACCGGCGTCCTCGGTGACGCCCAGCTTCCCTGCCTCGCCCGCGCCGCCGACGACGGGCTGTCGGGCTTCGTCAAGGACGCGGCCAACCCTCTTCTGCCCGCGCCGCCCGCCGCCGACATCACCGAGTTCCGCGACCACAGCGTGTGGCGTGAGGACGGCCGGTGGCGGATGCTCGTCGCGGGCGCACGCCACGAGCACGGGGGCTCGTTGTTCGCCCTGTCCTCGGCCGACCTGCGGGCGTGGGACTACGACGGCGTCCTCGTCGACCGGGCGGCATCGGGGGTGCCGGGCGCGGTATGGGAGTGCCCCGACCACTTCACCTCGGGAGATGCCGCGGCTGTGCTGGTCTCGGTCATCCACGAGGACGGCGAGAACGGTCCCGACGTCTGGTGGATGACCGGTTCCGCTGCGGGCGACGGCTTCGACGTCCGCGAGAGCGGCGTGGTGGACGTGGGCGACCGCTTCTACGCCCCGCAGTCGTACTGGGCCTCGGACGGCCGGCGGATCCAGTTCGGCTGGATCCGCACCCACCAGGACCCGGCAGGCCTGGACGGGTCGGCGGTGGGCTTCATGAGCCTGCCCCGCGAACTGTCGGTACGCGGCGGCCGCCTGTACAGCGAACCGGCCGCCGAACTCGCCTCGCTCCGGCGGACGGCGACGCCCGTGCAGCCGACCGGTGCGACCCGCTTCGAACGGGCTCGGCCCACCGGCGAACTCGTGCTGGACGCCGTGACGGCGGACGGCACGCGGCGCGTCACCCTGCGGTCCCCGGGCGGAGCCGAGACGAGCGTGGACCTTACGGATTTCACCGGACGCGGCGGAGAGCTCCGGCTGTTCTGGGACGCGGGCATCATCGAGGTCTACCGAGGCGGCCTGGCGGGGACATGGTCCGACCTGCGCGTCGAGGAGGTCGCCCAACTGCGGCTGGACGGCGCCCCGGGCAGCGCGGCGACGGGCCGGGCCGAGATCTGGGAACTCGCCCGCCCGGAGCGCGAGTCGGGCCCGGCGGCGGGCGCGGGCCCGGGCATCGAGCCACATGGACGGACTTCCTCGCCCGCGTGACGCTGAGGAACGCATGTATCCGACCAGCCCCCTTTGGAGCTCAGGCCGTCTCGCGCGGGAACCCTCGCGAGGACGAGTTCAAGCGGACGGGGCGCCGCAAGAAGGGCTCGCCCCGGCCATGCGCCCGAGCCTGGTCCACTCCCCACCGTGGACGAAAGGGAGAGCGAGTTGGTGGCGCGGGCTTTCAGCCGAGGATCGCCGCCCGGACCTCCACGTCATGCGAGGGCACGGGGAGCGCACCCGCGGCACTCTCCGGGATTCCGACGACCTCGACAGTCACCCCTCGTGCCGCCAGGGCCTTCGCGGTCTGGGCGATGGTGATCTGGGAGAAGCCGAAGATGGCGTCCGGGGTCAGGTTCTCGCGGTTCTTGAGGAGCATGGCGAGGACGATCCGCTTGGGCGTGAAGTCGTCCGGGAGCACGAGTTCGCCCCGACTGAGCCGGGCCACCTTCGCGGTGAACTCCGCGCGGACCCGGGCGGACTCCTGGAGCAGCTCCACCGCCACCCTGGCCTGGTTGAACAGGTGACTCAGCGGGCCCGAACCACCCGCGCGCTTGACGAGGACGAGCGTGCCGTCGGGCATGAGCAGGTCGCAGATCTCAACCTGGTCCCTGGGACGGAGTGGATTGGCGACGTTCCTGGTGTCGAGACAGAGCCAGTCGGGCCGTTCCACTTCGGCCACCCTGTTGTTGTAGGCGTTCTCGGACTCACCGTCGCGCCACGCGGGCAGGGAGAGGGAGGGCAACGGCGAGAACAGCGCCGCCACGGCCGCCCGGCACTCGTCCACGTAGGCGGCCCCGGCCTCGTACCACTCGCCATCCATCAGGAAGAACCGCCTGGAGCCCAGGGAGATCCCGGCCTCCAGCCACGTCAGCGCGCTGGTCACGGCGAGCGTGTCGGCCACCCCGGCCCGGCGATCCCTGGCAAGGGTCACGGTCCCCTCACGCAGCGCCCTGAGGCGCGCGCCGCGCGGTGCGAGTCGGGCCCGGGTGAGGACGTAGTCGGGGTCGAAGTCGTCGGAGCGCAGGGCACCGGAACTGTTGATCTGCGTCACGTACACGGTGGCCTCCGCGTATGCCGCATGGTGTTCGGACGGAACGGAGACGGAGATCCGTCCGTCGGCGGGACGCCCGAGAAGCTCGTCCATGGCCTGCTCGAGGACGCCGAGGGCGGTCGTGTCCTCGACCGGCACGATGTGGTCGACGAACTCCAGTTCCTGGTGCGGGATGTCCTCGCGGCAGATTCTGGCGATGGCCCGCAGATCGGAGAGCAGTGCCTCGGGTTCGACCCCCAGGGCGATTCTCAACCCGCACCCGCCCTGGGCGCTGACGGCCCTTCCGCGCATGTACCGCGAACGGGTGAGCGGCAGCTCGTCGAGGTAGCCGCCCAGGCTGCGCACGATGCGCGAGTGGTCGCGGATGCCGAGCAGCGGGACCGGGGCCCCGCCCGGCACCAGGGAGATGTCGGTGCGCGCCTGCCCGAGAGAACGGGAGACCGCGCCACGGATCAGGTTCGGATCCATCTGCCGGACGGCGAAGGAGAGACCGAAGCGCTTGTCCTTGAGATGGTCGGGGATCAGCCGGTACCCCTGGTCGCAGCCGATGGCGTACACCGTGCCGTCGACGGCGAGCAGGAGTAAGGCGGCGGTGCGCCGGACGCCTTCGGTGACGGTGATGCCGGTGGTGCGAGCCATGGGGGCGCACCAGGGGGCCTCGGTGCGCTCCATTCCGCAGGTGACGTACACGGCCGGGACCCCGAGCACCTCGGGTTCGTGGGGATCGGCGCCGAGCCTGTCCAGAAGTTCGACGTCGAGGGCGTCCAGCATGGCGTCCTGGGTCGGGGCGACGTCGGACAGCCGGTAGACGGTGCGTACGGCGGTGTTCGGCGCCATGAGGTGCCTCCTGGGCGCTGTGGTTCACGAGAGCTTCGAGTACACGAGAGAGACTCACACTAGCTTGTGTACATTGTCAACGGACTAGCCTCTGGAAGGTCAGTGGGGATCCGTGTACGCTGGGGCTATGACGGACAACGCCGCTTCATCGGTCGGCCCGCTTGTCACCGGTGCGGAGATCGCTCGGCTGGCCGGGGTCACTCGGGCCGCTGTCTCCAACTGGCGCCGGCGCTACGACGACTTCCCCGCACCGGCGGGGGGCGGCGCGAACAGTCCGCTCTACGCGCTCACCGAGGTCCAGGACTGGCTGGACAGGCAGCGCAAAGGCCAGGAGGTCTCTCCCGAGGTCGAGTTGTGGCAGGCCCTGCGGACCGCTTACGGGGATCAGATGGTCGCGGGCCTGGCCGCGGTCGCCGCCGTGCTGGCCGGGGAGTCCGAACCGGCTCTGCCGGATGACGTCGCCGCCCGCCTGCGGCAGCTCGCCGAGACCGAGGCACCCGTCGATCTCGTAAACGGACTTACTGACCGGTTCATGGACTCCGCCCGGCGTGCGGGATCCGACCAGGTGACGTCCGAGCGTGTGGTGCGGGCCGTGTGTCACTTCGCCCCCGAGCTGCCGGCCGGTGCCACCGTCTTCGATCCCGCCTGCGGTATCGGGGTGTTGCTTCTGTCGGTCGCCTCCGAGACGGGGACGCGTTGCCGTGGCCAGGAGATGGATGGGGACAGCGTCCGTTTCGCCCAGCTCCGTGCGGACCTCCTGGGCCGCTCCGAGGTGCGTGTCGTGGCGGGGGACTCGCTGCGCGCGGACGCATGGCCGGACCTCAAGGCGGATCTGATCGTCTGTGACCCGCCGGCCGGTGTGACGGAGTGGGGGAGGGAGCAACTCCTGCTCGATTCCCGCTGGGAACTCGGCACCCCGTCCAAGGCCGAAGGGGAACTCGCCTGGCTCCAGCACGCGTACGCGCACACCGCGCCCGGCGGCCAGGTCCTCATGGTCATGCCGGCCTCGGTCGCCTACCGCAAGGCGGGCCGCCGTATCCGGTCGGAACTGGTACGCCGGGGCATCGTGCGCCAGGTGGTCGCCCTGCCGCCGGGGACGGCGACCTCGCACTCCCTGCCCGTCCATCTGTGGTGTCTACGGCGTCCCGAGAACACCTCGGGTGCGGACACGCACCACGCCGTGCGCATGATCGACCTGACCGACAACAGCCCCGACGGGGGCCTGGAGCCCCGGGCCGACCAGACCGTGGACGTGCCACTGATCGAGCTCCTCGACGACACGGTCGACCTGACCCCCGGCAGTCATCTGCGCTCCCGGCACCGTGACTACCCCGGTGAGTACGAGGCCCTGCGCAAGCAGTTGCAGGAGCAGGTGCGCCGGCTCGCCGCCTTCCTGCCCGAGCTCGCTCCCGGCGGCGGACCGGGCTCGCTGGACGGTGTCACCACGAGCGTCGCGGATCTCGCCCGTGCCGGACTCGTGGAGTACGACGGCCCGGAACCGGTGTCGACCAGCGAGCAACTCGACACGGACTATCTCCAGGGTTTCCTGCGTAGCTCCGGCAACGCCCGCCGCTCGACCAGCGCGAGCGGTACCTACCGTTTCGATGCCCGAGGCTCGCGCGTCCCCCGCATGGACATCGAGGAGCAGCGCAGGTACGGCTCCGCGTTCCGGGCGCTGTCCGCGTTCGAGGAAGGGCTGCGCACGGTCGACGAGCTGAGCCGGCAGCTCGCCGAGGTCGCCCGGGACGGCCTCGCCACGGGAGCCCTGGCTCCTCAGGAGTGAGGATCGGGCGGTCGCTCAGGCGGCGTGCGGCAGGAACGGACTCGCTGCTCCGCTCCACGTCACGCTCAGCGCCTCGCGAGCCCGGGTGCAGGCGACGAAGAGCAAGCAGCGCTCCCGCAGCAGATCCGCGTCGTGCTGCAGCGGGTCCGCCTCACGCGGCGTGATCTCCCGGGCGAACGGGACGGTGCCCTCGCTGACACCGAGGACGGACACCGCCCGGAACTCCAGCCCCTTCATCGCGTGCATCGTCGCCAGCCGTACCCCTTCGACTCCCTGCGCGACCTGCCCTCTGACCCGTAGCACGGGGATGCCGGCGGCCTTCAACTTGTCCTCGGCGGTGTCCAGCGAGAGGTTGAACCGTGCGCACACGCCGACCTCGTGCGGTGCCAGGCCTTCGGCGAGCAGCGCCCGGACCCGGTCCACCAGCGCCTGGGTCTCCTCCTGCCGGGTCGCGTACCCCCGCGCCTGGGGGTGGCGTCCGTGCAGCAGTGAGCGGTACCCGGCCAGCGAGTCCGGCCCCTCGCCTTCGAGGGCGTCGATGGTGACGGGTGCCAGGAGCCGCGCCGACCAGGCGAGGATCTCCTCGGTGGAGCGGTAGTTGAGGCGCAACCGGAAGCTGCGGCCGGCCGTCATGATGCCCAGGGAGCCGAGCGAGACCCGGGAGTCGTAGATCCGCTGGTGCGGGTCTCCGGTGGCGAACAGGTCGTCGGGGCCGGGGGCGACGACGGCGCGCAGCACCCGCCACTGGGCGGGGTGCAGGTCCTGTGCCTCGTCGACGACCACATGGGCGTACGGAGCCGGCTCGTCGCCGAGGAGTTCCGCCGCGCGGGCGCAGACACGCAGGTGGGTGGTCTCGCCGCCGTCCCGCAGGAGCTGTTCGAACCGCTGCACGCCGCTCCACACCAGTCGCCGGCGCGTGGGGCCGAGACCTGTGCCGCGGCCGCGGCGGCTCGCACCGAGGTAGGCGTCCAGGTCACGGAGGTTCTGGCCGAGTACCACGTGCCGGTACTCCTGGGCCAGGAACTGGGCGGTGAACGGCAGATCGAGCTGCTTGACCGTCTTCTCCCACAGCTGCCGCTGCTCCCGGTCCCCGATCGGCTTGGGCACGGCCGTCGACCTCGTGCGCACGATGCCGTTGGCACAGGCGTCGACGGTTGTCACGTCGACCCGCGCCAACAGCTTTTCGTCCTCGTCGAGGAGCAGCCCGAGCATGTCGCGGAGTCCGGCGGCGAGAGCGTTCGTGTAGGTGGTGAGCAGGATGCGGCCGTCCTCGGAACGGCCGAGCAGGTGCTTGACGCGGTGCAGGGCGGCCACCGTCTTGCCCGTCCCGGGTCCGCCCGTGACCTGGACGGGACCGCCGTACGAGGTGCGGTAGGCGACGCGCCGCTGGGAGGGGTGGAGGAAGACCCGCCAGGCCTCGAACGGCTTCTCCAGGATCTCCTCCAACTCCCGCGGCCCGGTGACCAGGCGGATGCGGGCGGGAGTGTTGGCGATGACCGTGGCGAGGTCCTCGACCGGCTCGGCGGGCGCGTCGGCGGGCCTGCGGACGGCGACGACATCCCGGTAGACGTCCTCCGGGCTGAAGCCCTCGGCAAGGTACTGGAGCACCTCCAACTGGTCTTCCGGCAGGAGGGTGGAGAACGCCTCCAGCTGGGCCTTGTCCATCAGCGACCGCGCGGCGCGCAGCACTTGGTCGTCGATGCCGAGTTCACGCAGGGTGCCGTCGGAGACGTCCGCGAAGAGCAGCCGGGGTGCCGTGCGCGCGGCGGTCTCGTACAGCGGCGTCAGCTCGTCCAGGGCGACGGCGTCGCGTACCTCCAGGGCGCGTGTCGCGGAGTTCGCGCTGTACAGGCGCTTCGCCGCCCAGGTGTAGGCGTCGTCGTGCGGCAGGACGTTGACCAGCAGGAACATGTCGCTGCCGTCGTCCGGGGCGAGGACGACGCCTCGCCAGAAACCGGTGATGCGGATCGTGCGCATCCGTTCGTCGCGGGCGTTCTCGACGGACTCCAGGTGCAGTCCCTTGTCGGCGTTGAGTTCGGCGACGCTCAAGGCCTGGAACTTCGCCATGGCCTTGCGCACTCCGGCTCGGACGGGTTTCTCCAACGTGTCGTAGCCGTCCCAGAAACTCTGGGCGAAGGCGAGCCGGGGCATCAGGCCGCTTCCTTTCTTCCGGACGCCAGTTGTCCGGCGATCTCCCGGAAAGCTGTGAGGAGTTGTTCTGGTTCGCGGGAGAGATCGAGGCTGTGCTGGTACAGCCGCGTCGCCCGACCGTCCGGTCCCGCCGCTGTTCCCCGCACCTCGTGGAAGCGCTCGGGCCGCCGTCCGGCCGCGTACACAAGATGTGCCTCGCGCAGACCGAGCACGGTGGCGTACGCGAGCGCCTGGTACAGGTCGGCGTTGTGCAGGCCGTCGGCCTTCTCGACCTTGTACTTGGCGTCGACGACGGCGAGCGGAGTACGGCCGTCACCGGTGCGGACGACCAGGTCGGGGCGCATCCGTACGAGACCCGCGAGGTCGAGGTGGTGGGGGTCCTGGAGACGCGCGGTCAGACCGTGTTCCCGTAGAGCCTCGCGCAGGGCGACCGTGACGAAGTCCTCGAACAGCTTGTTCATGTCGAGCAGGAAGCCGTCCACAGCCAGTGGGGAGACCCCGGCCGGCCGGTGTTCCGGCGAGGTGCCGCGCAGGACGGCCTCGGCGAGCCGCAGCGCCGGCTGGTAGCGGGCGTTGAGGCGGGACGGCTGCCAGCGAGGCAGGTCCTGCCCGCGTATCAGCGGCAGCGCGTCGGCGAGCCGAACCCGCTGGTGGGCGAGACGCCGCCGGACCGGTCCCGGGACACCCGGCAGCCGCAGCAGCCGCTCCACCGCGGCCCGCAGGATGCGGTTCTCGGCGGTGTCGGCGGTGTACGCGTCGTAGACGATCTCCACCGGCGGCGTACGGCCGAAGTGCCGACGGATCTGCTCGGTCTCACGCAGTCTCCCGCGCACGACCAGCGCGCGCTCCTCGACCTCCCGGTAGCCCTGGAGGACGCCCTGTCGCAGCGCCGCGTCGATCCGCCGTTCCACGGCGTGCGCGAGGGCGGGGACGACGTCGTCGTGGGCGCCGGTGTCGACGGTGCCCTCCCGGCTGTCGCGCCAGGCGCGCGCCGGGTCGAGGCTGAACCCGAGGAGGAAGAACAGCCGCCGCACCGGGGTCTTGGGCATGATCCGTACGACCGCACCACCGGGTGTGCGCAGGGCGCCGACCCGGCTGCCCGCCCGCAGCAGCCAGTGCCCGTCCCGGCCGGGATCGGGAGTCACGCTCTCCAGGACGCCGGAGGCGGCGAGGGCCCGCCCGGCCGCGGCGCCCAACGGGACGGAGACGGCGGGTCCGTACTCGCGCAGCGTCACGTCGGTCGCGGTCGCGGTCGCGGTCACGGTCGGGGTCGCGGTCACGGACGCTGCTCGCTCAGCGAGTCGAGGCCGTAACGGGCGGCGACGTCGAGGCCCTCGCCGTAGTGGTGCTCCTCCAGGAGGGGCAGGATCTTGGTGCGCCAGGTCCGTTCGAGGCCGCCGTCGCGGTACACGCCCGGCTTCATCAGGTACGACGGGCCGATGGCGAAGTCGGCGTCGTCGATACGGGAGTTGAGGGCGTCCAGCAGACGGGCGGGTTCGAGGTCCCGGCCCTCGCGCTTCAGCCAGCGGGCGAGCAGCCCGGCGGTCGGCTCGGTGCGCGGGGACAGTTCCACGAAAGCGAAGCGGCGCCGCATCGCCGCGTCCACCAACGCGATCGAACGGTCGGCGGTGTTCATCGTGCCGATCACGAAGAGGTTGGGCGGCAGCGCGAAGTCGTCCCCGGAGTAGGTGAGTCGGACGGACCGCGTCCGGTACTCCAGGAGGAAGTACAGCTCGCCGAAGACCTTCGCCAGGTTGGCCCGGTTGATCTCGTCGATGATCAGGAAGTGCGGGATGTGCCGGTTGCCCTCGCGGGAGGCGAGATCGGCGAGCTCCCGCAGCGGGCCCGCCGTCAGCCGGAAGGCCACCTCCCGCGTCTCGGGATCCTCCACGGGCCGGAACCCCTCGAAGAAGTCCTCATAGGCGTACGAGGGATGGAACTGCACGATCTTGACCTGTTCCGGGCCGCCGCCGAAGTACTCGGCCAGCTTCATCGCCAGGTACGTCTTGCCGGTGCCCGGCGGCCCGTAGAGAACCAGCTGCCGCTCGTCGACGAGGAGTTCCCGCATCTCGTCCAGCCAGGAACGGTCGTGGACGAGGAGGTCGTCGGCGAGTGCGCCGGTGATGTCCGGCAGGGTCAGTTCCCCGCTTGCCGCGGGGACCGTGAGGTCCGTCAGTCCGGTGAGCTCGTCCAGCGCGTCCAGAACGACGGTCAGATCGACCACGTCATGCTGGACGGACAGCTTCTGCTGCACTTCCTCCGGCATGTCCTCGTAGGCGTGGCTGTTGTTGAACCAGGCGACGGTCCTGCGCAGATTGGACAGCCCGCCCGGCGACGAGCTCTGCACGGCGTCGCCGGTGATCCGCCCGATGTGCAGCCGGCCGTCGCTGATGGTGGCCACGGTGTCGCCGACGCGCATCTGCGTCAGGAAGGCGTGCAGTTCGTCGACGAGACCTCGCTTCTGGTTGTACGAGGCCGCCCCCTCGTACCCGTCTTCCACGAAGCGGCGCAGCGCGCTCTTGGTCGGGTCGGTCTCCTCCAGTGGTGGCAGGTGCGCGCCCGCGAGCGAGACGAAGCCCTCCCGCAGCCACTGTTGCCGCACCAGGTTGTGCCCCGAGACGTTGGAGCCGCGTACCAGCCACGCCTTGCGCGGGGCGCGCCAGCCGGTGGACAGGTAGTCGGCGAGGGGGTGGCCCTCCGCCGTGCGCCAGGACTCCGGGCCGGAGGCGTCGTAGCCGTACACCAGCGCGGCGGCGGCCGATGAGGAGTTGCACTCGATGTCCCGGGCCACCCGCCACCGGTCGGCGGACAGGTCGATGAGCCCGCCGTTCGCGCGCAGTTCCGCGCGGGTCCGGCGGGCGTGGTCGCCGAGCCCCGGCCATGCCTCGGCGGCCACCGTCGAGCCCTCCTCCAGGAGGAACTTGTGCGTGCCGTTGCCGCCGAACTCGGCGAGCAGATGTCCGCGCGCCTCGGCGCCGTCCTTGGGGAGCTTGATGCGGAACTCGGGCGTGCCGGGGAGGAGTTCTGGCTGAGGCATGGACTCATCCTACCTGTTGACACTGTCAAATCATCAAGAGTACAAGTGAGACATGCACAAAATGTGTTGACGGTGTGAACGCATCGATCGTGCGGGGCAAGGGGGAGCCGATGGTCGAGGTAGAACGGCGGGCTGTCGAAGCGGAGTTGCCGTCCGTCATCGAAAGGCTGCAATGTCGCGCATCCCGTGCGGGGGTGATCAGCCGACAGGCCTTCGCGGACGAGGCGGACCGGCTCGGGCTCAGGACCGACGAACAGCGGCGACGTCTCCGCAACGGGCTCGCTGCGCTGGGCATCCAGGTGAAGCCCGCACGCCGGGCGGCGGCCTCGTCGGTGAAGGCACCCCCTCCGCCGCCCTCCGTCCCCTCCGAAGCGGCCACGCGTCTGGCCCGGGCCCGGCGGATGCTGGCCCGTTACGCCGACGCCGACGGTAACGTCAGCAGGCTCGCCCACGACGGAGTCGTACGACTTCACGGGCTCGGTGCCGCCGACGCACGCGAGTTGACCGCCGACTTTCCGATCACCCGCCCTCGTCCGCCCCGGGTCCCGGCGTCGAGCACCGTCCCTTCGAGGGCGCCGGCCGCCAGGAAACCCGCCCCCTCCGCCGTTTCCTCCACGGCCCCGCGACTGTCCGACGCCGTGCTCGCGGCCCGGGCGGTCCTGGCGGCGGACCGGTGGCGGCGGAGTACGGCCAGGGTGCTGCTGAAGGCGGAGGAGGAAGTGGGCCTCGCCGTGCTTCTGCGGGGTGGGGAGGACCGCCTCGGCCGTACCGACCGGCTCGGCCGCGATGTCCCGGCGGAGGAGATCGCCGCGCTGCCCCGCGACAGCGAGCGGTGGCGCGCCTACGAGTGTCTCGTCCTGCACAACCAGCGGCTCGTGTGGAAGATCGCGCTCGGCTACCAGGGCCGCGGACTGGACGCCGAAGATCTCGTCCAGCACGGAACCATCGGACTGATGCGCGCGGTCCGGAAGTTCGACGCCACCAAGGGCTTCAAGTTCTCGACCTACGCGACCTGGTGGATCAAGCAGGCCATCTCAAGGGCCGTTGCCGACGAAGGCACCCTGATCCGACTGCCCGCGTACGTCCATGAAAAGGTCAAAAAGGTCGCCGTCGCCGAGCGCAAGCTCCTGAACGAAGGCCGGCCCAGGACCGTCGACAACGTGGCCTACGTCAGTGGCCTCACCTTCGCCGAAGTGGAGGAGGTCCGCAGGATCAGCCGGCCCACCGACTCCCTGGACAGGATCATCGGCGAGGACATCGCCCTCGGTGACCTGATCATCGGGCCGAGCCGGCTGCCCGGACCCGCCGCGGTGCTGATCCGCAAGGAGTTGATGGCGCGGTTGCGGCTGGTCCTGGAGCACCTCAACGAGCGTGAGCGGTACATCCTGATCCGGCGCACCGGACTCGACGGCGACGAGCCGGACACGCTGGACGAGATCGGGGTCGTCTACGGAGTCACTCGAGAGCGCATCCGGCAGATCGAGTCGAAGGCCAAGGCGAAGTTCTACGGGCATGCGGCCCGCCACGGCCTGGTGCCACCACCCCGCTGAACTCGCCGGATCCACCACGTTCCGTCTCCCTACGCACCCTCTTTCTACGCACCCTCTTTCGAAAGAAGCCGCACATGGACCCGCGCCAGGAGCTGGTCGACTACCTCACCCGCCAGCTCATCGGTCCCGTCGGCGGTGTCGACGAGGTGCTCGACGCGCCGCCCGACCGGCAGTACCTGATGGGCACGCTCTATCCCCAACAGGCGGACCTCCAGCGGCAGCTCGCCCTCGCCGCCGACGACCCCGAGGCTCCCGGCGCCGAGCAGGACGCCCCCGACGTGGACCCGGCCCCCGACCCGGTGCCCGAGACCAACAGCTGGCTGCCCGCGTCCCTTGGCGTCAGCTTCTACACCGACGCCGAGGACGTCGAGGTGAGCTGCGCCGCCGCCCGCTACGAGACGCGACGCAACGAGGCGGGCCGGGGGCGGCGCTGGCAGCGCGTCCCCCTCAAGCCCGAGACGCACACGGTCGGTGCGGACCGCAAGGAGGTCCCCGTCCTCGACGGGCGCGCGACGATCCGGCTGACCCGCCGCTCCTACGGCGAGGGCACCCTCGTCACCGTGGCCCTGGTCAACGAGGCCCGGCACGACGGCTCCGACGGCAAGGCGCCGAGCTGGGACGACATGCTGTTCCAGTGCCGCCTCACCGTCCGCCCCGCCGACGGAACCGTGCTGCCGTATCCCAGTGTCCGGCTCGCCAGCCGTGATCCCGAGGAACGCGAACTGCGCCTCCAGTACCGGCATGTCGTCACCCATGCCGTCGGCCACGGCTGCGCCGTCCGCGAGGAGTACGGCGAGGACGACGGCGTCGCCCTTCTCGTCTGTGAGGCGCTGCCCCGGGCCGAGGTGCCCGCCATCCGGGCCGGTGGACCGCTCGACGCCCCCGCGCTCACCCTCTCCCACCTCGCCGACCCGGCCGTCGGGCTCGACCAACTCCGTGAGGAACTCGCCGAGTTCGCCGCCTCGTATCACGCCTGGTACGTGGGTCAGCGGTCCGTGGAGGTGCCGGAGTGGGGGCGGGAAGCCGCGGAGCGGATCCTCGCTCGGGTCCGCGAGGCGGTCACCCGGATCGAGGCGGGCGTACGCACCTTGTGCGACCCGGACCGCCCCGAACTGCTCGCCGCCTTCCGTATCGCCCAGCGTGCCATGCTGCTGCAGATGCGGCACTCCGCGTCCGACCAGGCCGGCCGGAGACGGCACCGCTCGGAGCCGGTGGCCGTCGATCCACCCGTCGACCCCGAGGCCACCTGGCGCCCCTTCCAGCTGGCCTTCTTCCTCCTCGCCGTCGACGGCGTCGCCGAGCCGGGGCACCGGGACCGCGCGACCACCGACCTGATCTGGTTCCCCACCGGCGGTGGCAAGACCGAGGCCTACCTGCTGCTGGCCGCCTTCACGATCGCCCTGCGCCGGATCCGCGGTGAAGGCGACGGCACCGCCGTGCTCAGCCGCTACACCCTCAGCCTGCTCACCACCCAGCAGTTCCAGCGCGCCGCCACCACGATCTGCGCCCTGGAATACCTGCGCCGCACCGAACCCGCACTCGGTCTGGGCGGCGAGCCGATCACCATCGGCCTGTGGGTCGGCGACACCACGACCCCGAACGACTTCGAGAACGCCGAGCGCACCTTCGACGAGCAGCGGCTGGCCTCGCACCCCGAGGACGTCTTCATCCTCGACCGCTGCCCGTGGTGCGGCACCCGCATCCTGCCGGCGACCTGGTCCAGCGTCCGCTCCGACTACGGAGTCCGCGCGGAGAAGGACGACTTCGCCTTCAACTGCACCCGTGACGAGTGCGCCTTCCACGACGTCCTGCCGGTCGCCGTCGTCGACCAGCACCTCTACCGGAACCCGCCCACCTTCGTCCTGGGCACCGTCGACAAGTTCGCCCGGCTGGCCTGGGAGCCCGACTCCGGCCGCCTCTTCGGCGCCGGCACCGGCAACCCGCCCCCGTCGCTGATCATCCAGGACGAGCTGCATCTGCTCACCGGACCGCTCGGCACCACGGTCGGTCTCTACGAGGCGGCCATCCTCGAACTGTGCACGGACCGGAACGGCCGCCCACCCAAGATCGTCGCCGCCACGGCCACCATCCGGCGCTCCGCCGAGCAGGTCCGCGCTCTGCACCACCAGGACGTCCAGCTCTTCCCGCCGTCCGGACTCGACGCCCGCGACAGCTTCTTCGCCGTCCCCGACACCGGCCGCCCCGGCCGCCTCTACCTGGGCGTCATGGCGCTCGGCCACACCGCGGGCCGCGGCGCCGTCGCCACCACGGCGGCCATGCTCCAGGGCGTCCACCAGCTCCCCGAGGAGCACCGCGACGACTACTGGACGCTCGTCGCCTACCACCACAGCCTGCGCGAACTCGGCCGCACCGTCACCGCTGCCGGCGACGACATCCCCGCCCAGCTCCGCTCCCTCGACGAGGGCGTCGGCACGCGCGCCCTGGGCGGCGAGCAGGTGCAGCAGCTCGACAGCAGCGTGGCGCGCGCCGACCAGCCCATCCTCCTCGACCGCCTGGAGAAGCCGTGGACGGATCCGCGGTCGGTGTCCTTCCTGCCGTGCACCAACATGCTCTCCGTCGGCGTCGACGTGAAGCGGCTCGCCTACCTCCTCATGCAGGGCCAGCCCAAGACCACCGCCGAGTACATCCAGGCCACCAGCCGCGTGGGCCGTCACCAGGTGCCCGGACTCGTCGTCACCTACTTCAACGCCACCCGCCCACGCGACCGTTCGCACTACGAGACCTTCATCGACTACCACCGGGCGCTGTACCGGTACGTCGAACCCGCCAGCGTCACCCCCTGGTCCTCGCCCGCGCGCCGCCGCGCCCTGCACGCCGCGCTGGTCATCCTGGTCCGCCACCGGCTGGGTCTGGCCGCCGAGAACCAGGCCGGGCTGCTCACCCGGCACAGGGACGAGGCCGCGCGGATCGCCGACGCCCTCGCCGAGCGCGCCGCGATCGCCGAACGCGACGCCACGGGAGCCGACGCGGACGCCGTACGCGCCGACGTCCGTCAGGAGCTCGGCGGCCTCCTGGACGCCTGGTACCGGCAGGCCGAGGCGGCCGCTGACGAGGGCAAGTCCCTCTACTACCGCGGCCAGGGCAAGGGGCAGCACAACCTGCTCAAGTCCTTCGAGCAGCGCTACGGCCTGTGGGAGACCCTCAACTCGATGCGCAGCGTCGACCGGGAGTGCCAGATCACCGTGACGGGAGCAGGAAAGTGACGCGCAAACTCCGGGTCCGCCAGGCGCAGACCGTACTGCCGTTCGGCGTCGGTGCCGTCCTCGACGTGCAGGGCGAGTCCTTCGTCGCGGCCGGTATCGAGACCTGGCCGCAGCTCAAGACCCCCGTTCCGTCCGAGCGGCTGGCCGCCCGTCTGGGTGTCATCGGCTTCTACGCGGCACCCCACACCCTCAACGACCGCTACGACCGTCCCGACCGGCCCGGCGTCCCCTATGTGCGCTTCCCCGGCTGGCTGTTCTGCGGATCCTGCCGAGCCATGGTCCGCTTCCTGCGAGAGCAGGAGAAGCCCGGCGAGCCGCCCGTCTGCACGTCCTGCGCCGCCGCACCCCGCCTCACCCCCATGCGGTTCGTCCGCATCTGCGCGGACGGGCACCTCGACGACGTCGACTGGTGGTACTGGGCCCACTCCAAGCTGGCACCCGAACTACGGGCCGCCTGCGCCGAGTCGAAGCACGCCTGGAAGGCCCGCGGACTCAGTTTCCGGGTCGCCGACCGCGCCTCCGGACTCGAAGCCCTCTCGGTGCGCTGCGGGGCGACCCGAGAGGGCGGCACCCGGTGCGGGGCCGAGCGGGATCTGCTCGACATCCTCGGCCCCCAGGGCGGCAACTGCCCGGGCCGCAACCCCTGGCAGCGGCCGAACGGCAAGGCCTCCTGCGGCCAGCAGGTCCACATCGTGCAGCGCACCGCCGGCAACGTGTACTACCCGGTCGTCTTCTCGGCCCTCGACATCCCCCCGACCGACGAACCCCCGCGGGCCGAACAGGACCTGGCGGAGCAGGTCCGCGGCCACGGCTACTGGACGAACCTGCTCGACGCACTCGGCACGGACCGAGCCGCCGTCTTCCGTGACTTCATCAAGCAGGACACCGACGCCCCCGACAGCCTCATCGACCAGCTCCTCGCAGAGGCCACGGGCGCACCCGCGCCCTCGCCCGCCGACCGGCCGGAGCCGGCGAAACTCGACCTCAGCCGCGACGAGTGGTACGCCTTCGACGCCGTCGAACTCCCGGAACCCACCGCGGAGTTCTCGATCCGCCGCGGCGGACTCGGCCTCGTCGGCGAGACCGAGGAACCCTGGGCCACCCTCGACGCGCACATCGACGGCGTCGTCCTCGCCGACCGTCTCCGCGAGGTACGGGCCCTGACCGGATTCCGCCGCCACTCCCCGCACGGCACCCTCGTCCGCGCCGACACCAGCGGCCGGCTGCGCTGGCTGCCCGCGACCGAGGTCTACGGCGAGGGCATCGTCCTCACCCTCGACGAGCGGCGCCTGAGCGCCTGGGAGAACGACCCCCGCGTCCAGGCACACGTCCACGGCGTCCGTACGGACCTGGACGCGTCATTCCGCGACGAGCAGTTGGCCGAGACCGTCGGCAGCGACCTCTCGCCCCGCTACCTTCTCCTGCACACCCTCGCCCACCTCCTCATCCGTCAGCTCTCCTTCGACTCCGGCTACACCACGGCGAGCCTGCGCGAGCGCGTGTACGGCCGTCCCGAGTACGGCCAGCGCGGACTGCTGATCTACACGGCCGCAGGTGACGCGGAAGGCACCCTGGCGGCCTGGTCCGGCAGGGCGAGGCACCGCACTTCGCCGAGACGCTCGTCCGGATGCTGGAGGCGGCCGCCTGGTGCTCCGCCGACCCGCTCTGCGCGGAGCACACCGGTCAGGGTTTCGGCAACCTCAACCGGGCCGCCTGCCACGCCTGCACCCTGCTGCCCGAGACCAGCTGCCAGACCGGCAACACCCTCCTCGACCGCGCCCTGGTCGTCGGCTCCGCCCGCGTCCCCGGCTACTTCACCGACGTCCTCACCGCGAGCCGCGAGTACGCCGCCGCCATCGCCCAGGGATGACACCCATGACCACCGCGAACACCCCCGTGCTCCACCCCGACCTCACCCCGGCCCAGCGCGACTGCCTGGACGCCCTGCCGCTGACCGGCAACCACGTCGTCAGCGGCCCGCCCGGCAGCGGCAAGAGCCTGCTCGCCGCACATCGCGCCGTCCACCTCGCCCTCACCGGCAGACCCACGCTGCTGCTGTCCCGCTCCAACCTGCTGCGCCAGCTCCTGAACGGCATGCTCCAAGGCCTCACGGTTCCCGGCACACCGGTCGAGGCCGCCACCGTCCACAGCTGGGTTCTGCGCCACTTCGGATACGGCGCACCGCGCACCCAGGACGGCTGGTTCGACTGGGCGACCCTCACCCAACAGGCTGCCGCCGCCCTCGGCGAGAACGAGGCGGCCACCCCTCACCTCGTCGTCGACGAGGGCCAGGACCTGTCGCCGGGCTTCTACCGGATGGCCCGCCTCGCCGCCGCTTCCGTGACGGTCTTCGCCGACGAGTGCCAGCGCCTCACGGAAACGAACTCCACCCTCACCGAGATCACCGACGCCCTCGGCCGCTCCACGGGACGAGTCGAGATCGCCGGTAACCACCGCAACAGCCGTGAGATCGCCTCCCTCGCGGAGTACTTCCGCACGGGCGGCACCCGCCCCGACATCCCCTTCCGCAGCGGAACGCTGCCCGTGGTGCGCCACTATTCCGGCACCAGGGACCTCACCGACGACATCGCCGGCCTGGCTGCCCGCCACCCACGGGACCGCATCGGCGTCATCGTCAACTCCTCGCGCACGGCCACCGACCTGATGCGCCGCCTGGAGCGCGCCGGCCTGGCCCACGAACCCCAGCTCTACAGCTCGGCGGCCCCCTCCGGACGTTACCGCGACCTCGACCTGGCCCGTCCCGGCGTCGTCCTCGTCCACCGGGCCAGCGCCAAGGGCCTTGACTTCGACACCGTCGTCATCGCCGACGCGGAGTCCGACTCCGCCACCGACCCCACGTCGGCGACCCTGCGCATGGCGTACTACGTCATGATCACCCGTGCCCGACAGCGACTGGTGCTGGGCTGGCAGGGGAGTCGTCCGCCGCGGCATCTGGAGGGGCTGGACGGGCGGGTGGAGTCGCGGTGACGGGATCACTGCGGCCACGGGCAGGCGAGAGTGCCGACCCGGTTCGGGAGCTGCCCGATGTGCGGCGGGCGACGCCAGGGCGCTGTGATCCGCGGAGGACGATCATGAGCCGTTCGCGTTCGACGTCAGACGTGGGCTGCCGTCGGAGAACAAGGGGGAGACGATGACCGACGACCGCAAGACGACTGTGCCCGTGTGGACGCTGGCGACCGCTGACGTCCAGGTGCCCGGGTTGACCGCGGGCGAGTCGATGACGGCTGAGCGCCTGGCTGAACTGCGCGGGGTGCTGGCCGTCCTGGCCGACGAGCCGATCGTCACGCTTGAGGCGCATCCGCTGCCCGGCAAGATCGACCGCGGCCGTGGCATCCCGCTCGACGCCGCGAGTCCCCTGGCGCAGCACCTGTCGCAGTTCATCACGCAATCGACGCGAAGTTCCCTCACGGCGGCCAGGGCGACCGCTTCCGGCGAGTGTCTGTATCGCATGGTGGTCCCGGCGAAGGTCGCCGCCCAGTTCGGGCAGGGCCTCGTCCGCCCGATGGTGGCGAAGGGCGCGGCCGGTGGCTTCCGCGGTCCGCTCGTGGACACGACAGGCAAGATCGTCGCTGGTACGAGATACGTGCCGGTCGGAGGAGCGGCAGCGGCGGGCACGGTCGGCGGGGCCGGGGCGACCGCCGGTGCCGCGGCCGCCGGGGGCACGGTGCTCACCGTGGCCGCTCCGCTCGTGCTCATGGCCGTGGCGGTGGGAGTGAGCGCACACGCGGACCGCAAACGCCAGCAGGCCATCGAACACATCACGGAACTGCTGGAGCAACTCCAGGAGGACAAGCTCGACGACGAGCACAGCGAACTGGACGGCTGCCGCGACGCCATCGACAAAGCCACGGCCATTCTGCTCGACCAGGGCAAGCCAGGTGTCTCGCTGGGACTCGACTCGGCGGTGCATGCGATCAACACGGCGCTGGGCAAAGCCGACCGTCGCCTTGCCCGTTGGCAGAGCGCGCTCGACAAGCTGCCCGAGGGCGAGGCGGTCGAACTCGGCACGCTGACCAAGTCGTTCCCCGGCGTCGACGACCATGGCGGCATGTTCCGCACCCACCTCGAACTCGCTTCCCTGGCCGTCGCGTTGAAGCGGCGGGTCGTCATCCTCCAGGCCGTCGAGCACGCCCAGAGCGACCCCGGCAACCTGTTCGAGAACTTCACCCGCGCACTCAAGCGCGATCAGCAGCGCCTCGACGAACTGGAGTCGGGCATCGCCGGTGTCCTGCTACGCCTGTCAGCGCTGGAACTGGCACGCCCGAACGGATTGCGACCCGTCTTCACGACCGGTGAAGTCGACCGCCTCATGAGCGCGGCCCACCGGATTCACCGGCTGGGCGACGGCGTCACGGCCAAGAGTCGTACGACAGACGTGGCGATCGAGATCGCCCGCGACAAGGACGGCTCGGTGGTCGTGTTCCCCGCGCTGCCCGCGTAGGCGATGACGCGCTCGCACTCACCCGGTGATCGGTTCTGTTCGCCACCATCGGGTGTCCCTCCCGTTCCTCGATCAAGCAGGAGGTCAGCTTGAGACCCACTCCACTGGTGATGCCCAGCCGTAAGCCCGCGCCGCAGGCTCCGCGACGGGGCCGGGGCGGGTTCGTCCGAGACGAGCCGCGTGCTGAGAACCCGCTGGTCTACCGGGCGGTACTACCGGTCCCGGACGACGAGCAGGAGCAGATGTTCGCCGGGGCCCGCTCGTGTTTCACCTCCTGGCTGGAGAGCAAGGGGCTGGCGACGCACCTCTCCTCGGGTGTCCATCGGCTCACGGACACCTACACCCTCACCGTGACCGACTCCTACGACACCGACGGCCAGCAGACCGCGCTGCGGCTTCGTCTACGGGAGAGCAAGGAGGACAGGCAGGAGGGGACCTGGCAGACGACGCTCACGTCCGCTGTCGACCGTGAGTCGAAGGAGGCGTACGTCGGTGTCGACCTGGAGCACTACCCCAGCCCGGGCAGACGGCAGGCCACACCGGTCCCTCCTCGGCTCGTCCGTGAGATTCTCGATCACTTCAACGTGCCGGACGGGACGATTCGGCTCACCACGGCACCTCACCTGATCGGCCCCGACTCGGTCGGCCTGCTCACGTCCGCTCTCACCGATCCCACCCGAGAACTGCCGTTGGTCCTCGCGGCGGAGCCGTCCAACGACGATCCCGCCTGGGAAAAGCTGCTGACGGGGGTCGCCAGGAATCTGGTCGGAATCGCCTCGGTGTTCCGGCTGGGACGGGAGGCCGTCCCCGCCTACCGGGAGGCGGCCGGAGACCTGCACGACGTGTACCCCGGCCAGATACGCACTTATCTTCCGGACGTCGCCCTCGGCTCCGCCGAAGACGGTCGGCGCCATCGCCTCCTGACGTACCGGCGGCTCAGCGATCCGGAGTTCCGCAACGCGGACATGCGGATCTCCAGGTACCCGCGCCAGCACGCTGTCACCACACCGCAGCCGGCCCTGCTCGCCGAGCCCGCGTTTCCAGGCATCGAGGAGGTCCTCAAGGATCTGCGCGCGGCACGGTCCCAGACCGCTGGGTCTTTGGGCAACGAGACTGTCGGCTCCCTGCGTGCCCAGCTGAGCACGGCCAACGAGACGATCGACAAAGCGCTGGAAGAGCTGAGCGAGGCAGCCAGTGCCCGGGACCTGGCGGAGCGTGGCAGGCGCGCGCTCGATGAGCAGCTGCGGGAGGCTACCGACCGCTTCGAGGACGAAATCGCCGACCACGACGCCACCCAGGCACAGCTGTCCGCTCTGCGCCACCAAGTGGCGGTTTTACAGCAGCGGCTGGTGGAGGCCGGCCGGGCGGAGGACGCCTACACGCCGCCGGCGGAAGAACCGGTGCCGATGTCCTTCGCCGAACTGAACGAACGCGTGCACGAGCGGATGAGGCACCTTGTTCTGACCTACGACAAGAGCAAGGCGGAGGACCTCGACGACGACATGAAGAGCTCGACCTGGGCGTCGAAGGTGTGGGACGCACTGCTGGCGCTGGATTCGTACGGGGCGAGCGGTGCCGGCGAGCAGAAATTCGACGGAACCTTCCGGGATTTCTGCGAGGCTTCCCCGCAGGGCACGCGCACCTATCCGGTGACGCGTGTGGCCATGGTGGAATCCGACTCCGTGCGCAACGACAGGAAGTTCCGGCAGCAGCGCATGCTCCCTGTGCCGGTGGAGGTCGACGCCTCGGGCAAGGTGTTCATGGAAGCCCACATAAAGATCGACAACAAGGGGAGGATCGCGCCTCGCGTCCACTTCTACGACGACACAGCGGGCGCCACGGGCAAGGTGATAGTCGGCTACGTGGGGCCGCATTTGTCAAACACCCGTACGAACTGAGCAGCCGACCGTCACACTCGCGGTGATCCGCTGCCCGACAAGATCGACCGCGGCCGCATCTTGCTCGACGCGGCGAGTCCCTTGGCGCAGCACCTGTCGCAGCGCAGGCCCTGCGGTTGCGGCAGATCTGGCGTTACCGGCGGTCAGCAGGCCACTGGACCGACGGCGAGGACGAAGCAGTGTGCGCCGCGCTCCGACCGGCGGCGTCACAACCGTATCCGCCATGCGGTCACCTCCCACCAGCGATCATGGACGCATGGACGCGACGACCACCGCTCCCCGCGCCGAAGTGCTGCGGGACCGTTACCGCAGTCGGCTACCCGAGCGCCTGCAGGAGCTGATCGGCCCCACAGAGGGCACCATCGACCTGCCGCTGCACATCGCCTGGTCCGGGCGGACGGGCTACAGCCTGGACCGCCCGAAGTCCCGCATGACGCTCTACCGGACTGTCCTCGCCGAGGGCCTGCGCGAGGACCTGGCGGCCTTCCTGCACCCCCGGCTGCTGGCTGAGCAATGGCCTGTTCTGCGTCGTCTGATCAGCCCCTACATCCGTGAGGTCTGGGAGGACGCCTTCCCGGAGCTGCCCCGCACCGCTCCGGGCGACGCGACCGCCGCGTGAAGCTCACCCCGCTCCACGAGCGCCTTCTCGCGACATCCTGGACCTCGGCTCCCCCTGTCCTCTGGTCCTCACCGGCGGGTACGCCGTGCAGGCGCACGGACTGGTCGAACGCTTCAGCCGCGACCTCGATGTCGCGACCGAGAACCCCGCGCCGATGGCTGAGATCGTCGCGTCCCTCACCACAGGCCTCACCGCGCGCGGCCGGCGGACCACGCATGTCCGGACCGACCCGCTCGGCGGCCGGTTCCTTGTGACCGACCCGGACAGCGGCGAGGAGTGCGAGGTCGACGTTCTCAAGGAGGCGTTCTGGGCCCCGCCCGCCCAGACTCCCTACGGCCCCGTCCTCTCCCTCAATGGCCCGCGACAAGGACGGCTCGGTGGTCGTGTTCCCCGCTGCCCGCGTAGCGTCGACGCGCCCCAGGGTGACCTGAGGTCACGCGCTCACCGGTCGGCACTGCCGGGTGGGACGACCCATTCGGTGGGCTGGCCGGTGAGGGAGGCGATCATGTCGAAGTCCCCGTCGTAGTGGAGGACCGTTCGCTGGTTCAGTTCCGCTGTGGCGGCGATCAGCAGGTCGGGTAGGGACCGGGCGCGGTGGAAGCCCGCGTTGAGGGCATGGCGCTGGATCTCCAGAGCGCGGGTGAAGGCACGGTCGTCGGTTCCGAGGTAGTCGAAGGCGTGGAGCCAGGTGCTGATGCGTGTCCCTTCCGAGCTGTCCTGTGTGGAGTGGATCATGTCGAACTCGGTGGGGCGGCATACGGCGAGGAGACAGCGCTCGTGCAGAGGCTTGAGTACCTCCTTGATGCTCGGCTTCGTCCAGCGGGCGAGGGCGGACTTGTCGATCAGATATCGGTCCTGCATCAGGCGGCTCGGTCTCCCCCATGTTTGTGGGAACCGTCCGCGTTGCGGGGGCCGGTGTTCTCGACGATCTCGCTGAAGTCGAGCTCGCCGGCGTCCATGGCGTCGAAGCCCTCCTGTCGCAGGTGCCTCTTGACGGCGTCTTCCATGGCGAGGCGGACGGCCTTGGCCTTCGTTTTGGTCCCGAAGATGCGCATGGCCTCGGCGACCATGTCCTCGTCGAGGTCGATGACGGTTCTGGCCATGTGAACGATCCCTTCGGAGACGATTCCGACAGGGAAACGAAGTCTCCGTCGCGGAGGGGCGGCTGCGGCGTTCGTGGTGACCTGACGCGCCGGCGTTCTCCGCGGGTGGCGGCAGTCGCCTCCCCTTGCGTCGAGGGCGCTGCCTGGACGGCCTTGATGGTGGGTGGGTAGAGGGTGGCAGTGGTCGGTGAGGGCGGCGACGGGTGACAGGCCGCGTCCGCCGGGGCGGAGACAAGGGCCAGCCGAAAGCTACGACCGGGCAGGCCGCCGTGGAGTACGGCGTTCGCCGCGAGCTCCGCGACGACGATTGCGGCACGCTCTGTGAAGCCCTGGGGGCGTTTCAGGATTGAAGTTGGCTCATGGTGAGCAGCCGGGCGAGCCGCGCGCGGCGCCGCGTGGGGGAGAGCGGCTGCGTGAAGGTGTGTGTAGAAGTGGCGAGTTGGGGAGCGGGTTGGTTCATGGCGTCAGCGTGGCGTCCGCGGTGACCCGTTGCGAGCTCCGGACCGCGTACGCGGAGTCAGCGTACGAGCACAGTGAGTGGACAGTACGCATGCTCAGCCGTCACTCTGAGTGCCGAACGCGTGTGAGCCCGAGCGGCTGGAGAGAGGGGCGACGAATGGACATCGTCGAAGGGGAGGCGGCCACGGATGTGGGCGCTCGGACGGTTCCGGCGGGGGAGTGGGAGCGGGAACCCCAGCCGTCGGACAGTCTGCGTACGTTCGGTGCGGTCGTCCAGGCCTTACGGGAGCACGCGGGGCTCAGTCGGAGCGAGTTCGCCGACATCGTCCGTTACTCCAAGCACACCGTGGCGTCCGTGGAGTTGGGCCGCCGGATGCCGGACGAGGCGTTCGTCGAGCGTGCGGAGGGTGCGCTGGGCAACACCGGAGCGCTGCGCAGGGCCGCTCGCCATCTCACCCGGGGCGAGGCGGGACTCGCGGCATGGTTCCGGCGGTGGGCGAGGCTGGAGCGGGAGGCGGTGAGTCTGAACACGTACGAGTGTCGGCTGGTGCCGGGGTTGTTGCAGTCGGAGGCGTATGCGCGGGCGGTGTTCGAGGGCACGATTCCGTTGCGGACGGACGAGGATCTGGAGGCGCAGCTCGCCGCGCGGATGGACCGTCAGCGCATGATGCGGGAGCGGCCGAAGGTGCCGTTCAGCTTCATCGTGGAGGAGCATGTGTTTCGGCGGCGGTTCGGGGATGCGGGGGCGAGGCGTGAGCTGTTCGATCATGTGCTGGAGCGGAGCGCTCCGCGCAACGTGACGCTTCAAGTGGTTCCGCTGGATGCGGGGTTGCATACGTGCCTGGATGGGCCGGTGCGGATCTTGGAGACCCCTGCGGGCCAGCGGCTCGGCTACTCCGAAGGACAGGAGAATGGCCGGTTGATCGCGGACCGGAAAGAGGTGAGCCTGCTCTGCCAGCGCTATGAAACACTGCGCTCGCAGGCCCTGAGCCCCAACGAATCCCGGGCCCTGCTGGAGAGACTCCGAGGAGAGCTATGAGCGGCAGTGAGACGGAACTCGCCTGGTTCAAGTCCAGCTACAGCGGCAGCCAGGGCGACGACTGCGTGGAGATCGCGATCGCCGAACAGGCCGTCCACGTTAGGGACTCCAAGGATGTGAGCCGCCCGGCTTTCGCGATCGGCTGTGAGGGCTGGCAGTCGTTCGTGCGGTTCGTGGACCACGCCTGAACGGGGCGGTGGAAGACACGGTGGCGCTCTGGTCGGGCGCCACCGCAGCACTCACGTGACGTCGGCCTGGGGGTCGTCGTCCTCGTCGTCGGTCGCCAGTGCGGTCGGGAGCGGCAGTCCGTACTTCTCGCACAGGAAGCGGGTCTGGCAGTACCGCTGGGCGTCCTTGGCCACCCTGCCGAGAATCGTGGCATTCGTGGTGGCAGCGATGAAGGCGCCCACGAACGGTACGGCCTTGGCGACGCTTTGAACTGGCACCCTGGAGCCGGCCGGGCCCAGATGCTGCATCAACTTCTCAAGGCCGGACAGGAGGCGGTGGTCCTGGCGGAGCTTCTTCGACCACCTCACGCGTCCCTTGCTTGCGTATGCCGCCCGTGCGGTCTCATGCAACGGCTTGGTTTTGGCCGCCTGTTCCATGAAGGACCGGCGAACCAGGCGCTCAATAAAGATCTGCTCACGGGGGTCTTTGGCGTCGTAGCCGTAGGAATACGCGATGCGCGCCGCGATCGAGGTGCTCATGACCTGGACGACGAGGACGTCTGCTGTCATCGCGACGAGAGTCCCGGCGACGGGGATCGTAGCCAGCAGGCCCATGGCGCCACCCTCGGCCGCGCCGGCGGTGCGCCACTTGAGGGTGTTGTAGGTCAGCAGCCGGTCGCAGACTTTAAGGTCCTGCTGCCGCAGTTCGGTGAAACTGCTGAGTTCGAGACCTTGCTCGCGGGCGAGATTCTCGACGTTCTTCGGGTCGTTGAGCTTCATCGCCCAGTCGTTGGCCAGCTCGATCAGCGCTGTCGCGGCTCCGGCCGCCAGTTGCATGGCCGGGTCGGCGACTGCGCCGCCCGCGCGACGCATCGGTTCCGAGACCGCGTCCGGGACGGCGTCGACAACCCGTCTCGTGGCCTTCCCCGTGACCTCGCCGGTGCGACTGAGCGCAGTACTCGCCCAGTTCGGCAGACCACGGCGATTGTTGCGGCGCTGCCAGTGGTCGTTGAGCATGGCCCATACCTGCCGGTCGTACTCGCTCAACGCGGGTTCACCGTCGTGGAGGGGATCGGCGTCAGTGCTCACTGAGGTTCTCCGTTTCGACGGTGGTTGCCGGGTGGGGTGGTGCGGGGCTGGGTGGGGTGCGGGTTCGTGTGACTCCGTTGCTGAAGTGCGAGCCCGGACGGCGGCCGGGTCCGGGCTGTCAGGCCGGGTGCCTGGGGCCGTGGCCCGGGGGTGGGGTGAGGGGGGAGCGGTACGTGCCGGACTCGCCCTCGGTGAGCGGGGTTTCCAGGGTCAGGCCGGCGGTGGCCATGCGGTCGTATTCGGTGAGGACGAGGCGCTTGGTCCGGTACTCGCCGAACGCGGAGATCTCGTTGTTCTTCAGGCCGCCCGAGGCTGTCTGGAAGGACTCCAGGATGTAGTCGGTGTCCTCGCGGGAGATCCCGTAGAGGTGGAAGAAGTAGGCGTCCAGCTCGGCGCGCAGTTGGGCGCGGCGGTCGTCGTCCCACTGGAACGGGTTGCCCTCGTCGCCCAGGTCGCGGGCGAGTGGGGTCATGTCGTAGGCGGTGTAGACGAGTTCCCGGACGCGGGGGAGTAGGAACGGGAGATGGGGTTCGAGGGAGGTGGGGGTCGGGACGGGAAGCTGCTTCCAGACGAAGAGGCCCATGCTCAGGCCGCCGATCTTCTGGCGACTGATGAAGTCGAAGGGCAGGGAAGACTGAGCGGCAATCAGGGCGGCGACCAGTGAAGGTGCCACGCGGGGCATCATCAGAGGGAACTTGTGCCCGACGGCTGTGCGCGGGAGGAAGGCGGGGATGGCGGTGCGTTCGTTGGTCGAGGCGGTGACGTCGCACCAGCCGCAGAGCCAATCGCGGTCCCAGTGCTCGTCGGCGAGGCGCAGCTCGATGCCCTTGGCCTGGACGTCCTTGTTGTTACGGCGCGTGGCGATCTTCCCACCCTGCTGGATCCAGTTGAGCGGCAGGGCCAGGCGTGCCGGATCCTGCAGCTCTTCGGCGGGCAGGTACTTGGGCTGGTTCTGGCGGTTGACGGCGGTCAAGCTCTTCACGACGTCGGCAGCACGGTGGTTGAAGAAGTCCACCATCTTCGCTTCGTACAGCGGCAGCATCCGCTCCTCACCCCGCTCGAAGACGTTGCCCCGCAACTCCCACCCCTCGGCCTCAAGCCGTTCGCGGCTGCGGAAGAGGTCGGAGTCGTCGGTCATGTTGAAGAGGTTCTTGAAGGCCATGCGCCATGGGTTACCGTCCCGTCGTCCTTCGTTCCACAGCACCGGAATGCGCCGGTACACGCCAGCCGTGATGTCCGCGTCGCGCTGCGTGCGGAACACCGGGAGGGTGCCCGTGTTCGGGTTGATCCGGGCCAGGTCCTCCGGGTCCACGGCGAACACCCGGTTCGCGTCCTCCAGGTCCGTGATCTCGGACAGGAAGAAGCCGATGCGACTGGCGTCCGCGCGCGTGGCTCGGCCGGTGAGGGAGATCAGGCAGAACTTGTAGCGGGAGTCCACGCTCTCGAACCACTTACCACCCTGCGGCAACGCAGGCGATTTCGGACGACGGTTCTCGAAGTCGTACAGCGATGCCAGAACCCCCCGCTGGGTGAAGTCCGCGAACAGATACTGCGAGCCCGCACCCGTAGCGATCGCGGTCGGCAGGATCAGACCGAACCGTCCCTCCGGTGCGACCACGTTCGCCATCCGCTCGGCGAACAGCGTGTCCGTCTGGAGGGAGTTGACGCCCTTGACCGTCAACCCCTTGGCGCACAACGGGAATACGTCGGAGTTCCCCACGAAATGGAACGTCCCCTTGACCGCCCGCCGAGCTTCCCGATACCGCCGTCCAGCCTCGGGGTTCTCCCCCTCCCACTCCACGATCCGCGTACGCCGAGCCGTCCCGGAGATCTCCGCGATCTCGGGTGCGACCACGCTGAAGTACTTCTTGTCCTCGAAGTCGACCTTGTCCCACGGCGGATTCCCCACCACACAAGAGAACCCCCCAGCCCACCCCGTCCCCGAATCAACGGACCCCGCCCCCACCGACACGTCCCCGTCCTCCGGAACCGCGAAGACCTCGGGAAACTCCAAGTGCCAGTGGAAGAAGGCGTACTGGTCCCGCAACTTCACGATCTCGTCGTGCGTCGACTGCGGCGCCGCGTCCCCCTCCGGATCCTCCAGCCCCCGGAACACCTTGTGCGTGATGGCCGGCGGCGCCTCCTCGCTCTTCACCCACACGAACGCCGCACACCACGCGTCCGCCAGATGCAGGGCCCGCAGATACTCGGCCGAATTCGCCCAGTCCCGGTAGTCGGCCTCCTTGCGGCGGATGTCCTTGAGGTCACCGGCCGGAGCCGCCGTGATCCGGCGCAGCCCGCGCGCGAAGGAACCGTTGGCGACCTTCGTCTCCGTCTCGACCTCGAACAGGCCGCCCTGGCCCTCGCGTTCGAGGGCGTTACGGGAGAGGAGCTGCCGCGCCCACCCCTCGTCGTCACCCTCGGCCTTCTTGAACGCCTTGTCCGGGATCCCGTCCCGCATCAGGGCGGGCGTCGCCCCGATGAGGCCGTTGCCGTGCTTGATGTGGGCGTCCAGGAAGCCGAGCGGGCGGCCGGGCTCCATCGCCTCCAGCCACAGGGACACCTTGGCCAGTTCGACGGCCATGGGGTTGAGGTCCACGCCGTACACACAGCGCGCGACGACCTGGTGCAGGGCGTGGCGCACGGCCCCGTCCGTGGGCTCCGGGTTGCGCTCCCGCACCGCGGCCACCCGCTTGGCGATACGCCGGGCCGCCGCCACCAGGAAGTGCCCCGACCCGCACGCGGGGTCGCACACCGTGAGGGACAGGAGCTCCTCGACGATCGTGTCGGCGGGGTCGGGCCGCCCCTCAGCGCTCGCGCGCTGCTCCCCGCGCTTGACGGCGTCGTCGATCACCGGGTTCAGCGTGGAGTCCAGCAGGGTCTCGGTGAGCGGGGTCGGGGTGTAGTAACTGCCGGTCTTCTTACGGTCGTTGCCGATCCGGTCGACCAGTTCGAAGGTACGGTCGGCGGCGCTGTGCTTGGGCACCAGCTCCAGCAACGCCTCGTACACGGACCCCAGTTCCTCGGCGCCCATGCGCAGGTAGTCCACCGGACGCCAGCGCGCCGAACCGGCGTCCCGCACGCGGGCCAGGTGCTTGACGGCCTCGAAGAGGTGGCGGTTGGCTAGCCGCACGCCACGCAGGGGCTTGTCGGCAGGGGTGTCGTTGAAGAGGCCGCCGAGTCCCTTCAGACCCAGCTCGGGGCGGCCCTGCTCGGAGCCCAGCGCCTCGATCAGCAGCTCCAGGGCGCGGTACCGGTCGTCGTGCGCGGTGCCGAGGCGTCGTAGCGCATGACGGCGGAGGCGGGCCGTGGAGAAGTAGCGGGTGAAGCGGTCGACGGTCCGTTCGTCCGCGTCGGGGTCCAGCAGGGCGCCCCGGTCCTCGGCCACGAAGAGGAAGATCATGCGGTAGACGAGCCGCAACAGGGCCGTCTGGAAGGCGTGGACGTCCAGGTTGGCGCGGAGGTCGGTGTTGTCCGGGTGGCTCAGGAAGCCGGTGCCGAGGACGGTGAGGGCGGCCTGGACGCCGTCGCGGAAGTGGTCGAGGGCACGGCTGCCGGACTCTATGGCGACCGTCCGCCACTTCTCCAGCCAGCACCCCGAAGCCGGCGTCCCCTCCGTCACCGTGAACCGGGACGCGTGCAGCACGCAGTACAGCAGCACGAACTCGCTGAACAGCTCGCCGTCGAAGATGGCTTCCAGGTCGAAGTCGACGTAGGCGGCCGTCGCGAAGGACGAGGAGTCGCGCAGCAGACGTACGCGCCGGCCATTGGTGAGGACCGCCCACAGGTGGGCCTCGGTGCGGTTCAGGCAGTCCTGGATCATGGACTGCGGGGGGACCTGGCCCGCCGTGCGCTTGTCCAGGTCCTGGTTCCAGGGGATGAGGTGGACGAGGGCGGGGCCGTGGCGGTGGGAGACCGGGAAGTGCTTGTCGGGGTCGGTGTCGGCCGGGATGCCGTGCGGTCCCACCTCCGTCAGCGCGCCGAAGTCCAGCTTGCGGAAGAGCTGGGCGAGCCAGTCGGTGCCGGCGCGGCCGGTCGGGTCGGCGGCGGGGGCGCCGGTCTCGGGGTCGGCGGGCAGGGCGGCGCGCAGGTCTCGCCAGAGCGGCTTGAGGTACTCCCAGGCGCGCTCGGCCTCGTCGCGCACGGGTACCGAGGAGGGCAGGCCGTAGTCGGCGGGCTTGGTGCCCGGCAGGTTCCGCCCCTCGGGGATGCGCAGCAGCATGTCGGCGGGGAGGAGTCCGCCGACCGTGGTGACGGCGGTGAAGGCCAGGGCGGTGCGGGTGGCGGCGGACATCAGGCTTCGGCTCCGGACGCGGTAGAGGCGGGCTGCGGCAGGTAGACGTACACGCCGAGGACGTCGGCCGGCTCCTGGGGCACGACCTTCAGGCCGCGGACGATCTCCTCGTTCGCCTTGCGCACCCGTCGGTGCGAGGCGTCGAGTTCGGCGGCCAGACGGGTGCCGTACTCGGAGAGGTGCCCGGAGAGGTCCGGCAGACCGTCCAGATCGCGGCTGATCTGGTTGCGGGCCCGCTGCTCGTGGGTGTTGGCGCTGGCGCGGGCCGCGAGGAGCGCGGCGGCCGCGTCGTCGTCCAGCCAGCGGGCGCGGGAGGGCAGGCCCTCGTAGGCGAGCAGACGGGCGTCCTCGGCGACCAGTTGCTGGTCGCCGCTGCGGGACGGGAGCGTGAGGTGGAAGCGGTAGCGGACCAGCAGGAGCGTGGTGCGGATCGTCACCGCGTCCGTGGTGACCACACCGCAGCGGCGGGCCGGGCGCGGGCCGAGGGTGTTCGCGTCGAGCGCCGAGTCCAGGACGTACGAGGCCACAGCCCCGATCGCCGGGTCCGTGCGGACCAGGGCGGCCTCGCCGCGGGCGACCGCCGGAGTCGTACGGAACGGGATCTCGCGGTCCTCCTCGACGAGCCGGCCGCCGAGGGTGGCGGCGAGCGCGTCCCGCAGGCCCGCCGGGGTGCCGCCGACCTGCGCGGTGAAGTCACCGCCGCCGTCGCGTGGTTCACGGACCAGAGCATCCAGCTCGCGCAGCGCCTCCAGGGCGAAGTCGCGGACCTCGTCGGCGCCGCCGAGCGCGGCCCGTACGGCGGCGACCTCCCGGGCCACCTCCTCCGGGTGGATGGTGCGCTGGGCGTACTTGGACTGGGAGGTCTTCTCCCGCTCGGCGGCCGAGGTCCACTCGCGCTCGATACGCTCGAAGGACTCCTGGTGGCTGTCCAGCTCGAACAGGCTCTCCTGGCTGCCCTGCCGTCCGTGCAGCAGCAGCCACTCCACCACGGCGTCGGTGACACCGGAGGCGGTCTCGTCGGGTACGGAGACGGAGATGCCCAGGTCCTTCTTGATCTGCCGGTGCTTCGCGAACAGCACCTCCAGGACCTTGCCGTCGATACCGTTGTCCTCGCCGAACATGGTGATGACCCGGACCTCGTCGCGCTTCTGGCCGTACCGGTCGACGCGGCCCTCGCGCTGGTCGTGACGGGTCGGGTTCCAGGCCAGGTCGTAGTGGACGACGGCGTCGAAGTGGTGCTGGAGGTTGACGCCCTCCGACAGGCAGTCGGTGGCGATCAGCACGCGTCGGACGGCCGGGTCGCCCGCCTCCTCGGCCAAGGCGGCGCCGAGCTCCTCGATGCGCTCAAGGCGCTGCTGCGGGGAGAGTGTGCCGGTCACGGCGGCGATCTTCGTCTTCTTGCCGAGCTTGCCGTCGAGCTGCTGGGCGAGGTACTCCGCGGTGGGGATGTAGCGGCAGAAGACGATCGGGTGGTAGCCGTCGGCGATCAGCTTCTTCAGGTGGCCGGTGAGCGCCTTCAGCTTCGCGTCCTCGGCAGGGCCGACCAACCGCGCCGCCCGCTGCGCGAGTTCGAGCAGCCGGGCGCCCGCCTCCTCCGACTCGGCGGCACCCGGAGCGACGTCCACGCCCTCCAGCCGGTCGTTGTCGGCGGAGTCGGCCGCCACCTTGGCACCCAGCGCGTCCGCCTCCTGCGCGGTGCGGGCCGCGGCGGACTCGGAGCGGGTCTTCAGTGTCTGCGCCGCGGCCGCCGGCGAGGACACCATCGAGCGCAGCAGCGCGATCACCGACCACCAGGCGATACGGGCCTCCCGCTTGCCCTGCTCCCCGGCCGCCTCGACACGGTCCCGGGCATAGGCGATGGCGTCGTCGAGCAGCGCCCGATAGGCGGGGGTCAGCCGGTACGGCTCGTCCTTCGTCCAGCGGTCGGAGGGGAAGGCGGTCCGCTCGGCCAGGGAGTCGTCGGCGAGACCGTCCTCCTTGGTGAGATAGGTGCGGACGTCGGCGCGCTTACGGGCCACGAAGTACTCGGCGAGCCTCGCCCGCCCCGCCGGGGTCTCCAGGTTCACCGTCGCCAGGTCGGGCCGGACCAGACCGAGCAGGTTGCGGAACGCGGACTCCTTGCCGGAGTGCGGGGTCGCGGTCAGCAGCAACAGATGCCGGTCCTGGTCCGCGGAGATCCTGCGCAGCAGCTCGTAGCGGAGCTGGTGCGTGGAGGACGCGCCAGCCTGCGTGGCGTCGTCGGCGGCCACACAGGAGTGTGCCTCGTCGACGATCACCAGGTCCGGGCAGTGCCGTACGAAGTCCTCGCGGTGGCGGGTCGACTTGATGAAGTCCGTCGAGATGATCGTGAACGGGTGCCTGTCGAACAGGGACTGGCCCAGCTCCAGACCGCGCTCCAACCGCGACACCGTGGAGGCCAGGACCAGTTCGGCGTCGATCCCGAACTTCTCCCGCAGCTCCGACTGCCACTGCTCAGCGAGTGAAGGGGAGCAGAGCACGGCCAGCCTCGTCGCCTCGCCCTGCGCGAGCAGCTCCTTGACGATGAGGCCCGCCTCGACCGTCTTGCCGATGCCGACGTCGTCCGAGATCAGCAGCCGTACGGTGCGCTGCCGCAACGCCATCAGCAGCGGGACCAGTTGGTAGGCGCGGGGCTCCACGGCGATCGACGCCAGCGAGCGGAACGGGCCCGCGCCGGACCGGAACCCGACGCGCAGTGCCGTGCGCAGCAGACCGGCGGCACGCTGGTCACCCAGGTCGGCGGCGCTCGGCCTTGCGAACTCCGCGTGGCACACGTCCTCGAACGCGGGGAAGACGGCCGCGATGTCGTCCTCGCTCCCGCCCAGCGGGCGCAGCACCAGCATGTCGGCGGCGCTCTCGGGCAGCACCACCCATTCCCGGCCACGAGCGGCGACCAGCGAGCCGGCTGTGTACGTGAGGCTCATGAGATGTCTCGGCTCCTAGCGGTCAACGAAGGTGGAAATAGGTGGCGTTGTGGTCGGCGATGGCGTCCCAGTCCGCGTCCGTGGGGAATCGCAGAACGTCCCAGCCGGCCTCCTCCAAGCGGTAGCCGGCTTCGAGGTCACGGTCGGCACCGGGCGCGTGGCCGGGCACGTCGACGAACACGGCGAGGTCGGCGCCGTCCAGATGGAACACGAGGTCGGGGCAGGCGTCCGCCTCCGGGACGGGCACACGGACCGCGTCGGGGAGTCGGTGGCCCTTCGCCCTCAGCCACCCGAGCAGGTCGCCGTCCGCGACGAGCACCGCGAGATCGGCCTCTACGGGGGTCGGTGACGTGCTCGCGGGGGCGGAGGCAGGGGCGGGGACAGGGGCAGAGGTCTGCGGCCCGGAGGGCGCCGGGGCCAGCCTGCGGAACTGCTCGCTGCGGGACTCGCCGCGGCCCTCGCGCTCGGTGCGGGCCTCGGACAGCCGCAGCAGCAGCGGCTGGGCCGCGTGCCGGCTCAGCTGACGGTGGTGTGTCTGGTTGCCGTAGGTCAGCAGGCAGGCGTAGCAGCCGCGGGCGCACCTCTCGCCGTCCGCCGGGCCGCCCTCGTCCTCGCCGGTGTCCCGGTCGAAGTGGCAGATCTCCAGGGCGGTCTTCGCGGCCTCGGCGAGGGCGTCCCTCTCGTGCTGGATCCGGCGCAGCACACCGGCGCCGCCCTCCGCGGCCTCCGTGAACAGCATGCGGCGGCGCGGGCCGTCGTCCGGCGGCAGCAGTTCCGCGGTCAGCTCGGAGTCCTCCAGCTCGAACGCCGCCTCGATGCCCCGCTCCAGCGCGTACAGGAACGACAGCGCCACCGGCTCGGGCAGCGGCTCGTCCAAGGTGACGACGAGGATGTTCCGGCGGTCCTCCACGAACGGCAGGACCCGCTTCTTGCGGCGCTTCTCGTTGCCGTCATCGTCGACCACCGGCATGCCGGTGCCCTCGATGGCGTCGGCGGCGGCCCGGTCGTTGAGCCAGCGGCCGTCGCCCAGGTCCAGCCAGTAGCCGTCCGGCTCGTTCTCCTTGTCGCGGACCCGGCCGAGGTTGGTGATGCGGACGGTCGCCGAGTCGCCGTAGTCCAGGTCGAGGACCGGCACACCGTCGGCGTCGCCGACATGTGAGGTCAGACGGCCCTTGCGGGCGCCGTGGTCCTGGAAGGCGTACGAGGTCTCCAGACGGAAACCGGCCCGTCGGCGCTCCTCCTCGTCGGAGGAGATCCGCTCGCGCGGTGTCGTGTACACGGTGTGCAGTTGCAGCAGACCGGTGCGCTTGCCGCGTAGCTCCTCCCCGCACATGTCGCACCGGTCGAGGCCGGGCCTGACGACGAAGTGATAGCCGCAGCCGTCGCAGCGCCGGGCCTCCGCCGTGGCCAGCTCGCCCGAGGCGTCCGGTGGCAGCTGCACCCGGGTGACCTGGTAGCGGGCGCCCTCGTGGTAGATGAGCGCACCCGGACCGAACTCACGGATCGCGAGGAACCGGGGCCGCTGGAGATAGTCCCCGTCGGCGTTGCGGCGGTTGCCGGACCGCGGGATGTACGCGGCCAGCGGCAGCCGCGGGAAGCTGTAGCCGGGCAGGAACCCCTCGGACGCCAGATAACGGTACGGATTGAAGTCGCTCATCACCGACTTGTTGTCGGTGGAGCGGTTCAGCAGCAGGTTCGTCTGCGTCTCGGCCTCCCGGCGTCGGCTGCGCGCCCGGCTCTGCTCGCCCTGCGAGAGGGTGTGGTCGACGACCCGCTTGTTCTGCTCGTACTGGTCGATGACGGCCGCCCGGAACAGGTCGCGCCACCGGTCGAAGGCGGCGTCGAACTCAGCCGGGGCCCGCTCGATCCGGTCCTCGATCCACTCGTCGTACCACCACGTGGTCCCCTCGAAGTCCGCGATCAGCGGGGCGAGAACGGTACGCGCGGTGTCGGCCGCGCGTCGGCGGGCGGCCTCGTCGAGGGAGCGGTCGAGGAACTCCGAACGCAGCGGCAGCGGCATCAGCGGATCGGGGCGGTCGCCGGCCTCGGGGTCGTAGGCGACATCGACGACCTCCGGGATCGCGGTGCCGAGCCGCATGTCGGCCTCCGCGAGCCAGATGCCCTGGAGGTGGGAGCGGACCAGATCCTCGTTGGCGAGATCCAGGCGCGGCGGGGCCACCTGCCCCGACACCATGTCCTGGGAGCGGCGGAAGTAGTACTGGTCATGGCTGTTGCCCGTCGCGCAATACGTGGTCACCAGCGCGGGCTGACCGGAACGGCCCGCCCGGCCCGAACGCTGCGCGTAGTTCGCCGGGGTCGGCGGCACGTTGCGCATCAGCACGGCGTTGAGCGAGGAGATGTCCACGCCCAGCTCCATCGTCGGAGAGCAGTACAGCAGAGGCAGTTTGGCCTCCCGGAACAGCTCCTCACGCTCCAGCCGGTCCTCCGGAAGGACCTGGGCGGTGTGCTCCCGCGCGTACAGGCCGGCCAGCTCGGCGGCCGCGGTGCGGTACAGGTCGCGGAAGAACGGGTTGACGCGCGGGCCCTCGCCGCCTCGGTAAGTGCGCGCCAGCGGGTCGACCACGCCGCGCTCACCGGTTCCGGCCCGCCAGATCAGGTGGGCGGCCGACACCCGGTAACCGGTGCGCTTCTGCGCCGCCCGGCGCCGGTAGGCCGGGCCGGAGAGCTCGGGAGTCGCGTCCACCTCGCGCACCAGGTCGGCGTCGCGCAATACCTTGAGCAGGTCCTCGATGACGGACTGGACGTCGTCCAGGCTCATGGAGTTCTCGCGCAGCTCGGGCATGTTCCGCTGCAGGTACTTGCCGAACTTGCCGCGGGCCGACAGGAACAGCGCGGAACGTTCCATTCCCGGCCGGGACCCGTAGGGGTAGGCGGTCCCGACGGCCGGCCGGTCGCTCTCGCTCAGCACCCACGCCCCGGCCAGCCGCTCCTCGCTCGCCCGCTGAAGGACATCGAAGTCCTCGCGGAAGTACTGCACGTCGATGGCCAGCGCCCGCCGCATGAAGTCGAGCAGCGTACGGGTGATCTCCTCACGCAGGGCCGGGTCGGCACCCCGCAGCACGGCGTGCGCCGACCGCCAGCGCTCGTCGTTGGCGGCGAGCCAGCCCAGATCCTCGTAGTCGATCCGCAGCAGTCCCGTCTGCTCCAGGTTCGGCATCGTGATGCGCCAGCCGCGCTCCAGATCGCGGTAGAGGCGGTATCCCACGACCTCCCGGAAGGTCTTCACGGCCCTACGCTCCATGGCGGGCGTCAGGTCCGCGCCCGTCGTGTACTCGCGGGGCGCCAGGCCCATCACCCCGGTGACGGCCTCGGCGAGGTCGTCGTGGCTCAGCCCCTCCTCACCCGCCCGCACCGCGGCCTGGTACAGGGCGCCGCGCAACTGGGTCACCTGGGCGAAGTCGTTGAAGTGCCCGGCCTGGAGCGAGGCATCCTGCCGGTTGTCGACGAAGGTGAGCAGTTTGCGGGCCTCCCTGCCCAGGCTCTCCTCCGGCACCGCGCGCAGGGACTTCACGATCGACGCCGAGATCAGCGAGGTCGCCGAGGAACGCCCCTCCTGGTCCAGCGTGGCCAGCTTGGCGAAGTCCCGGCCACGGGTCTGCTCGTAGGAGACCTGGCAGTGCAGGCAGAACAGGAACGGCGCCGGGACGAACGCCGCGAGCAGCCCCTCGCCCGACTCGTTGCCGTGGGCGTCCACGACGACCCGCCTGGGAACCCGGGGCTTGTAGGACTTCTTGACGACCGTCACCCGCTGCGCGTCCTGCTCCAGCCACGACTCCGGCAACCGCCGGTCGTCCACGGCCTTCTGCGGATCGGCCGGCCACTCGTAGTCCTCCCCGGGCATGCCCAGGTACAGACAGCCCTCACCCTGGCGGCCCCCGGAGGCGGAGGTGTCCCGACGCGGCTCGTACCGGAAGGCGCCGCCGTCCTCGGTGCGCCAGACGGTCAGGTACTCCTGACCGCACTCACGGCAGAACGCCAGCGGGAACAGCGGCTTGCCGTCGCTGTCCGGCTGCTCCAGCTGGTAGGTGCGGGTGAGCGGCCTGGTGAGCGGATCCTCCAGCGTCGTGTAGACGGTGTCGCCCTTGGACAGGAACTGGTGCAGCCGGAACGCGAACAGCGGTCGCTCCGTCACCGGGTGCTTGGCCTGCGCCCCCGCCTCCAGCGTCGTACGGATCGCCTCACGCACACTCTCCTCGGGGACTTGGGACACGGCGGCCAGCTCCGCCGCCGCGGCCTCGACGGTGTCCGGGGCGCAGCGGCGCAGCCGCCCCGTGCCCTCCTCGGTCTCCAGACCGAACCGGGACTCCACCCACCGGGCCAGCGGGTCCTTCGTCAGCGCGTCGTACGAGCGGGGCGCCGCCGCCACCCGCAGCCGCTCGGCGGGTACGGTCTCGGGCGCCTCGTCGGTCGCCCGGACCAAGGTCTCGCCGATGACCCGCTTCGGCAGCACCGTCGTACCGAACAACCGGCCGGCGACCCTGGCCACCTCCCGCCGCTGGTTCTCCCAGGAGCCCTCGGTGGACATGGTCGCCGAGGTGCCGATGCACTGGAGGGTCCTCGAGGCGCGGCAGGCCTCACGCACACGGCGGATCAGGAGCGCCACGTCCGCGCCCTGACGGCCCCGGTAGGTGTGCAGCTCGTCGAAGACGAGGAACTGCAGCCCCTCGGCCATGCGGATCAGGCTGGTCCGGTCGTCCGGCCGGGTCAGCATCAGCTCCAGCATCACGTAGTTGGTCAGCAGGATGTCCGGAGGGTCCTTGCGCAGCTTCCGACGGTCCTCGACGGACTCCTGGCCGGTGTAACGGGCAAAGGTGACCGGCTCACGGCCCTTCCCGAAACCGTTCTGCAGATACTTCTCCAACTCGCCCAGCTGCGAATTGGCCAGCGCGTTCATCGGGTAGACGACGATGGCACGCACCCGGCCGCCCGCGTCCGGGCCCGCCGCCTGACGTTCCTTCAGCACCCGGTCCACGATGGGGACGATGTACGACAGCGACTTGCCGGAGCCGGTACCGGTCGTGAGCACATAGGAGTCACCCGCCTGCGCGGCCTCGATCGCCTGCCGCTGGTGGAGGTGGAAGGTGAGGGGGCGGCCGTCGGGGCGCGGCGAGGTCTTCTTCTTGCCGGCCTGGAAGATCTCCGCGCACCGCGGGTGCAGCACACCGTCCCGGACGAGGTCGGTGACCTGGCCGCCGTCGGCGAAGAACGGATTCAGCGACAGCCACGGGTCGGGCCACTGGGACTTCGCCGCCAGGTCGTCCGCGACGAAGCCGTCGATCCGGGCGTCCCGGATCACCGTCGCGCTCCTGGTGAAGCTCTCGTACTCGCCGATCAGGTCGGCGTGGATACCGAAGACGTCCATGGCCTCGGGCAGGCGGGGCTCCCTGCGCGGCACGGGTGCCGGCGCGGCCGGGGCGGGCTCGGGGAGCAGGGCGCGCAGCCGCGCCACCGGGTCCATCGCCTGCCAGTGCGGAGCGAGCAGGGCCGCCGTGTCGTCCGGCGCGAACGCGAGCGGGATCAACGCCTCACGGACCAACGCGGCGTTGTCAGGCCGCAGTTCGGCGTCCTTCTCCAGGAGGCGCTCCACCAGCCGGACCAGTTCGGCGGGCAGGTCCGGGCGCACCAGGGTCAGCCGGGGCGGGTTCTCGTGCTGATGCTGTTCGGAGAGTTCGTAGGGGGTTCTGGCGGAGAACGGCGGCCGACCTATCAGCAGTTCGTACAGGATGCAGCCGAGCGCGTAGAGGTCGGCGGACGCGGAGACCCGTTCGGCCCGGAACTGCTCGGGCGCCATGTAGCGAGCGGTACCGACGCTGACACCCGTACTGGTCAGGCGTGTCTGGTCGGGATCGTCGACGACCGAACCCATGCCGAAGTCGAGGACCTTGACGGTCCCGTCGCGGGTCAGCATCGCGTTGGCCGGCTTCAGATCGCGGTGGACGACCCCGGCGGTGTGCGCGGCGGTCAGACCGGAGGCGATCTGCGCTCCGACGGCGGCGGCCCAGGAGACCGGGAGCTGGGGTTCCTCGTCGATGAGGTCCGCGAGCGGGTGACCGTCGAGCAGTTCCATGGCCAGGTAGGGCAGGCCGGTACCGCCCGACGCCCCGTCCGCACCGCCGTCCGCACCGCCGTCCGCACCGCCGTCCACTCCGCCGTCGACGAGCAGGGTGAGGTTCGGGTGACCCTGGGAGAGCATGCGCATGATCCGCACTTCGCGGCGGAAGCGGTCGGTCTCCTTGCCCGAACCCGAGGCATCGACGGAGACTCCGGTGCGGCTGCGCAGCACGGTCTTCACGGCGACTTCGCGGTGCGGGGAGTCCGGGGCGGCCTGGAGATCCTCGGCGCGGTGCACCTCGCCCATGTTCCCGCGGCCCAGCATCCCCGTGATCCGGAAGCGTCCGCCGACCGTCCCCAGGCTCACTGGCCCTCCCCCGTCTCACCCGTCGTATACAAGGTGGGTACATCCCGTAGGGAGCGTATACCTTCACCTGTTGACAAGCATCACACCTTCACGTTGACACTGTCAACGGGCGATGTGTTCCCCATGCGCCGGCTGGGCCACCCTTGGCGCGCCCGGTGCAGCACAGCGATCAACGATCGAAGGCGTAGTCAAGAGACGAGGGAAGTCGGCGGGCCCACGGGCGCGCGGCGGGCTGCAGCGGGGCGGTCAGGCCGGGTCACCAGGAGCGGGGGGCCGGGCCGCTCGCGCCGGGGACGTTCTGCGACGGCCCCGTGCCTCCCTTCCGACAGGTCAGCCGGACGACCGACCGGGCCGCCCTGGCACACCGCGCGAGGGATGATGGGGGATGGAACAACGGACATGAGGTCAGGAGCTTCCATGGCGAAGCGGGTTCACCGACCCCGTGAGGACGCGGAGTTCAATTTCATCCTCGGGATGAGCGGAGTTCCGGTCCTCGCATACTTCACCGGGACATGGCCCAAGGCAATCGAGCCCTGCCGGGTGATGGACCTCGTCGTGGGTGGCATCGCCGACGACTACACGGGCCGCCTGACGGCCGTCCGCGCCGACATCACGCGTTGTCCGGCCGCAACCGAGCGATACGGGATCACCGAAGCCCCGTCCTACGTCCTGCTGAAGGAGGGAGAGGCGGTGGCGCACGGCACGGGGCCTATGACCATCGCCGAGGTACGGAAGTTCCTGGACGGCCACCTCTGAGCGGCCGCTGCGGCACGTGGCCGCGACGCCCGTCACGTCTCGTCTGCGGGAGCGGCGCCGCCTGAGACCCCTTGGGGCTGAGCGATGCGCGTGATGCGGCCCCACAAAGGGTCCAACAGGTCGGTCAGCGCGGGCAGTTCACTCAGCAGATCCCGGGAGCGGGGCCACCAGGCGCCATCCAGGAGTCCACGGGAGGCGCCGTCCGTCTTCAGGGCGAGACGCGCGGCCGGGGTTGCGACGGGTTCGAGGTGCGGCAGGGTCGGGTGCAAGGTCGCCGACATGATGCGGACCCGTCTCCGGGCCGCCTCTGCGGCGGCCCGGGTTCATCTCTCGCCGAGAACGACCCGGCGTGGAAGCCGGTGCGCGAAATGCCCTCGGTACTGTCGACACTACTCCGCGCTCGACCGCGACGCGGAGTAGTGACCGCCTAGAGGTGGAGCAGTCTCTGGGTGATCTCCCGGTACTGCCTCAGCGCATGGCGAAGTTCGTCGGACTGCGCGTCGGATTGCTGGTCCTGCCGGCCGGCGCGCAGGAGACGCCGTCGTTCCGCGAGGGCGTTCACGAGCTGTGCGGTGGCTTCGTCGTAGGCGCTCTCGGCCTCTTCCAGCGCCTCGAGCGGGGTGTCGGCGAAGGTGTTGAGGGCGTGCCGGAGGCGCTGGACGATCTTGTCCTGTTCGTCCGACGGGAGCAGCGGCTCCGGGCTCGGGCTGCGGCGTCCGGCCGCGGCCGGAGTCTGGCCGGCGGATTGCCGGGCGCGTGTCTGGTCGTACATCATCGGGGGCCACTTCCGTTCCGCCTGAAGGCGTCCTTGGTCTTCTCCACGGCCTGTTTCAGGCTCCCGGAGACGCGGTCGTTCCTGCCTCGGCGTTGCCGTCGCCTGTTGCGAGTGACCCGGCCGAGCTCGGACGGCGCGGCTCTGTCGCGAGACACGCTTGACCCCCGCCCGGGCCCACGAGATCAACATCGAGGTTTCTTCACAGCTTCTCGCGCCTGTCCGTCCGCCCCGGCTGCCATGAGCGGTTCCGCGGCCTCCTCGGTCGTATTCGGTGGCACGACCAGCAGATCCCAGCGCCCCTGGCCGGGTGTGAGAAGGACGATGGTGTGCGCGGCAGATGCCGTGAGGGTCCTGTGCAGCCTTACGACCTGGTTGGCGACCAGCATCCGGCCGGGCACCGCGGACCAGGTCGCCCCGTTGACCGTGACGCTGGTGATATGGCCCCACGCGCGCGGCAACCCGGCGAGCAGTTGGGGGAGTTCGGTCAGCAGGTCGTACGAACGAGGCCACCACGCTCCATCGATGGGGCGTGGCATGCCGCCGCGCGGTGCCAGGCGCAGGCGCAGGAGGGGATGGGAGGGAAGCGGGGGTTGTAGTGCGGTGGTCATGAGATCTCCTGCCAACTGCCGTACATGGAGAATGGTTGATGTCCGGCGCGGCGGGTGGCGACGCGGGCCGGACTCGGCCGACGGAGTCCGCGTGGTGGTGGTTGTGCCCGCTCTCGCCGAACCAGAGCAGAGCGAGGGCGAGGAGGCACAGCGCCGGGACGAGGGACGTCCCTTTCGTAGCCCTGGGGCAGCGGGACGGTGTCCGACGGTGTGACCGTCGTGGACGTGGTCGGACTGAGCGGCATACGTGACTCCTCGGCCTGGATGCGGATGGCGCGGCCGGGCTCACGGGCTGCCCCGTGCTGTGACGCGGGCCGACGCACCGGACGTTGACCGGCTGCACGGCTGAGGGCCATGCCGCTCCGCGAATCCGGCACGACGCCCAGGAAGCGGCGCTGGATGATGAATGACCAGACCCGGTCCCACAGCCGGCGGACCAGCCCTGCGGCGCCACAGGACGCGCGCCCCAGATCCGGCACCCCTATTTCCGTCGGACGAGCGGGACAAGATCGGTCAGTGTCTCGGAGCTTTACGGACGAGCCGGATTCGAACTGCTCCGCGAGGTGCCCGCCGCGCGGCGGCTCGGGACAGCGGCCGGAGGACGGCTGAACACCGGATGCCTGCAGGCTATGGCCGCGACGCCGCCCGGGTCTCCTCGTGGGCGTGCGGGTACGTTGCGGTGCGGTGCTGGAAGGCGAGCACCTTGGGGTTTTGGACGACGCCCTCGCGGATCTCGATGGCGTGGCGGATCGTGTCGTCGGTGTCCCAGCCGTCGGGCCCTTGGAGCACGACGTCCAGATAGGGCAGGAGGGCCTCGCTGTTCTCCCAGGTCGCGGAGTTCCACAGGTAGGAGGGGCTGTGGTCCACCCCGTAGTACCGGACGTGGTCGCCGACGGTGAACATCGGGTCGGTGAAGGTGGTGGGCCGGGCCCAGTCGAAGCCCATGCCCTCGTCGCAGGAGACGTCGATGACCAGGGTGCCGGGGGCCAGCTTGGGCAGGTCCTCGTCTATCAGGAACATCAGCGGCGCGTCGGTGTCCTGCAGTACGCAGTTGACGATGATGTCGTGCCCGGCGAGGAACTCGGCCAGTGGCAGCGGGCCGTCCTCGGTGAGGGCGACACTGCGTCGCGGGTCGAGGGTGTCGTCGGCCTTGTCGTGGTCGAAGTGGACGATCCGCGCGGAGTGGATGGGGGAGCTGACGGCGGTGACGCCACGTGCGGTGAGCACGTCGACGTCGTGCACGCCCAGGGCGCTGAGCGCGGTCACCGCCCCGCGGGCGGTCGCGCCGAAGCCGATGACAACCGCGCGCTGCCTCCGCCCGTAGTCGCCTGTCGCGCCGGTCAGTTGCATGGCGTGCAGGACCGAGGAGTACCCGGCCAGCTCGTTGTTCTTGTGGAAGACGTGCAGGTTGAAGGCGCCGCTGCGGGTCCAGTGGTTCATCGCTTCGAAGGCGATCAGGGTCAGCCGTCGGTCGATGGCGGTCTGGGTGAGCCTTTCGTCCTGGACGCAGTGCGGCCAGCCCCACAGGACCTGGCCCTCGCGCAGTTCCGCCAGGTCTTCGTTCAGTGGTTTGGCCAGCAGGATGACATCGCAGTCGGCGATGAGTTCCTCGCGCGTGCGAAAGCCCGCGACGAGCGGGGCGAGCCGGCTGTCCGGGACGCCGAAATGCTCTCCGTAGTTTTCCTGGAGGTAGATGCGCTTGCGGAGACCGGCGTCGATGCGGTCGAAATGAGCGGGGTGAACGGGCAGACGATGCTCGTTTTCCTTGCGGGTCTGCGACATGATTCCGAGCGTGAGCTGCTGCAAAATGCCCCTTTGGTTACTCCCTGTCTAGCACACCGGGGCAAGTCGGCAGCCGGTCGCGACGGGTGGGGCCCGGGCAGGCGCACGGGCGGGAGCCGGGTCCGGGCGACATACGCGTGGCCCTGTTCGCTTCCAGGCGGCGGCGTCTCTGCGGCGATCGAGTCGCCCGGTGCTGGTCAGCTCCGTCGGGTGCGGCCTCGGTCGACGCTCGCGCGGGCCTGAAAGCGCCACGGCCCGACGACAAACAGCAATCCCCGTGAGAACGCGTGCCGGAGGACGTCCGGCACCATGCAGATGAGAGGGCCGATTGGGCCGTCCCGCTGTTCTCCCCATCCCGCCAAGCCCTCCGACGAATACGACGTCACCGACATACCCAACGTCGCCCCCGCCGGCAGCCCGACAACGTCGAGAAGAACCGTCGAGGCCGCGGGCACGCTCGGCGACCTGGCCGCGGCCAAGGCCGTCACCGTCTCCCAGCTGGCCCCTGGCCTGGCTGCTCACCCGGGGTGAGCACGTCGTACCGATCCCCGGCGCCCGCAGCGCCCAGCGCGGGCGGCATCCTCGTATCAAATGTCCCGGAAGATCTCGATCTGCGCCCCCACCGAGTTCAGCCGCTCGGCCAGATCCTCGTACCCGCGGTTGATGACGTACACGTTCCGCAGTACCGACGTGCCCTCCGCCGCCATCATCGCGAGCAGTACGACCACGGCGGGGCGCAGGGCCGGCGGGCACATCATCTCGGCGGCCCGCCAGCGGGTCGGGCCCTCCACCAACACCCGGTGCGGGTCGAGGAGTTGGAGGCGTCCGCCGAGGCGGTTGAGGTCGGTGAGGTAGATCGCGCGGTTGTCGTAGACCCAGTCGTGGATCAGGGTCTTGCCCGAGGCCATGGCCGCGATGGCCGCGAAGAACGGGACGTTGTCGATGTTCAGGCCGGGGAACGGCATCGGGTGGATCTTGTCGATCGGCGCCTCCAGCTTGGAGGGCCGGACGGTGAGGTCCACCAGCCGGGTGCGGCCGTTGTCGGCGGGGTACTCCGGCGTGCGGTCGTGGTCGAGGCCCATCTCCTCCAGGACCGCCAGCTCGATCTCCAGGAACTCGATCGGCACCCGGCGGACCGTCAGCTCCGACGCGGTGACGACGGCGGCGGCCAGCAGGCTCATCGCCTCGACCGGGTCCTCGGAGGGGGAGTAGTCGACGTCCACGTCGATGGTGGGAACGCCGTGCACGGTGAGCGTGGTGGTGCCGATGCCCTCGACCTTGACGCCGAGCGCCTCCAGGAAGAAGCACAGGTCCTGGACCATGTAGTTGGAGGACGCGTTGCGGATGACGGTGACGCCGTCGTGCCGCGCGGCGGCCAGCAGCGCGTTCTCGGTGACCGTGTCCCCGCGCTCGGTCAGCACGATCGGCCGGTCCGGACGCACGGCACGGTCGACGACCGCGTGGTACTGCCCTTCCGTGGCCGCGATGTCCAGCCCGAACCGCCTGAGCGCGATCATGTGCGGCTCGATGGTGCGGGTACCGAGGTCGCAGCCGCCGGCGTACGGCAGCTTGAAGTGGTTCATGCGGTGCAGCAGCGGACCGAGGAACATGATGATGGACCGCGTCCGTACGGCGGCCTCGGCGTCGATCGCCGCGATGTCCAGCTCGGCCGGCGGCACCAGCTCCAGGTCGACGCCGTCGTTGATCCAGCGGGTGCGTACGCCGATGGAGTTGAGCACCTCCAGCAGGCGGTACACCTCCTCGATGCGGGCCACCCGGCGCAGCACCGTGCGCCCCCGGTTCAGCAGGGAGGCGCACAGCAGTGCCACACACGCGTTCTTGCTCGTCTTCACGTCGATGGCGCCGGACAGCCGACGACCGCCGACCACCCGAAGATGCATCGGGCCCGCATAGCCCAGAGAGACGATTTCGCTGTCCAGTGCTTCACCGATTCGGGCGATCATCTCAAGGCTGATGTTTTGATTGCCGCGCTCGATGCGATTGACGGCGCTCTGGCTGGTGCCGAGCGCCTCGGCAAGCTGTGCCTGTGTCCAGCCCCGGTGCTGTCGGGCGTCACGGATGAGCCTGCCGATACGTACGAGGTAGTCGTCTGCCATGAGGCTGAGGTTATCTCAGATATGAGATGGCGCCTCCTGGGGAGGTCCGTTCGGGTGATGGACGGTCAACGCCGTTTGGCGTTGGTGGTGCGACGCCACCCGAAAGGTCCGGGTAGATCCATCGATGTCGTACGACGTCCCGTGCTGCTGTGGGTGTGCCGCGGCCCGTTGTGGCCGCCGGTCGTGATGGACCAGGAGCGCTTGTTGATGTTCAGGCGCACTCCGGGAAGGATCCGGAAACTCTTGCGGAACGTAAGCGGCATGCCCGCCCCCTTTCGTTCCGTACCGGATACCCGGAAGGCGCCGGGGCATGACGGTCGGCGTGGCTGTCGAAAAAGTTCTCCAACAGACCGAACTCCTACCGGGCGTTGCACATCTTCAGGTGCGCAAGCGCGCACTGACCTCGCGCGCTGATTCGTATTCGAGGGGAACCCGACACTTCATGAAGAACAAGCTGACCGCCGTGACCCTTGCGGCCGTCGTCGTCGCCGGAACTGCCGCTGCCGTCATCCCGGCCTCCGCCGCTCCCGCCGAGCCGACCCGCTGCCACACCGCGGACCTGAAGGCCGGCTTCGCCACGGGCGAGGACGCGGCGCCGGAGATGGCGCAGACCGAGAAGCAGACCCAGGCGTCCATCTGGTTCACCAACAAGAGCCGGCGCACCTGCACCCTGTCCGGCTTCGCCGGTGTCGACATGGTCGGCGCTCAGACGACCGACGGCACCTGGTCGCTGGCGCGCTCCTCCAAGAAGCCCGTGAAGATGACCCTGGAGCAGGGGGACACGGTGGACTTCAGCATCACCCTGCTCCCGGTGGCCGGCTCCACGCCCCAGAAGGAGAAGTTCGTTCCGGCGAAGTTCCTGGTCACCCCGCCGAACGAGACGGAGCACTTCACCCTGAAGTGGCCGTTCGGCGGCCAGATCCTCAAGCAGGACGGCGCCACCCACCCGGCCACCTACCTCAACCCGGTCGGGATGTAACCAAGTGGGCAGCGCCTGAGCTTCCCTTCAGCGCCGCTGGTGGCCACCGCAGACCTCCCGGAACGAGTCGAAGCCTCCGGGGTGGTGCGGTGGCCACGTCCGACAGGCGGGCCCGCCCGGCTCTCTGGCCCCACAGGGGCAGCCGGCGGCAAGCCGTCCAGCACCTCCAGAATGCGCCTCTCCGGCCGGCGCGCTTGATCCGCGGCGCTCTGCGGGAACCCGCGATCCCGGCCCAATGACGGACAGCGGGGCCCGGGCATGACCATTCCGCGCCCGTGTACTAGAGTTATCTCGACATCGAGATATCTGCCGAGGCGTACTGCAGTCGCACGCTTCCGCCAGGTCTGGCGGTAAGGCCTACCTAACTTAGCCTTACCTTAGCGGATGAGCCAAGAGGGCGTGGCGGCAGGATGCGGTGGTAAGCGCACAGAAATGAAGGAGACTGTCGTGTCGGCGAACAGCTTCGACGCCCGCAGCACGCTGCAGGTGGGCGACGAGTCGTACGAGATCTTCCGGCTGGACAAGGTGGAGGGCTCGGCCCGCCTGCCCTACAGCCTCAAGGTCCTGCTCGAGAACCTGCTCCGCACGGAGGACGGCGCGAACATCACCGCCGACCACATCCGCGCCCTCGGTGGCTGGGACTCGCAGGCCCAGCCCTCTCAGGAGATCCAGTTCACGCCGGCCCGCGTGATCATGCAGGACTTCACGGGTGTGCCCTGTGTCGTGGACCTCGCCACCATGCGTGAGGCCGTCAAGGAGCTCGGCGGCGACCCGGCGAAGGTCAACCCGCTCTCCCCGGCCGAGCTGGTCATCGACCACTCGGTCATCGCCGACAAGTTCGGCACCAACGACGCCTTCGCGCAGAACGTCGAGCTGGAGTACGGCCGCAACCGCGAGCGCTACCAGTTCCTGCGCTGGGGCCAGACCGCGTTCGACGACTTCAAGGTCGTCCCGCCGGGCACCGGCATCGTCCACCAGGTGAACATCGAGCACCTGGCCCGTACGGTCATGACCCGGGGCGGTCAGGCGTACCCCGACACCCTGGTCGGCACCGACTCGCACACCACCATGGTCAACGGCCTCGGTGTGCTGGGCTGGGGCGTCGGCGGCATCGAGGCCGAGGCCGCGATGCTCGGCCAGCCGGTCTCCATGCTCATCCCGCGCGTCGTCGGCTTCAAGCTGACCGGTGAGCTGCCCGCCGGCACCACCGCCACGGACCTCGTGCTCACGATCACCGAGATGCTGCGCAAGCACGGCGTGGTCGGCAAGTTCGTCGAGTTCTACGGCGAGGGCGTCGCAGCCACCTCCCTGGCGAACCGCGCCACCATCGGCAACATGTCGCCGGAGTTCGGCTCCACCGCCGCGATCTTCCCGATCGACGACGAGACCCTGAAGTACCTGCGGCTGACCGGCCGTGACGCCCAGCAGGTCGCGCTCGTCGAGGCGTACGCCAAGGAGCAGGGCCTCTGGCTGGACCCGAAGGCCGAGCCGGACTTCTCCGAGAAGCTGGAGCTCGACCTCTCCACGGTCGTCCCCTCGATCGCCGGCCCGAAGCGCCCGCAGGACCGCATCGTCCTCGCGAACGCCGCCCAGCAGTTCAAGTCCGACGTCCTCAACTACGTCGACTCCGTGGACGAGTCGGGCAAGGAGTCCTTCCCGGCCTCCGACTCCCCGGCCGTCGCCCCGAACGGCGCCCCGTCCAACCCGGTCACCGTGACCGCCCCCGACGGCTCGACGTACGAGATCGACCACGGCGCGGTGACGGTCGCGGCCATCACCTCCTGCACCAACACCTCCAACCCGTACGTCATGGTCGCCGCCGCGCTGGTCGCGAAGAAGGCCGTGGAGAAGGGCCTGACCCGCAAGCCGTGGGTCAAGACCACCCTCGCCCCGGGCTCCAAGGTCGTCACCGACTACTTCGACAAGGCGGGTCTGACCCCCTACCTCGACAAGGTCGGCTTCAACCTCGTCGGCTACGGCTGCACCACCTGCATCGGCAACTCCGGCCCGCTGCCGGAGGAGGTCTCCAAGGCCGTCAACGACCACGACCTCGCGGTCACCTCGGTCCTCTCCGGCAACCGGAACTTCGAGGGCCGGATCAACCCCGACGTCAAGATGAACTACCTGGCGTCCCCGCCGCTGGTCGTCGCGTACGCCCTGGCCGGTTCCATGAAGGTGGACATCACCAAGGACGCCCTGGGCATCGACCAGGACGGCAACCCGGTCCACCTCGAGGACATCTGGCCCTCCGAGGCCGAGGTCAACGACGTCGTGGCGAACGCCATCGGCGAGGACATGTTCAACAAGTCCTACCAGGACGTCTTCGCGGGCGACGCCCAGTGGCAGGCGCTGCCGATCCCGACCGGCAACACCTTCGAGTGGGACGCCGAGTCGACCTACGTCCGCAAGCCCCCGTACTTCGAGGGCATGACGATGGAGACCACCCCGGTCTCCGACATCGCCGGAGCGCGCGTCCTGGCCAAGCTGGGCGACTCGGTCACCACCGACCACATCTCCCCGGCCGGCGCCATCAAGGCCGACACCCCGGCCGGCAAGTACCTCACCGAGCACGGTGTGGAGCGTCGTGACTTCAACAGCTACGGCTCGCGCCGAGGCAACCACGAGGTCATGATCCGCGGCACGTTCGCCAACATCCGCCTGCGCAACCAGATCGCGCCGGGGACCGAAGGCGGTTACACCCGCGACTTCACGCAGCCCGACGCGCCCGTGTCGTTCATCTACGACGCCTCGCGCAACTACATCGAGCAGGGCATCCCGCTGGTCGTCCTGGCCGGCAAGGAGTACGGCTCCGGCTCGTCCCGCGACTGGGCCGCCAAGGGCACCGCGCTCCTCGGCGTCAAGGCCGTCATCGCCGAGTCCTACGAGCGCATCCACCGCTCGAACCTCATCGGCATGGGCGTGCTCCCGCTCCAGTACCCGGAGGGTGCCTCGGCCGCCTCCCTCGGTCTGACCGGTGAGGAGACCTTCTCCTTCACCGGCGTCGAGGAGCTCAACAACGGCACCACCCCGCGCACGGTCAAGGTCACCACCGACACCGGCGTGGAGTTCGACGCGGTCGTCCGCATCGACACCCCCGGCGAGGCGGACTACTACCGCAACGGCGGCATCATGCAGTACGTACTGCGCAGCCTGATCCGCAAGTAAGCAGCTTGCTCCGCGAGTAGGCAGCCTGCACCGCGAGTAAGCAGCCTGCCCCGCAGGTAAGCCGAACGGCGAAGGGCCGCGCTCCCTCATGGGGAGCGCGGCCCGACCGTCGTGGACGGCCCACTTCAGATCACTTCAGGCCGAACGCCCGCAGCACGGTCTGCTCGATCCGGTTGCCGTCCTTGTCGGCGGCCCGCACACGCAGCGACACGAACTGCGATCCCCTGGCGGGCTTGAACTTCGCCTTGCCGTTCTTGACCTTCACCTCTTTCCAGGACGTGCCGTCGTCGTAGGAGGCCCACGCCTTCAGGCTGCTCGCCCTGACGCTTCCCAGCTGATCGCTGACCGGCAGCCCGATCTCCAACTCCTTCTTCCCGTCAGCACGGTTGAGGAGGTCGAGCTTCTTCGGGGCGAGGCCGACGGTGAGCAGCGGCAGCGGCGTCTCGGCGTCGGTGTGCGCGGAGGCGAAGGACCATTCGGTGTGGGTGCTCGTCGAGTACGCGGCCCAGTCGGCCCGGCGCTGCACGTCCAGTACGAAACGGTACGAGGCGTTGCCCGCCGGTACGTCGAAGGTGCCGTAGCCGCCGAGGAGCGAGTCGCCGACCAGCTGTCCGTCCTTGTACAGCTTGCCCTGCGCGGTGTCCTGGGTGCCGTCGACGTATCCGTAGTGGCCCGGCGTGGCGTCGCTCAACTCCGGTACGGAGAGGGTGAGTTTGTCGCCGGTGCGCTGGGAGAGCCCGTACTCCTCGCTGGCCCCCGGGCGGACGACCTGCCGCAGCCACTCCTCGGTGGGCTCCGTGGTCGCCTTGGTGTAGGTCCGCAGCGGACTCCACTGGGCCTTGCCCGCCTGCCAGTCGGGGTAGACGTTGTGCCAGACGCGGGTGTCGGGGTCGACGTAGTTGTACTCGGTGCGCACGGTACCGAGCTGCATGTACTGGCTGCTCTCGATGGCGTAGAGCTGCCAGGGGCGGTACGTGTACACGGTGTCCGAGCCGATCTGGCCGGCCTTGGCCCCGTAGTAACTGGCCCTGGACTTCGCCGTGTTGGAGCTGTCCAAGCGGTACGTCTGGTTCGCGGAGATGGCGCCGCTCTGGGTGGCGAGCAGGTTGTAGACGTACGGGCTGACCGGTGTGCCGCCCAGCTTCAGTGTCACCTTCTTGCCGGTCTTCAACAGGCCGGTGAGCCTGGCGCCCTCCTCGCCGGTGGCGATCATGAGGGGGACGCTGGTCGCACGGTCCACGGCGGTGAGCCAGAAGCCCGGGTTCTTGCGGTACGCGATGACATACCCGGCCCCCGCCTTCGTGGCGTTGGCCAGCGCCTCGTCCGCCCACTCGGTGGCGCCGAGTCCGACCACCGCCACCTTGCCCTTGACGTCGAGCCCCTTGAAGTCCGCCTCGGTGCCGCCGCCCGCGTCCACGGCCCGCACCGTGCGGTCACCGCTGAACTTCGTCGGGAAGTCGTTGTACGTCTGGCTGTAGTAGAGCGACAGCGCGGACTTCTCCGGGCTGGTGACGCTCGCCGTCAGCTCCTTCGCGTACAGCCGGAACTTGGCGTAGAAGTCCAGCGTTCCCTCGGTGACCTTCTTGGTGGGCGCCACGTAGACGTGGTCGGTCCACCAGCCCTGGCTGTAGGTCAGCCCCCAGGCGCTGCCCGGGCCCTCTCGGTGCCAGTTGGTGCTGAAGCCCTGGAACTCGGAGTCCTCCTTGGTCTTCGGTTTGATCTCCACCGCCTTGCGGGCGTCGAGGACCACCTCGGTGTCCCCGTCGACCTTGATCTCGGGATCGCCGACGACCGAGGTGCCGACGGCCACGCCGCCCGCGTCCCGGTCGGGGATCCAGGTGGCGATGGAATACGTACCGGCCGGGACCTCCCAGGTCTCGGTGGCGGCCATGAAGCCGTACTCCTTGGGATACGCGCCGTTCAGCTCATGGAGCGTGTAGATCGCCGAGCCTGCCGCCTTGCCGTCCCGGCCCAGCAGGGAAACCTTCAGGTCGAACGTCTTGGGCGCCTTCGCGAAGCCGATGGCCGTGGTGAGCTGGACGCCGTCGGCGGTCGCGGTGATGTGGCCGGTGTACTGGCCCTGCTCCACCTTCGCCGGATCGACACCGACCGCGGCCGTGGCGGTGCCCTTCGCGGGTACGGTGACCGTTTCGGCGGCCGGGGCGGCCTTGGAGAGACTCGACGACAGCTTCAACTCCACTGCTGTGTCAGTGGTGTTGGTGTACGTGATGTCCTTGGTGACGACCTCGGTGTCGCCGTCCTCGAACTTTCCGAAGCTCAGTGCGGGCGTCGCGAAGACGCCCTGCCGCACCGCCCGTACGGCGTCCACCCGGCCGTCGCCCTGCTGGAAGGCGTTGGCGTCCGGCATGGTCTTCGCTGTGCTCGCCAGCGCCTGCTTGATCTGCTGGCCCGTCCAGTCGGGGTGGGCCTGCGCGACCAGCGCCGCGGCGCCCGCGACATGCGGGGTCGCCATCGACGTGCCGTTCGCCGTCGTGTAGTTGTCGTCGACCGGTGTGCCCATCGTCGTGCCGGCGGCGCGTGCCGCCGTGATGGCCACGCCCGGTGCGGTGATCTCCGGCTTGACCGCGAAGTCGCCGAGGCGAGGGCCGCGGCTGGAGAACGAGGCCAACTTGTCGGCCTTGTCCACGGCGCCCACGGTCAGCGCCGAGTCGGCGATGCCCGGGGTGCCCACGGTCTGCTTGCCCGGTCCCGCGTTGCCCGCCGCGATCACGAAGAGGGTGCCGGTGGACGCGGACAGCTCGTCGACGGTCTCACTCATCACGTCCGAGGGACCCGAGGCCGTACCGCCGAGGGACATGGAGACGATCTTCGCGCCGGACTTCGCCGCCCACTCCATGCCCTCCAGGATCCAGGAGGTCTGCCCGCGGCCGTCGTTGCCCAGCACCTTGCCGACCAGCAGTTCCGCGCCCGGCGCGACACCCTTGCGTTTGCCGTCCGAGGCCGCGCCCGAGCCGACGATCGTGGACGCCACGTGGGTGCCGTGTCCGTGGCCGTCCTGCACCGTCTGGTCCGGCACGAAGGTCTTCGTCTCGGCGAGCTTCCCGGCGAGATCCGGGTGAGCGGTGTCCACGCCGGTGTCCAGGACGGCGATCTTGACGCCCTTGCCGTCGTAGCCGGACTTCCACACCTCGGGCGCGCCGATCTGCGGCACGCTGACGTCGAGGGCCGCGGTCACTTTGGCGTCGAGCCAGAGCTTGTCGATGCCCTCGCCGAGTTGCTTGGCGGCCTTCGTGGTGGGTTCGGTGCCGAGGGTGGGGGCGATGTCGGCCCAGAAGGCGGTCGACTTCTTCGCGCTGAGTGCGGCGCCGTCTATCCCGGGCAGCGTGAGCGTCCGGCGTGCGCCGTCGGGGGTCGCGTTGCCCTTCGTGTACGTGGCGATCACCGGTGTGGTGCCGGCCTTCGCGTCGGCGTATCCCTGCTTGACGAGTTGGGTGATGTTGAAGAGGGCCGGGTCGAGACGGCCCGCCTGGACCAGTGGGATGGCGTCCGAGGGCAGGACGCTCACCTCGCCGTCCTTCTCGCTGGACAGGAAGGTGGCGGCTTCGCGGCCCTTGCCGCGCCGGACGTCTACGGCGTACTTGCCGTCCGGTCCGGCGGTGACGGACACGGTGTCGCCGGTGATGAGAGTGACGGTCTGCGTACTCGTGGCGCCGGACCCGGTGAGGTCCGGTGTGCTCGTGGCGCTTGACGTGGCGACCGGGGACCGGGGGCCGGCAGTCGCGGGGACGATGGCCCCCGCGAGCAGTCCGGCCGCTCCTGCCACGGCCCAGAGGGCGTGGAGTCTTCGCATGTGTGGACTTCCTCCCCTGAACTCTGAAAAGGCTTCAGGCCTGGTGGGCCGAAGCCATGGACAGAGTGAGCGGTGCGCGGGAGGTGCCTCAAGGGATTCCTGTGGCCGAAGCGTGCCAATGCACGCTTCGGACACAGCAGCCGACGGCCGGCCTGCGCGCCGCTACACCCAGCCGCGTTGGGAAGCCCGCATCCCCAGCTGGAACCTGCTCGCCGCACCCAGCCGCTCCTGCAGCTCACTCACCCGCCGCCGCAGGGTCCGCAGACTCACCCCCAGATGGCGAGCCACCGCCTCGTCCTTCATTCCGGCCGCCAGCAGTCGCATCAACGTCCTCTCGCTCTCGGAGAGTTCACTGTCGTCGGCGGCCTGGCCCAGCGGCGTCGCCTGCTGCCAGGCCAGCTCGAAGAGCTTCTGCAGGGCCTCGGTCACCGCCGAGTGCCACACCACGACGGCACAGTAGCCGCCGGCCACGGAGGCCGTCAGCGGCAGCAGCGCCCGGCATCCGTCGACCACCAGCAGCTTGAGCGGAACGGACGGCAACACCCGGGCCTGCTCACCGAGTTCGACCATCCTGAGGGCCCGCGACAGGACCTTCGGGTCCTCCAGGCCGGTCGCCGCGTAGATGCCACGCGAGACGATGCCGCGGTTGAGCAGATCGGCCTGGAGATCCACCTGCGGACCCGCCGGGGCGAGATACGGCGGTGTGTCGAACAGGCACACCTCGTGCTCCGCGCGCGCGTACATCTCCTCCAGGCGTGCCGCGATGGCGCCCTCGCCGGAGGCCACCTCGACCAGCCGGGACGGCTCCTCGCGCAGCAGCCCCGCCTCGTACGCGGTCGCCATCTCCTCGGCAGTGGCGGCCAGCAGCTCGGACTCCGTCTCGCGCCGCCGGATCAGCGCGCGGATCGCCACCCGGGGGTCGACCGCCCGTAACCCGCCCATGGAGTCCGGCGGTTGCAGCAACCCCAGCGTGAGCAGCCGGTTGCAGGCCTCGCGAACCCGGGCCGGGGAGGCACCGGTGAGCAAAGCCCAGCCGGCCGCGCCCGCGTCGGGTTGGTTGAGGATCGCCTGGTACAGCAGCTCGTCGAACGCGGAGACCCCCACCGCGGCCCAGGGGCTCGCGGCGGGGGTCTGCCCTGCCGTGTCATACGCCGTGTTCACCATGGCTCGGCACGGTAGGCGATCTTTGTTAAGGCTGTTGACCATCCTGGGAGGCCGTTGACTTCAGGCCGATCGTTTCAGGTCATCAGCCTCAGGTCACCAGCCTCACATCACCAGCTTCAGGTGGCCGGCTTGAGGTCACCAGCTTCCGGTCGCCTACTTCAGACCGAACGCCCGCAGCACGGTCTGATCGACCGCGTTGCCGTTCCGGTCGGCGGCCCGGACGCGCAGCGACACGAACTTGGCGCCCTTCGGGTGCTTGAGCTTCAGCTCGCCGTGTTTCACCTTCACCGCCTTCCAGGTCGTGCCGTCGTCGTAGGAGACCCATGCCTTCAGGTCACCGGTCGTGACGCCGCCCGACTGATTCCGTACGGAGAGACCGAGCTCCGACTTGTGCTTGCGGTCGACGCGGTTGAGGAGGTCGAGCCCGTCCACGTCGTAGTCGACCGAGAGCAGCGGCAGCGCCGTCCGCTGGTCCGTGTGCGCCGAGGCGAAGGACCATTCGGTGTGGGTGCCGGTGGAGTACGCGGCCCAGCCGGCGGTGCGCCGAGCGTCGAGCACGAGGCGGTACGCGGCCTTCGCCGCCGGGACGTCGAAGGTGCCGAGTCCGCCGAGTGTGGTGTCACCGACCAGCTGTCCGTCCTTGTACAGCTTGCCCTTCGCGGTGTCCTGGGCGTTGTCCACCGAGGCGTAGTGACCCGGCGTGGAGTCACTCAACTCCGGGATCGTGAAGGTGAGTTTGTCGCCGGTGCGCTGGGAGAGGCCGTACTGCTCACTGGCCGCCGGGCGGACGACCTGGCGCAGCCAGTCCTCGGAGGGCAGCCTGCCCGCCTTGTCGAAGGTCTGCACGGAGTCCCACTGGGGCCTGTTCGCGTTCGAGTCGGGATAGACCGCGTGCCAGATCCGGCTGTCGGAGACGTTGTAGTACTCGGTGCGCTCCGTGCCGAGCCGGACATTGTTGGTCGTCGCGATGTCGGCCTTCTGCCAGGGGCGGTACCGGTACACGGCGTCCTTGCCGACCTGGCCGGCCTGGCCCGCGTGGTAGCGAACCGTCTGCTTCACCGTGGTGGAGCCGTTCAGGTCGTACGTCTGGTTGGCCGAGACGGCGCCCGCCTGCGGGAACATCACGCTGTACACGTACGGGCTGACCGCGGTGCCCTTCAGCCTCAGGTTGACCTTCTTCCCGCTCTTGAGCAGGGCACCGAGCTTCGCGCCGTCCTCGCCTGTGGCCGTCATCAGCGGGATGGTCGCGCTCTTCACCCAGGAGATCCAGTACCCGGGCGTCTCGTGGTAGGCGAGGACGTAACCGGCCCCGGCCGCGGTCGCGTTGGCCAGTGCCTCGTCCGCCGTCGCGCCGGCGCCCACCCGGACGACCGCCACCTTGCCCTTGACGTCGAGCCCGTCGAAGTCGGCCGCGGTGCCGCTGCCCGCGTCCACCGCCCGGACCGTGCGGTCACCGTTGATCTTCACCGGGAAGCCGGTGGACGTCTGCGCGTAGTCGAGGGGCAGCGCGTACTTCTCGGGGCTGGTGACGCTCGCCGTCAGCTCCTTCGCGTACAGCCGGAACCTCGAGGAGAACTCGAACATGCCCTGGGTGACCTTCTTGGTGGGCGCCACGTAGATGCGGTCGGTCCACCAGTTCTGGCTGTAGGTCAGGCCCCACGCAGTGCCCGGGCCCTCTCGGTGCCAGTTGGTGCTGAAGCCCTGGAACTCGGAGTCCTCCTTGGTCTTCGGTTTGATCTCGACCGCCTTGCGGGCGTCGAGGACGAGCTCGGTGTCGCCGTCGACCTTGATCTCCGGATCACCGACGACCGAGGTGGCGACTTCCAGTCCGGCCGCGTCCCGCTCCGAGATCCAGGACCCCATGCTGTACGTACCGGCAGGCACCTTGAACGTGTAGCCGCTGCCGAGGAACCCGTACGTGTCCTCATACGCGCCGTTCAGTTCCTGGAGCATGAAGACCGACGCCGAGGTGGACGGCTTGCCGTTGCGGCCCAGCAGCGACACCTTCAGGTCATAGGTCTTCGCCAACTTCTCGAAGCCGATGGCGGTGGTGACCTGGACGCCGTCGGCGGTCGCGGTGATGTGGCCGGTGTACCGGCCGGTCTCCTCCTCGGCGGGGTCGACGGTCACCCGGACGGTGGCGGTGCCCTTCGCCGGGACGGTCACGGTGCCCGCGTTCAGAGCGGCATCGGGGAGGGACGAGGCAACCTTCAACTCCACCGCTTTGTCAGTGGTGTTGGTGTAGGTGATGTCCTTGCTGTCGGCTTCGGTGTCGGTCTCCTCGTACTTGCCGAAGCTCAGGGCCGGTGTCGCGAAGACGCCCTGGTTGACGGCCCGTACGGCGTCGACTCGGCCGTCGCCCTGCTCGAACACGGAGTTGACGGTGTTCGTCTTCGCGGTGGTCGCCAGTGCCTGCTTGATCTGCTGGCCCGTCCAGTCGGGGTGGGCCTGCGCGACCAGCGCCGCGGCGCCCGCGACATGCGGGGTCGCCATCGACGTACCGCTCGACGTCGTGTAGTAGTCGTCGACCGGCGTGCCCATGGTGGTGCCGGCCGCGCGGGCGGCGGTGATGGCCGCGCCGGGCGCGGTGATCTCCGGCTTGACCGCGGAGTCCCCGAGGCGCGGACCCCGGCTCGAGAACGAGGCCAGCTTGTCGGCCTTGTCGACCGCGCCGACCGTCAGCGCCGAGTCGGCGATGCCCGGGGTGCCGACGGTCTGCTCGGACGGGCCGGAGTTGCCCGCGGCGATCACGAAGAGGGTGCCGGTGGACGCGGACAGCTCGTCGACCGTCTCACTCAGCACGTCCGAGGGGCCGGACGCGTCACCGCCCAACGACATCGACACGATCTTCGCGCCGGAGTGTGCCGCCCACTGCATGCCCGCGATGATCCAGGAGTCCTGGCCGCGGCCGTCGTTGCCCAGCACCTTGCCGACCAGCAGTTCCGCGCCCGGGGCCACGCCCTTGCGTTTGCCGTCCGAGGCCGCGCCCGAGCCGACGATCGTGGACGCCACGTGGGTGCCGTGTCCGTGGCCGTCCTGCACCGCCTGGTCCGGCACGAAGCTCTTCGTCTCGGCGAGCTTCCCGGCGAGATCCGGGTGGCCGGTGTCCACGCCCGTGTCCAGGACGGCGATCTTGACGCCCTTGCCGTCGTAGCCGGACTTCCACACCTCGGGCGCGCCGATCTGCGGCACGCTCACATCGAGGGACGCCTCGACCTTGCCGTCGAGCCAGATCTTGTCGATGCCCTCGCCGAGTTGCTTCGCGGCTTTGGTGGTGGGTTCGGTGCCGAGCGCGGGGGCGATGTCCGACCAGAAGGCGGTCGACTTCTTGGCGCTGAGTGCGGCGCCGTCGATGGTGGGCAGCGCGAGTACCCGGCGTGCGCCGTCGGGGGTCGCGTTGCCCTTGGTGTACGTGGCGATCACGGGGGTGGTGCCGGTCTTCGCGTCGGCGTACCCCTGCTCCACGAGTTGGGTGATGTTGAAGAGGGCCGGGTCGAGACGGCCCGCCTGGACGAGCGGGACGGCGTCCGAGGGCAGGACGCTCACCTCGCCGTCCTTCTCACTGGACAGGAAGGTGGCGGCCTCGCGGCCCTTACCGCGCTGCACGTCTACGGCGTACTTGCCGTCCGGTCCGGCGGTGACGGACACGGTGTCACCGGTGATGAGAGTGACGGTCTGCGTTTTCGTGGCACCGGCCCCGGCGCCGCTGTGCGTGGGCGTGGCGTCCGGCGCGGTGGCCTGCGATCCGGAACCGGCCGCGGCAGGCACGATCGCGCCCGTGAGCAATCCGGCCGCTCCTGCCACGGCCCAGAAGGCGTGGTGTCTTCGCATGGGTGGCGTCCTCCCCTGAACGCTGACGACGCTTCCGGCCTGGTGAGCGGAAGCCAGTGATCAGAGTGAGCGCTGCGTGGAAAGCGGCTCAAGGGAATCCTGTGGCCGAGGAGTGCCAATGCCCCCTTCGGCCATGGCAATTGGCGATCTCCGTAGATCGTGCCGTCACATGAGTCCGGCACCCTCGTAAGGTCTGCCGCGTGAGGCGCACGGCTGCGGGCTAGGCATCCTGGCCGTGGACCGCCCGACGGGCGTGCGGAGGTGGCCGCCGCAGGTAAACGCGCCAGGCCCCGCTCACCAGCGTCCATGGGGCACCGCCCATTTCCTGCGACCTGATCCGCCCGACAGGCCCTACGCGCGGCGGCCCACGGGCGAGGTACTAGGGTGATGCGTCCGAACAGCCGTGTGGGGCACAGGGATTCAGGAGGGGCGACCGGCACATGTCGCTGAGCACGGGGGAGCCGGAGTCCATCGGGTCCATAGGGGGCTACACCCTCGTCGACCGGCTCGGCAGCGGCGGCATGGGGGTGGTCTACCTCGGCCGCTCGGCCTCGGGACGGCAGGTCGCGGTCAAGGTCGTCCACGCCCAGTACGCCCAGGACGAGGAGTTCCGCACCCGCTTCCGGCAGGAGATCGCGGCGGCCCGCCGGGTCAGCGGGGCCTTCACCGCCCCCGTGGTGGACGCCGATCCCGACGCCGAACTGCCGTGGATGGCCACGCTGTACGTGCCCGGCCACACCCTGGAGGGCATCGTCGCCAGGGAGGGCGGGCTGGGCGGGCGCGCGCTGCGCACCCTGGCCCTCGGCCTCGTCGAGGCACTGCGGGACATCCACCAGGCCGGAGTCGTGCACCGGGACCTGAAGCCGAGCAACGTCCTGATGGCCGAGGACGGCCCGCGCGTCATCGACTTCGGCATCTCCCGCGCCGCCGACAACGAGGCCCTCACGATGACGGGACACCTGATCGGCACCCCGCCCTTCATGTCCCCGGAACAGTTCGCCTCGCCCCGGGACGTCACCGCCGCCTCGGACGTGTTCTCGCTGGGCTCGCTGCTGGTGTACGCGTCCACCGGCAACCGTCCCTTCGACGGCGGCAGCCCGTACATGACGGGCTATCAGGTCGTGCACGAGCAGCCCTCCCTGGACGGTGTGCCGGAGCCGCTGCGGACCATGGTCGAGCGCTGCCTCGACAAGGACCCAGCCGCCAGACCCCAACTGGCCGAACTGCACCGGATGTTCAGGAGCCTCCCCGACACGGCGACGGCGGCCGCGACGGCGACCCCGCCGACCGCCCCGGTGATCCGCAGGAACCACCGAGGCCACGGTGACACGACGGCGACACCGAACACAGCCGCCACCGCCACCACAGCCGTCACCGCCACCACCCGGGCCGGCGGCCGCGGACGCCGGGTGCGCCGCTTCGTCGTCCTCGGCGCGGCCCTGGCCGTCACCGCGGCGGGGGTGTCGGCGTACCACCTGGCGACGAGCCCGGACACGACCGCCGACCCCTCCGCCGCCACTGCCGGCCCGGAGCTGCTCACCGGCTGGCGGCCCTGGCAGGCGAAGCTCACGCGCCCCGTGAAGGAGGAGCCCACGGCCATCGACGTGAGCGCCGTGGAGGCGGGCTGCGTGTCCGCCAAAGCCTCCCTGTACTGCGCGGGGACCGGCTTCACGGTCGCCCGGATCGCGGCCGCCACGGGCCGCGTCGAGTGGCGTTACGGCAACAGCGCGCAGGCGGCCGACCGGCCCCTCGGCGTACGTGACGGGATCGTGTACGTGTACGAGCAGCCGGACGAGGTGAACGCGGACCAGCGGGTGATCGCTCTCGACGCGGACACCGGGAAGCGGGTCTGGATCCGCACCGTCGACACGGGTCATCCCGCCGCCCTCTTCAACGGCGGCGTCCTGACGATGTCGGACAAGACGTCGGAGCTCGTCGCGCTCGACCCCCGGACGGGCAGGGACCTGTGGCGAACCCCGGCGAAGTCGAAGGCCGGCACCGGCTGCGCCCCGATGGTCCTGGGCGGCGCCCCTTACGGTGTGTGCACCGACGCCGTCGATCCCACCACGGGCCCGGTCGGTCTTCTGCGCCTCGGCCCGGCCGACGGCGCGGCCCACGAGATCGCCTCGCTGCCCCAGACGGCGACGCCGCTCGGCGCGGTCGACGGGCAGCCGCTGTTCGCGGAGCGCAAGAGCGCCGAGTCCGAGTCGAGCGACGGCCGCGACGAGCCGTACGCGGCCCTGCTGCACGTGAACCCGGTCGAAGGCAAGGTCATCCGGAATTTCCTGCCGGACACCCCACGCGGCGAGGCCACCCTCGTCGACGACACCGTGTACTTCGTCCGCCCCGACGGAACCGTCACCGCGATCAGGGCGAGTGACGGGGCGCGCCTGTGGCAGCGGGCCACCCAGGTCGAGAACCTGTCCGCACCGGTGCTGTCCACGACGTACGACGCCCTGTACTTCGCCAACCGCTACGGCCGCCTCCTCGCGCTAGACCGGGACACCGGGAGGGCGCGATGGAACACCGGCAAGCTCGACGACCCGGGAACCTCGGCGGAGAACACGATCCCCAGCCTGCTGCTCGTCAAGGACGCGATCGTGGCCGTCGCGGGCGACACGGCGTTCTCGGTGCGCCCGGACCGGCCGAGGGCCGGAACGTTGCCGACAGCCGTCCCGAGCGAGGAAGCCTCGTAGGCTGCCCCATCTCCCCGGTAGGGCACCAACAACCTCCGTGCGTCAGCCGTTTACAAGTCGGCTGGTCGGCGCTAGCGTCCCAAAGAGGTGGGTGGGAGCGCTCCCACATGGTGGACCGGAACCCGCCCGGGGTCGCTCCCACCCCCCGCATCCGCACGCGCGCATACGCGTATCCGCACACGCGTGATCGCGCGCACGCATCCGCATGCACGCATCCACGGCCCGTACCTCAAGGAACGGACTGATATGTCATGATCACGACAAAAACAGATGTGGAGTCCCCGGACTCCCCACGCCGCTCGACGCCCGGCCCCCGCTTCCCGCTCCCCACCCGTGCCCGTGCCCTCTTCCTCGTACTGGTCTCCCTGCTCGCCACGATCCCGGCGCTCAGCCTGGTCGTCACGGCAGGCGGCGAGGCGGAGGCGCACGGTACCCCGATGAAGCCCGCCAGCCGCACCTTCCTGTGCTGGCAGGACGCACTGACCAACACCGGTGAGATCAAACCGATCAACCCGGCCTGCAAGAACGCGCAACAGGTCAGCGGCACCACGCCGTTCTACAACTGGTTCTCGGTGCTGCGCTCGGACGGCGCCGGCCGCACCCGCGGCTTCGTGCCGGACGGTGAGCTGTGCAGCGGCGGCAACACCAACTTCACGGGCTTCAACGCGGCCCGCGACGACTGGCCGCTCACCCACCTCACCTCGGGCAAGACGGTCGACTTCTCCTACAACGCCTGGGCCGCGCACCCGGGTTGGTTCTACGTCTACGTCACCAAGGACGGCTTCGACCCCAAGAAGCCCCTCACCTGGGACGCCATGGAGGCCCAGCCGTTCCTGAGCGTCGACCACCCGCCGCTCAACGGAAGCCCGGGCACGGTCGAGGCCAACTACTCCTGGTCCGGTCAGCTCCCGGCCAACAAGTCGGGGCGGCACATCATCTACATGGTGTGGCAGCGCTCGGACAGCGCGGAGACCTTCTACTCCTGCTCCGACGTCGTCTTCGACGGCGGCAACGGCGAGGTCACCGGCATCCACGAGCCGGGCAACCCGACCGATCCGGTACCGGGCACCTGCACGGCCACCCGCAAGACGACGGGCAGTTGGAACGGCGGTTACCAGTCCGAGGTGACGGTCACCAACTCCGGCGACGTCCCGATGCTGGGCTGGATGGTCGACTGGACGCTGCCGGGCGGCCAGAAGGTCGAGAGCCTGTGGAGCGGCAACGCCACCTACACCGGACAGAACGTGATGGTGCACAACGCCGACTGGAACGGCTCACTGGCGCCGGGGAAGAGTACGACGTTCGGCTACGTCGTCTCCGGGGCCGGCGGGGACAGTACGACGACCTTGCCCTGCCGGGTCGGCTGAACCTGCGTCGGCAGCGGACTCGGACAGGATCCAGAGGCGGACCCGGTGGGCGGGTGTCTTCACCGGGTCCGCGTGACGGCCGCGTGCCTCCCGGCCGGGCCCGGGAACCCGGTCTGCTCACCCGCGACGACGGCCTTCGGCGCGGAACCGGTTGCCTCACCCGGCGGGGGTGACGAGTCGGCTTCCGACCATACCGGCGCCTTCGACGGCGACCCGGCCTCGGTACTGGTGGACTCGCGTATTCAACTGTCGCCAGTTCTCGACCTGGCCTGGGGGGCGGGGTGACGCTCCGTGGCCGAAAAGGTCTACCTCCTCGGAAGTTGCCTCGACGGTGTAGGCGCGGCTGTTTAAGATCATGCGCACGCATCGCGTGTCGGTCACCGGCTGGGTGAGGCATGGAGGTGCCGTGAGGTGCCTTACGGAGGCATTCCACACATGTCAGTCGAGTTGAATCACACCATCATCCATGCCCGGGACAACCGGGAGTCGGCCGAGTTCCTGGCACACATCCTGGGGCTTGAGGTCGGGGCCGAGTGGGGCCCGTTCATTCCCGTGGCCACCAGCAACGGGGTCACCCTGGACTTCGCCGCCATCCCGGCGGAGTCGATCGTCATGCAGCACTACGCGTTCCTCGTCTCCGACGAGGAGTTCGACGCGGCCTTCGACCGTATCCAGCAGTCCGGGATCACGTACTACGCCGATCCGCGTCTGAAGCAGCCCGGAGAGATCAACCACCACCACGGTGGACGCGGCCTGTACTTCATGGACCCGGCCGGGCACGGCATGGAGATCATCACGCGCCCCTATGGCAGCCACGAGCAGACACCGACGGCTTCGTGAGGCAGTGGCAGGTCAGGCCGTGCCCTGGCCTGCCACCCCGTTGCCTGGTTCAACTGCCGTGATTTCCGCGGCGGTCGGAACATCGGTACAGCGGTTATCGGTGAGAACGATCGTGGTCGGCTGGTACAACAGGCCGTTATCTGGATCTCTTGCACGCAACAGGCATGATGAGCTGGTCCCTTGTGTGGCTGACCAGTGGCAGTCAGATCTCCTGGAGTTGCTCAGTGCCACCGGAGTTGATCCGGCCGGCACCGCACGAATGAGAGACCGCACCCGCACGGCCACCCCGCCGCCCGAGCGCCCTCGTCCACCAGGTCCTTGACGTTCTTCAGGACCTGCTGAGGTGCTGGACCGGTACACGCACCACCTGCCAACGCCCCGTAGGGAACGGCGCCGGGCCGGGCGGTTCTGCTCGACGGTCAGGCGGGAACGCCGGCCCGGTCCAGGACAGCGGCCATCTCGTCGTCCAGGACTGCTTGGACGCGCACAGCCTCGACTTGGACCTGTCCATCCTGACGACGGTGCCTGGCCCACGCACCCCGCACGATGAGGCAGCCGCGACCCCAGCGGGACACCCGGACTACCGATCCTGGTCGGAGACGTGATCAAGACGATGTTGCCGGGACGCTTCAGCGCCCCAGCGACATGCTGAGTGGCCGGGCCAATGGAACAGCCGCACGCCCCAGCCCTCGCGGGGCCTTCAGCAATGGCTTATTGGATCAGGTCGGTATGCGTATAGCACTTCGGGCAGAAGTAGATCTGCAGATTGTTTGCGTCGGAGACCTGGATACCGGGCGGGTTCGACACAATGTCGTTGTCGATCACGGCGATGGCCTGCTCCTCGTTCGGGACCCAACCCCTCCTGTAGTCGCGGCATTCATCCGAGGCGATGGTCAGCAACGGGCTCATCGCGGAGCCACAGTTGATGCAGAACCGGGCGATGGGATCGGTGAGGCCCCACGGCGGCCAGCCACCCACCTTCCATCCGGGAGCTTCGGACAACTCGGCGGAGTAGAACTCATCCGGTTCCTCATAGGAATCAGCTATCTCGACGCCGGCCGCCTGCCACGCGGTCCAGTCCCTCAGCTGCTGCTTCAACTCCTCGTCCAGCTCCAGAATGTTGGGGTACTCGGTGACTTGCTCCGGTGCGAGCACGCACGGCTCGGGCGTGTAGCCGTACTGCGCCTCGGTCGGTGTGGGCGGCGAAGCGAGGGTGTGGGTGACGTCGGCGGCAGTTCGCCAGAACAGCTCCGTCGTAGGCTTGTACTCCGGCGGGTGCTCGGAGGGACACCACAGCACCTGGAGCAGATCGGTCCGTCCGGGCGGGTGCAGCTGGGGCACGTCGCGCACGTACAGCTGCGCCACGGGCAGAAGGGGGGAGACCGGACCCTCATGCCATTTGTCGCAGTACAGCCATGGCTGCCCGGCGGGCCACAGCAGCGGCCCGCCGACCGAACTGTCGTACGGTGACGGAGAACCGGGGCGGGGATGCAGCCGGGTTGTCGTGCGTGCCAGCGGGGCCAGTTGAAGGAAGATCGCGGCCACGTCCAACGGCCGTGGTGGGGTGGTACGGACGGTGTTCATGGCGGCGATATTGCCAGCAGCCTCCGACAATCGGCGTACGACGAGATCAGCCGCGGCCCCGCCCTTCCCATCGAGCATCCCGGCATCCGCACTCGCGGAAATGCCGAGGACGATGCGGAAGCACGTCGTTTTCTGACGTCGATGACTGGCTTGTGACAGCGCGGGACCTGCCCTGGTGCGGGGCAGATCCCAGCTCGACCACCGTCACCGCCCCACGGAGGGCGAGCGCCTCGCAGGCGTGAAGCCGTGGCAGAACACGGACCTGCCCGGGTTCACGTCGACCCGGGGGCGGCCTCACTGACACTCAACACCTCCGCCAGCCAGCCCAGTTGCCGACGAACATGCACCGCGTCGCCGCCTTCGTGACCGTTGTACGGATAGGAGTGGATCTCCTTGCGGGGGTCCACGCCGGTCAGTTCCGCCCACGTGTTGAACGCGGCGTACGCCCCGCTCGGCGGGCACACCGTGTCTCGCAGGCCCACCCCGAAGTGCGCCGGGGCCTGCGCGCGCCGGGCGAAGGAGACGCCTTCCAGGTAGGAGAGCGTGCGGTACGCGGAGCGCTCGGCGCCCCGGTGGACGGACAGGTACGCGGTGATCTCGCCGTAGGGGCCCGCGTCGGTGAGGTCCAGTGCCCGCCGGATCCCGCACAGGAAGGGCGCGGTGATCAGGACCGCCGCGAGATCCGGGACGAGCCCGGCGACGGCGAGGGCGAGCCCGCCGCCCTGACTGTTGCCGACGGCGACGGTGCGGGACGCGTCCACCCCCGTCAACGCCCGTACCGCCGCCACCGCGCGGACCGCGTCCGTGATCAGGCGGCGGTGGTGGTGGTCCCGCGGGTCGAGCAGACCGCGTACCGCGGGGCCCGGGCCGCCGGGCGCGCTCGCGTGCGGGTCCGGGGTGTCGCCGCCGCAGCCGTACTGGTCGCCCTGCCCGCGGTTGTCCATCAGCAGATGCGCGTACCCGGCGTTCACCCAGGTCAGCCGCTCGTGGGGGAGGCCTCGGCCGCGGCCGTAGCCGGCGTACTCGACGACGGCGGGCAGCGGTTCGGGCACCCCGGCCGGCCGGCTGAACCAGGCCCGCACCGGCTCGCCGGCGAAGCCGCGGAAGGTCACGTCCCAGGTCTCCGTCAGCCGCAGGCCCGTCGCCACCGGCCGCGCCGAGACCACCGGGTCCGTCTGCCCGGCCTCCTTGAGGGTGCTCAGCCAGAACTCGTCGAAGTCGGCGGGCTCCTCCAACTCCGGTCGGTAGTGTTCGAGTTCCTTCAGCGGCAGGTCGAACGCTGGCACGGCGGTACCTCACAGGCGTCAACGGGGCAGACCGGTCCGATCGTTGCGGTCAGAAGTCAGAAACTTTTGACGTGATCGCGTCGATCCCTTCATCTCTTCCACCCTCGTCCCGTGGTGAATCCAGAGCGCCACAACCGCCCCACGGCCCAACATCCCCTCACGCGGCCCCCATTGACAGCGCTTTCTGCTGCCCCTAAGTTGCCGCGAAGTTACCGGTAAGAGCTCGAAAGTTTCGGTTCCGCGTCCCATGCCACGGGAGGCCCGAGCATGAGCACGTCCACAACATCGGCCCCACCGCCGGGCACCCAGGACCCGCCACCGGCCGGGGCAGCCCCCCGTCTCCGCGCGCGGACACCCGCGCGCACCGGCTGGCGCCGGGCACTGCGCCGGGACTGGCAGCTGTACTCGCTCGCCGTTCTGCCCCTGCTGTTCTTCCTCGTCTTCCGCTACCTGCCGATGATCGGCAACGTGATCGCCTTCCGGCGCTTCGAGCCGGGCGGTTCCCTCTTCGGTGAGCAGTGGGTGGGACTGCGCTATGTGCGCATGTTCCTCACCGACCCCACGTTCTGGCAGGTGTTCCGCAACACCCTGTGGATCGGCGGACTCACGCTGGTGTTCTGCTTCCCGATCCCGATCGTGCTGGCACTGCTGCTCAACGAGGTGCGCAGACGGTCGCTGAAGCGGTTCGTGCAGTCGGTGTCGTACCTGCCGCACTTCCTGTCGATCGTGATCGTCGCGGGCATCACCCTGCAGATGCTCGCCACCGACGGTCCCGTCAACCACGTCCTCGGGTGGCTCGGCCACGATCCGATCCGGTTCATCCAGGAACCGGGGTGGTTCCGCACCATCTACGTCGGCTCGGAGATCTGGCAGACCGCCGGCTGGGGCACGATCCTCTACCTCGCCGCGCTCACCACCATCGACGACGATCTGTACGAGGCCGCGCGCATCGACGGCGCGGGCCGCTGGCAGCAGATCTGGCACGTCACCCTGCCCGGCATCCGCCCCACCATGGTCACGCTGCTGATCCTCAACATCGGCACGTTCATGGCGGTCGGCTTCGAGAAGGTCCTGCTGCTGTACAACCCGCTGACGTACCCGACCGGCGACGTGATCTCCACGTACGTCTACCGCTCCGGAGTCGAGTCCAACAGCTTCAGCTACGCCGCCGCCATCGGCCTGTTCGAGGCGGTCATCGGCCTGGTGCTGATCACGACCGCGAACCAGCTCTCGCGCCGCACCGTGGGGACGAGCCTGTGGTGAACCTGCTGTCCGGGCGCCCCGCCCGTCCACGTACGTCCGTCAACCAGCCGACCCGCGGTTACCGCGTCTTCCAGGGCGTCAACGGGGTGGTCCTCACCCTGGTGGTGGGGGTGACCCTGTACCCGTTCCTCAACATCGTCGCCCGCTCCTTCAGCGCGGAACGCCAGATCCGGGCCGGCCAGGTGACGCTGTGGCCCAAGGGGTTCAACCTCACCACGTACAAGATCGTGTTCCAGGACTCGATGTTCTGGCGGAACTACGGCAACACGGTGCTGTACACGGTGGTCGCCACCGCCGTCGCCATGGTCCTGACGACCTGTTACGCCTACGTCCTGTCGAAGAGGAACCTCAAGGGACGCGGCGCGCTCGTCGGCATCGCGGTGTTCACCATGTTCTTCACCGGCGGCCTCATCCCCAACTACATCCTGGTCACCGACCTCGGCCTGAAGAACAGCGTCTGGGCGATCGCGCTGCCCAACGCGATCAGTGTCTTCAACCTGCTGGTGATGAAGGCCTTCTTCGAGAGCCTGCCGACCGAACTGGAGGAGGCCGCGCAGATCGACGGCCTGAGCGCGTACGGCATCCTGCTCAGGATCGTGCTGCCGCTGTCCAAGGCGGTCGTCGCCACGATGGTGCTCTTCTACTCGGTGTCCTTCTGGAACTCCTGGTTCAGCGCGTTCCTCTACATGGACCGGACCGAGCTGATGCCGGTCACCGTCTACCTGCGCAACCTGATCTCCGGCGCCACCACCGGCGGCAACGCCGGCGCCGCCGACGCGCAGCTCAGCCAGGTCGGGGCGAACATCCAGGCCGTCACGATCGTGCTGACCTCACTGCCCATTCTCTGTGTGTACCCCTTCGTGCAGCGCTACTTCGTGTCGGGCGTGATGCTCGGCGCGGTCAAGGGCTGACCGCCTCGGCACGTGCCGCACCTCTCCTCAACCGGCGTACGGAACAAAGGAGTTCCCGTGAAGAACGCAGGACAGCTGTCGCGCCGCCAGATCCTGGCCGCCGCGGGTTTCGTCGGCCTCGCCACCCTCACCGGCTGCGGGGGCGGCGACGACGGCGGCGGCTCCAAGGACCTGTCGAAGAAGCAGAACGGCGCGATGAAGGAGTACCGGGCGGGCCAGCAGTTCAAGGCGGCCGAGCCACTGTCGTTCTCGGTCCTGCACAACGAGAACCCGGTCTACCCGATGAAGAACGACTGGCTGTTCTGGAAGGAGCTGACCAAGCGCACCGGCGTCACCCTGAAGCCCGTCTCCGTCCCCCTCATGGACTACGAGAAGAAGCGCAGCGTCCTCATCGGCTCCGGCGACGCCCCGTTCCTGATCCCCAAGACGTACCACCCCTCGGAGGTCGCGTTCGTGTCGTCGGGCGCGATCCTCCCGGTGAGCGACTACCTGCACCTGATGCCCAACTTCCGCGACAAGGTGAAGAAGTGGAAGCTGGAGCCGGAGCTCGACTCCATTCGCCAGTCCGACGGCAAGTTCTACCTGCTGCCCGGCCTGCACGAGAAGGCCAGGTCCGGCTACTCGCTGGCGCTGCGCATGGACGTCCTCGACCGGCTCGGTCTGACCGCGCCCACCACCTGGGACGAGGTGCACGACGTGTTCACGGCGATCAGACGGGAGTACCCGGACCGCTACCCCTTCTCCGACCGCTGGAGCAAGAACACGCCCTACCCGGCCGCCGCGCTCTTCAGCTACCTCGGCCAGGCGTACGGGGTCAGGGCGGGCTGGACGTACGACAACATCAGCTGGGACGCGAACGCGCGTGAGTTCGTCTTCACCGGCGCGAGTGACGCCTTCCGGCAGATGCTGGAGTTCGTGCGCAAGCTGGTCGCCGAGAAACTGGTCGACCCGGAGAGCTTCACCCAGACCGACGACGACGCGACGCAGAAGCTGCTCGGGCAGAAGTCCTTCGCGATCAGCGCCAACCCCCAGGTGCTGGTGCAGGAGTACCGCTTCAACCTGGAGAAGCAGGTCAGGGGAGCGAGGATCGAGATGATCCCGGTGCCGCTCGGTCCGGCGGGACCGGTGGTGCTGGGTGGCATCCGGCTGGAGAACGGCGTCATGATCTCCAGCAAGGCCCTCAAGAGCGACTCCTTCGTCGCGATGATGCAGTTCGTGGACTGGCTCTGGTACTCGGACGAGGGCCAGCGGTTCGCCCGGTGGGGAGTCGAGGGCGTCACCTACACCCGCTCCGGGGGCCGGTACCGGCCGAAGAAGGGCATCAGCCTGATGGGCTCCGACCCTGACGCCCCGAAGGACATGCAGAAGGACTACGGCTTCTACAACGGCGTCTTCGCCTACGGCGGCAGTTGGGAACTGGTCTCCTCCATGTTCAGCCCCGACGAGCAGAAGTTCCAGGACGCCATGACCCAGCGCAAGCAACTGCCCGTCGCCCCGGCCCACCCGCTGCAGTCCGTCGAGCAGGAGCAGGCGTCGCTGTGGGACACCCCGCTGCGGGACCACGTCACGCAGAACACCCTCAAGTTCGTCCTCGGCAAACGCCCGCTGTCCGAATGGGACACCTACGTCAGCGAGTTGAAGGCCAAGAACGTGCAGCGGCTCCTCGACATGCACAACAAGGCGTACGACCGCTACCAGAAGGAGAACGGGTGATCCGCGTCCCCGCCGAGCCGTGCGGCCGGTTCTGGCTGCCCGGAAGGGAGCACGCGCAGTGAGCACACCTCAGGCCACCGCCTTCGGTGACGGTCCCCTCTCCCGCGCCGCCGCGCTGATCCACACCCTGGTCACCGTCGAGGTCCTGCTGCTCTGCGCGGCCGCACCCGGCCTGGCCGGGCTGCTGGTCGTGGGCACCGACCCGGCCAACCTGCCGCTGGCCGCCGTATGCCTGCTGCCTCTCGGCCCGGCCCTGTCAGCCGCCCTGTACGCGCTCCATCACCGCGACCGTGACCTCACCGACCTCCACCCGGCCCGCGCCTACCGGCGTGGCTGGCGCCTCAACGCGCTCCCGGCCCTGAAGCTGTGGACGCCGCTGCTGGCCTGGCTCACCGTGATCGGCTTCACCCTCACCCACTTCTCCGCCACCGGACTGCCCCGCTGGTGGGCCGCCCTGCTCGCGGTCATCGGCGTCGGTTCGCTCCTGTGGGGCGCGCACGCGCTCGTGCTCACCTCGCTGTTCGCCTTCCGCGCCCGGGACACCGCCCGCCTCGCCGGGTACTTCCTGATCCGCCGCGGCCGAGCCACCCTCGGCGCCGCCTCGCTGCTCGTCCTCACGAGCGCCATGACCGTCCTGCTCACCGAGGCCCTGCCCGCCCTGCTCGCCGCCCCACTGCTGCTGTCCCTGCTGCACGGCAGCCGGTCGGTGATCGCCGAGACCCAGGAGGACTTCACCGCATGACACCGCCCCGCACCCCGAAGATCCCCTACGGCGGCGACTACAACCCCGAGCAGTGGCCGCAGGAGGTGTGGGACGAGGACCACCGCCTGTTCACCCGGGCCGGCATCGACACCCTCACCGTCGGTGTCTTCTCCTGGTCGCTCACCCAACCGGCCGAGGACACCTACGACTTCACGATCCTGGACCGGATCCTCGACCGGGCCGCCGCCGAGGGACGGCAGGTCTGCCTGGCCACCGGCACGGCCGCCCTGCCGCCCTGGCTCGCCAGGAAGTACCCCGAGGTGTGCCGCACCGACTTCGAGGGCAGACGGCACCGCTACGGCCAGCGCCACAACTTCTGCCCCAGCTCACCCGCGTACCGACGACTCTCCACCGCGCTGGCCGCACGGCTCGCCGAACGGTACGCGGACCACCCGGCGTTGCTCGCCTGGCACATCAACAACGAGTACGGCGGCACCTGTTACTGCGAGCTGTGCGCCGACGCGTTCAGGCGCTGGCTCCGCGAGAAGTACGTCACCCTCGACGCCCTCAACGACGCCTGGTACACGACCTTCTGGTCGCACCGCTACACCGACTTCGACGAGATCGAGCCCCCCAGCGCCCTCACCGAACACTGGCGCGGCCCCGACCACACCGCCTTCCAGGGCACCACCCTCGACTACTTCCGCTTCACCACCGACGCGCTGCTCGGCTGCTTCCTCGCCGAGAAGGAGGTGATCCGCGTCCATGACCCCGACACCCCCGTCACCACCAACTTCATGGGCATGTTTCGCCCCCTCGACTACCACCGCTGGGCGCCCCACCTCGACTTCGTGTCCTGGGACAGCTACCCGCCCCTCGACGCCCCGCCCACCTGGCCCGCCCTCGCCCATGACCTGATGCGCGGCCTGGGGGACGGCGCCCCCTTCTGGCTGATGGAACAGACCCCGTCCACCACCGCCTGCCGTGACGTCAACCCGCTGCGGCGACCCGGGGAACTGCGGCTCGCCACCTTCCAGGCCGTCGCCCACGGCGCCGACGCCGCCCTCTACTTCCAGATGCGCGCCTCCCGCGGCGCCTGCGAGAAGTACCACGGGGCGGTGATCGGCCACGCGGGCCGCGACGACACCCGAGTCTTCCGTGAAGTAGCGGACCTGGGACGGGAGTTGGAGCTGCTGGGCAGCGCGACCCTGGGTGCCCGCACTCCCGCCCGCACCGCCCTGGTCTTCGACTGGGACAGCTGGTGGGCCCTGGAGATCTCCGACGGCCCGTCCCGCCTGGTCCGCTACCAGGACACCGTCCACGCCTACTACCGGGCCGCCCGCGAGGCCGGCGCCGACCTGGACGTGGTCCCGCAGACCGCCGACCTCACGCCGTACGACGTGGTGCTCGCGCCCGTCCTGCACATGGTCAAGGGCGACCTGGCCGCCCGCCTCGAAGCGGTCGCCGCTCGCGGCGGCACGGTCCTGTCCACCTTCCTCTCCGGCCGCGTCGACGAACACGACCTGGCCTTCCTCGCCGACGTCCCCGGTCCACTCGCCTCCCTCATGGGCATCCGTGTCGACGAATGGGACGCCCGGTCACCGGAGTTCGCCCAGCACATCCCGGAACTCGAGGCGGAGGCACGCCTCGTCTTCGAGATCGTGCAGCCGCGCGGCGCCGAGCCGGTCGGCACCTACGGCGCCGACTTCTACGCGGGCACGTCCGCGGTGACCCGCAACCGGTTCGGCGAGGGGGAGGGCTGGTACGTCGCCACCGCCCTGGACCAGCCGGGCGTCGACCAGGTGGTACGCCGGGTCCTCGCCCGCCACGACCTGCTCGGCCCGTACGCCGACCAGTCGACCGTCGAGTCCGCCACCCGCGTCGCCCCCGACGGGACCCGCCTCCTCTTCCTCCTCAACCACGCCCCCGAACCGGCCCACCTGACCGCCCACGTCACCGCCACCGACCTGCTCACCGGCAAACACGTCGCCCAGGGCGAGCCGCTCACCCTCGATCCGCTCGGCACAGTGATCCTGCGACTTCAGTAGAGGCGACTTCAGTAGCCGCGGCTTCAGTAGATACGGCGCCCATGTGCGTCGGGCACACCTGACTTGCGGAAGAAGTAGCTGTTGACCTGATCGCGCCACTCGCGGGCACTGCGGAGCTGCTCCTCGTACCGCTCCGCGACCCGCGCGTGGCGCGCCGGGGAGACGAGGTCCACCAGAGCGGCCCAGGCCCGCCGGGCCTCCGCCACCTCCTCCACGCCCTCGAAGTGGGTGTCGTAGATGTGCTGGATCACCGTCTTCCCACTGTGCAGCCGGTGCCCGTAGGACATGTGGTGGAAGAACAGCAGCAGTTCGTCGGGGCAGGTGTCCGGCGGCTCGTACACCTCGGCCCAGGGCCCCGGGTACTGGCCCGCGTAGCCCGTCCCGGTCGCCACACTCCGGTCGACACCGATGCCGTCCCGGTCGGCGAAGTGGTAGGTCCCCCAGGGGCTGTACTCGTAGCCGTCGACGCTCGGGCCGTAGTGATGGCCCGGTTGCACCATGAAGCCCACCCCGAGCGGCGCGGTGTACTTCTCGTACGTCCGCCACGAACCGTCCAGCACGGCGTGCAGCCCCGCCTCCAGGCGACCGGGGTCCGAGGTCGCGCCGGGCGTGAAGGTGAGCCGGATCCACTCGTCGAGGAGGTCGCCGGGATCCGCGTCCGGCCGCCAGGCCAGCCGTCCGAAGGTGTACAGGTTCGCCTGGGCGAGGGGATGCCCGGTCCAGAACGGGTCGTCGCCGACATTGGACACCGCCACCAGGCCGCCCCGCGCCAACTCCCCGACGGGCTCCCGCCCGGCCGGCCGGAACCGCAGCACCTCGCTCCACATCGGCCCGAGCCAGCACACGTGCCGCTGCTGCCCGGTGTACTCCTGGGTGGCCTGCACCTCCACCGCCAGCCGGGTCCGCGGCATCGCGCCGATCAGCGGTGACACCGGCTCGCGCACCTGGAAGTCCAGCGGACCGTGCTTCACCTGGAGGATCGCGTTGGCGGCGAACTCCCCGTCCAGCGGGGTGAAATGGTCGTACGCGGCCCGCGCCCGGTCCGTCGTCCGGTCCCGCCAGTCCTGCCGGTGGTCGTAGACGAAGGCCCGCCAGTGCACGGTCCCGCCGTACCGCGCGAGTGCGGCGGCCAGCATGTTCGCGCCGTCCGCGTGACTGCGCCGGTACGCGAAGGGGCCCGGCTGCCCCTCCGAGTCGGCCTTCACCACGTAGCCGCCGAAGTCCGGTATCGCCTCGTACACCCGCGCGGTCACCTCGGCCCACCAGCCGCGCACCGTCTCGTCCAGCGGGTCGGCCGTCGGCAACCCGCCGAGCACCAGGGGCGAGGCGAAGCCGACCGAGAGATGGGTCCTGATCCCGTACGCACGCAACGCGGCCGCGATGTCGGCGACCTCACCGATCCGGTCCGTCAGCAGGTGCGCCTCAGTCTCGTGCACGTTGACGTTGTTCACCGCCACCGCGTTGATCCCGCAGGCGGCCAGCAGCCGACCGTAGGCGCGCACCCGGGCCTGCTCCCGGCGCGCCCGGCCGTCCGCCCAGAACAGCGAACCGCCCGCGTAGCCGCGCTCCACCTGGCCCATGACCGGGTGCACCGCCACGTTGTCCCAGTGGTCCACCATCCGCAGCGCCACCGCCGGACGGTGGTTCCGCCGAGTCGGCTCCCCCGCGAAGGCCTCCTCGCCGAGCCGGACGACGTGGAACAGGCCGTACAGCAGCCCGGCCTGCCCGGACGCGGTCACGGTCGTCCGGCCGCCCTCGCGGAGGAAGGTGAAGGCCTCGGACTCCTCGGCGCCCGTCAGTTCCAGCACCAGGTCGTACCCGGGAGCGCCCGGCTCGGGGTCGCGTACGACACGACCACCGAACCGGGCGCAGGCCTCGGCCACCTCCGCGTGCACCGTCTCCACCAGCGGCCCCGATCCGCGGATCAGGGTCCGCCGCCCGCCGAGCGGCCGAAAGGCCTCGGGCGGCAGCCAGGCCGGGTCGGCATCCTCGGGCAGGACAGGCACGCTCAACGGCACGGAACCCCCAACTCGGCTGCTCAGACGAGCAGTTCCACCTCCGACACCACCGCCTCGCCATCGACGACCAGACGGTACTTCTGGTAGCTACCCGGGGTCTTCACCGAGAACGCACGGGTCTGTCTGTCCCACGCGAAGGACTGCCCGGAACGTGCGTCCAGCGTCTTCCACGTGGTCCCGTCGGCGGAGCCCTGGAGCGTCCAGCCGGCCGGCGCCTTCGTCCGGTCCGCCGACGAGGTCAGCGTGTACTGGAGCGCCTTGACCCGCCCGGAGACCGGCAGGTCCACGGCCGAGGCCACCCTCGCGTCCGTCGCCGAGGTGTTGTCGAACAGGGCACCCGCGCCCTTCAGTACGTCCGCACGCGGGGCCGGCACCCGGTCGTCCTGGGTGATCGACACAGGGGCGGCGTTCTTGCCGGTGCCCCACGACGACGGCTTCGCTCCCATGTCGAAGTCCAGGACCCCGCCCTTCGCCAGCAGCGAGTGCGGCAGCGAAGTCGACGTCCAGGAACGGCCGTTGACCTTCAGTCCCCGCACGTACACGTTCTTCGTGCTGTTCTTCGGCGCCCTGACGACCAGGTCCCGGCCGTTCTCCAGGTGGACCGTCGCCTTGGTGAACAGCGGGGAGCCGACGGCGTATTCGCCGCTGCCCATCACCAGCGGGTAGAAGCCGAGCGCGGAGAACAGGAACCAGGCCGACTGCTCGCCGTTGTCCTCGTCGCCGTGGTAGCCCTGCCCGATCTCGCTGCCGACGTACAGGCGTTGCAGCACCTCGCGGACGTTCTTCTGGGTCTTCCAGGGTTGGCCGGCCGCGTCGTACATGTAGTTGATGTGGTGGGCCACCTGGTTGGAGTGCCCGTACATGCCCATCCGGACGTCCCGTGCCTCCGTCATCTCGTGGATGACGCCGGGGTAGGAGCCGATGAGGTCCGGCGAGGCCGTCTCAGGGGTGGAGAAGTACGCGTCCAGCTTCTTCGCCAGCCCCGCGCGTCCGCCGTACAGGTTGGCCAGGCCCCGGCTGTCCTGCGGGGCGGTGAAGGCGTACCCCCAGCCGTTGGTCTCGGTGTAGTCGAAGCCCCACACCGCCGGGTCGTACTTCGAGGACTCGACGCGCCAGTCACCGGTCTCGGTGCGGCCCTGGAAGAAACCGGCCTTCGAGTCGAAGAGGTTCACATAGTCCTGGGCGCGGTTGAGGAAGTACTCCGACTCCTCCTTGTAGCGCTTCTCGTGGGTCTTCGCGTAGAGCGCCTGCCCCATCCTCGCGATGCCGTAGTCGTTGAGGCAGCCCTCCAGAGCCCATGACAGTCCCTCGTGGGTGTCGGTGCTCGTGTAGCCGAGGAACGGCGAGGTCGCCATGCCCTTGCGGCCCACACCCGCGGACGGGGGTACGACCGTCGCGTTCTTCACGGCCGCGTCGTACGCCGACTTCGCGTCGAAGTCGACGCCCTTGACGTACGCGTCCGCGAAGGCCACGTCCGAGGAGGTGCCGGTCATCAGGTCCGCGTAGCCGGGGGAGGACCAGCGTGAGGTCCAGCCGCCGTCCTTGTACTGTTGGACGAACCCGTCGACCATCTCGCCCGCCTGAGAGGGCGTCAGCAGGGAGTACGCCGGCCAGGTGGTCCGATAGGTGTCCCAGAAGCCGTTGTTGACGTACACCTTGCCGTCCACGATCTTCGCGCCGGTGTGCGTCGGGGTGTCCGGGCTCGGCATCGGGGAGAAGGGCGAGGCGTACTGGTACTTCGAACCCACCTTCTCGAAGCCGGAGTTGGGGTACAGGTACAGCCGGTACAGGCTGGAGTACAAGGTGGTCAGCTGGTCCTGGGTGGCACCCTCGACCTCGACCTTGCCGAGGATCCGGTCCCAGGCACGCTGGGCGGCGCGCTTGACGTCGTCGAAGGACTTCCCGTCCGGGACCTCCTGGCGCAGGTTGTCCTTCGCCTGGTCGAGGCTGATCAGAGAAGTGGCCAGGCGCAGGGTGACGGTCCGGTCGGCGCCCGCGTCGAAGCGCAGGTAGCCCTTGACCCCGCTCGCCGAGCCCTCCTTGGCGGGCTTGTCGAACTCGCCGTACACGAACAGCCGGGTGGCTCCCGCCGACTGCCCGGACTTCACGTCGGAGTACCCCGTCACCACACCGGCTGAGGTGTCGAGCGTCAGCCCCGCCTGGTCCGTCACGTTGTCGAAGACGACGCTCGCGTCGTCACCGGGATAGGTGAAGCGCAGCACCGCCGCGTGGTCCGTCGGCGCCATCTCCGTCTTGAGCCCGTTCTCGAACCGCACTCCGTAGTAGTACGGCCGCGCGGTCTCGTTCTCGTGCCGGAAGGCCAGCTCACGCGCCTCACGACCGGTGTCCGGGGTGCCGGACGCGGCCGACGGCATCACCTGGAAGGTCTGCCGGTCGCCCATCCACGGGCTCGGCTCGTGGCTCGCGCTGAACGCCTGGATCGTCGGCAGGTTGTCGTCGTTGTTGGCCCGGGAGTAGTCGTACAGCCAGCTCAGCGACGACGCGTTGGTCACCGGCGTCCAGAAGTTGAAGCCGTGCGGGACCGCGGCGGCCGGGAAGTTGTTGCCGCGCGAGAAGCCGCCGCTGGAGTTGGTGCCGCGGGTGGTGAGCGCGTAGTCCGACAGATGCGCCTTCGGCTTCTCCGGCGCGACCCGCTCCAGCGTCACGTCGTCCAGCCAGCCGCGGAACTTCGCCGGCCCGCTCGGGGAGTCGTAGGCCACCAGGATCCGGTCGACCTTCTTCCCGGCCGCGACCGACCCGATCCGCGAGACCACGTTGTTCCACTGGTTGACGTAGAGCACCTTCGAGGCGCCCTGCCCCTCGGGCGACAGCGCGAATCCGTGCTGGTCGCTCGCGCCGAGCTCGCTCAGGAAGGTGCCGTCGGTGAAGGCCAGGTCCACCGACACGTTCGTCGCGTCGTAGTCCCGGTCGGTGCTCGCCATCGCCGGGTAGATCCGGTACGACAGCCGGGTCAGCCGGTCGACCGCCACATTCACGTCGAAGATCTTGTTGTACGAGTACGCCCGCCCCTTCGACGTGTGGCGACCGGCGTAACGCAGTGCCCTCTTTCCGGTGAATCCGGCGTCCGCCATCGCGGTGGGCGAGCCGCTCGGCCCCCGGTCGACCAGCGAGAGCATGTCCTGCGGAACAGGCCCGGTGCTCCCGCCCTTGGAGAACTGCACGTCGGCGAGCTGGACGATGTCGGAGGCGCCGTTGTTCTTCGTGATGTCCAGCCGGAAGTGCTGGTACTCCCCGACGGCGTCCGCCGGGATGTCGTACGACCTCGTCTGGAACGGTTCGGAGAAGGTTTCGTCCGCGCGGGTGTCGAGCGTCTTCCAGTCCTTGCCGTCCGTGGAGCCCCTGAGGGTCCAGTCCCTCGGGTTGCGCTCGGGGTGGTCGTTGGCCGAGGTCAGGGCGTAGGTGACCACCTTGGCGGGCCGGTCGAGGTCGAACTCCACCCAGCCGGCGGGCTCGAAGGCGAGCCACTTGGTGCCGGGTTCGCCGTCGACGAGGTTGCCCTTCACCTCGCCGCCGCCGGTGTTCTCGGCGCTCGCCCTCACCTCCGTGACATGGTCGGTGATGTTGCCCGGGATGCCGGTGCTGTAGCCGCCGTCGACGCCTGAGGCGCGCTTGCCGCCGTCCGGCGTCGTGTCGACCGTGTTGAGCCAGTCGGGTGCCGGATCGTCCGCCTCGAACGAGGACGCGAACCCGCTCTCGGCGGCCGCGGGCGCCTGGGGCAGGGCCACAGCCGCCCCCTGAGAGCTCACCGCCAACGCGAAGGCGGCCGTCAGCACGACCGCCGTACCCCGCCCACCCGATAAACCCCGTCTGAGCCGAACCCTGTGCTGCCGCATACGCGAGCACCCCTCCTGCGCTGGGGACAACGTTGTCAACTTCTGTGCGCAAGGACCAGTAGTTGCTCAAGTGGACAGTGATGTCAAGGGTGTTGACTGCGGCATTCGGGGGCTATGTCAGGGATTTTTCCGGCAAGCGGTACACAGCCCGCTCATATTTCCGCGAGGTCTCAACTCGGAAAAGACCCGTGGCCAACCCTGCGTTCGATCTTGCTCCGCTGGCAGGGAGTGGACTATACCTGTCGGCAATTCACACGATCCGCACGTCATGACCATCGTGACGATCTGCAATTCCTGCACGACCCGGTTTGACCTGACCGCGGTGCCCGGGAGGATCCGGTTCACCGCCTGAGTCCTGGAGAAGGCGAGGACTTGAGCATGGGATCCACTTCTGCCGAGAACAACGGCACCGGTGGTGTCGGCCGCCGTGATCTGATCAAGCGGTCGGCCGCGCTGGGCCTGATCTCCGTTCCCACCATGAGTTTCCTGTCGGCCTGCGCGAGCAGCGGCGGCGACGACAGCGGCGACAAGGCCAAGGCGGGCAAGAAGACCGCGAAGAACCCGCTGGCCGTGAACGACACGGCGGGAATGGAATTCGTCCTGTTCGACGGCGGCTTCGGCAAGGAGTACGCCGAGGACGCCGTGAAGATCTACGAGAAGAACTTCCCCAAGGCGAAGGTGAAGTTCTCCGCCACCCAGAAGATCCAGTCCACGCTCCAGCCCCGCTTCAACCAGGGCACCCCGCCGGACCTGATCGACAACTCCGGCGCCGAGCAGATGGACATGGGCGTCCTGGCCGGAAAAGACCAGCTCACCGACCTCACTCCGCTGCTGGACGCCCCCTCCTACGACGACCCGAACAAGAAGGTCCGCGACACGCTGCGCCCCGGCATCGTGGAGATGGGCCAGCTCGACGGCGACCCGGTCTGGATCATGTACTACGCCTACACGGTGTACGGCGTCTGGTACTCGCAGAAGGCCCTGGACTCGCTCGACGCCACCTATCCCGAGACCTGGGACCAGATGCTCGCGGTGTGCGAGAAGGCCAAGAAGAAGGGCATGGCGGGCTGGACGTACGCGGGCAAGTACCCGTACTACCTCCCCTTCTCGCTCTACCCGATGATCGGCAAGGTGGGCGGTGTCGAGGTGCTCGACGCCATCGACAACCTGGAGCCGAACGCCTGGAAGCACCCGGCCGTCAAGGCGTGTTTCGAGGCCTACTACGAGCTCTACAAGAAGGGCTACATCCTCAAGGGCACCCCCGGTCTGGACCACATCCAGTCGCAGACCGCCTGGGCCAAGGGCAAGGCGCTGTTCATCCCGAACGGCTCCTGGGTGGAGAACGAGTCGGCGAACGTCATCCCGAAGGACTTCAACCTGGCGGTCTCCGCGCCCACCGGCATCGACTCCTCCGACAAGATGCCCTTCGGCACCATCTGGGCCTCCGGCGGCGAGCCCTTCATCGTCCCGGCCAAGGCGAAGAACGGCGAGGGCGGCATGGAGCAGCTGCGCATCATGCTCAGCGAGGCGTCCTCGAAGAACTTCACCAGCAAGGTCAAGTCGCTGACCGCGTACAACGGCGGCACCGACGGCATCACCCTCACCCCGGGCCTGAAGTCCGGTGTCGCGGCGCTGGAGAAGGCCGGCAGCAACGTGGTGAATCCGCGGATGCAGGACTGGTACGTGCAATTGCAGAAGGAGAAGATCGGGGTCTCCGGCCTGGGCGAGATGATGGCCGGCCGACTCACTCCCGCCGAGGCCATCAAGAAGATCCAGGGCTACGCGGACGAGACCGCCAAGGACAGCTCGATCAAGCACTACAAGCACCAGTAGACGGACCGGAGAAGCGATGCAGCACGGCAAGTACCGGTTCATCGTGGGGTTTCTGGCTCTGCCCCTCGGACTGTACGCGCTCTTCGTGGTCTGGCCGTTCATCCAGTCCATCTATTACTCGTTCACGGACTGGACCGGCCTGAGCCCCGAATTCAAGATGGTCGGCCTGGACAACTACCGGAGGATGCTGGACGACGAGATCTTCTGGAAGTCCTTGCAGCACAGCTTGATGTTCGCGGTCGTGCTGCCGCTCGTGACGATCAGCCTGGCGCTGTTCTTCGCCTTCATGATCAATGTCGGCGGGCGCAGGAGGAGGGGCGGCCCGGTCATTTCCGGAGTTCGGGGTTCCTCTTTCTACAAGATCGTCTATTTCTTCCCGCAGGTGCTTTCGATCGCGATCGTCGCCCTGTTGTTTGCTTTCGCGTACAACCCGGACAGCGGTGCCATCAACTCGCTGCTGCGCGGGATCGGCCTCGACAGCGTCCAGCCGCTCTGGCTGGGCGACCCGAGCCTGGCCCTGTGGTGTGTGATGGCGGTGCTCGTGTGGTCCACGGTCGGCTTCTTCGTGGTCCTCTTCTCCGCCGGTATGGCCTCCATCCCGGCGGACATGTACGAGGCGGCGCTGCTCGACGGGGCCGGCCGGGCCACCACGTTCTTCCGGATCACCCTGCCGCTGCTGTGGGACACCGTGCAGTCCGGCTGGGTCTACATGGGCATCCTCGCCCTGGGCGCCGAGTCGTTCGCGGTCGTGCAGATCATGACGACCGGGCCGGGCGGTCCCGACTACTCGACCACCGTCATGGTCCTGTACGTGTACCAGAAGGCGTTCCGTGACGGGCAGGCCGCCTACGCCACCACCATCGGCGTCGCCCTGCTCGTCGTCACGCTGGCCTTCGCCGCCCTCGTGATGCGGCTCGGACGACGCGAGCGGCTGGAGTTCTGACAGATGAAGACGACCGAGCCCCCCGCCCCGCTGCCGGCCGAGTCCGGTGTGCCCGTCGCCAAGGTCGACGTCCCGGCCGGCCCCGTTCGGAAGGAGAAGAAGGAGGGCGGCGTCCTCAACGCCTTCTCGCACGGGATCCTGGTGATCTGGGCGATCATGGTCGTGCTGCCGCTGGTCTGGGCGGTCATGACGTCCTTCAAGAGCGACAGCGCCATCTTCGGCTCGCCCTGGTCACTGCCGGACGCGCTGCACTTCGACAACTGGTCGCGGGCCTGGACCGAGGCCAACATGAGCGACTACTTCCTCAACACCATCCTGGTGGTGGGAGGGTCGCTGATCGGCACCCTGGTGCTCGGCTCGATGGCGGCGTACGTGCTGGCCCGCTTCGACTTCCCGGGCAACAGGTTCATCTACTACCTGTTCATCGGCGGCATGAGCTTCCCGATCATGCTGGCGCTGGTCCCGCTGTTCTACGTCGTGAACAACATGGGCCTGCTGAACACGATCCACGGGCTGATCCTGGTCTACATCGCCTACTCGCTGCCGTTCACGGTGTTCTTCCTGACCGCGTTCTTCCGCACCCTGCCGACCTCGGTCGCGGAGGCGGCGTTCGTGGACGGGGCCTCGCACTCCCGGACGTTCTTCCAGATCATGCTGCCGATGGCCAAGCCCGGCCTGATCAGCGTGGGGATCTTCAACTTCCTGGGGCAGTGGAACCAGTACATGCTGCCGACCGTGCTGAACACCGACCCGGACAAGCGCGTCCTGACCCAGGGCCTGGTGCAGCTGGCGGTCAGCCAGGGCTACAAGGGCGACTGGTCCGGCCTGTTCGCGGGCCTGGTCATGGCGATGCTGCCGGTGCTCGCGGCGTACATCGTCTTCCAGCGTCAGGTGGTGCAGGGACTGACCGCCGGAGCCCTGAAGTAACCGCTCGAACCACGGTGTGCGGCGCCGCTCCCGGCTGACCGGGGGCGGCGTTCGCTTGCCTGTTCAAGAATCCGGATGCGGTTCAACCTCTTGACGGGAGGCAACCCGAACGCGTCAGCTTAGAGTTCACTAGTTGGACATAGACGGGGCCTCGTTGAAGCGGCCCCGCGCGCAGGAGGTCGTCGTGGAGACTCCGGGGTCGCAGTCGTCGCTGCACCGAGCCAACCTGGAGCGGGTCGTACGAGCCGTGCGGCTGGCCGGGTCGCTCACGCAGGCGGAGATCGCGCGGACGACGGGCCTGTCGGCTGCGACCGTCTCCAACATCGTGCGCGAACTCAAGGACGGCGGAACCGTCGAGGTCACGCCCACCTCGGCGGGCGGTCGAAGGGCCCGCAGCGTCTCCCTGAGCGGGGACGCCGGCATCGTCATAGGGGTCGACTTCGGGCACACCCATCTGCGGGTGGCGGTCGGGAACCTGGCCCATCAGGTGCTGGCCGAGGAGTCCGAGCCGCTGGATGTGGACGCCTCCTCGGCGCAGGGGTTCGATCGGGCGGAACAGCTGGTCACCCGGCTGATCGAGGCCACCGGAGTGGACCGCTCCAAGATCGCCGGCGTGGGGCTCGGCGTCCCCGGCCCGATCGACGTGGAGTCCGGCACCCTCGGCTCGACCGCCATCCTGCCCGGCTGGTCCGGCACCCGGCCCGCGGAGGAGATGCGCGGCCGGCTCGGCGTGCCCGTCCACGTGGACAACGACGCCAACCTCGGCGCCCTGGGCGAGCTGGTCTGGGGGAGCGGGCGGGGGGTGCGCGACCTGGCCTACATCAAGGTCGCGAGCGGTGTCGGCGCGGGCCTGGTGATCAGCGGGAAGATCTACCGCGGGCCCGGGGGCACCGCAGGAGAAATCGGACATATTACACTTGACGAGTCCGGCCCGGTCTGCCGGTGCGGAAACCGGGGCTGCCTGGAGACCTTCGCGGCCGCGCGCTATGTGCTGCCGCTGCTCCAGTCCAGCCACGGCACCGACCTGACGATGGAAGGCGTGGTGCGCCTGGCGCGGGACGGAGATCCTGGCTGCCGTCGGGTGATCGCCGACGTCGGCCGCCATATCGGCAGTGGAGTCGCCAACCTCTGCAATCTGCTGAACCCGAGCCGGGTGGTCCTGGGCGGTGATCTCGCCGAGGCCGGTGAGCTGGTGCTCGGGCCGATCAGGGAGTCCGTGGGCCGCTATGCGATCCCCAGTGCGGCACGCCAGCTCTCCGTTCTCCCAGGGGCCCTCGGTGGTCGTGCCGAAGTGCTCGGAGCGCTCGCCCTCGCGCTCAGCGAGATGGGCGATTCGACCCTTTTGGACGGCACGCTGCATGCGGCGACACCCGCCTTCACTTAGAGAACGGATGGCACCGTTGCCAACCCGTTAAGGATTTACTTCTTGACGTCGCACGTGCGGCCGAGTTGACTTCCAGCCACCTCGGCCGCAATGACGCGGCCTCGTCAGGGAGGTTTCTGAAGTGAATACGCGTATGCGTCGTGCCGCCGTTGCTGTCGCCGCCAGTGCCATGGCGGTTTCACTGGCCGCCTGTGGCAGCGCCAAGGAGTCCGGGGACAAGGCCGAGTCCTCCGGCTCCCCGTCGAAGGGCAACGACATCAAGGTCGGTCTGCTCCTTCCGGAGAACAAGACCGCGCGGTACGAGAAGTTCGACAGGCCCTTGATCGAGAAGAAGATCCTGGAGCTCACGGACAACAAGGCCAAGGTCCTGTACAACAACGCGCGGCAGGACGCGAGCCTGCAGTCCCAGCAGGTCGACACGATGATCACCAACAAGGTGGACGTGCTCATCGTGGACCCCGTGGACGCGAAGGCCATCAAGAACTCGGTCCAGAAGGCCGTGGACCAGGGCATCAAGGTCGTCGCCTACGACCGCCTCGCCGAAGGCCCGATCAGCGCCTACACCTCGTTCGACAACGAGGAGGTCGGCAAGACCCAGGGCGCCGCCCTGCTGAAGGCCCTGGGTGCCAAGGCCACCAAGTCCTCCAAGATCGTCATGGTCAACGGTTCGGTCACCGACCCGAACGCCGCCCAGTTCAAGGCGGGCGCCCATTCCGCCCTGGACGGCAAGGTCACGATCGCCAAGGAGTACGACACCAAGGAGTGGTCGCCGGACAACGCCAACTCCGAGATGGAGGCGGCGATCTCCGCGGTCGGCGGCAAGAACATCGCGGGCGTCTACTCCGCGAACGACGGCATGGCCGGCGGTGTCATCACCGCCCTCAAGGCCGCCGGTCTCAAGGTCCCCGTCACCGGCCAGGACGCCGAACTCTCCGCCGTCCAGCGGATCCTCGTCGGCGACCAGTACATGAGCGTGTTCAAGTCGTACCCGACGGAGGCCGGCGTCGCCGGTGAGATGGCCGTCGCGCTGGCCAAGGGCGAGAGCCTGGGCTCCATCGCCAAGGACAAGGTCTCCAGCGGCAGCGCGAACGACGTCCCGTCCGTCCTGGTCCCGGTCGTCTCGCTGACCAAGGACAACGTCAACGACACGGTCATCAAGGAAGGCTTCTACACCGCCGCCGAGATCTGCACCGGCAAGTACAAGGCCGCCTGCGACGAGGCCGGCATCAAGTAAGCAGCCTCAAGTCCCCTTCCAGGTACGGGAGTTCGGCCAAGAGCCCCCGTACCGGAATCTCCCGTGGGGACACGGCTGCTCCCCAGGCTCCGCCGGCGCCCCGCACATCAGACAGCCCCGCAAGCTCGTTGCGGGGCGCCGGACGGAACATCCCCCAGACTTCTTTCTGCACAACCTCCCGCCGGGTCAGGCGGCGAAGGAGATGGTTCACGTGTCCGCTACGCCCGTGCTGGCGTTGCGCGGGGTCTCCAAGCGGTTCGGTGCCGTTCAGGCGCTCACCGACGTAGAGCTTGAGGTCCACGCCGGTGAAGTGGTCGCCCTGGTGGGCGACAACGGCGCCGGAAAATCCACGCTGGTCAAGACGATCGCCGGCGTGCACCCCATCGACGAGGGTGTCATCGAGTGGGACGGCAGGTCCGTCCAGATCAACCGGCCGCACGACGCCCAGGCCCTGGGTATCGCGACGGTCTACCAGGACCTCGCGCTGTGCGACAACATCGATGTCGTCGGCAACCTCTTCCTCGGCCGCGAGGTGAGGAAGTGGGGCGTGCTCGACGAGGTCGAGATGGAGCGACGCTCGCAGGAGCTGCTGCGCACGCTGTCCATCCGTATCCCGAGCGTCCGTATCCCGATCGCCTCGCTCTCCGGCGGCCAGCGCCAGACGGTGGCCATCGCCCGCTCCATGCTCGGCGAGCCCAAGCTGGTCATCCTGGACGAGCCCACCGCCGCCCTCGGTGTCGAGCAGACCGCGCAGGTCCTCGACCTCGTGGAGCGGCTGCGCGAGCGCGGCCACGCGGTGATCCTCATCAGCCACAACATGGCCGACGTCAAGGCGGTGGCGGACAAGGTCGCCGTGCTGCGCCTGGGGCGCAACAACGGTGTCTTCGAGGTCAAGACGACCTCTCAGGAGGAGATCATCTCCGCCATCACCGGCGCCACCGAAAACGCCGTGACCCGTCGTGCGGCCCGCACGACCAGCACGAACGGGGAGGTTTCCAAGTGAGTTTCGACAAGACCTCCGCGACATCGAAGACCGACGTCGCCGTCGACAACCCCGATGCGGCAGCGGCCGCGGTGACCGCGGTCGACCCCCGGCTCCTCGTCCGGGAGCAGGGCCTGACGGGCTACCTCGGTGAGTTCAAGCGCAAGATGAAGACCGGCGAGCTCGGCTCGATCCCGGTCGTCATCGGCCTGATCGTCATCTGCGTCGTCTTCCAGAGCCTGAACTCCAACTTCCTGTCCGCGCAGAACCTGAGCGACATCACCGTCACCATGGTCGGCACGGGCATGATCTCCGTCGGCATCGTCTTCGTGCTGCTGCTCGGCGAGATCGACCTGTCGGTCGGCTCGGTCAGTGGCGCGGCCAGCGCCATCGCGGCCGTCCTGGCGGTCAACCAGGGCTGGCCGGAGTGGCTGGCGGTGCTCGTCGCCGTGGCCGCGGGCGCCGCCATCGGCGCGGCGCACGGTTTCTTCTTCGCCGTACTGGGCGCTCCCGCGTTCGCGGTGACCCTGGCCGGTCTGCTGTTCTGGCTGGGCTTCATGCTCAAGATCCTGGGCGAGAACGGCACCATCAACCTCGACAGCGACGGTCTGATCGGCAAGCTGACCACGTACTTCTTCACGGATGTGGCCGCCGCGTACGCGCTGGCCGCGGTCATGGTCGCGGTGTTCTTCCTCACCTCGTTCCTGGGCAACCGGCGCCGGGAGGCCGCGGGCGTCCCGTCCCGGCCGCTCAGCGACACCGTCCTGCGGACCGTGCTGCTGGCCGTCATCGCCTTCGCCGCGGCCTACATGTACAACCAGTACAAGGGTCTGCCGCTGGCCACGGTGGTGTTCCTGGTGTTCCTGATCGCGACCGACTTCCTGCTGCGGCGCACCGCCTACGGCCGCAAGATCTTCGCGCTCGGCGGCAGTGTCGAGGCGTCCCGGCGTGCGGGCATCAACGTCACCGCGGTCCGGATCTCGGTCTTCGCGATCTCCGGCGGTCTCGCGGCGGTCGGCGGCCTGTTCCTGGCGTCGAAGATCGCGTCGGCCAACCAGAGCGCCGGCACCGGTGACCTGCTGATGAACGCGATCGCCGCGGCCGTCATCGGCGGCACCTCGCTGTTCGGTGGCCGTGGCCGGACCTGGAACGCGCTCCTCGGTGTGCTGGTCATCGTCTCGATCCAGTACGGCCTCCAGCTGGAGTCCATCGCCGAGCCGGTCAAGTACATGATCACCGCGGCGGTTCTGCTGACCACCGTCGTGATCGACTCGGTCACCCGCAAGACACAGAAGACCGCGGGTCGCGCGTAACCGCACGAACTGCTGTGCCCGGCGCCCGCGATGGTGCCGGGCACAGTCATGTCGTAGGAACGGCACATCGTGGGTACAGCCGATCGCGTGACCTATCACGCACCGCCCGGGCGTCGGCCGCACAGCCGGAACATTAGACTCGACGAGCCCGGCAACAGCTCGATCAGCTCTACTTGCAAGGAGGTACGGGTGCCGCTGCTGACCCGCATCAGGGGACCGCGCGATCTGGACCGGCTCAGCCTGGAGCAGCTGGACCAGCTGGCCGAGGAGATCCGGACCTTCCTCGTCGACGCCGTCTCCAAGACCGGCGGCCACCTCGGCCCCAACCTCGGCGTGGTCGAGCTCACCATCGCCCTGCACCGCGTGTTCGAATCACCCAAGGACAAGGTCCTCTGGGACACCGGACACCAGTCGTACGTGCACAAGCTGCTCACCGGCCGTCAGGACTTCTCCAGGCTGAAGATGAAGGGTGGTCTGTCCGGCTACCCCTCGCAGGCCGAGTCCGAGCACGACGTCATCGAGAACAGCCACGCCTCCACGGTCCTCGGCTGGGCCGACGGCATCGCCAAGGCCAACCAGATCCTCGACCGCGAGGACCACGTGGTCGCCGTGATCGGTGACGGCGCCCTCACCGGCGGCATGGCCTGGGAAGCGCTCAACAACATCGCCGACGGGGACCGTCCGCTGGTCATCGTCGTCAACGACAACGAGCGGTCGTACGCGCCGACCATCGGCGGCCTCGCCAACCACCTCGCGACGCTGCGGACCACCGACGGGTACGAGCGTTTCCTGGCCCGCGGCAAGGACCTCCTGGAGCGCACCCCGGTCGTCGGCAGGCCCCTGTACGAGACCCTCCACGGCGCCAAGAAGGGTCTCAAGGACTTCATCGCGCCCCAGGGCATGTTCGAGGACCTCGGCCTGAAGTACGTCGGCCCGATCGACGGCCACGACATCGAGGCCCTGGAGTCCGCGCTGGCCCGCGCCAAGCGCTTCGGCGGGCCCGTCATCGTGCACTGCCTCACCGAGAAGGGCCGCGGATACCAGCCCGCCCTCCAGGACGAGGCCGACCGCTTCCACGGCATCGGCCCCATCCACCCGGACACCGGCCTGCCGATCAAGGCCTCGGGCGCCGACTGGACCTCCGTCTTCGGTGACGAGATGGTCCAGCTCGGCAAGGAGCGCGAGGACATCGTCGCGATCACCGCGGCGATGCTGCAGCCCGTCGGCCTGAAGAAGTTCGCGGACGCCTTCCCGGACCGCATCTACGACGTCGGCATCGCGGAACAGCATGCCGCCGTGTCCGCCGCGGGGCTGGCGGCGGGCGGGGTGCATCCGGTGTTCGCGGTGTACGCCACCTTCCTCAACCGTGCCTTCGACCAGGTCCTGATGGACGTCGCCCTCCACAAGTGCGGTGTGACCTTCGTACTGGACCGGGCCGGCGTCACCGGCACCGACGGCGCCTCCCACAACGGCATGTGGGACATGTCGATCCTCCAGGTCGTGCCGGGCCTCAGGCTGTCCGCCCCGCGCGACGCCGACCAGGTCCGCGCCCAACTCCGGGAGGCCGTCGCCGTCGACGACGCGCCGACCGTGGTCCGCTTCTCCAAGGGCGCCGTCGGCCCCGCCGTACCGGCCGTCGGGCGCGTCGGAGGCATGGACGTGCTGCGCGAACCGGGCACCGACACCCCGGACGTCCTGCTCGTCTCGGTGGGCGCCCTCGCGCCGATGTGCCTGGAGATCGCCAACCTGCTCGACAAGCAGGGGATCTCCACCACCGTGGTCGACCCGCGCTGGGTCAAACCGGTCGACGAGGCCATGGCCCCGCTCGCCGAGCGGCACCGGGTGGTCGTCACCGTCGAGGACAACTCCCGCGTCGGCGGCGTCGGCTCGACGATCGCGCAGGCCCTGCGGGACGCGGGTGTGGACGTGCCGTTGCGCGACTTCGGCATCCCGCCCCGCTTCCTCGACCATGCCTCCCGCGCCGAGGTCATGGCGGAGATCGGGCTGACCGCGCCGGACATCGCCCGCCAGGTCACCGGCCTGGTCTCGAAGCTGGACGGCATCCCCCACTCCCGGCTCCGCACGAGCGGGGGGAGCGCCATCGGCAGCACGGCGGCCGAGGTCGAAGAGGTCGAGCCCGCCCGCGACTGACACAGGCCCCAGCGAACGGGCCGGTCATCCCACTCTTGTCCTGACAGTGGTATGACCGGCCCGTTCGCGTGAAAATACCCGCGCCGGGGCATACGCACTACGCCCCCTCCCGATCATGTCGGGGCGACACAGCGTGGGAGGTACCCATGAGCAGTACCCTCTTCCGGACGAAGAAGGTCGAACAGTCCATCCTCGACACCGAGGAACCCGAGCACGCGCTGAAGAAGTCCCTCTCCGCGCTGGACCTGACCGTCTTCGGCGTCGGTGTCATCATCGGCACCGGCATCTTCGTCCTGACCGGCACGGTGGCCAAGAACAACGCCGGTCCCGCCACCGCCCTTGCCTTCGTGGTGGCCGGTGTCGTCTGCGCGCTCGCCGCGCTCTGCTACGCCGAGTTCGCCTCCACCGTCCCGGTGGCGGGCTCCGCGTACACCTTCTCGTACGCCTCACTCGGTGAGCTGCCCGCCTGGATCATCGGCTGGGACCTGGTGCTGGAGTTCGCGCTCGGCACCGCGGTGGTCGCCGTCGGCTGGTCCGGCTACATCGCCTCACTGCTGGACAACGCGGGCTGGCACCTGCCGGCGGCGCTCAGCGGCAGGGAGGGGGCCGACGGCTTCGGCTTCGACATCCTCGCCGCCGCCCTCGTCCTGGTCCTCACCGGCATCCTCGTGGTCGGCACGAAGCTCTCCGCGCGCTTCACCGCCGTCGTGGTCGCCATCAAGGTGACCGTCGTCCTGACCGTGATCGTCGCGGGCGCCTTCCTCGTCAAGGGCGACAACTACCACCCGTTCGTCCCCAAGGAGCAGGCCGTGGACGCGGGCAGCGGGCTCAAGGCCCCGCTCATCCAGCTGATGGTCGGCTGGGCCCCGTCCAACTTCGGCGTGATGGGCATCTTCACCGCCGCCTCCGTCGTCTTCTTCGCGTTCATCGGGTTCGACGTGGTGGCCACGGCCGCCGAGGAGACCCGCAACCCGCAGCGCGACATGCCACGCGGCATCCTCGGCTCGCTCCTGATCTGCACCACGCTGTACGTCCTGGTGTCGATCGTGGTGACCGGCATGCAGCACTACACCAAGCTGTCGGTGGACGCTCCGCTCGCCGACGCGTTCAAGGCCACCGGGCATCCCTGGTTCGCGGGCTTCATCAGCTTCGGCGCCGCGGTCGGTCTGACGACGGTCTGCATGATCCTGCTGCTCGGCCAGACCCGGGTCTTCTTCGCGATGAGCCGCGACGGGCTGCTGCCCCGCTTCTTCTCCCACGTCCACCCGCGGTTCAAGACGCCGCACCGCCCGACCATCCTGCTCGGCGTGGTCATCGCGATCCTGGCCGGCTTCACCAGCCTGAGCGAGCTCGCCGAACTGGTGAACATCGGCACGCTGTTCGCGTTCATCGTGGTCGCCATCGGCGTGCTCATCCTCCGCCGGACCCGCCCCGACCTGCCCCGCGCCTTCCACACCCCACTGGTGCCGGTGCTGCCGATCGTGTCGGTGCTCGCGTCCCTGTGGCTGATGCTCAACCTGCCGGCCGAGACCTGGCTGCGCTTCGGCATCTGGATGGCCATCGGCTTCGTCGTGTACTTCCTCTACGGCCGCGGTCACAGCCGCCTCGGACGGCAACAGCGGGACGCCGCCGACCAGTCGGCGGATCCGCCGCACGGAACGGAGGAAACGACCGCGGCGCCGTAGCGGGCACCTTCAGGGGCGGTGGGCCCGGTCAGGACGGCCTGACCGTGCGTGGACCGGTCACCTCCGCCCCCAACTCGCCCACCCTGCGCCTGAGTTCACGATCCGCCGTGACGACGAGCACGGCCCGCCCGGCCGCCCGCGCGACCAGCTCGACCATGTGGTCGTCCCCGCTGCCGGGCGCCGCCTCGACCCGCACGCCGGGCACCGGCTCCACCCCCCGCGCCGCGCCCTCGACCACAAGAACGATCTCCACGGGGCCATCACGCCCCGGCATCCCGTCCGCCGCCAAGCGGTCCCGCAGCCGCTCCGCGGCCCCTCGCCGGTCCCGCCACCAACCGTCGGGCACCGACCCGACGACGTTCGCGGCGTCCACGATCACCAGCAGCGGGGCGTTGTCGTCCATGCGGCCAGGGTGCCACGCCCGCGCCGCCATCCCTCAGTGCTGAGGCTTCTCGTCGAAGCTGGCGAAGTAGGCGGCGACCATGTCCTCGTCGGCGTGCCCCTGCCCGGCGGCCCGCTCCAGCCGCTCCGCGCTCGCGGCGGCCACGTCGAGGCGTACGCCGCTCAGCTCGCCCGCCCGGACGATGAGCCGGGCGTCCTTGGCGGCCGTGGCCACCGCGAACTGGGCGGGCGTGAGCCGGTCGTCGAGCACCAGCTGGGCCTTGGTCCGCAGATAGCCCATGTCGAGCGGGCCGCCCGCGATGGCCTCGAAGAAGCTCTGCGGGTCCACGCCGAGCGCCTGGGACAGGGCCAGCACCTCACCGGCGGCCGTGGTGGCGGCGATGACCCAGCTGTTGGCCACCAGCTTCAGCCGGGTCGCGCTGCCCTCGGCGCCGTCCTCGCCGGTCCACACAGTGCGGGCGCCGACCGCGTCCAGGACCGGAGCCACCGCGTCGCGGCTCCCGGCGGGCCCGGCGGCCAGCACGAGCAACTGTCCGGCCTCGGCGGGCTGGCGGGTGCCGAGCACCGGCGCGTCGAAGAAGACCAGTCCGTGCGCGCGGGCGAAGTCGGCCAGCTCGTCGATCACCTCGATGCCCGCGGTCGTCGACTGGAGCCAGGCGGCCCCCGGGCGCAGGCCGGACGCCGCCTGACGCATCACGTCGAGGGCGGCGGGACCGTCGTACAGCATGGTGAGGACGACATCGGCGCCCCGCACGGCCTCGGCCGGGGTGCCGGTGACCGTGATGCCGTCGGCGCCGAGCGGTTCGGCCTTGTCGCGGGTGCGGTTCCAGGCCCGGACGGTGTGCCCCGCGCGGGCCAGGTTGCGGGCCATCGCCGCTCCCATGATCCCGGTGCCCAGGACGCTTACGGTGATCGTGTCGGTCATGACGTCGACTTCCTGTTCTCGTACGGCGGTTCTCGTGCACCAGCCTGCCCCCTCGCGGCGACGACAGCCCACGGGGGCCGCCGGCCAGGGGGGCGGAACGCGCCGAGCAGCCGCCTGCGCTTATGGTGAACCGGTGAACGGCGACTGGCTCATACGCGGCCGTGACGGCCGGCTCAGTGTGTACCTGCCCGTGGATGACGCCGTCCTGTGCCGGGCCGAGCGCGGCCCGGGCGGACCGTGGGACGCTCCCCGCCGGGTGGGCGGCGACCAGAAAGTGCAGGGTGTGCTCGCGGTCGGGCAGGGTGGCGACGGCTACGCCCATCTGGTCGCCTGGCGGACCACCAAGCCCGGCCAGTCCGCCCTGGTGCACTCCACCCACTTCCGGCCCCGGCTGGCGGCCCTCGACTGGAGTGCGATCGGGCACCCCGACAAGACGGGCGAGCGCACCGGTGAGCCCGCCGTCGCCGTCGACGCCGAGGGCCGCGCCCATGTCTTCGTCCGCAACAAGGGCGGCGGGGTGAGCATGCTGGCGCAGAAGGAGAAGGGCGGCTGGAACCCCTGGCGCGACCTCAAGGGGCAGGACACCCAGGACGGGTTGGCGGCCGTGACCGGGGAGTCGGGACGCGTCGAGCTGTACGCGGCCACGTCCGGCCGGCTCCTGCACTGGCGTCAGGAGGAGGCTGGCGCCGAGCCGGTCCTGGACGAGACGGTCGAGGCCCCGGTCCGTCCCGGCACCCTGCGCGCGCTCGCCACCTCCCCGGACAGCAGCACGCTCTTCTTCACCGACGCCTCCGGGGACCTGTGCGTCTGGCGCCCGGGCGCCAAGCCCGTCACCCTGCTCGCCTCCGCCGGCCCCGGCCCGGTCGCCGCCGTGCGCTGCGAACTCGACGGACACGACTGCACCTTGCTCGCCCAGCGCTCCGTCGGCGGCCGGGTCGCCTTCGCCGCGTACCCCACCGAGCTGGAGTCGGCCGGCGCCTGGTGGACCGAGTCGGGTCCCCAACTCCCCCTGGACTCGGAGGTGTCACTGGCCGTCGACGAGGACGACCGGGTGGTCGCTGCCACCCTCTCCCCGTCCACCGGACACCTGCAACTGACCCGACGCAAGGACGAGCCCGGCCTGGCGCTGGAGGCCTGGCGGCCGGTGTGAGGTCCCCGCCCCGAGGGCGGTGCGACACCAGGGCCCGAGGCCGTGAGCTGGTACGTCAGAGACCTGAGACACACGAAACACACACAGGGTTGTACGGATGTCCGCGTGACAAGCGGCACGCCGAGAAACTGTGGTTAAAGCGTGAAAATCCTTGCTAGCCTCCCTGCGTTTGTTCGAATTTTATCGGGAGATCTACGTATCGCCGGGCCGGCCGAGAGGTCGGTACAACGGGGTTGGGAATGTTGTTGTGAGCAGATCCTCCACGGTGGATCTTGTCGTCGTCGGACTCGGTTACGTGGGGCTGCCGCTGGCCCGCTCCGCCGCCGGCGCGGGCCTGAAGGTCATCGGTCTCGACCACAGCCGACGCGTGGTCGACGGACTGAACGCCGGTCGTTCGCATGTGGACGACATCACCGACGCCGAGGTCGGTGCGATGCTCGACCAGGGGTTCCGGGCGGTCGACCGGGCCGAGGTCATCGCCGACGCCGCCGCGGTCGTCGTCTGCGTCCCCACCCCGCTCACCGATCACGGCGCCCCCGACCTCGGCGCGGTGCACGCCGCCGTGGACGACATCGCCGCCCACCTCAGGCCCGGCACGCTCGTGGTGCTGGAGTCGACGACGTACCCGGGCACCACGGACGAGGTCGTCCGCCCCCGCCTGGAGGCCGGCGGGCTGCGGGTCGGCACCGACTTCCACCTCGCCTTCTCCCCGGAGCGCATCGACCCGGGCAACCCGTCCTTCGGTCTGGAGAACACCCCGAAGGTCGTCGGCGGCATCACCGCGGACTGCACCAAGGCCGCCCGCGCCCTCTACGAGCGCTTCGTGAGCCGGGTCGTCGAGGCCAAGGGCACCCGTGAGGCCGAGATGGCCAAGCTGCTGGAGAACACCTACCGGCACGTCAACATCGCGCTCGTCAACGAGATGTCTATGTTCTGCCGCGAGATCGGTGTGGACCTGTGGGACGCGATCCGCTGCGCCTCCACCAAGCCGTTCGGCTTCGCCCCCTTCTACCCGGGCCCCGGCGTCGGCGGACACTGCATCCCGATCGACCCCAACTACCTGTCGTACAAGGTGCGTTCGCTCGGCATCCCGTTCCGGTTCGTGGAGCTCGCGCAGGAGATCAACCAGCGCATGCCGGTGCACGTGGTCAACCGCGCCGCCGACCTGCTCAACGACCAGGGCAAGGCGGTCCGGGGCTCCCGGGTGCTGCTGCTCGGCGTGACGTACAAGCAGGACATCTCCGACCAGCGGGAGAGCCCGGCCCTCGCGGTGGCGGAGAACCTCCTCGCGCGCGGCGCCGAACTCGTCTACTTCGACCCGCGTGTCGACGACTGGAAGGTCGCCGGCCAGAGCGTCGAGCGGGCGGACGACTACCTCGCCGAGGCCGCCTTGGCCGACCTCACCATCCTGCTCCAGCCGCACCGCGAGATCGACCTCGCCGACCTCGCCGACCGCGCCCGGGCGCTCTTCGACACCAGGGGCAAGTCCGCCGACCACCCGCGGGTGGTCAAGCTGTGACTTCCGAGGACACCTACATAGCCGGGGCCGTCGACTCCGGCGGCCAGCGCGGGCACCGCAAACGCCGGCATCTGAAGGTCTCGTACCTCGTCTTCCTCGGGCTCGCCGCGCTGATCGCCACCCGGCTGGACGCGGGCTCCCTGCACCTGTACTCGCTGGGCGCCATGGGCCTGCTCGCGCTGAAGATGTTCGGCGCCCTGTTCTACCGTCCGGCCAAGGCCGGGCGGGAGGAGCTGGAGTACCTGGAGAACGCCTGGGTCACCGCGGTCATCCCGATCTACAACGAGGACCCGGTGATGTTCGAGCAGGGCATGCGCAGCCTCCTCGCGCAGAGCCGGCTGCCCAACGAGATCCACATCATCGACGACGCCAGCGCCAACGACTCCGGCATCCGGACGGCGAAGAAGATGCGCCGCGAGTTCGAGGCCAAGGGCGTCAAGTACACGGTCAGCGTGCAGCCCGAGAACAAGGGCAAGCGCGAGGCCCTCGCGCTGGGGTTCCAGGCGGCGCCCTACTCGGACATCTTCCTGTGCGTCGACTCGGACACCGTCCTGTCGCGGGACACCGTCCGTGAGCTGCTGATGCCGCTGGCCGACGAGAAGATCATGGCCTCCACCGGCATGGTGCTGGCGCTCAACCACGACAGCAACATCTTCACGCGCCTGCAGGACCTGCGCTACGGCAACTCCTTCCTCTTCGAACGGGCCGCGTACTCGCGCCTGAAGTCGGTCCTGTGCTGCTGCGGCGCGCTGTCCGCCTACCGCGGCACGCTGGTGCGCAAGTACCTCGACGACTTCCTCAACCAGCAGTTCCTGGGCAAGCCGGCCGTCTTCGGCGACGACCGCCGCATGACCAACTACTGCCTGATGGAGGGTCAGGTGGTCTTCCAGGAGACCGCCGTTGGCTACACGGCCGTCCCCGAGAAGCTGCCGCACTTCCTGCGCCAGCAGGTCCGCTGGAACAAGTCCTTCTTCCGCGAGTCCCTGTGGGCCTTCCGCCACCAGAAGAAGTACCGGCCCGCCTTCTGGCTGACCTGTATGGAACTGGCCCTGTGGCTGGTCTTCGGCTCCGCGATGTTCTACTCGATGGTCATCCTGCCCATCATGAAGCCCGCCCAGTTCGTCAACCACATCGGTGACTACCTGGTCTTCATGGTGCTCATGGGCTACCTCCGCAACGTGCGCTACCTCGACTTCCCGCGCCGCGGCATGGGCTTCATCAAGCGGTTCGGCATGTTCCTGCTCGCGCCGATCTACGGCGTGATCCAGCTGACGCTGCTCACCCCGCTGCGTTTCTACGCCCTGTTCACCCTGCACAAGGGCAGTTGGGGCACCCGGCAGGGCGGCGTCGAGGTGTCCGTGGCAGGCGACCACGAGGCCGATGTGACGGAGATCTTCGAGGAGGAGGACCCGTACTCGGACAAGAAGGTCACCGAGACGCTCCAGTTGATGCGCCTCGAAGGCGTGGCCCTGCGTACCCGGCCCCGCCCCTCCGGTGTCATCCCCAGCCAGCCGCAGCCGCTGCCCGGTTACGACGAGCAGCACGCGCACGTACCGCAGCAGCAGGTGAGCTGGGGGACGGCGGCCCCGGCCGGGCAGCAGCAGTGGCAGGGCGGCGGACAGCACGACCCGTACCAGCAGGGGTACGACCCCCAGCATCAGGGCGGCTACCCGGACCCGTCCTGGCAGCAGGGCAACGGCCAGGGACACGGCCAGGGCTGGTAGGCCCGGACGAACAGGAAAGAGGGGCGGCCAGGCGGCCGCCCCTCTTCGTCGTGGCCGCGCCTCAGGTGTAGGAGGCCATCGCCTCCTCGACCGTGAGCACCGGGATGCCCCGGTCCGAGATCGCCTTCATCAGCTCGGCGAGACCGGCCTTGCCGATCTCCGTACTGGTCGCCGGAGTGCCGTCGACGACCTTGTGCAGGCACAGGATGAGCCAGTCACCGTTGTTGACGCAGCGGTCGAGCTTGCCGCCCGCGCCCGTCACCCGCGACAGGGCGGTACCGCCGATGCCCGTGCCGTCGTTGACTCCGGTCAGCGCCTTGAGGCGGTACGGCATGGCCGGGGCGAAGGACTCGATCGTCTCGGAGATGATCGACCGGGCCGTGGTGAAGTGCCGGCTCGCGATCTGGTCCACCGGCACGCCGTCCGTGGTCTTCTGGAACGCCCCGTGCGGGTAGGCGAAGTGCTCGCTGGTGAAGCCGTTGCCCACCAGCCACTCGCGCAGCTTGCGGAAGTCCTCGTCCGCCGCTTCCGCGGTGAGCTTGGGGTAGCTGGCGGTGTGGGTGGCGTTCGCGTAGGAGTGCCCGGCCATCTCCCAGCCCGAGAAGTCCTGCATCGAGCGCATCTGATCAACCGTCAGGAAGCTGCCGGTACCGATCGCGTCGGCGATGTTGTAGACCGTGCCCGAGAAGCCGTACTGGTCCATCACCGGCCGGGCCAGGTCGTGGATCGACTTGTGGGAGTCGTCGAAGGTGATCGAGACGACGCCCTTCGGGAAGGCCGAGACGGTGTCCGGTATCAGTTCGACGGCCTGCAGCCGGTAGGTCACCGGCCCGCCCGCGTTGTCGTACACGGCGAACGACATGTCGGTGAAGCCGGTCTTGGTGGACGGTGCGCCCGAGGCGGAGACCGAGTAGGTTCCGGCAGCGCTGGTGACGTCCGCCCACTGCAGGTGGACGGTCACCCACTCCCCGGACTGCACATAGTTGGCCGACGTCGTCGAATGGGCGTGGAAGGTCCAGGAGAAGTAGTTCGCGAACCCGCCGCTGCCCAGGTAGAAGACGAGTTTGGACAGGTTGGTCACGTCGTCGACCCGGAACACGAGCCTGATCATCTTGCCGGTCAGGTTCTGCGCCGCCATACCGGTCCTGCGGACGTACGACTGCTTGCCGGTGCCGTTGGTGGTGACCCGCACCGACTGCGTCCCGCGCACGAAGGCGGACGTGTCGTTCGCCTCGGCCGACGCGGTGCCCGCGCCCCCCGGAGTCCAGCCGTGCGAGGCCTGGAACTGCTGGGACCAGGTGGCCCGGCGGTACTTGGGGCGCCGCCCCGACGGGGCGTAGGCCGGAGGTGTGGTGAGGCCTCCGATGGCCGCCTCGGCGGCCGTGGCGTCCGCGGGCTGGGCCGCCACGGTCCCCAGCCACGCGCCGCCGCCCCCCGCCAGAGCGACACCTCCGGTGCCGCCCATGAGCAGCGCGGCGCGCCGGCTCAGTGAGCGGGCCGAGGTCCGGGAATGCTCCTTGCTCAACGCTTCTCCTGAACGGTGTCGAAGTAGTTCATGCCGTTGTCGCTGTACTTCTCGACCGCCGCGTCGACCTCCTTGGCGGAGAGCACGGAGTCGGCGTTGTAGTACAGCCAGTCGACCCGCATGTCCCAGGCGCGGTCGCCCTTGAACGGCAGGTCCACGAACCAGTGGTTGAAGTTGATCGACATGCCGGCCCGCGGGGCGTACTTGCCGCTGCTGGAGAAGAGCTTCTTGCCGTCCATGCGGTACGTGACCACGTCGTCCTCGACCGTGATCATCATGGTGTGCCAGCCGGCCAGGCTCTTGTGGGTGGTGGCGTAGACGCGGTCGTTCTGCTCGTGGCTGTACCAGGACACGGTGTCGAGCTTCGGACCGAGCCGGCCCCAACCGCCGTTCGGCATGTACTCGTTGTCGAGTTCGCTGTACGTCTTTCCGCTGCCGCCGATGGTGTAGAAGGTCTGGTTGACGTGGTCGCCGCTCCTGCCCTCGGTCGGATCGTCGCTGAAGTGGACCCGGGCGGCGTAGGTGCCGTCGCGGAACTCACGTCGCGCGGTGCCGAGGCTGGCCTGCGTGGTGCCGGACGCGGTGCCGTCGGTGGCGGCGCGCAGGTTCAGCACCTGACCGTCGCCCAGCGCGTCCTTCTCGGCGGGGAAGGTGACCCCGTCCGCCGACCAGGTGTCGTCGATGCCCGGCCCGCCCTTGCTGCTGCGGACCAGCCAGCCGTGCTTGAACAGCGCGGGGTCCTTGGCGCCGACGTAGGCGAAGTTGTCGAACAGCACTCCGGGCGGAGCGGCAGGCAGGGGGTCGGGTGCGGCGGCGGACTTGGCCGACGCGCCCTTCTCGCCGCCGCCGTCCGGCTCGTCACCCCAGGTGAGGACGCCACGCTTGTAGGCGGTGACCGTCTTCGACTCCTTGTAGGTGGTCTTGTCCGCGTCGAAGGACCGGTCGTTGGACTGCTTCAGCTTCTTGTGGTCGGCGCGGAACAGCTGGACGTCGATGCCCTTGCTGTTGGCGCCGGGCTCCAGCGTGCCCGCGTCCTCGGTGAACCGCAGCTCCAGGTAGTGGTCGGCGTCCGTGGAGGGGGTGTCGAGCTTCTTCACGGTCCCGGCGATGTTCGAGCAGCCGGCGGCGGCCTGGACGCAGTTGAAGGCGTACGTGGAGTCCCCGTCCGCGGTGAAGTAGTACCGCAGCGTCAGCTCGGACAGCGGCAGCGGCTTCTTCGAGTCGTTGATCACCTCCAGCGACGGCTTGGCCGCCGCGGCGGTGGCCGGGGTGTCGGTGCGGTACCGCACGACGAGCTCCGGCGGATCGGGGTTCGCCGCCTTCCACACGGGATACAGCGCCGTGGCACCTGCGGCGACCACACAGACCAGGAGGAGCAGCCTGATCTTGGGCCAGATCCGTCGTCGGGGCGGGCGGCGGCGGTTGGACGCCACGGGGACTCCTTCTGCACGGCGCTGACCGGTCAGTGGGTCGGAACCGTCAGGGCAATGTAAACAAGTGGTCGGATTATGTGAGGATCCTATCCGTCGAGGCATGCCAAAAGGGGGTGGAACGCATGGATCGTTACCATGCGCCCCACCCCCCTCAGGGGTACCGCGTTACGCCGGGACGCTCGCCACGCCCGGGGCCAGGAAGGTCTTGCCGTTCACGCGCTCGGAGACACCCTCGCGGTCCAGGTACGGCGTGAGGCCGCCCAGGTGGAAGGGCCAGCCGGCGCCCGTGATCAGGCAGAGGTCGATGTCCTGGGCCTCGGCGACGACGCCCTCGTCGAGCATGAGCCCGATCTCCTGCGCCACCGCGTCCAGGACACGCTCGCGGACCTGCTCCTCGGTGAGGACGGTGTCGCCCTGCTTCAGCAGCGCGGCGACCTCCGGGTCCAGCTCCGGCTTGCCGCTGTCGTAGACGTAGAAGCCGCGCTTGCCCGCCTTGACGACGGCGGCGAGGTTCGGGGAGACCTTGAAGCGGTCCGGGAAGGCGCCGTTGAGGGTCTCGGACACATGCAGACCGATCGCCGGGCCGACCAACTCCAGGAGCACCAGCGGGGACATCGGCAGGCCGAGCGGCTCGACGGCCTTCTCGGCGACCTCGACCGGGGTGCCCTCGTCGATGACGTTCTGGATCTCGCCCATGAAGCGGGTCAGGATGCGGTTGACGACGAACGCCGGGGCGTCCTTGACCAGAACCGCCGTCTTCTTCAGCTTCTTGGCGACACCGAACGCGGTGGCCAGCGAGGCCTCGTCGGTCTGCTCGCCGCGGACGATCTCGAGGAGCGGGAGGATCGCGACCGGGTTGAAGAAGTGGAAGCCCACGACCCGCTCGGGGTTCTTCAGCTTCGACGCCATCTCGGTGACCGACAGCGAGGAGGTGTTGGTGGCGAGGATGGCGTGCGCCGGGGCGACCGCCTCGACCTCCGCGAACACCTGCTGCTTGACGCCGATCTCCTCGAACACGGCCTCGATGATGAAGTCGGCGTCGGAGAATCCCTCGGCCTTGTCCAGCACACCGGAGACCAGGGCCTTGAGACGGTTGGCCTTGTCCTGGTTGATGCGGCCCTTGCCGAGCAGCTTGTCGATCTCGGCGTGGACGTAGCCCACGCCCTTGTCGACGCGCTCCTGGTCGATGTCGGTCAGCACGACCGGCACCTCAAGGCGACGCAGGAACAGCAGCGCGAGCTGCGAGGCCATCAGGCCCGCGCCCACGACGCCGACCTTGGTGACCGGGCGGGCCAGGTTCTTGTCCGGGGCGCCGGCCGGACGCTTGCCGCGCTTCTGCACCAGGTTGAACGCGTAGATCCCGGACCGCAGTTCGCCGCCCATGATCAGGTCGGCGAGGGCCTGGTCCTCGGCGTCGTAACCCTGCTGGAGGTCGCCGTTCTTGGCGGCGGCGATGATGTCGAGGGCGCGGTAGGCGGCCGGAGCGGCCCCGTGCACCTTGGAGTCGGCGATGGAGCGGCCCTTGGCCACGGCCTGGTCCCAGGCCTCGCCGCGGTCGATCACCGGGCGCTCGACCTCGACGTCACCCTTGAGGACCTGGGCGGTCCAGATCAGCGACTGCTCCAGGAAGTCGGCGCCCTCGAAGATCGCGTCGGCGATACCGAGGTCGAAGACCTGCTGCCCCTTGAGCTGCTTGTTCTGGTTGAGCGAGTTCTCGATGATCACCGAGACGGCCTTGTCGGCACCGATCAGGTTCGGCAGCAGAGTGCAGCCGCCCCAGCCGGGGACCAGGCCGAGGAAGACCTCGGGCAGAGAGAACGCCGGGAGCGCCTTGGAGACGGTCCGGTACGCGCAGTGCAGACCGACCTCGACGCCGCCGCCCATCGCCGCGCCGTTGTAGTAGGCGAAGGTCGGGACCGCGATGCCGGCCAGGCGCTTGAAGACCTCGTGGCCGCCCTTGCCGATGGCCAGCGCGTCCTTGTGCTCCTTCAGCAGCTCGACGCCCTTGAGGTCGGCGCCGACGGCGAAGATGAACGGCTTGCCGGTGATGCCGACACCGACGATGTCGCCGGCCGCGGCCTCCTTCTCGACCTGGTCGATGGCGGTGTTCAGGTTCGCCAGCGAGGCCGGGCCGAAGGTGGTCGGCTTGGTGTGGTCGAAGCCGTTGTCCAGCGTGATGAGCGCGAAGCGCCCGGCGCCGAACGGCAGGTCGAGGTGGCGTACGTGCGCCGAGGTCACGACCTCGTCGGGGAACAGCTCGGCCGCGCCCTTCAGGAGTTCGGTGGTGCTCACTTGTCGCCTCCGGCGTCCTTGTGGTTCGGGTTCTCCCAGATGACCGTGGCGCCCATGCCGAAGCCGACGCACATGGTGGTGAGGCCGTAACGGACCTCCGGCTGCTCCTCGAACTGGCGGGCCAGCTGCGTCATCAGGCGGACGCCGGAGGAGGCCAGCGGGTGGCCGTACGCGATGGCGCCGCCGTACTGGTTGACGCGGGCGTCGTCGTCGGCGATGCCGTAGTGCTCCAGGAAGGCGAGGACCTGGACCGCGAAGGCCTCGTTGATCTCGAAGAGGTTGATGTCCTCGATCGACAGACCGGCCTGGGCGAGGGCCTTCTCGGTGGCCGGGATCGGGCCGTAGCCCATGACCTCCGGCTCGACACCGGCGAAGGCGTAGGAGACCAGGCGCATCTTGACCGGCAGGTTGTGCTCGCGGGCGAAGTCCTCGCTGGCGATGATCGAGGCGGTCGCGCCGTCGTTCAGACCGGCCGCGTTACCGGCGGTGACCCGGCCGTGCACGCGGAACGGCGTCTTGAGACCGGAGAGGTTCTCCAGCGTGGTGCCCGGCCGCATCGGCTCGTCGGCGGTGACCAGGCCCCAGCCCGTCTCACCGGCCTCCGCGTTGGTACGACGTACGGAGATCGGCACCAGGTCCGCCTGGATCTTGCCGTTGGCGTACGCCTTCGCGGCCTTCTCCTGCGAACGCACCGCGTACTCGTCGGCGCGCTGCTTGGTGATCGTCGGGTAGCGGTCGTGCAGGTTCTCCGCGGTCATGCCCATGAACAGGGCGGACTCGTCGACCAGCTTCTCGCTGACGAAGCGCGGGTTCGGGTCCACGCCCTCACCCATCGGGTGGCGGCCCATGTGCTCCACGCCACCGGCGATGACGGCGTCGTAAGCACCGAACGCGATGGAGCCGGCGGTGGTGGTGACGGCCGTGAGCGCACCGGCGCACATACGGTCGATCGAGTAGCCCGGCACCGACTGGGGGAGCCCGGCGAGGATGCCGGCCGTGCGGCCCAGCGTCAGGCCCTGGTCACCGATCTGGGTGGTCGCGGCGATGGCGACCTCGTCGATCTTCTTGGGGTCGAGACCGGGGTTGCGGCGCAGCAGCTCCCGGATCGCCTTCACGACGAGGTCGTCGGCCCGGGTCTCGTGGTAGATGCCCTTCGGGCCCGCCTTGCCGAACGGGGTGCGGACGCCGTCGACGAAGACGACGTCCTTGACGGTACGAGGCACGATGGCTCTCCTCCAGGGTGCGGGATCTGCACTGCTGCGATGCGCTGAGCGCGCGCTCAGCACCCATGCTACTTATGAGTAACGTAGCTGCACAGTCCCCCCGGCTCAAGCGGTGAAGGTCACACCCTCGGAGGTGCCGTCGAGCCCCGTGGGGTCAGGACCGGAGTGGGCACGGGGTGCGATCCGGGGCCCTCTTTCGTGATTACTCCGAACAGGGTCCGGGCCGCCTCCGCCCCGAAGCCGTGCACGTCATGGCTCATCGCGGAGAGCGTCGGATGCGTGAGCCGGCACAGCTGGGAGTCGTCCCAGGCGAGCAGGGAGACGTCGTCGGGCACACCCAGCCCCATCTCGGCGGCCACCGAGAGCCCCGCCACGGCCATGATGTCGTTGTCGTACACGATGGCGGTCGGCCGGTCCCGGGGCGCCGCCGTCAGCAGCGACCGCGTCGCCCGCGCCCCCGCCTCCCCGGAGTAGTCCGTGGCCACCTGCCACGCCCCGGCCAGCTCCAGCGCGCGGGCAGCCCCGTCGAAGGCGGCGGTACGCATGGAGGTGTGCCCGAGGGCCGCCGCGCCCCCGACCCGGGCGATCCGCCGGTGTCCGAGCGCGGCGAGATAGCGCACCGCCTCCGTCACCGCGGTCGCGTCCTCGGTCCAGACGGAGGTGAGGCCACCGGTCAGCGAGGGGTGCCCGACGGCGACCGCCGGCATCCCGAGCCGCTCGACCGCGGCCACCCGAGGATCGTCCGCGCGGAAGTCGACGAGGATGGACCCGCCGATCTGCCGCCCCCGCCACCAGGTCTCCTGGAGCCCGACCTCCTCCTCCACGCTCCGCACCAGCCGCAGCAGCAACGAGCAGGAACGCTCGATCAGGACGCTCTCCACCCCCGACACGAAGTCCATGTAGAAGGGCTCCAGGCCGAGCTGCCGGGCGGGCCGGCAGATCGCCAGCCCCACCACGTCCACCCGCGAACCGGCCAGCGTCCGGGCGGTGGGGCTCGGTGCCCAGCCAAGTTCCCGCGCCGCCTCGAAGATCCGGTCCCGGGTCGCCTCCGACAACCCCCGCTTGTGGTTGAAGGCGAGGGACACCGCCCCCTTGGACACACCGGCGCGCGCGGCGACGTCCCTGATGGTGACGCGCGAGGGCGGCTGGTCTGTCATCGGTGGGGCTCCATGCAGTACAGGGCGGTGCGGACGGCGGCGGCATCCTGGTCGTCCCGGCGCTTCCAGCCCCGCACACCGATGGTCACCCGTTCCCCGGCCAGCAGCGTCAGACGCCCCCGGTCGGCCCGCGCCGCCGGATCCAGCCGGTCGGCCTGGAGCAGCAGATCACGCAGCAGGGTGCGCGCCGTCACCTCGACCCCGCCCGGCACCAGCGCGACCTCGAACTCGGGCCGGGGATACGGGATGTCGCGGTCCGCGGCCGGGAAGTGCAGGGCACGCAGCCCGTCCCCGCTCTCGACCTCGCCCGGGCGGGTGGGCCCCCACGCGTCCGCGACCAGGAACTCCTTCGGGCCCACCGGCACAAGCTCCCTCGGCACCGCGAAGTCGGCCACCGACCGCGCCCCGGCCGTGAAGCTCACGTTCGCCGAACCGATCACCAGCCCCTCGACGGACATCCGCCGCAGCGCCAGCGTGCCGGACCACACCCGCGCCGACTGGTTGACGGCCGCCGACACCAGCCCACCCTCCCGCACCTGGAGGGTGAGCAGCCGGTCCGCGTACAGCCGCCGCAACTCGTGGTACAGCGGCTTCTCACGGCCGTCCCCGTCGATCGCCGCCCATGACGTCACCGGCCAGCAGTCGTTGAGCTGCCAGACCACCGTGCCCGCGCACACCGGCCAGTGCGCCCGCCAGTGCTCGATCCCGGCGGCCACCGCACGGGCCTGGTTGATCTGCGTGAGGTAGTGCCAGCGGTCGAAGTCCCCCTCGGGCAGGGCGAAATGACGGGCAAGCCCGCGCTCCAGCTTGCCGTTGCCGTCGTCGGCCTTCTGGTGGTGCAGCATCCCGGGGGAGTCGGGGGCGAGCTCCTCACCCGGCAGCGCGCGGCGCAGCGTGGCGTACGCGGGCGGCGCCTGCCAGCCGAACTCGGCCACGAAACGCGGCACGCTCGCGCGGTAGTCCGCGTAGTCCTCCCGGTTCCACACCTCCCAGGAGTGGTGCGTGCCGTGCGCCGGGTCGTTCGGGTGGTGCTCCCAGGACCCGGACCAGGGACTGCCCGCCGCGTACGGCCGCGTCGGATCCAATTCGGCCACCACCCGCGGCAGCAGGCCCAGGTAGTACCCCTCCCCCCAGGAGTCCCCGGCGAGCCGCGCCTCCCAGCCCCAGTCCCGAAACCCCCACAGGTTCTCGTTGTTGCCGTTCCACAGCACCAGCGAGGGGTGCGGCATCAGCCGTACGACGTTCTCGCGGGCCTCGGCCTCCACCTCGCCGCGCAGCGGCTGCTCCTCCGGGTAGGCCGCGCACGCGAACGGGAAGTCCTGCCAGACCAGCAGACCGAGTTCGTCGCAGGCGTCGTAGAAGTCCTCGCTCTCGTAGATCCCGCCGCCCCACACCCGCACCAGGTCCACCCCGGCGTCGGCCGCCTGCCGAAGCCGCTCCCGGTAGCGGTCCGGTCCGATCCGGGACGGGAACACGTCGTCCGGGATCCAGTTCACGCCCCGCGCGAACAGCCGCTCACCGTTGACGACGAAGGTGAACCCGGTGCCGTGCGCGTCGGGGCGCCGGTCCAGTTCGACGGTCCTGAAGCCGACCCGGCGCCGCCACACGTCCAGCGGCCGGCCCTCGTGCAGGAGCGTCAACTTGACTTCGTACAGCGGCTGTTCGCCGTAACCGCGCGGCCACCACAGCCGTACGTCAGGAATCTCGACGCGTACGGTCCCACTCGTCCCGTCGATCTCGGCGCGCGCCCGCACCCCGCCGACCCTCGCCTCCACCGAAAGCCGGGCCTCCACCCGGGACCGCTCGACGTCCACCCGCAACTCGACCCGCCCCGAGCCGTCCTCGACGGTCACCAGCGGGCGCACCCGCGCGAGCCTGGCCGTCGACCAGCGCTCCAGCCGCACCGGCCGCCAGATCCCGGCCGTCACCAGCGTTGGCCCCCAGTCCCAGCCGAAGGAGCAGGCCATCTTGCGCAGGTACTGGTAGGGCTCGGCGTAGGCGGCGGGCCGCTCGCCCAGCGTCCCGCGCACGGCCTCCGCCTCGGCGTACGCGGACCCGAACCGCACCGACAGCCGGCCGCCGAGCCCGGTCACGTCGAAGCGGTAGGAGCGGTGCATGTTCCGCGTCCGTCCGAGGAGCCGGCCGTCGAGCAGCACCTCGGCGACGGTGTCGAGGCCGTCGAAGACCAGGTCGGTCTGCTCGTGTCCGTCCGGCGCCGCGAGGTCGGTCTCGTACGTCCACTTCCGTCGCCCCACCCACGCGACCTCACGCTCGCCCTGCCCGACCAAGGGGTCCGGGATCACCCCCGCCGCCAGCAGGTCGGTGTGCACACAACCGGGCACGGAGGCCGGGAGCTCACCCCCCTCGTGCTTCAGGATCCAGCCCTCGGTGAGCGGTGTGGCCTCCAGCATGCGCACTCCCTAAACCGGTCTACCCCAGCATCGAGCGCCACGTGGTCATCGTTGGCGGGAATGGGACTTTACCGGTTGAGAAAGCGCTGTCAGAGTGCCGAATCAGCCATCTCGTACGTGCTCGTCCGTCCCGTGAACCCGTGAACGGAGCTGATGCACATGAACCGCCGTCACATCCTCGCCATGGTCGTCGCAGCCGCCCTGCTGGTCCCCGGCTGCACCGGGACCGGAGGCTCGTCCAAGGGCGCCGATGCCAAGGCGCCCGACGACCCGTCGAAGGTCACCGGCACCATCAAGGTCCTCACCGTGCGGACCGACCTGGTGCAGGACGGCACGATGAAGAAGTACGCCGCCGAGTTCAACAAGACCTATCCGAAGGTCAAGGTCGAGTTCGAGGCCCTCACGAACTACGAGGCCGAGGTCAAGATCCGTATGAACACGGAGAACTACGGCGATGTGCTGCTGATCCCCGCGGTGATCAAGAAGAGCGACTACCCGAAGTTCTTCGCCTCGCTGGGGACCCAGGAAGAGCGCGGGAAGAAGTACCGCTTCACCGACTTCACCACCGTCGACGGCAAGGTCTACGGACAGACCCCGGTCGGGGTGAGCCCCGGGTTCGTCTACAACAAGCGGGTCTGGAAGGAGGCCGGGGTCACCGACTGGCCCACCACCCCGGCCGAGTTCCTCACCGACCTCAAGGCGATCAAGTCCAAGACCGACGCGATCCCGTACTACACCAACTTCGCGGCCGGCTGGACGCTGACCTCCTGGACGTACGTCAACGGCTCGGTCCACTGCGACACCAAGGCCACCGACAAGCTGGCCGAGGGCGACCCGTGGGCGAAGGGCGCCGACCTGCGCGTGGGCGACACCCTGCTGTACGACACCGTGAAGTCCGGGCTGATCGAGAAGGACCCGACGACCAGCAACTGGGAGGAGTCCAAGCCCAGGCTGGCGAAGGGCGAGATCGCCACCCACTGGCTCGGCACCTGGGCGATCGTCCAGTTCCAGGACGCCGCCAAGAAGGCCGGGGTGAACCCCGACGACATCGGCTTCATGCCCTTCCCGTCCCAGGTGGACGGCACGTTCTGCGCGGTCGTCAGCCCCGACTACAACCAGGCCGTCAACGTCCACTCGAAGCACAAGGACGCGGCCCGCGCCTGGATCGACTGGTTCACCGACAAGTCGACCTACGCCCAGGACAACCTGGCCATCTCCCCGCTCAAGGACGCCCCGCTGCCCGCCGTGATGAAGCCCTACGAGGACGCCGGTGTGAAGTTCATCGAGGTGGACGACAGCAAGGGCGCCCAGGTCAAGAACATCGACAACCAGTCGGAGACCGGCATCTACGCCCCCGAGTACCGGCAGAACCTCGTCGACCTCGCCCGCGGTGCCCGCAAGGGCAGCCTCGACGACTTCTTCGCCGACCTCAGTGAACGCTGGACCAAGGCGCGGAAGACCTCGGGGTCCTGATGACGGACGTCACCGAGAAGACGGCCGTGCGGGCCGGGGCGGGCGTGGCATCCGCCGCCCCCGTCCCGGCCCCCGCCCCGCGCCGGGCGCGGCTGCGGCGGGGCCTCACCCCCTGGCTCTTCCTGATCGTCCCGCTCGCCCTGCTGATCACCTTCACCTACGCGCCGATCGCCAACATGGCCGCGTACAGCCTCACCGACTGGGACGGTGTGAGCCCGGAACTGCACTACACGGGCGTCGGGAACTACACCGAGATCTTCACCAGGGAGGACCTCTTCCGGGTCTTCTTCGTCAGCGGCTACTACCTCGCCGCCTCCGTGGTGCAGATCGTCGCCGCGCTCTACTTCGCGACGATCCTGAGCTTCAACATTCGTTTCCGGAACTTCTTCAAGGGCGTGCTCTTCTTCCCGTACCTGATCAACGGGGTCGCGATCGGCTTCGTGTTCCTCTACTTCTTCCAGGACGGCGGCACCCTTGACTCGGTGCTGAGCCTGTTCGGGTACCACTCCGACCGCTCCTGGCTCGGTACCCCGGTCTCGGCGAACACCTCGCTGGCCGGCGTCTCGGTCTGGCGCTACATGGGCGTGAACTTCGTCCTGTTCCTCGGCGCGATCCAGTCCATCCCGGGGGAGTTGTACGAGGCCGCGGAACTGGACGGGGCCAACCGCTGGCACCAGTTCCGGCACATCATCGCGCCCGGCATCAAACCCGTGGTCACCCTCACGGTGATCCTGTCGATCTCCGGCTCGCTGTCGGCCTTCGAGATCCCGTACATCATGACCGGCGGGGCGACCGGTACCGAGACCTTCGTGATCCAGACGCTGAACCTGGCCTTCCGCTTCAACAAGACGGGGCTCGCCTCGGCGGCCGCGATCGTGCTGCTGCTGATCATCCTGCTGGTGACCTGGGTACAGCGGCGCCTCGTCCCCGACGACAGGGTGGACCTCGTATGACACGTCGTGCCGTGGCCCGGACGCTCGTGTACCTCTCGCTGATCGCCGCCACGCTGGTGGTCCTGCTGCCGCTCGCGGTCGTCCTGCTGACGTCCCTGAAGTCCGAGACGGAGATGGCCCGGGGCGGCGGGGCGCTGTCGCTCCCGGACGACCCGCTCAACTTCCACAACTACGTGTCGGCGTTCGAGGGCGGCGAGATGCTGTCGGCGTTCGGCAACACCGCCGTCATCCTGCTGTTCTCCATCGGCGGTACCGTCCTCATCGGCTCGATGACGGCCTACGCCATCGATCGCTTCACCTTCCGCTTCAGGAAACTGGTGGTCGCGCTCTTCCTGGTCGCCGCGCTGGTCCCGGGCGTCACCACCCAGGTCGCCACCTTCCAGATCGTCAACAGCCTCGGGATGTTCGACTCGCTGTGGGCGCCGATCGTCCTCTACATGGGCACCGACATCGTCTCGATCTACATCTTCCTGCAGTTCGTGCGGTCCATCCCGATCTCCCTGGACGAGGCGGCCCGCCTGGACGGCGCGGGTGCCTTCACGATCTACCGCAAGGTCATCTTCCCGCTGCTCAGGCCGGCCGTCGCGACGGTCGTGATCGTGAAGGGGATCACCGTCTACAACGACTTCTACATCCCCTTCCTCTACATGCCCTCGGAGGATCTTGGCGTGATTTCGACGTCCCTGTTCCGCTTCAAGGGCCCCTACGCCGCCCACTGGGAGACGATCTCGGCAGGAGCGGTCCTGGTGATCCTGCCGACCCTGATCGTCTTCCTGAGCCTGCAACGCTTCATCTACAACGGCTTCATGCGCGGAGCCACGAGGTGAGCGCGCCCACCCCGACGGCTACTCGGACAGCGCGGCCACCAGAACCGGCGTCACCTGTTCCACCTGCCACGGCCGGGCCCCCAGCCCCGCCAGCGCGGCCGCCACGGACTCGGCCTCGACCACGGCGGGCGGCTCCCAGCAGACCCGTCGCACGGTGTCCGGCGTGATCAGGTTCTCCTGCGGCATGGAGAGCTGTTCGGCCAGCGCCGAGACGGCCGCCCGGGCCGCCGACAACCGAGCCGCGGCGGCGGGATCCTTGTCGGCCCAGGCCCGCGGCGGCGGCGGCCCCGTCACCGGCTGTCCCGGCTGCGGCAGCTGGGCCTCGGCCATCGCCTTGGCCCGGTCGACGGCCGCCTGCCACTGCTCCAGCTGCCGCCGGCCCATCCGGTGCCCGAACCCGTTCAACGCGGCGAGCGCGTGCACATTGGCCGGAACGGCGAGCGCCGCCTCGACGATGGCCGCGTCGGACAGCACCTTGCCCGGCGACACGTCCCGCCGCTGGGCGTTGCGGTCCCGCGTCTGCCACAGCTCACGCACCACCGCGAGCTGCCGACGCCGCCGCACCTTGTGCATCCCGGAGGTCCGCCGCCAGGGGTCCTTGCGCGGCTCCGGCGGCGGCGCCGACGCGATGGCGTCGAACTCCTGCTGCGCCCACTCCAGCTTGCCCTGCCGGTCCAGCTCCTTCTCCAGCGCGTCCCGCAGGTCGACGAGGAGCTCCACATCCAGTGCCGCGTAGCGCAACCACGGCTCGGGCAGCGGCCGGGTCGACCAGTCGACGGCCGAGTGGCCCTTCTCCAGCACGAAGCCCAGCACGCCCTCGACCATTGCGCCGAGGCCCACCCGGGGGAACCCGGCGAGCCGGCCGGCCAGCTCGGTGTCGAACAGGCGGGTGGGGACCATGCCTATCTCCCGCAGGCACGGCAGGTCCTGGGTGGCGGCGTGCAGCACCCACTCCACCCCGGAGAGCGCCTCGCCCAGACCCGACAGGTCGGGGCAGGCCACGGGGTCGATCAGCGCGGTCCCCGCGCCCTCGCGGCGCAGCTGGACCAGATAGGCGCGCTGGCCGTAGCGGTAGCCGGACGCGCGCTCGGCGTCGACGGCGACCGGGCCGGAGCCGGCGGCGAAGGCGGCGATCACCTCCGCGAGCGACTCGTCGTCGGCGATCACCGGCGGAATGCCCTCGCGGGGTTCCAGCAAGGGGACCGGTTCAGGGCCGGGCTCGGAGTTCGGCGCCCCCGTAACAGAAGATCCGCCGTCGTCCGGAGGGGCGCCTCCGGTGGTTCGCAGTGAAATGTCTGCTGCGGTGTCTTGGGCGTCGGTCACATGTCAAGGGTATCCATGTATGGACAGCGCCCGCCGACGGAACGTTCCGTCGGCGGGCGCCTGAGGGTCGTAAACCAGTCACCTCGGTGAAAGACGCGGTGCGGGATCCGGCTCGCGAGGGGTGGGTCAGTGGATGATCCCGGTGCGCAGGGCCACCGCGACCATCCCGGCGCGGTCACCCGTGCCGAGCTTGCGGGCGATGCGGGCGAGGTGGCTCTTGACGGTCAGGGCGGACAGGCCCATCGAGACGCCGATCGCCTTGTTCGACTGGCCCTCCGCGACCAGGCGCAGCACCTCGACCTCTCGGCCGGACAGTTCGCGGTAGCCGCCCGGGTGACTCGGGGCACCCGGGGGGCGGCGGTGCATACGGGCGGCGGCGGCGCCGATGGGGGCGGCGCCCGGTCGGGTGGGGAGCCCGAGGTTCGTGCGGGTGCCGGTGACGACGTAGCCCTTGACTCCGCCGGCGAGCGCGTTGCGCACCGCGCCGATGTCGTCGGCGGCCGACAGGGCCAGCCCGTTGGGCCAGCCCGCGGCGCGGGTCTCGGACAGGAGGGTGAGGCCGGAGCCGTCGGGCAGGTGGACGTCGGCGACGCAGATGTCGCGGGGGTTGCCGATGCGGGGACGAGCCTCCGCGACGGACGAGGCCTCGATGACGTCGCGCACACCGAGCGCCCACAGGTGGCGGGTGACGGTGGAGCGGACGCGCGGGTCGGCCACGACCACCATGGCGGTCGGCTTGTTCGGGCGGTAGGCGACCAGGCTTGCGGGCTGCTCGAGGAGAACGGACACCAGGCCTCCTGGGTGGGGGACGGGGCCGGCTTGTGGGGAGGAAGCCGGGACGAATCGTGCTTTCAAGGTCACAGTCGTCTTCGGCACCAAACCCGTTCGCCTTTAGAGAATGATCACGATCTAGTGAGTAACAATCCGTGCAATTCGGACACGCGATCGATCACTCGAAGATCGAACGGTTTCATTCTTCGTCGATACGAGGCCGAAAGTGGCCGTATCGACAAAGAGATCGGCAAAGAGGTCGACAGGGATCAGTAAAGAGGTTGACGAGGGTCGACCGTGGTCAGTACGGGCACATCGGCGCGTCAGCGCGGTCGATCGGCGCGGTCAGTCAGCGCGGTCAATCAGCGTGGTCAAGGGGGGCTCAGCGGGCCTGCGGGTCCCGGCGCTGCGGCAGCGTGACCACCGACGCGTCGCCCGGGCCGGCCGGCGGCAGTCCCGCGACCTGGGCCAGCAGATCGCACCAGGACGCCAGGTGTGCCGCGGCGTCCGGCACCCCGCCCAGACCCTCTCGGGGTGTCCAGGACGCGCGGATCTCGATCTGCGAGGCGGCCGGACGTTCGGACAGGCCGCCGAAGTAGTGGGAGCTCGCCCGGGTGACCGTGCCACTCGGCTCGCCGCAGGTCAGACCGCGTGCGGTGAGCGCCCCGGTCAGCCAGGACCAGCAGACGTCGGGCAGCAGCGGATCGGCGGCCATCTCGGGCTCCAGTTCCGCCCGCACCAGCGTCACCAGCCGGAAGGTGCCCTGCCAGGCGTCGTGCCCGTCCGGGTCGTGCAGCAGCACCAGCCGGCCGTCGGCCAGGTCCTGGTCGCCGTCGACGACCGCCGCTTCCAGCGCGTACGCGTACGGAGCGAGCCGCTGCGGTGCCGGAGTCGGCTCCACCTCGATCTGCGGCCGCAACCGCGCCGCTCGCAGCGCGTCCACGGCCGCCCGGAAGGGCGGTGGAACCGACCTGCTCGTATGCCCCTCGCCCTCCTCGGTGTCCTTCGCCTCGTCCATTCCGCCAGTGCCGTCCGACAGTCGTCCCTGAGCCGCAGCCATGCGGGGAAGATTAAGGGGAACGGGGGCCTTGTGCAGGGAGGGACACCCTTTTGCCGGGCGTCGGGGTCTGCGTCGGGGCCGGGTCCGGTGCCGTGCGAGACTTGCCCCGTGAGTGCCAAAGAGAGCCCCGTGAGCCCGCGCCCGGCGCAGCAGACAGCCCCGTCCGACGCGGTCCAGGATTCCGCCTTCCTCAGGGCCTGCAGGCGCGAGCCGGTGCCGCACACGCCTGTGTGGTTCATGCGGCAGGCCGGGCGCTCGCTGCCGGAGTACCGCAAGGTCCGCGAGGGCATCCCGATGCTCGAGTCCTGCACGCGGCCCGAGTTGGTCACGGAGATCACACTCCAGCCGGTGCGCCGGCACGGCGTGGACGCTGCGGTCTACTACAGCGACATCGTCGTCCCGCTCAAGGCGATCGGCGTCGACCTCGACATCAAGCCCGGCGTCGGCCCGGTCGTCGCGCACCCGATCCGCACCCGCGCGGACCTCGCTCAGCTCCGCGACCTCACCCCCGACGACGTCTCCTACGTCACCGAGGCCATCGGTCTGCTGACCGCCGAGCTCGGCTCGACCCCCCTGATCGGTTTCGCGGGCGCGCCTTTCACCCTCGCGAGCTACCTGGTCGAGGGCGGCCCCTCGCGCACGTACGAGAACGCCAAGGCGATCATGTACGGCGACCCCGAGCTCTGGGCCGACCTGCTCGACCGTCTCGCGGACATCACGGCCGCCTTCCTGAAGGTCCAGATCGAGGCCGGCGCCAGCGCGGTCCAGCTGTTCGACTCCTGGGCCGGCGCGCTGTCCCCGGCGGACTACAGCCGCTCGGTGCTGCCCGCCTCCGCCAAGGTCTTCGAGGCCGTCGCCGGGTACGGCGTCCCGCGCATCCACTTCGGCGTCGGCACCGGTGAGCTGCTGAAGCTGATGGGCGAGGCCGGCGCGGACGTCGTCGGCGTCGACTTCCGCGTCCCGCTCGACGAGGCCGCCCGCCGTGTCGGCCCCGGCAAGGCGCTCCAGGGCAACCTCGACCCGACCGTCCTGTTCGCCGGCACCGAGGCCGTCGAGACCAAGACCCGCGAGGTCCTCGACGCGGCCGCGGACCTGGAGGGTCACATCTTCAACCTCGGCCACGGCGTCATGCCGACCACCGACCCGGACGCGCTGACCCGGCTCGTCGAGTACGTCCACACGCAGACCGTCCGCTGACGCGCGCTCACCACGTGTGCCGGGGCCTCGCCCGCCTGCCGAACAGCAGGCCGCGCGGCTCCGGCGGCGGGGGCGTACCCGGCTTCAGCGGCCAGGCGAGCAGCATCCCCGCGAGGAAACCGACGACGTGCGCCGCGTACGCCACCGTGCCGGCGGCGGAGACGCCCTCGCCGGACGAGTACACCGCCTGCAGGGCGAACCAGAAGCCCAGCACCAGCCAGGCCGGCAGCCGCAACGGCAGGAAGACCAGGAACGGCACCAGCACCCAGACCCTGGCCCTCGGATACAGCACCAGGTAGGCCCCCAACACCCCGGCGATGGCTCCCGACGCGCCGATCAGCGGGTCCGCCGAGTCGGCGTTGAGCAGCGCGAAGCCGTACGACGCCGCGTAGCCGCAGACGGCGTAGAAGAGCGCGTACCGCACGTGGCCCATGCGGTCCTCGACGTTGTTGCCGAAGATCAGCAGGAACAGCATGTTGCCCAGCAGGTGCAGCCAGCTGCCGTGCAGGAACATCGCCGTGAGGACGCTGAGGGGCGGCGACTTGTCGTACGTCGGAGGCCCCACCACGCAGCCCGCGCCCCGCGACCCCATCCCGACGTCGCCGGTGGGCACCAGCCGCGGCAGCTGATGGTGGATCAGTTCCTGTGGCACGGCCGCGTAGTGGTCCAGGAACGCCTGGAGGTGGCAGAGCTGGGACAGGCTGCTGTCGCCCGCCACCGAGCCGGACAGGCCGGGCATGAACAGGAAGACGATGACGTTCGCGGCGATCAGCGCGTACGTCACCCAGGGGGTGCGGCGTACGGGGTTCACGTCGTGCACGGGGATGACCACAAGGAAGGTGTGCCCCCGATGCGGGCCGCGAATCGGTGAACGCCGCCGCCCGCGGGTGCGTATGTCTCGTCAACCGCCCGCGGCACGGGGAAGGCGGGTCGCGGGGACGACGTGAGGAACAGGCGATGAACGACCGAGTTACTCCTCCTATGCACGCCTCGCCCGACGGCGAGGCGGAGATCTCGCTGGTGCTGCGACTGCCCTGGGAGGACGTGGCACGGCTCGGCCAGGACGCGGGGCGGCTGGCCGCGCAGATGCAGCGGCCGGTGACCCTCGACGAGGCGGTGAGCCACCGGCTCAGGTCGGCCCGGTCGGCGGCCCACGCGAAGCCGGCGGGGGAGCAGCCGGCGCCCATGACCAGCAGTGCCTCCGTCTCGTCGCTGCCGTCGAGGCCGCCGGCCGACCAGGCGCGGCAGGCGATCGAGAGGATCAACGGGACCGCGTAGCGGTCGGTTCAGGAGGCCCGCACTTTCACAGCTGCCTTGCGGGCCGCCACCAGGACCGGGTCCCAGACGGGGGAGAACGGAGGGGCGTAGCCCAGGTCCAGGGCTGTCATCTGTTCCACCGTCATGCCGGCGGTCAGGGCCACCGCGGCGATGTCGACCCGTTTGCCCGCGCCCTCCCGGCCGACGATCTGCACGCCGAGCAGCCGTCCCGTGCGGTGCTCGGCGAGCATCTTCACCGTCATCGGGGCGGCGTCGGGGTAGTAGCCCGCACGGCTGGTCGACTCGATGGTGACCGACTCGAACCGCAGGCCCACCCTGCGGGCGTCCTTCTCACGCAGGCCCGTACGGGCGATCTCCAGGTCGCACACCTTGCTGACCGCCGTGCCGACCACGCCGGGGAACGTGGCGTAGCCGCCGCCCGCGTTGGTGCCGATGACCTGGCCGTGCTTGTTGGCGTGCGTGCCCAGCGCGATGTGCCGCAGCTGGCCCGACACCAGGTCGAGGACCTCCACGCAGTCCCCGCCGGCCCAGATGTTCTCGTGGCCGCGCACCCGCATCGCCAGGTCGGTCAGCAGGCCGCCGTGGGCACCGAGCGGCAGCCCCGCCGCCGCGGCGAGCCCCGTCTCGGGGCGCACCCCGATGCCGAGCACCACCACGTCCGCCGGGTACTCGGCGTCCTGTGTGGCCACCGCCCGCACCCGGCCGTCGTCGCCCGTGAGCAGTTTGGTGACCTCGGCGTCGTCGACCATGGTGATCCCCAGGCCCGCCATCGCCTCGTGCACCAGCCGGCCCATGTCCGGGTCGAGCGTGGACATCGGCTCCCGGCCCCGGTTGACGACCGTCACCTCGTAGCCGCGGTTGATGAGCGCCTCGGCCATCTCGACGCCGATGTAGCCCGCGCCGACCACGACCGCCCTGCGGCCACGCGTCTCGGCCAGCGTGTCGATGAGCGCCTGGCCGTCGTCGAGCGTCTGCACGCCGTGCACCCCGGGCGCGTCCACGCCCGGCAGATCCGGCCGCACCGGGCGGGCACCGGTGGCGATCACGAGTTTGTCGTACGACGTCCAGGACTCGGCCCCGGAATCGACGTCACGCGCGCGCACCCGCCCCGCGGCCACGTCGATCTCGGTGACCTCGGTGCGTATCCGCAGGTCGATGTCGCGCGCCCGGTGCTCCTCGGGCGTCCGGGCGATCAGCTGGTCCCGTTCCAAGACGTCACCGCCCACCCAGTACGGGATCCCGCACGCCGAGTAGGAGGTGAAGTGGCCGCGTTCGAACGCCACGATCTCCAGCTCGTCCGGGCCCTTCATCCGACGGGCCTGTGACGCCGCGGACATCCCCGCGGCGTCGCCGCCGATCACGACCAGACGCTCCGACCCACGCTTCGTACGGCTCATACTCATACGAACACGCTACGTGGGCAGGGCACTTCAGTCCCGTAAAGCCCGCTCGCCGCAGCTCAGTTCTGCTCGCCGCCCTCCTGCGGGTGGGTCGGCTCGGGCGCCTGCCGGGCCGTCGGGAGCGGGCCGAGCGCGGTCGTCGCGGGCGGGGTCGCGGGGCGGCGCGGCAGCCGGGGCCGGATCATCCGCAGCCACGCCAGGACGATCAGCGCGGCCACCGCCAGGAACGGCAGCACCGCCCCGATCACCACGGCCAGCCAGCGCAGCATCGTCACGAACGCGTCCCAGCCGCCGGCCAGCGCGTCCACGAACCCCGGGTCGTCGTCCTTGTGGGCCGCCTTCTTCACCGGCGTCTCGGACAGGGACAGGGTGATGGTCGCCAGGCTGGTGCGGTCCTTCAGGGACGACTGCTGGGCCAGCAGCGCCTCCAGGTCGGACTCCCGCCTGCTCAGCTCGCCCTCCAGCGTCACCACGTCACTGAGCTTGGTCGCCTGGTCCATCAGTTCACGCACCCGTGCCACGCTGGCACGCTGCGAGGCGATGCGGCTGTCCACGTCGACGACCTGATCGGTGACGTCCTGCGCCTTCGCCGTGCGTTCGAGGAGCTTGCCGGTGCCCTGGAGCTCGTCGAGGACGGTGTCGTACCGGTCGACGGGCACCCGCAGCACCACCCGGGTGCGTTCGTGGCCGTCCTGGTCCCGGCTGGTGGACTCGTCGCCGACGTAGCCGCCCGCGTTCTCGACGGTGCCGCGCGCCTCGTCGAGGGCCTTCGGTACGTCCTTGACCTGCACGGTCAGCGACGCGGTACGGATGATGTGGCTGGTGACCTTGAGGGGCGCGGTCGCCTTGGCGCCACCGGTCCCGCGGGAACGGTCGGACTCGGCCGCGCCACCCGGTGCGGCCGCCTTCGCGTCGCTCTGCGCGGCCGGCCTGTCGTCCGCCGTGGTGCCGGAATCACCGCCGCCGGCACTGCAGCCGGTCAGCGCGAGGGCCGCGGCCAGCAGGAGAGGTGCCAGGGCCTGAACGGGTCGTACGGAACGTCGTGCGCGCATGCGGGCTACCCCCGGGGGTTGTGACGACTGACGTTCCTTCGACGCCGGAGCGGGCCGGGACGTTGGAGGGAAACGGTCCCGATGCGGTCACGGTCGGGACTCGTGCAGGACACCGGCCCGGCGCCGGGGTGTCAGTGGCGTCTGAGAAGGTGGGCACATGAGCGCAACGGGTACGGGCATCGGGCATGTCATCGTCGTCGGAGCCGGGATCGCGGGGCTGGCAGCCGCCCACCGGCTGCTGCGACGGGGGTCGCGGGTGACCGTGCTGGAGGCCTCGGACCGCGTCGGCGGCAAGCTGCTGCCCGGCGAGATCGCGGGCGCCCGTGTCGACCTCGGCGCCGAATCGATGCTCGCCCGCCGCCCCGAGGCCGTCGCCCTCGCCCGCGAGGTGGGCCTGACCGACCGCCTCCAGCCGCCCGCGACCGCGACCGCCTCGCTGTGGACCCGCGGCGTCCTGCGCCCGATGCCCAAGGGCCATGTGATGGGTGTCCCCGGCACCGCCGACGCCCTGACCGGCGTGCTGTCCGACGAGGGTCTCGCCCGCATCGGGCAGGACACCGACCTGCCCCGCACGGAGGTCGGCGAGGACGTGGCGGTCGGGGAGTACGTGGCGGCGCGGCTGGGCCGTGAGGTCGTCGACCGTCTCGTGGAGCCGCTGCTGGGAGGGGTCTACGCGGGCGACGCGTACCGCATCTCGATGCGCTCGGCCGTCCCGCAGCTCTTCCAGGCCGCGCGGACGCACGACTCCCTGACGGCGGCCGTCCGCGAGATCCAGGCGAAGGCCGCGGCGAACCAGCAGACCGGGCCGGTGTTCATGGGCATCGCGGGCGGAGTCGGCTCGTTGCCGCTCGCGGTGGCCGAGTCGGTGCGCGAGCGCGGCGGAGACATAGTGACCGGGTCGCCGGTGACCGAGCTGCGCCGCGAGGCGTCCGGCGGCTGGCGGGTAGTCGCCGGGGACCGGGTCCGGCACGCCGACGCGGTGATCGTCGCCGCCCCCGCCCCGGTCGCCGCCGGTCTGCTGCGCACCGAGTCACCCGCGGCCGCCACCGAGCTGACCGCCGTCGAGTACGCCTCCATGGCCCTGGTCACCCTCGCCTACCGCCGCGCGGACGTCACCCTCCCCGAGGGCAGCGGGTTCCTCGTCCCGCCCGTCGACGGACGCACCATCAAGGCGTCGACGTTCGCCTCCCAGAAGTGGGGCTGGATCGACGCCGAGAACCCGGATCTGCTCGTCCTGCGCACCTCCGTCGGCCGGTACGGCGAGACGGCGATCCTGCAGCGCGAGGACGCCGACCTCGTCGCCGTCTCCCGGCACGACCTGCGCGAGGCGACCGGCCTGGACGCCGCTCCCGTGGAGACCCGCGTCGTCCGCTGGACCGACGGCCTCCCCCAGTACCCGGTCGGCCATCACGCGCGGGTGGCCCGGATCCGCGAACACGTCGGCAAGCTGCCGGGGCTCGCCGTGTGCGGCGCCCTGTACGACGGCGTCGGCATCCCGGCCTGCATCGCGAGCGCGTACGCGGCGGTGGACCAGATCGGCGGCGGCCCAGGGCCGTCCTGATGGATCTCCGCGGCGTCGCGTCGCCCGGCACGCACTCCCCCACTGCCTCAAGGGCGTGGGGGGACCCCCAGCCGCACGGCGCGAAGGGCCAGGTGGCTCCGCCACATGACCCTCCACGCCGCACGCCGATCGCACGCACCGAACGCCGCTCCTTCTCCCACGGAGATCCATCAGAAGGGCCCTAGGCGCGACGCGGGAGCTCACCGCCAACCCGGTGCAGAGTCTGCACGGCGGAGCGGGAGAATAAGGACCATGAGCGACGACGCCCCCACCACCGAGTCCGGCAGGGTCCCGAACAAGGGCAAGCTGGCCAAGGACCTGAACGAGACCATCCGCTACACCCTCTGGTCCGTCTTCAAGCTGAAGGACGTGCTCCCCGAAGACCGCGCGGGTTACGCCGACGAGGTCCAGGAGCTGTTCGACCAGCTCACCGCCAAGGATGTGACGATCCGCGGCACCTACGACGTGTCCGGTCTGCGCGCCGACGCCGACCTCATGATCTGGTGGCACGCGGAGACCAGCGACCAGCTGCAGGAGGCGTACAACCTCTTCCGCCGCACCAGGCTGGGCCGCGCCCTCACGCCGGTGTGGTCGAACATGGCGCTGCACCGCCCCGCCGAGTTCAACCGCGCGCACATCCCCGCCTTCCTCGCCGACGAGTCGCCCCGCGACTACGTCAGCGTCTACCCCTTCGTGCGCTCCTACGACTGGTACCTGCTGCCCGACGAGGACCGCCGCCGGATGCTCGCCGACCACGGCAAGATGGCCCGCGGCTACCCGGACGTGCGCGCCAACACGGTCGCCTCGTTCTCCCTCGGCGACTACGAGTGGATCCTCGCCTTCGAGGCCGACGAGCTGTACCGCATCGTCGACCTCATGCGCCACCTGCGTGCCTCCGAGGCCAGGATGCACGTCCGCGAAGAGGTCCCGTTCTACACGGGCCGCCGCAAGTCGGTGGCCGACTTGGTCGCCGGGCTCGCATAACGCGGTTCCGGCTCCGGGTGCGGCGCACACGCGGCGCGCCGCCCCGGAAGCCGCCCTTCCAGCAGGTAGGCGTCCACGTACCCGTTGACGCACGGGTTCGGCCCGCCCGCGATCCCGTGGCTACCGGCGTCCCGCTCCGTCACCAGCACCGACCCCGACAACCGCCGACGCAACTCCAACGCCCCCTCGTAGGGCGCGGCGGCGTCCCGCTCGGCCGCCAGGATCAGCGTCCCCGGCACCTCACCGGGGCCGGTACGCACATCGAGGGGCCGCTGACGCGGCGCGAGCCAGTACGCGCAGGACAGGTTCGTCCACACGTTGTCCCAGGTCTCGAAGGGCGCCACGCGTGCGAGCCGGGTGTTGTCCCGGTCCCACACCTCCCACTGGGTGGGCCAGGGCGCGTCGTTGCACTCGACGGCCGTGTAGACCGCCTGCGCGTTCTCCGCGTCGGCCGCCGTCTCCGGGTACGGCCCGGCCTGCTCGATCAGCGGCTGCGGGTCGCCCTTCAGATACACCGACAGCGCCTGCGCGCGGTGCGGCCAGTAGTCGTCGTAGTACCCGGCCGACAGGAACGCCTCACGCAACTGCCCGGGGCCGACCGTCCCGCCGGCCGGCTTCACGGCCAGCTGCGCCGCGGCCTTCTCGTAGCTGCGCAGCACGTCGTCCGCCGTGTCGCCCAGCCCGTACACGTCGTCGTGCCGGGCGACCCAGTCCCGGAAGTCCTGCCAGCGGCCCTCGAACGCGGCCGACTGGGCGAGGTTGTTGCGGTACCAGATCTGCTCGGGGTCCGGGTTCACCGCCGCGTCGAACACCATCCGCCGTACGTGCGAGGGGAAGAGGGTCGCGTACACCGCCCCCAGGTAGGTGCCGTACGACGCGCCCATGAACGTCAGCCTCGACTCGCCGAGCGCGGCGCGCAGGACGTCCAGGTCGCGCGCGTTGTTGAGGGAGGTGTAGTGCCGCAGCGCCTCACCGCCGCGCCGCGCGCAGCCACGCGCGTACGCCTTCGCCCGCTCGACGCGTTCCTTCTTGTACGTCTCCGAGGGATGCGTCGGCGCCTGTGTGGGAGCTTCGAGGAACGTCTTGGGATCCTGGCAGGACAGATGCGCGGACCGGCCCACCCCGCGCGGGGCGTAGCCCACCAGGTCGTACGCCGCCGCGAGCCGTTTCCACTCGGGGAGCACGCCGATCAGCGGGAAGTACATGCCGGAATCGCCGGGTCCGCCCGGGTTGAAGACCAGGGAGCCCTGCCGGGGCACCCGGCGCTTGCTGTTGTCCGGGTCCTTGTGGGTGGCCGGCACCCGGCTCACGGTCAGTTCGATCTGCGGGCCGTCGGGCCGGGCGTAGTCGAGCGGCACGGACACGGTGCCGCACCGCACGGTGCCCGGCAGGTCCTCCGCGGCGGGGCAGGCGCCGAAGTCGACGCCCCGCGCCCCGGCCCGGGCGGCGGCCACCGCCGTGCCGCGCAACTCGGCCGCGCCGGGCACTGCGGGGGCGCTGTCGGCCGGGGCCGCGCCGAGCGTGGTCAGCAGCAAGGCCCCGGCGGCCGAGTAGAGGGCGGGCGCTCGCATCGGGTGTCCCTTCGGTGCACGACAGCAACAAAAGGGATGTTTCGCCCGGCTGTTGGCGAAGGCAAGCACCCCGGCCGGTGTCGGGCCCGATACGCCCGTACGCCCCGTCAAAGCCCTACGCGCGCCAGTCCTCCTGCTGCTCCCGGTGGGCGAAGGCCGCGCGGTACGTCCGACTGGGCCGGCGTCAGCAGCGCGGTCGCGCCCAGGGGCGGCACGGCGAGCGCGGCGAACTGTACGTTGCGGCTCCCGGCGGCGACCCCCGCACGGACGCCGCCGGGAACGGCGAGCCCCGCGCCGACCAGCCGGCCGGGGCGTCCTCGGAGGAACCCGGTGACGTTCCGGTGGGTGACCGGGTCAGGAGGTCTCGGGTGCCGGCGGGGGTGGGTTGGAGGCGGGGGGCGGGAGCGGGTACGTCGGGGAGGGTGACGGGGTCACCGGGACCACCGGGCCCGGTCCGGTGATCGGGCCGGGCGGGGTCGGGGAGCCGGTGACCGGGGGAGTGCTCGCCGCCGCCATGTCCCGGGCCAGGGCGTCGAAGTCGACGTACCCGGTGGCCTCAAGGACCTTGATGTGGTCCAGTACGGTCGTGTTGGCGTCGTCGGCGAGGGCACGGACGAGCGAGTTGCGGGTGGCGGCCCGTACCTGGGCGACGACTGAGAAGACCTTGCCGTGCGCGAGCCGCAGGATGTTGGCGAACTGGTGGTCGTAGTCGACGCCTTGGGCGGTGTTCAGGGTCGCGAGCCACTGCTTCTGCTGCTCGGTCGGCTCGTTGGGCAGCTCCAGGCCGAGCTTGGCGGCCACGTCCCGGACCCGCTCGTCCAGGAACGTGTGCCCCTCGACCAGGTGCGTGCCCGCCCTTCGTACGGCCTCCGTCGTGCCCTTCTGCTGCGCCTGCTGACCGGCGGGCAGCTCCCACAGGCCGGCCAGTCGGACCTTCGTGACGAAGTCCCGGTCGAGAGCGGACAGCGGCCCGTACACCGTCGACACGGTCTCGGCGTTCAGTACGTCCACGCCGGTGGCGGGCTGGTCGTCGTACGACCAGAGCGGGAAGATCAGCGCCACGAAGGTCGCGATCAGACCGACGATGATGATGCCGGTTCCGGTGAAGATGCCTCTGCCGTTGACGGGGGGACGGGGTCGCATGGTGCCTCCTGTTGCGGCACCGCACGCTAGTGGGTCTCAGGTGCGGGGTTGACATGTTACTGCGCGGTCTACGTCAACTGCCGTACGAGGGAGGAAGGTTGCATCAGGGGCGAGGCGGGACGAATGGGTGAAGAAAGGCGGGGGATGTATGGGGGCACAGTGCAGTGAAGCGGGCTTCCTGGCTCGGGTGATTGTCAGGAGTGTTAACCCTGGCACACCTGAGAGGCCGACCGCGGGGAGCCCGCGCCTAGTGGGGGAGCCCGAGGTGGCGTAGGTCGCGCGGGCCATGTGGCTGGACGGTGTGGGCCGGCTGCGGGTGGGCGGTGTCCGCCGAGGCCGCGGACGGACGGGGTCGGTCGGCCACCCGGTTCGGCCGCGTGCTGTGGTCAGCGACGCAGCAGGACCCGCCGCGTGGCGCGAGCCAGCCGCGCCGTCGGGCGCTGCGAGCGCGGTGCCGGGCCCGACCGCTCCAGCCACCACTCCCGCAGCTGCCGTCGTGCCGTCGCGTCCTCCGGCTGCCCGGCGAGCAGCACCTGCTCGGCGAAGTCCAGGGCGTCGCGGCGGTAGCCGTCCGTCATCGGGTGGCCGTGGGCGTAGGCGAGGAAGGCCGGGCGGTAGCCGGGACCGAGGATGGCCGGGAGTTCGGGGGCGACCTTCGCGACCACGTCCGCCCGCTTCCCGCCGAGCGCGCGGGCCTGGACGCCGAGGCGCACCCGGTCGAACCCCTCCGGGACGGGCGTACCGGCGACCAGCGCGGACAGCAGCGCCGTCTGCGCGAGGGCGAGCCGCTGACGGGCGGGGTCGTCGGCCGGGGACGGCGCCGGGGCCCGAGTCGGGTCGGGAGCAGTAGCCGCCGTAGGGGTGGGAGTCGGAGCCGGAGCCGGTGTGGTCGTCGCGTCGGCAGGCCGGGTGGCGTCGGTCCGGGATCCGGCGGGCAGCACCGCCCCCGCATCGGCGCCGCCCTTCTCCAGTGCCTCCCGGATCGCCCCCAACTCCCTCTCCAGCTCGGCCGGTTCGGGGAAGTTCTCGTCGCGTTCCAGCAGGACGCCCGGCGGGCGGACCCGGGACGCGAGGTCGGTCAGGATGTCGAGGACCGGGCGGGGGACCGGGTGGGCGTGGCTGTCGTGCCAGACTCCGTCGCGTTCGAAGCCACCCGCGACATGGACGTACGCGATGGCCTCCAGGGGGAGGTCGGCCAGCGCCTCGGCCGGGTCCTCGCCGCGGTTGACGTGGTTGGTGTGCAGGTTCGCCACATCGATGAGCAGGCGCACTCCGGTGCGGTCGGCCAGCTCGTACAGGAACTGCCCCTCGGTCAGCTCCTCGCCGGGCCAGGAGATCAGGGCGGCGATGTTCTCGACGGCGAGCGGTACCGGCAGTGCGTCCTGTGCGATGCGGACGTTCTCGCACAACACGTCCAGGGCGTCGCGGGTGCGCGGTACCGGAAGCAGATGGCCCGCCTCCAGGCCGGGGGAGGCCGTCAGGGGGCCGCCCGCCCTGACGAACGCGATGTGCTCGGTGATCAGCGGCGAGCCCAGCGCCTGAGCTCGCTCGGCGAGGACGGTCAGGCGTCCTGGGTCGGGGCGGTCGGCGCCGCCGAGACCGAGCGAGACACCGTGCGGGACGACGGTGACCCCGCGCTCACGCAGCCGCAGCAGGGACTGCGGGAGGTGGCCGGGGCAGGTGTTCTCCGCCACGACCTCGACCCAGTCGATGCCCGGCATGCGCTCCACGGCGTCCGCGATCTCCGGCCGCCACCCGATGCCCGTCCCCAGTCGCTCCATCGTCTCCTCCTCCGCCCGCCCACACGCCTTGAACCCGCTGAGTCGTCTCCCTCGAGTCGTCCCCTTCGACGCTCCTTCGACGTGACGTGGGTATGGCCCGGACGCGCGGACTCGAACCGCTGGGCGCCCGCGTTCAGAGCAACATTTGAGGTTCGCCTCGGACCGGCCCCGAGTCGACCGCGCGGTGCGCGGCCGGCGTCAGAAGGTACGCGCGGGACGGTGAAGGCGTTCAAACAACCGTTGGCCACCGCTCCGGCGCCCGCCCCAGCAGCCGAAGCGTCTTTGCAAGCGGCGCCGCCCCCTCCGGCACGTCCAGCGCGGCGGCGAACGCGGACCCCTCAGCGCGTGCCGCCGGGTCGGTGGGGACGCGCCGGGCGACGGCGAGCGCCGCGCCGAGCACCTCGTCCGGCAGGTCGAGGCCGGTGCCGAGGCTCACGGCCACGTCCCAGGCGTGCACCACGTAGTCGACGAGGTGGAAGCCGATCGCGGTCCGGCCGCGGAAGCTCCCGCTCAGCTCGAACAGGGTGAACTGCCTTTCGGGCACGCCGGGTTCGGCGAAGGCGGCCAGGACATCCGCCGCGGCCACCCGGTGCGCGAGGGCCGGATCGCTCGCGTCCTCCCGCTCCCGCCAGTGCTCCGCCTCCCCGCCCGCTCCGCGGGCCGCGGCCGCGAAGCCGTGGTGCTGGGCCGTCATGTGCGCCACCAGTCGCCGCACCGTCCACCCCGCGCACGGGGTGTCCCGCTCCCAGTCCCGCTCCCGCGCCAGATCCACCACCCGCACCGCCTCGCGTACGGCGATCCGGTCCAACTCGACGAGGTCCATCACCGCTCCTCGGTGATCAGGCCCAGGGCGTACGCCCACACGGCGCCCGCGTCGAACGCGGCGAACTCGCGCCGGGTGGACCGCAGTTCGCCGCGACCGTGGTGGGCGCGCACGATCCGGACGTGGTCGGGACGGCCGACGAACTCCTTCAGACCCCGCTCGTCCGCCCACACGGACACCGCTCCGCAGCGCCGTCGGACCGGATCGGCCCACAGCCACATCCCGACCGCGCCGGGCGTCTGCGGCCAGGTGCGGCGCAACCGCAGCCCGCTCACGGCGACCGCGGCGGCCTGGCCGTATCCGCGGGCGGTGAAGTCCGTGACGGTGACCAGCAGGGGATCGCCGGACGGGGGCTCCGGTCCCGGTTGCCAGCGGGAGCGCAGGATCTTTCGTCGAGGAGAGCTCATGACAGGCAGCGTAAAACTAAACGAACGATCGTGCTACTTGTTTCGGACGAGAGACGCGGATGGTCCCCCGGAGTCAGAGGCATCACCCGCGGTTCTCGCAACTCAGCCGCGCCTCACGGCACTTCAGGTGCGAGGGACGGGTCCGTCGCGGCCAGCCGCAGCCGGGCCGCGATGCCGAGGCGGGCCCTGCGGTAGGCGCCCGCCTCGCCGTGCAGCACCGACAGCGCGTTCGCCGCCTCCATCAACGCGACCAGCTCGAAGGCCAGTTGCCCGGCATCCGTGTCCGCGCGCAGCTCACCGACGCGCCGCGCCTCCTCGCTGCAGCCCTCCACCAACGTGACCCAGGACCGCTGCGCCGCCACCAGGGCGTCATGCACCGGCCCCTCCCGGGCGTCGAACTCGGCGATCGCCCCGTAGAAGAAGCAACCGCCCGGGAAGACCCGACGCTGCGAGTAGTCCAGCCAGGCCTCGCACAGGCGCCACACCCGGGCCACCCCCGGCGCGGGCGTCGCGGCAGGCTCCAGCACCTCCGTGACGTAGATCCGTGAGGCCTCCTGGATCGTCGCCAGTTGGAGTTCCTGCTTGGAGCCGAACAGGGCGAACACCCCGCTCTTGCTCAGCCCCAGGTCACCGGCGAGCCGCCCCAGCGACAACGCCTCCAGCCCCTCGACGGAGGCCAGGTCGACCGCTCGGCGCAGCACTGCCTGACGGGTCCGGTTGCCCCGCTCGACCCTGCCGTCCAGGCGGGTCACCGCAACGCCGGATGGTCCGCGACGACCGTGCAGGACCCGGGCGCGATCTCGGTGAACCCGGCGTCCCGCACCAACGGCAGCCCACTCGTGGTCAGTTCACCCCAGCGGCCAGGGTCCGCGGCCCGTACGGCGAGGGGGAAACCCGCGTCGCGCCACCCGGCCCGCTCCTCCTGCGACAGTTCCCACCAGGCGAGTTGGGCCCCGTGACCGGCCTGCGCCATCGCCTTCCCGGCCGACATGTCCAGCTCCGGGTTCAGCCACAGCACGGGCCCCGACGGGTCCGCGGCCCCCGGCGGCTCCGGATCGTCGAGGTCGGTGCCCGACACCTGGAGCCGGGCCAGGTCCTTGGGCCACCCGTCGAGCGGCACCGGCGGGAAGACCCGCACCTCCGCCGACTTCCCGGCCACGGTGATCCCGGGCAACGCCACCGCCCGCCGCCACTCGGCCCCCCGGGCCCGCCGCACCACCTTGCGGATCCGCGCGTCCTGCCAGTCCCGCATCGCCCGCGCCCACTCGCCCTCGCCGACCGACCGCTCGTCGGCCAGCATCAGGAGCACGGCCCGGGCGGCGGTCTCCAGGGCGTCGGTACGGGCCGGCGGAGCGTCCCGCTCGATACGGACGACCAGGGGCAGCACGAACTGCGGCGCGTGGTCCCGTGCGCTGGGGTCGGACCGGAAAGGGCTGTCGTCACTCGACGTCGCATCTTCACTCACGGAACCAGTCTGCCAACCGCCGGGGCGCGCGCCATGATGTCCCCCATGCAGAACGCGCTACGGCTGGAGAACGTGGGCCGCCGCTACGGCTTGAGCGGTTCCTGGGTGCTGCGCGGCATCGACCTGACCCTCGCCCGGGGCGAACTCGTACGGATCGGGGGAACCAACGGCACCGGCAAGTCCACCCTGCTGCGCCTCCTGGCGCGGATCGACGCCCCCACCACCGGCCGCGTCACCGGCCGCCCCCGAACGGCCTACGTGCCCGAACGCTTCCCGTCGGCCCTGCCCTTCACCCCGTCCGGCTATCTCACTCACCTCGGTGCCGTGCACGGCCTGACCCGTACCGCCGCCGCACGGGCCGCCGACGAGTGGCTCGACCGGTTCGGCGCGGCAGCCTACGCCCGCACCCCGATGACCCGACTGTCGAAGGGCAGCAGCCAGAAGGTCGCCGTCGCCCAGGCCCTGCTCGCCGAACCCGAACTGCTCGTCCTCGACGAGGCGTGGACCGGACTGGACACCGACGCCCGGGCCGAACTGGAGCGGGCCGTGGCCGAACGCACCGCCGCCGGCGGCACCGTGGTGTTCGTCGACCATGACCCGCGCCGCCTAGCAGGCGTGCCCGACGCCACGTACCACGTCCACGACGGCACCCTCGAACGCCGTACGGAACAGGCGACGTCGCCGACCGGCCCGCAGGTCGTCGTCGAAGCGCAAGGGCCGCCCGGCGCACAGCTCCCCGCCGTCACGGTCACGTCCGCCGAGGAGACCGTCCCGGGCACCTACCGCTTCAGCGTCCCCGCGTCCCACTCGGACGTGCTGCTCCGGCACCTGCTCACGGCCCGCCCGCCCTGGCACGTGCGCGGCGTGACCCGCGCCGACACCCCCTACGGCGAGGAAAACCCCAGGTGACCGCCATCCTCCGCTACCAGGCCGCCCTGCTCATCCGCTCGCAGCGGTGGCTGCCGCCCTTCATCCTGTACGCCGCGTTCCTGGGCGTGGGGGTGCAGGGCGGCCAGCCGGTACTCGACTCGCTCGGGTACACGGCCGCCGCGCTGCTGCCCGTCGCCGCCTGGCTGGTGCGGATCTGCGTCACGGGGGAGCCGGCGGCGGCCGGCCACTGCGTGGCCGCGGCGACCGGGCCGGGGCGGGCGCACCTGAGCCGGCTGCTGGTGGCGCTGGGCGTGTCGGCACTGCTCGGCGCGGTCGCGACGGTGATCGTCGCCGGGATCAGCGATCCGGCGAGCTCCGATCACCAGACCCGGGTGCCGCTGCTCCCGGCGGGCGCGGCCGGGCTGCTCGCCGCGCTGGCCTGCGCCCTGCTCGGCACCGCCGTCGGCGCGCTCACCAGCTGGCCCCTGCTGCGTGCGACCGGCCGGGCGGTCCCCGCGCTGCTGCTCGCGGCACTGGTGGCGCTGGTGGTGTCCGGCTCCCCGGCGCAGGCGGCGGTCAGCGGCCTGGTCACCGGCTCCCGCTCCGGCACGGTCGAGCTGCCCCTGCTGCCGCTCGCCGGGGCCGCCCTGCTCGCGTCCGCCGCCACCGCGACGGCCTGCGCGCTCACCTCCCGCAGGTCACCCTGAGGGCGCCGGGGAGCACGGGGAGCACGGGGAGCGCGGGCAGCGCGGGATGCTGGGGATCACCCCGAACAGGCCGTGCGCTGCGCTTCCTGCCACTCGCACACCGGACACAGCGTGATCCCCTTGTACGACTCCGGGTACTCCGTCGGCTCCCGGCACAGCACGCATTCCGCGTACGGAGGCCCGTCAGCCCGCGGCGGCTTCCCGGCGTCGCTGATCGTGCAGTACTCCTCGCTCATGCCTCCAGCGTAGGACGGCCGCACCCGCCCCCGCCCCGCTCAGATCTCCCGCTGCTCCAGCGGCCGGACAGCCGGTCCCTGGACCACCTTGCCGTCCGTGTCGAAGCGGGAGCCGTGGCAGGGGCACTCCCAGGCGCGCTCGGCGGCGTTGAACGCGACCAGGCAGCCCAGATGGGTACAGCGCGCGGAGAGGGCGTGCAGGTTTCCGGCCTCGTCCCGGTAGACCGCGAGCCGACCGCCCTCGGTGCGGACGACGGCGCCCTCGCCGGGCGGCAGGGACTCGACGGGCGGCGAGGGCCGCAGCCGGTCACCGACGAAGTGGCGGGCGACGTCCGCCTGCGTCTTGAGGAACGAGGGGGCCTCGCGCACCGTCGAGCGGAGCCGGCGCGGGTCGTACAGCTCGCTCCACGCGCACTCCTCGCCCGAGATCAGCGCGGTGAGCAGGCGGCCCGCCATGATCCCGCCGCTCATCCCCCAGCCGCCGAAGCCGGTGGCGACGTACGTGTGGCGGGCGCCCGGGTGCATCGGGCCGACCAGCGGGACGGTGTCCGTGGGGTCGTTGTCCTGGGTGGCCCAGGCGTGGGTGAGGGTGACGTCGGTGAAGTGCTCGCCGGCCCAGTCGGCCAGGTGCTCGAAGCGTGTGCGGGTGTCGCCGGTACCGGGCGTGAAGTGCTCCCCGGTGACCACCAGGAGGCGCTCCCCGGCCCCGCCGGACGGTGCCGTACGGACCGACCGGGTGCCCTCGTCCGGTGTGATGTACATGCCCTCCGGGTCGCGGTCGGCGGCCATCGTCCCGGCGACGACCAGCTCACGGCGCGGGGAGAGCCGGGTGAACAGCAGGGACCGGTCGAAGACCGGGTAGTGCGTGGCGACCACCACGTCCCGCGCGGTCACTCGCGCCCCCGTGTCGGTGGTCAGCCGGCACGGCTCGCCCTCCTCCAGCCCGACCACGGTGGTGTGCTCGTACACGTGCGCACCCCGTGCCACCAGGTCCTCGGCGAGGGCCAGCAGATACTTGCGCGGATGGAACTGGGCCTGCCCGGTGACCTTCACCGCGCCCGCCACCGGGAACGGCAGCCCGGTCTCCGTCACGAACGACGCCGGCAGTCCCGCCTCGTGCGCAGCCCTCGCCTCGGCCCGCAGCTCCTGCTCACGCTCCGGGTCACGGGCGTACGTGAAGGCGCTCCGGCGCTCCCAGTCGCAGTCCACGCCGAGCTCGTCCGCGATCTGCGCGGCCCGCTCGATCGCCTCGGCCTGCGAGCGGGCGTACAGCCGGGCCCCCTCGGGGCCGCGGGTACGCCGCAGCTTGTCGTAGATCAGGGTGTGCAGGGCGGTGACCTTGGCGGTGGTGTGCCCGGTGACGCCGGCCGCGACCCGGTCGGCCTCCAGCACCGCCACCTGCCGGCCGGCCCGCGCGAGCTCCCACGCCGTACTCAGTCCCGCGACCCCGGCGCCGATGACCGCCACGTCCACCGTGAGGTCGTCGACCAGTGCGGGGCGCTGCGGCCCGGGCGCGGTCTGGAGCCAGTACGAGCCGCTGACATGCGGGTTCTCGGTCATACGGGCCGAGTACCCCGTCCGCGCCGGTTCACTGCGCGAGCAGTCGCCGACGGCACGCCGCACTGTCGAAGTCGGCCTTCGGGTACTGCGGGTCCAGCGCCCTGAGGTGCTCCAGGAGCAGCCGTCCCACTGCCCAGTTCCGGTACCACTTGCGGTCCGACGGGATCACGTACCAGGGGGCGTACGACGTCGAGCAGCGCTCCAGCGCGATGCCGTACGCCTCCTGGAACGCCGGCCGCAGCGCCCGGTCGTCGACGTCGGACGGGCTGAACTTCCAGTGCTTGTCCGGCCGGTCCAGGCGTTTGAGCAGGCGGTCGCGCTGTTCCTCGAAGGAGATGTGCAGGAAGCACTTGATGATGGTGGTGCCGTCGTCGGTGAGGGACTTCTCGAAGGCGTTGATCTCGTCGTAGCGGCGCTCGATCTCGTCGCGCGGGGCGAGCTCGCGGACCCGGGCGACCAGGACGTCCTCGTAGTGCGAGCGGTCGAAGATGCCCAGCTCACCGGGGTGCGGGAGGGACTTCTCGACGCGCCACAGGAAGGGGTGCGCGCGTTCCTCGGGGGTGGGGGCCTTGAACGCCCTCACCCGGCAGCCGGACGGGTTGCAGAACCCGATGACGTGCTTGATCGTGCCGCCCTTGCCGCTGGTGTCCATGCCCTGCAGGACCAGCAGCACCCGGCGCCGGTCGCCGGCCGTGCTCGCCGCGAACAGGCGTTCCTGCAGGTCGGCGAGGTGTTCGCCGATCCGGGTGGTGTCCGAGAGGCCCGCGACCTTGCTCCCGGGGCCGAGCGGGACGGAGCGGGTGTCGAAGGAGGACAGATCGGTCGGCTCGCCGCCCGGTACGCGCAGCAGCTCGCTCAGATCGGCCTTGTCCACCTTCCCGGACTTCCGCTTGGCGTTCTTCTCGGCCACGGGGCACCCCTTCCCGTCCGGCTACCTACGCCACGGTCCGGTCACCGCGAACGTAGTTCCGGGCGTGTAGCAGTTCACGTACATCGTGTTGCCGTCGGGGGAGAAGGTCACTCCTGCGAACTCGCCCCACTCCGGCTCCTGCGCCGTGCCCAGGTTCTGGCGGTTACGAGCCATGGCGTACACCTCGCCGCGCCCGGTGACGCCGAAGACGTGCTGAGCGCCGTTGCCGTCCTCGCAGACCATCAGACCGCCGCTGGGAGCGAGACAGATGTTGTCCGGGGACTCGCCCGGCAGCTGCACGTCGGTGTCCGGGCCGAAGACGATCACCAGGGTCAACCGGCGCGCCGACGGGTCGTAACGCCAGATCTGCCCGAAATGGTCGGCCGCAGACCCCTCCGCGCTGTGCGCGAACGACGACACGAAGTAGACGTTCTTCCCGCCCCAGTAGCAGCCCTCCAGCTTCTGCGCGTGCGTGATGCCCTCGGGGCCGAAGTCCTGGAGGCGGATCGGAGTTTCGGCGGCGAGCGGGTCCGGTACGTCGACCCACTCGATGCCGGTGAAGGAGGCGCCCGCATCCTGGATCGAGGACAGATCGGGCAGGCCCGGTACCCGCATCGCCTGGAGCCGGCCGCCGGCGCGCAGCGAACCGAGGCCGCCGAGGGGTTTCTCGGGCAGGAAGCGGTAGAAGAGGCCGAAGGGCTTGAGGAAGGCGTCCTCGGTCTCGTAGACGACGCCCCGCTTCGGGTCGACGGCGATCGCCTCGTGCTGGAAGCGGCCCATCGCGGTCAGCGGGACGGCGCCTGAGCGGTGCGGGTCGACCGGGTCCACCTCGAAGATGAAGCCGTGGTCCTTGGTGTAGCCGTTGGTCCCGGCCTTGTCCTCGGTCTCCTCGCAGGTCAGCCAGGTGCCCCAAGGGGTCGGTCCGCCCGCGCAGTTGACCGCGGTTCCGGCGATCGCGACCCGCTCGGACAGCACATCGCCCCGGGCATCCAGGGTGAGGGCCGTACAGCCGCCCTTGCCGGCCGGGTCGTAGGTGAGGCCCTTGATCGTCGGGACGGGGAGTTCGGCGGTGGCGCGGTTCTCGTGGTTGCGGACCAGGTGGACGCGGCCGTGTCTGCCCGGGAAGGCCGACATGCCGTCGTGGTGGGAGGGGACCTTGCCCTCGCCGGAGAGCAGCGGGTCGCCCTCGCGGGAGAGGACCCGGTAGCGGAATCCTTTCGGCAGGTCGAGCAGGCCCTTCGGGTCGGGGACGAGGGGCCCGTAGCCGGTGTGGCCGAGGGACTGGGCGGCGGCGGTGCCCGCGAAGAGTTCGGGGAGGGCTCCGGTGAAGGCGATGCCCATTCCCAGGGCGCCGGACCGGGCGAGGACGTGACGTCGTGTTGCGGACATGGCGGTGCGACCTTCCTGCTGGCGGACAGGAACTGTGACGCCGCTGTGTCTATCACCTGGGTCGGGCCGCGGGAACCACGCGCGTGGCGTGTCACCGGTCGGCGGGGTGGTCCTGCGCCCTTTCGAGGAAACGCAACAGCTCCACCGGGAAGGGCAGGACCAGCGTGGAGTTCTTCTCGGCGGCGACCGCCACGATCGTCTGCAACAGCCGCAGCTGGAGTGCCGAGGGGGTGTCCTCCATCTGCTGGGCGGCCTCGGCGAGTTTCTTGGAGGCCTGGAGTTCGGCGTCCGCGTTGATGATCCGGGCCCGCCGCTCACGGTCCGCCTCGGCCTGCCGGGCCATGGAACGCTTCATCGTGTCCGGCAGCGAGACGTCCTTGATCTCCACCCGGTCGATCTGCACACCCCAGCCCACGGCCGGACTGTCGATCATCAGCTCCAGGCCCTGGTTGAGTTTCTCGCGGTCGGACAGCAGGTCGTCCAGATCGCTCTTGCCGATGATCGAACGCAGCGAGGTCTGTGCCATCTGCGAGACGGCGAACCGGTAGTCCTCGACCTGGACGAGGGCGTTCGCCGCGTCGACCACCTTGAAGTACACGACGGCGTCCACCCGCACGGTCACGTTGTCGCGGGTGATGCCCTCCTGGCCCGGCACCGGCATCGTGACGATCTGCATGTTCACCTTGTGCAGCCGGTCCACGAACGGCACCACCGTGGTGAATCCGGGCGGCCGCACGTCACCGGCGAGCCGTCCGAGTCGGAAGACCACACCGCGCTCGTACTGCTTGACGACCCGCGCAGCCGAGACGAGGTACACGAAGCCGGCGACACCGGCGGCCACGGCCGCCGCGACAAGATCCTGGAGCATCCCGACCTCCTCGGGAAGAGGCCCGTTATGTCTGCTCCTGCAACGATATGCCCGGTGCCTGGTCGGGGGCCACGACAGACCCCGGACCAGGCACCGGTGAGGCTACGGAGCGGTGGCTCGCACCGGTTCCTCGACCGGCTCCCCCACCGACTCGCTCATCTATGACGCCGTGGTGACTTTCATCGGCTCGGGCTCGGTGACCTGGACCGGTTCCGTGCCGACCGCGCTGTGCCGTTCGGCCCAGTTCTCCAGTGCCGTACGGCAGGCGTGGTCCAGGTGGTGCAGCCCGGACAGGTCGAGCACGACCGGGCGGTCCTGGGGCTGGGCCTCCAGGCTGTCGAGGATCTTCGGCAGCCTGAGGAAGGTCGCGTTGCCCGACAGGTACACCTGGACGGGGCCGGCGCCCTTGTCGACGACCTCCATCTTGAGGTGCGAGGCCTCCCAGGCGGTCTTGACCACGGACAGCGCCAGACCGATCAGCACGCCCTCGAACATGTTCACCGCGACGATGGACACGGCCGTGACCATCAGGATCAGCGCCTCACCACGGTGGTCCCGCCACAGCGACACGATCCCCTTGAAGGGGATCAGCTTCCACCCCGCGTGGACCAGGATGCCGGCCAGCGCGGGCAGCGGGATCAGCGCCAGGGTCGACGGCAGCAGCACCGCGAACAGCACCAGCCACACACCGTGCAGCACCCGGGACGCCTTGGTCTTGGCGCCCGCCGCGACGTTGGCGGAGCTGCGCACGATGACCGCGGTCATCGGCAGCGCGCCGAGCGCGCCGCACACCGCGTTGCCCGCGCCCTGAGCCATGAGCTCCTTGTCGTACTCGGTGCGCGGACCGTCGTGCAGCCGGTCCACGGCGGCCGCGCTGAACAGGCTCTCGGCGGAGGCGATCAGGGTGAAGGCGATGATCGTGCCGAAGATGGCCGGGTTGCCCAGCTCGCCGAAGGCGTCCATCCCGGGCGGCTGGATGGAGTCCAGCAGGCCGTTCACCTCGACGGTGGCGATCGGCAGACCGAACACCTGAGTGACCGCGGTGGCCAGGACGACCGCCGCGAGCGCCCCGGGCACCGTCCGTACCTGCTTCGGCAGCCGCTTCCACAGGACCATGATCGCGATCGCGCCCGCGCCGACCGCGAGCGAGGCGAGCGCCTCGGTGCTGCCGAGCGCGTCGGCCGCGGCCCCGGGCAGCCCCAGGATCTTGTCGAGGCCGGAGGTGGGCGCCTTCAGGCCCGCCGCCGAGTACAGCTGGCCGGCGATGAGCACGAGGCCGATGCCGGCCAGCATGCCCTCGACGACCGAGACGGATATCGCCCGGAAATAGCGCCCCAGCTTCAGGGCGCCCATGACGAGCTGGAGCAGTCCGGCGGCCAGCACGATCACACCGAGCGCGGGCAGTCCGAACTCGTTCACCGCCTCGAACACGAGCACGGTCAGACCCGCCGCCGGTCCTGAGACCTGGAGGCTGCTGCCCCGCATGAGGCCGGTGACGATACCGCCGACGATGCCGGTGACGAGGCCGAGCTCGGCCGGTACGCCGGAGGCGACGGCCACGCCGACGCACAGCGGCAGCGCGACCAGGAAGACGACGAGGGAGGCGGCGAAATCCTGCTTCAGATGAGGGAACTTGCTTCGGTTCTCCACGGCGGCCCTCACAGTGCGCGGTAGGTGTCGGAGGAAACGTCGTGGGTCAGCACCGACCCGGTGTGCACCTCGTAGTACCAGGCGTGCAGGGTGAGCTGACCCTCCGCCAGCTTCTTGTCGATGAACGGGTACGAACGCAGCCGCAGTACCTGCGCCAGGACGTGGCTCTGCACGCCCTCGGCCACGCACGGGTCCTCGACCGCGCCCTTCGGGCTCGGTGTGGCCTGGGTGAGCCAGTCACGCACAGCCGGTACGGCGGTCAGGTCGTCGCCGCGGACCAGGGCGCCGACGGCGCCGCAGTGCGAGTGGCCGCAGACCACGATGTCGCGGACCCCCAGCACCTCCACGGCGTACTCGATGGTGGCCGCCTCGCTGGTGGGGTGCTCGGAGGCGTACGGGGGGACGATGTTGCCCGCGGTGCGCAGCTCGAAGAGCTCGCCGGGACGGGCGCCCGTGATCAGTGCCGGGATGACCCGGGAATCGGAGCAGGTGATGAACAGGACCTGCGGTGACTGGCCTTCGGCCAGCTTGGCGAACTCCTCAGGGCGCTGTCCGAACGTGCGGGCGTTGTCGATGAGGGGCTGCATATGTGGTGACTCCTCCTGGCGCGCTTGAGGCGCGTCGGGCTTACATGACAGAGGTGGGGGGAGAGAACTACTGCTCTGCTGTCAGCAGCGGAAGACCTGGAGTGTGGCCGGGGAGTGCGCTGTCGGGGGTCTCGACAGCTCGAACGCGCCGGCCGGCACCTGTTCGCGCGCGTCCGCCCGGTCCTGGGCCGGTATCGGGCGCTCGGGCCCCGACGGGGCGAAGTCGACGGTGCGATGCCGGTCGCGGGTGTGCAGGGGACCGGCCGGGCCTCCCGTGCGAACGCAGTGGTGGTGCGTGGCGACCTCGTCGCGCAGCGGCTTCCCGGCGAGCTTGACCCCGGGCTGGGCTTTGGCCACTGCTTGACGGGCGGTATGCGCGGTTGCGAAGGAAGCGGTGGGAGCGAAGAACTGGAGAGCCAGGAGGGTGGCAGCGACGAGGGCCAACGCGACGCGTACCGGTCTACCTCGGAACATGCGCCCCCCTCCAGGTGAGTCGTGACTCCGGCTCAGCTCAAGTCCGGACCAACGGTTGGTCAATGGCTGGTCAAGAAACACATTAACCCTGCAAAGCCATTTGCAGGGTTAACTTAACGTTACGAGCTGAAGAGAGGCTGAAGCCCGCTGTATCGGTGGCGCGAACCGTCTCTTGATCTTGGTGAATCGTTCGGGTAGGGGCCGGGAGTTCGACCCGGTCAGCGGTCCGACCGGTCAGACCCGTGAGATCGGTGTGACCGGTGAGATCGGCGAGATCGGTGGGGTCAGCTCGGCTCGACGAGTCCCTCGGCGTCCCGTGCCAGAGCGGTCAGTCGGGAGATCGCGCGGAAGTACTTCTTGCGGTAGCCGCCGTTCAGCATCTCCTCGCTGAACAGCCGGTCGAAGGGCGCGCCCGAGGCCAGGACCGGGACTTCACGGTCGTAGAGCCGGTCCGCGAGGACGACGAGCCTCAGGGCCGTCGACTGGTCGGGCACCGCCTGGACGTCGGTGAGGCAGACCGCCCGCAGGTCGTCGGTCAGGGCGCCGTAGCGGCTGGGGTGGACGCGGGCGAGGTGCTCCAGCAACTGCGGGAAGGCGTCCAGTGAGGCACCCGGCGTGGTCCGCGCGGCCCGGGTGACCTGCTCGTCGCTGTGGGGCGCCGGGGCCTTGGGCAGGCCGCGGTGGCGATAGTCCTCGCCGTCGATGCGCAGCGCGCGGAAGTGCGCGGACAGGCCCTGTATCTCACGCAGGAAGTCGACCGCCGCGAAGCGGCCCTCGCCGAGCTTGCCCGGCAGGGTGTTGGAGGTGGCGGCGAGCGCGACACCCGCGTCGACCAGCTTGCCGAGCAGCGTCGAGACGAGGACGGTGTCGCCGGGGTCGTCCAGCTCGAACTCGTCGATGCACAGCAGACGGTGCCCGGAGAGAGTCTGGACGGTCTTCTGGAAGCCGAGGGCGCCGACGAGGTTGGTGAGTTCGACGAACGTGCCGAACGCCTTGAGCGCGGGCTCGGCCGGGGTCGCGTGCCAGAGGGAGGCCAGCAGGTGCGTCTTGCCGACGCCGTACCCGCCGTCGAGGTAGACGCCGCGGGGGCCCGCCGGGGTGCTGGGTGCCTTGGCCCTGCCGAAGCCCCGGCCGAGGCCGAGGAAACCACCACGCCGGCCGGCGCCGGTGGCGTGCGCGCCGCCGAGCCCGGCGGCGAAGGACTCCAAGGCCCCTACCGCCTCCGTCTGGCTCGGCTGATTCGGGTCCGGGATGTACGTGCTGAAACGCACCGAGTCGAACCGCGGCGGCGGCACCATCTCAGCGACCAGTCGATCCGCGGGGACATGCGGCTCACGGGCGCACAGGGACAGTGGGGCGGCGTCGGCCATGGGGCCGAATCCGGACGCGGCGGGGGTGGTAGACACGGTCACCCATGCTAGGCCCTGCCGGAGGCGGGGCCGGATGGCCCCGCTTCGGCGGGGCCGGGGGCGCCGACGAGGTGGCCGACCCCGCGGTCCGGCCGCCGTCCGCCCGGGAGGCCTGGACGCCGGGGGTTTCGGGCGGCGGGGTTTCAGGTGAAGCCCGTGCGGTGGCGGTGTTTCCGCGGGTCCGGCCCGTCTTCGCCGGGGCGGCCGGAACGGCGGGATTTCCGGAAGTGAGGTTTCCCGTACGCGTGGAACACTTCACGGCATGCGACGCCTGTTCCCTGTGACCGACGAGACAGCCGAGACGGTGGCCCCACCCCGCGGGGAGGGGGAGTGGAGCCTCGCCGAGCTGGCCGAGGCCTATGCCTACCCCGAGCCGGAACCCGAGGCCGGGGCCGGTGGGCCGGGGGCCTGGTTGCGGGCCAACATGGTGTCCACGCTCGACGGGGCCGCCCAGCACGACGGACGTTCGCAGCCCATCTCCAGCGCGGCCGACATGCGGATCTTCGGCACCCTGCGGGCCCTCGCGGACGTGGTCGTCGTCGGCGCTGAAACGGTACGCCAGGAGGGGTACCGCCCGGCACGCGCGCGCGAGGAGTTCAGCGCGGCCCGGGAGGCGGCCGGGCAGGGCCCAGTACCGGCGATCGCGGTGGTCAGCGCGAGCCTGGACCTGGACTTCTCACTCCCGCTGTTCACCTCGCCCCTGGTGCCCACCCTGATCCTCACGGGCGCCGCCGCGGCACCGGACCGGATCGCCACCGCCGAGAAGGCCGGCGCCCGGGTGGTGACCGCCGGGGACGGAGTCGGCGTGGAGCCCGCCCGTGCCGTGCGGGCACTGGCCGAGCTCGGTCACACCCGGCAGCTCACCGAGGGCGGACCACGGCTGCTCGGTCAGCTGGTGACCGCCGGGGTGCTCGACGAACTGTGCCTGACCGTGGCCCCGATGCTCACCGCGGGGGACGCGCAGCGCATCGCCGGGGGGCCCTCGGTCAGGGTGCCGCAGCGGTTCGCCCTGGTCTCCCTGCTGGAGGAGGAGGGATTCCTGTTCAGCCGGTACCGGCGGACCTGAGCCCGGCCCGGCCGTCCGTGCAGCTTGTCCGGGAATGCCGCGACTGGTACCACTGGCACCGTCATCGCCGAAATATTCCGATCCAATTGAATTCCGACGGGCACACTGAATCCGGCAGTACCCGTGCGATCACGGGGCAGGATGGTTTCCGCAGGGGCTGGCAGGCCGACGGAGGACATCAAGACCCGCCCGGGTCTGCGAAGGAGAAGGGGTGTTTGGTGTTCACAAGCGTTTTGATGATCGAGAAGGCCCTGACGTCCGCCGACGTGGAGTTCGTCACCACCTTGCACGGTGACGAGCAGGTCGCCTTCCAGGTGCTGCTGCAGCCGCGCGGCGACCAGGCGGACCGGCTGCTGCGGGCCATCGACGACGTCGCGCTCGGCGAGCTCGACGACGCCGCCCGTGAGCGGGAGACGCCGGAGGGGCAGGAGGCGAGGGGCCCGGCGGAGCAGGCGCTCGACGTGTCCCTGCGGGCCCTGCGGGCGACCGGCAGCGAGGCGGACGGGCGACTGATCGAGGACCACCCGCTGGACGCGTTGAAGTCCCTCGTGGAGCAGATCGGCGCGGACGAGGTCATCGTGCTGACCGACCCCCACTACGTCGAGGAGTTCTTCCACCGGGACTGGGCGTCACGAGCGCGCCACAAGGTGGGGGTGCCGGTGCTGAAGCTGTTCTCCCACAGCAAGGCGTAGGGGGTGTCCGCAAAGTCCCGCCTGCCCCGCGACGCCCGGCACGCCCTCTCGCCGCACCGGGCGAACACCCGAGTACGACCAGTACGCGGGCGCCCGCCCGGCACGCCGAGAGCACGCACCGGACGCCGCAGGGCCCGCCCTCCGGGCGGACGACGCGACTTTGCGGACACCCCCTAGGGCCCTTCTGACGTCGGCCCGTCCTGGCTGGTCGCGCGGTTCCCCGCGCCCCTGGGTCGGCCGCGGCCTTCGTGCGCAATAAGGTGGGGCCTCACCCGTCGTCTCGCACCCCTGGGAGAAACGCACATGGCACCCGGCCTCCCCACCGCCATGGACCGACCGCACTTCATCGGCATCGGCGGCGCCGGGATGTCGGGGATCGCGAAGATCCTCGCGCAGCGCGGGGCCCGTGTCGCGGGCAGCGACGCCAAGGAGACCGGGACCGCCGAGGCGCTGCGGGCGCTCGGTGTGACCGTGCACATCGGGCACGCCGCCGGGCATCTGGCCGACGACGCCACCTGTGTCGTCGTCTCGTCGGCGATCCGGGCCGACAACCCGGAGCTGGCGCGGGCGGCCGAGCTGGGCATCCCGGTGGTCCACCGTGCGGACGCCCTCGCCCGCCTGATGGACGGCCTGCGTCCGATCGCGGTTGCCGGCACCCACGGCAAGACCACGACCACGTCCATGCTCGCCGTGTCGCTGACCGAGCTGGGCCTTCAGCCGTCGTACGCGATCGGCGGGGACCTGGACGTCCCCGGCTCCAACGCCCGGCACGGCGACGGCGAGATCTTCGTCGCCGAGGCGGACGAAAGCGACCGCAGCTTTCACAAGTACGCCCCCGAGGTCGCGATCGTCCTCAACGTCGAGCTCGACCACCACGCGAACTACGCGTCGATGGACGAGATCTACGAGTCCTTCGAGACGTTCGCCGGCCGGGTCATCGAGGGCGGCACGCTGGTGATCGCGGCGGACCAGGACGGCGCGCGCGAGCTGACGCGGCGCGTGGCGGCCGGTGACCTGGGGGTGGTGACGTACGGCGAGTCGGAGGATGCGGACGTACGGGTCCTGTCCGTGACGGCCCAAGGGCTGAAGAGCGAGGTCACCGTCCTGCTGGACGGCGAGGAGTACACCTTCACGGTCTCGGTGCCCGGCCGGCACTACGCGCACAACGCGGTGGCCGCGCTGGCCGCCGGTGTGGCGCTGGGCGTCCCTGCCGCCGAACTGGCCCCGGCGCTGGCCGCGTACACGGGCGTCAAGCGGCGCCTCCAGCTGAAGGGCGAGGAGGCGGGTGTGCAGGTCGTCGACTCCTACGCCCACCACCCGACCGAGATGACGGCGGACCTGGAGGCCATGCGCGCGGCGGCCGGGGACGCCCGCATCCTGGTCGTCTACCAGCCGCACCTGTTCTCCCGCACCCAGGAGCTGGGCAAGGAGATGGGCCAGGCCCTGGCGCTGGCCGACGCCTCGGTGGTCCTCGACATCTACCCGGCCCGCGAGGACCCGATCCCCGGGGTGACGAGCGAGCTGATCATGGCGGCCGCCCGGGCCGCGGGCGCGGATGTGACCGCCGTCCACGACAAGGACGAGGTGCCGGAGCTGGTCGCGGGAATGGCGAAGCCCGGTGATCTCGTTCTCACCATGGGCGCGGGAGATGTGACGGACCTCGGTCCGCGGATCTTGGACCGCCTCGCCCAGAAGTGACTCGCACAGATCAGACACCTCAGACCGAGGAAAAGGGGTTGGCCGACATGTCGTACGACGTCGAGAAGCCGGACGAGCAGTGGCGCGCGGAGCTGACCCCGTCCGAGTACGCCGTGCTGCGTCAGGCGGGGACCGAGCCCGCCTTCACGGGTGAGTACACCGACACCAAGACCCAGGGCGTCTACTCCTGCCGCGCGTGCGGTGCCGAACTGTTCACCTCCACCACGAAGTTCGAGTCGCACTGCGGCTGGCCGTCCTTCTACGATCCACGCGACTCTGATGCTGTGGACCTTATCGAGGATCGGTCGCATGGGATGGTGCGGACCGAGGTCAGGTGTGCTCGGTGCGGGTCGCATCTTGGGCATGTGTTCGAGGGCGAGGGGTATGCGACGCCGACGGATCAGCGGTACTGCATCAACTCGATCTCGTTGCGGTTGACACCGGACGAGGAGTGAACGGCAGCCGCTTGTTGCAGTGCCGGTGAGTAGAAGTGATGCCCCGTGCGGAGGTTCCGCGCGGGGCATCGAGGCAGAGCCCGTGAACCGATTCACAGAACGCAGAAGGTGCCCCCGACGGAGGAGGTGGACACCCGAGCAGACAACGACCCACTCGCCATCAGTGAAGCGGCCGGACGCGGTGGACGCATGGGTGGGCGCTGGCTGCTGCCCGGCACGGCAGCGCGGTGATCTTTACCAGTGATCCGGATGACATCCACGCGTACCTGGAGGTGCTGCAGCCGCCGGACGTTCACGTCATCCCGGTGTGAGCGTGGCGGGATGGAACTCACGTGGCCCCTGAGGTGTGACGAGGTGCGGCTGACTAGTCGGCGCAGACCTCCCGCGTGATCTCTTCGGTGCGAGCCAGCATGGCGTCGGTGAACGAATTCCGCCGGTACTCGGTGACGAAAATTAAGTGAGCGTGCAAGTTGTAGACAACTTGGCGACCGGTTCTGACATCGGGATCAGTGTCACAGCGTGGTGACATAAACCAATGCTAGGTTTCGATCGTGAGCCAAGGCACCCTGGTCAAGCGGCAGTTCGGGCACCGCGCCCGGCTTGCACTGTCGCCTGCCGGGGTTCGCGCGGCGGATGATCAGGCGCACGCGGCCCGCACGATGTGGAACCTGCTACACGCGTGGTGGCGGATGATGCCGAAGGAAAAGCGGACTCTCCCACACGCGGATGCCGCGATTCGCCAGGCCCGCGAGGACATCGACTTCCTGGCCGTCCTGCCCGCGCAGGCCGCGCAAGCAGTACTCAAGACGTACTTCCAGGCATGGAAGAACTGCTGGGACGGCCGCACCGACGCCCCGAACTTCAAGGGCCGTCCCCGCACGGTGATGTCCGTGGACATCCCGCAGGGCCGCGACCTGAACATCGTCCGCGTGCACCGCCGCTGGGGCATGGTCAACCTTCCCAAGGTGGGCCGTGTCCGCTTCCGGTGGACCAAAGACTTGCCCGTGGGCAAGCGTGCAAGTGCGAAGAACCGGATCACCGGGGCCCGGCTGATCAAGGACGCGCTCGGTTGGCACATCGCCTTCCGTGTCCAGACCCTTCAGAGGAGGCCCGAGCCCCACCAGGGGCCGGACATCGGCATCGACGTGGGCGTCACCGTGCCCGTCGCCCTCTCGGACGGCGAAACCTACGAGCACGGCGCATGGCTGACGGAGGAGGAGAAGGCCAGGCTTCTGCACCTGGAGCAGCGCGCCGCGCAGCGTAAGCAGCACCGCAAGCGCGGCGAACGCACCAGTCGCCGACTGCAGCACACCTACGACCAGATCTCAGGAGTGCGCGCGAAAGCCAAGCGCCGGGCCCTGGACTGGCAGCACAAGACCACCACCGCCATCGCCCGCACCTACGGCACCGTAGTGGTCGAAGCACTCACCATCACGAACATGGTTAAGTCCGCCAAGGGAACCGTCGAGGAACCTGGTAAGAACGTTGCCCAGAAAGCCGGGCTGAACCGCTCCATCAGCCAGGAGGCATGGGGCCGCACAGTCACCATGCTGACGTACAAAACCACTCAGCACGGCGGCACCCTGGTCAAGGCCCCCGCCCCCGGCACATCCCGGCGCTGCTCAGCCTGCGGCTTCACCACGCCCGGCAGCAGGGAGTCCCAGGCTGTGTTCGTGTGCAAGAACCCGGACTGCGGCTGGTCGGGCAATGCCGACCACAACGCAGCCCGCAACGTCTTGCATCTGTACAGGATGGGCCTCGCGCTCGTCCCGGCTGCCGGGAGGGCAGTCGTCAGGCGCGCGAAGCGCGTCAAGCCCGCTGCCGCAAGGTAAGCAGGAATCTCCCGGCTTCAGCCGGGAGAGCACTTCAAGACCCGAAGGACACCGACAGGGTGGAGCTGATCCAGGACCCGGCCCAGGGGTTGATGCGCACCGGTACCGGCGCAGGCACTTGTTCCGTTGTTGTCGTATTCCTGGCCAAGAACGCCCTCAGCCCCCTCGTCGTGTCTTTGGACCGTGCGAATTTGCTGGTCGGGAGAGGGCTCGGTGCAGGAAGCTGCATGCGTGATCGAGCGAGAGGCCGCCGTTCAGGCTGTCGAGGACCAGCCGGAGCGCGACTATCAACAGTGGCGGGCTGTGGGCGTGGACGCTATGCGGATGTCCGTGGTCGACGTTGAGGAGCACGAGCTGGTGTGGATTGTCTCCTGGACCACCGAGGAGTTCGTACGCACCCGGAACCCGGAGCTCATGCTGGCGTTCTGGCGACCAGGGCCTCAACCTGCTCGTCCGTGATCTTCCGCGGAGCCCCCGAACGCGGCCGGTCCACCAGGCCCTCCAGCCGATCCGCCAAGAATCGGGCCCGCCACTTGCGCACCGTCTCCCGCGAGACACCCAGATCGAGCGCGACCTGCGCGTTCGCCCGACCCTCCGCACACGCCAGCACGATCCTCGACCGCAACACCAACGCCTGAGACGCCGTCCGCTTATGCAACCAGCCACTCAGCACCTGGCGTTCGTGATCGGACAACTCCAGCGACAACGGCTTCGGACCAGCCACCACCCCATCCTATGACCGCCCTTGAACTGGACTCAGGACACTAGACCCTTGCGGGTGCCGAGGACCTTCCCGAGCGTGATGGCCACGTCGAAGTCCCGATCCCATCTGAGTGCGACCAGGTCGTCGAACTCCGCCTCAGGGCGGAGCAGATCGAGGACGTCGGCTTCGAATACTGAGCCCGGTTCCGCGAGGTCGAGCGCCTCGTCGTGGAAGCAGCGGTACGCGTTGCGTGACCGGAACATGACCGAGTACTCACCGTCTACGAGCTCTCCCACGGAGACATCCCACTTCGCTTCAAGCGCCTGCAGTGTGCCGGCGACGTAGTCGGCGTTGAGCGGCTCGGTCAACAGATCCACTCCCACCGCTTCTCGGGCCGAATCCAACGGAAGCGTCTCGTCCCAGAGCACCGAGAGGTGGCGCTCGAAACCGATGTCCTCGCGAACTGTTTTGTCGAACTCCAGGTAGTCGGTGTCCAGATTCGTACGAATCCAGCGGGCGATCCAGAGGATGGGGGCGCTGATCAGATTCGTCCGCAACGAGCCATTGCCTTCACCGTAGACAGATTCGCGGATGCTCGTCAGCAGCTCTTCGCAGTGGTAGTCCTTGCAGAACCGGAACAAGTGAGCCGACCGCCGTGGCAGACCGCCCCAGCGCGAAGACTGAGGGAGGGGGAAATCAGCCAGAATCGTCTCCAGCTCGCGTTGGAGTCCCAGCTTGGCGGCCGACAACACGAGAGCGTCATCGTTCTCGCCCCACCGCCCGGAGCCCTCATAGTCGAACTTCGCCTTGCACAAGGCATATACAACGGCTTGAGCACACGTATTGAACAGCTCCGTGCTCACCCGGTACGCAACCTCGCAGTGATAGTTGAGGTTGAATCGGCCGAGCTCTCCGTCGGCGACCCGCTCGAAGACATGCTTCGCCGACAGCACGTCTCTGGCGGCACGGCCGAGGATCCGCTCGACCTCGCCGGACGAGCTGTCGGCGGGCGCTTCGTTGGGGCGCAGATCATCGGAGATCTCCTCGATTGCCGAGTCGAGCCGCTGAAGGGTTACCCGAAGCATGCCGCGTACGGTGTCGATGCGGAGCCGCTGCGCCTCGTCTTGGAGAAGCATCTGTTCAATGATCAGGTCGAGGTCGGCCAGGAAGGGATAGCGGTCGCGCACAAGCGCGTGTCGTCGCCCTCGGGCGTTCTGCTTCGTGAACATCTCGGTTATGACGAGGCCGAGTGCAAAGATGTCCGCCGGCTTGCCGATACCGAGGGCGTTGTTCCTCACCATCTGCTCGGGGGCGAGGTAGTTCCGGTTCGCTAAGAGGTCCCCGCGATTCGTGAGCGAGGAGTCCTTGAAATGCGCGATGCCGAAGTCGGCCAGGACGAGCCGGCGCGCATCAGGGTCGACGAGGACATTCTCAGGTTTGATGTCGCGATGCACTATGCCGTCGCCGTGCACGTACGCGAGCGCATCGCAGAGCTGGCGCACGTAGTCGAGAAGCACGTCAGCATCGGTTTCGTCGTTGATCACGTTTCGCAGCGTCATCGGGTAGAAGTCCATGACGCAGTAGAAGAATTTCGCGTCCTCTGAGCGCGCGTGGATACTCACGACGTTCGGGTGGCTCGATGTCTGTCCGTACTCGATCTCCTGCTTGAAACGCCTGTTGCGAGCCGAGTCCGCGCCGCGGTCCTTCTCAATCCGTTTGACTGCGAACACCTGACCGTCGGGCTTACGGCGGGCCTTCCACACCACGGCTGATCCGCCCTCTCCCAGAGCTGAATCGCGCTCGTAAGTGACTCCGTCGACGACGAACGGTTCATGCTTCGGCATGAACCCACCCTACTGACCTCCTCGGGGCGGTGACGTCGGCCAATTGCCGCCAGGACCAAAGCGTTCTCCGGCGGGGCGAGGTAGATGCCCGCCACGTCGCGGACCCGTGGTCACGAACCGCGGGTCAGTCGACAGCTTCCAGGTCTCCACGATGTGCGGCTTGAGGCCGAACGCCCGCCAGATCCGCGAGGCGGCCGACTGCGACATGCCCTCCGCCTCCGCCATCGAACGCGTCGGCCAGTGCGAATCACCCGTCGGTGGTGCCTGGCCGAGCGTCCTGGCGACCAGGGCTTCGACCTGCTCGTCGGTGACCCTCACGGTGGCCCCGAACGCGGTCGGTCCGCCAGGCTCTCCAGCCGGTTCGCGGCGAACCGGGACACCCACTTGCGTTCTGTCTCTCGCGAGACGCCCAGATCGTCCGCCCCCCGCGCGTTCTCCAGGCCCTCCGCGCACGCCAGCACGGTCCTCGACCGCAACCCCAAAGCCTGAGACGCCGTCCGCTTACGCAACTAGCCACGCAACACCCGACCTTCGTGATCGGACAACTCAGCGGCAACGGCTTCCGGACCAGGCATCACCCCACCCTATAACCGCAAGCAAACCAACGACTCAGGACACTAGGAGGTCCACTTTCAAGCCCCGTCACTGGTCCACTCTTAAGCCGTCGCCGACATCGGCCCACCGGATTCGACAAACAGATCTACCGGCGCAGGAACGAGGCCGAGCGAACCATGAACGCGCTCAAGGGGTTTCGGTCCCTCGCCACGAAGTACGACAAGCGTGCCTACGTCTTCCGCGGCACCGTCACCGTGACTGCCATCCGGCTCTGGCTTCGCCCTTGAGGAACAACCTTCCTGGCTCAGCTTCTGGTTGCCTGATCGACGTACGCCAAGATTCGCTCGATGTCCCAGGCGTGATGGGCGGCGTCGTGGGCGTTGTTGAGCGCCACATCCCCGGCCCGCTGGACGCCACGATCGGCATGCTCAAGCACTACGTTCTCATTCAGCGCGGCACACACCGATTTGTCCCAGGCATCGGCCGCCCGTTGAAGCGACCACAAAGCCCCCGTCAAGGAGACGTCGTTGTAGTAGCGGGCCTGTGCCAGAAGGTCTTGGTCGTAACCGGGGACTTGGCGCACACCCGCGAGCCTCGCCCCGACCAGTCGCTCGGCCCAGTTTCGCAGATTGTCGGTGACGTGGCTGGTGTAGGCGGCGACGTTCCAGGCAAGCTTCGGGTGCCGTTCATCACCTCGGCGCCCCTTCACCAAGGCCGCGTATCGTGCAGGCATATCCTCGATCTGCCCAATGGCTTCGCGCGGGGTCAACGACCAGTCGAATCCGCAGTCCCGACAAGGGTTCCCATAGAGGCGTGCTCCCCAGAGTTCCATGGGGTGTCAATCTATCGAGGCCTCGACAGCCGCTGATCACCGACCCGAAACCTGGCTCAGCAAGTTCCTCGCAAAGTGGGTGCGGCGTCGCAGCCACGAAGCACCGGGGAGGATCGCGCCGATGGCGTCGACGAGGTCGGCATGGCGTCGGAGACGACGAACTGGACGCCGGACAGGCCGCGGGCGGCCAGGGAACGCAGGAAGGCGAGCCAGATAGTCCGGCCGCCTTCGCTGACCTGCCCGTATTCGGCGTTGCAGAGGGCATCGGCTTCCGCTGACATGAGCGTATCGGCGAACGTCTTGGCCATCGCGCGCAGCAGGTCCGGACTCGCCGAGGCGAGATTGTCTTCCCTTCCGCGAGGGCGTGCAGGGGCAGACTGCCGGGTGCGGTCATCGTGCTGGTCTCCTTCAAAGACTTGGTCATCTTGAAAGATCAGCCGGTGGCCGTTCTCATATCCGGACCCTCACTCCGACGCCGGGCCAAACGCCCGGATCAGGTGGGAGCCCGTATACCACTTTCCAGGACGCAACCGAGGAACCGCGAGCTCCAGCCTGATCAAGCCCGCTCTTCTATCCAAAGGGCCCCGCACAAAGTGCCGTTCGAACTGGCAGCAGGCCCTTCATCGCCGATGTCGCATGTTGCATCGGATGCAATATGGCCCATTTGGTGCGGTGCGCGCGCTGTGGATCGCACCTCGGGCATGTGATCGAGGAGGAGGGGTATTCGACCCCGACCGACCAGCGTTACCGCATCAACAACATCTCGCTGCAGCTGACGTCCGACGAGGGCTGAGCGGAGCGCCGGGCCGGGCATTCGCGTCCCGGTCGGATCCGTGGGTGTCAACCGCCGTCTGTCCCGGCCGGTCCCCGACGAGGGCTGAGCCGGCCCCGCAGCCGGTCGAAGCGGAACGGGGACAGTTCCTCGGGGCGGCGGCCGGTGCGGACGAACTCGGCCAGGTGGTGGCCGGTGACCGGGCCCAGGGTGACGCCCAGCATGCCGTGTCCCGTGGCCGCGAAAACGTTGTCGTGGCCCGGGACTCGGTCGATGACCGGGAGCCCGTCCGGCAGGAAGGGCCGGCCGCCGACCCAGGGATCGCGGATCAGGCCCACCAGGTCGTCCGGGTCGTCGAACCAGGGGCCCAGGTAGTGCCGGCTGGCGAGGGCCACGGCCACCACCCGGCGCCAGTCGAGGCGGTTGTTGTTGCCGCTGAGCTCCATCGTCCCGCCGATCCGGGTGGTCGCGCCGATCGGTGAGGCGACCGCCCGGCGTTCCCCGAAGTACAGGGTGTGCCGGGGCGCCGGGGTCAGGTCGACCGAGAAGCTGTAGCCCTTGCCCGCCTGGAGCGGCAGCGGGGCGCCCAGGTCGCTCAGCAACCCGGCGGACCGCATCCCGGCCGCGACGACGACGGCCGTGCAGGCGATCTCACCCTGAGTGGTCCGCACCGCGGTGACCCGTCCGGCCGAGGACCGGAACCCGGTGACGTCCGCCTGCTCGCGGATCTTCACCCCGCTGGCGGCGAGTGACTCCCCGAGCCCTCGAGCGAACGCCTCCGGGTCCACCACGCCCTCGCCCTCGACGAGGTACGCCGCCCGCACCCCGCTCGACAGAGCGTCGTCCAGCGACCGGGCCCCATCGCCGGTGACGACGTCGTCGGGCATCGGGTAGCGGCCGTCCGCCATCTCCCGCTGCACCGCTAGGTGGTGGCGGGCCTCGGCCGCGGACAGGAAGGCGTGCACCATCCCGGGACGCGTCAGGGTCGTCTCGACGCCGGCCTCGCGCAGGCCGTCGAAGAGATCGAAGGTGGTGCGGTTCAGCTCGGCGATCGCCGCATAACCGCGCCGGAAGGTCTCCGGGGTGCTGCTGCGCCAGAACCGCCACAGCCACCGTACGAAGGCCGGGTCGGGCAGCGGACGCAGATACAGCGGCGAGTCCGGGCGCCCGAGGGAGCGCAGCGCGTAGCGGACGACACCCGGCGCGGGGACAGGAGTGGAGTGGCTGAGGCAGATCCAGCCCGCGTTGCCCCGGGACACCCCGGAGCCCAGTCCACGCCGTTCGACGATCTCGACCGGCAGCCCCGCCGCCGCCAGGTAGTACGCCGTGCACAGGCCCACGACACCGCCCCCCACGACCACGACGGGTCCGGCACCCACGACGGGTCCGGCGCCCACCGGGCCGGGCGCCGTGCTCATGACGTGGATCCGTACGCGGCGAGGAACTCCCGGGTACGGGCCCGGGCGGGGTTGTCGATGACGTCCCGCGGCCTGCCCTCCTCCACGATCCTCCCGCCGTCGACGAAGACGACGTGGTCGGACACCTCCCGGGCGAAGGGGAGTTCGTGGGTGACCAGCAGCATCGTCATGCCGTCCGCGGCGAGTTCGCGCATCACGCTCAGCACCTCCCGGGTGGCCTCCGGATCCAGCGAGGAGGTGGGTTCGTCGAAGAGCAGGACCTCGGGCCGCAGCGCCAGCGCCCTGGCGATGGCGACGCGCTGCTGTTCACCGCCGGAGAGCTGCTCGGGCTGGGCGAGGCCGCGGTGGGCCACGCCGACCCGGCGCAGCAGCGCCACGGCGCGCTCCAGCGCCTCCTGCTCCGGGATGCCCGCTCTGCGCTGGGCGAGGACGACGTTCTCCACCGCCGTGAGATGCGGGAACAGATGGAAACGCTGGAACACCATGCCGACGGTGCGGCGCAGCCGCGGCAGGTCACGGCAGACCGTCCGGCCGCCCTGGTGCACCACCTCGCCGGCCACCTCGACCGTGCCCCGGTCCGGGCGTTCCAGCAGGTTGACGCAGCGCATCAGGGTCGTCTTGCCGCCGCCGCTCTGGCCGATGACGCTCACGATGCGGCCGCGGCCGACCTCCAGGTCCACGTCGTCGAGGACCACCCGGCCGTCGAAGGACTTGCGCAGACCCTCGATGCGGACGACCGCTTCGGTGCGGGCCGGGGGTACTGCTTCCGCCGTGGTGAGGGGCTCGGTCATGCCGTCGCCTCCTTGCGTTCGAGGTCCGTGCCGATGTCCGTGCCGACGTCCGTGGCAAGGCCCGTGCCGATGTCCGCCGCGAGCAGCACGCGGGCCGCGCGCACCCTGCGTCGCCGCCACGGGGACAGGGGGACGCCCGCCCGTACCTTGCGTTCCAGCAGCAGCAGGAGCTGGGAGAGCGGATAGCACAGCGCGAAGTACAGACCGGAGATGACCAGGTACACCTCCAGGGCCCGGAACGTGGCCGAGGTGATCAGCCGCCCCTCGGACATCAGCTCGGCCGCGGAGACGGTGACCAGCAGCGAGGTGGACTTCAGCAGGTCGACCAGCATGGTGTTGGTGCCGGGCAGCGCCTGACGGACCGCCTGCGGCAGCACCACCTGGCCGAAGATGCCCGCCCGACCGAGCCCCAGTGCCTCGCCCGCCTCGGTCTGTCCGGCGTGCACCCCGCCGATCGCGGAGCGGAAGATCTCGGAGAGGTAGGCGGCGTAGAAGACGACGAGGCTCAGACAGCCGGCCGTGAACACGTCCAGCCGGATCCCGGCCGACGCCAGGCCGAAGTACGTCAGGAAGATGATGGCCAGCAGCGGGACGTTCTTGAACACCTCGGTGTAGACGGCGGCCACGGTCCGCGCGGGCCAGGCCCGGCTCAGCCGCAGCAGTGCCACCGCGAGGCCCAGCAGCACCGCGCCGACGAAGCTGACCACCGTGTACGAGACGGTACGGCCGAGCGCGTCGATCAGGTCGGGCCGGTAGTCGGACCAGGGGACCTGGAAGAGACCGGACATGTCATCCCCTCACTGACCGGAAGGTGCGACGGACGGCGGATTCCAGTCGGCGGGCCGGTCCACGCCGCGGCGGGCGGTGGCGACCTCGGCGGCGGGCTCGAGGAACTGCTGGGGGTCGCCGCCGTACTTCCTGACGAGCTTGGCCATCTCGCCGTTCTTGTACATGGCGTCGATCTGCGCGGAGATCGCCTTCTCCAGCTTCGTGTCCTGCTTGGGCAGGTAGAAGCCGGTCTGGTAGGGCTGGAAGTACTGGTAGGAGGGCTTTGCCTTGACCTGCGCGGCGGTCGGCGGCGTCAGGTACTGCGTGCTGATCTTCAGTTCCGGGCGCTGCTTCTGCGCCGCGATGATGATCAGCGGGTCGAGGAAGCCGACGTCGACGCGGCCCGCCCCGAGGTCGTCGAAGACGCCGTTGGCGTCCGGGTAGGCGTGCAGCTTGGCGCCGGGCACGTCCTGGATCGACTTGACCCAGACATAGCCCTCGACCGTGCCGAGGTTCAGGCCCTTCAGGTCGTCGACGGTCCGGTACGTCTTCCCGTCGCGCACCGCCATCGCCGGGGGCGAGTAGTAGGGCGGATCGGTGAACAGGCCCTGTTTCTGCCGGTCGGCGGACCAGGCGACCCCGCCGATGGTGATGTCCACCCGGCGTGACTGCACCCCGGCGAGCATGCCGGCGAAGTCGGTGACCTGTGGCTTGATCTCCAGGCCCAGCTTCTTGGCCGCGTAGGCGAGGATGTCGCCGTCCAGACCGACGATCTTGTTTCCCCGGACACTGGTGTAGGGCGCGTACGGCTGTACGGCGACCTTGATGACGCCGGGCGTGAGCGTGCCCAGCGAGGCGGTCTTCGCGGAGACCTTCGTCGGGGCGTCGCTGTCCGAACCGCACGCGGCGACCGTGGACAGCGACAGCAGGGCGGACAGGGCGAGTGTGAGCGAGCGCGCACGGATCATCGGCACGGGCCTTCCGTATCGGCACTGAAGGAACCCGCCGTTCACTGCGCGGTGCCCTCGGCGGGGAGGTGGTGGGGCCATACGTTATGGAGGGGTTCCGTCGCACGTCACCGTTCACTTCGTACGAAGTTGTGGCCGAAATCGTTCGATCGCCTGTACGTTGCGTCCAGTCCGGCTCGCCCGGCCCGCCTCTCGACGGGAGGAACGCTCGTGCTGAGCCCGTCACTCGCGCAGGAGATCGCCTCGGACACCTCCGCCGTCATCGGTTTCAACGTGCTGATCACCGACGCGGAGGGCCTGGTCATCGGCAGCGGTGACAGCAGCCGGGTCGGCAGCTTCCACGAGGCGTCCGTCGAGGTCATCCGTACCAAGGAGCCCGCCACCCACAACGCGTCGCAGGCCCAGGGACTGCGCGGGGTGCGCCCCGGTGTCACCCTGCCGCTGGTCAGCGACGGGCAGGCGGTGGGGACCGTCGGCATCACCGGTACGCCCGCCCAGGTGCGGCGCTTCGGTCTGCTGGTGAAGCGCCAGACGGAGATACTGCTGCGGGAGTCGGTCATGCTGCGCTCCCGGCTGCTGGCGGAACGGGCGACCGAGAAACTGCTCGCCGACATCGCCTCGTACGATCCCCAGGTCGTCGAGGGGGACTTCCTGGCGTACCGGGCCGCCGAACTCGGCGTCGACCTGCGGCTGCGACGGGTCGCGGTGGTGTTCGAGGTGGCCGTGCCCCACGCGGCCGTCCGCCGGCCGGGCACCCCCGCCCGGGACGTGGCACTGGTCCGCTCGGAACTGCTGCGCACCGTCCGCGACGTCTTCGCCGACTCCCAGGACATCGTGGCCGGTACCGCTCCCGGCTGGATCGGCGTCCTGCACCGGCTGCCCGCCCGGCGTTCCACGGCCGCCCTGGTCGCCGACTGCCGACGGGTCGTCGACGTCATCGCGGCGCAGGACGGTCTGGCCGCCCGCGCCGGGATCGGTGAGCCTGCCACCTCGGTGGGCGGTCTGCACGACTCGTACCAGGACGCGTGTGACGCCCTGCGCCTCGGTGCCCGGCTGACCGGCGCCTCCCCGGTCCACCTCGTCACCGATCTGCGGGTCCACCAGGTCCTGGCGGGGGTGAACCAGTCGGCCCGCAACCGTCTGATCGAGCTCACCACGGCGAAGCTGCGGGCCCAGCCGGACTGGCCGGCGCTCCGCGACACCGTCATCGCCTGGTGCGAGAGCGGCTTCAACCTGGTCCGGGCCTCAGCGGCCCTGCACATCCACCGCAACACCGTGGTCTACCGCATGCACAAGATCGAGCAGCTCACCGGCCGCCCCCTGCGCGAACACCGGACCACCATGGCCCTCTACCTCGCCTGTCTGGCGGATCAACTGGGCGCGGGTGCCGCGGCCGGCCCCCCGGGGCTCGCGCACAGGTCCTCCGGCGGGCGGAACGAGGGATCGGCGGGCGACTCCCCGGTCACCTGAGCGCGTACCGTCTCCAACTGCCGCAGCAGCGAGGTGAGATGTTCCTCGGCGGGGTCGCGGAAGAACTCCAGGACCGCGCGGTGGAAGGCGTCCCGCAGCTCCGGCGGCATGACGTCGGAGGCGTCGAAGCACAGGGCGTGGGCGTCCGAGGTGAGCAACGTGTCGATCTTCTGCTCGATCGGGTTCGCGGGCTCGGGCCCGGTGCGGGTCGGGAACAGCGGACGCGCCTCCGGGGCCGCCTGCCTGCGCCACAGGGCCCGCCCGGTCGGACCCGACAGCCGTTCCACCAGCTCCTGGGCCGCCGGGTCGGTGCTGAAGACCGCGGCCATGTCGCCGGCCACCTCGTAGGTGTCGCGGTTCGCGGCCCGGCCGCCGAGGAAACCGGCCGACGGCTCCACCCGGACGTCGTCGCCCGCGTACACGTACCGGATGAAGGCGCTCTGGTGCTCGTAGGTGCAGTGGAAACCGGAGTTCAGCAGGCCGCGCGAGCCGTTCGGGCCGGGGACGCCCTCGTACGAGGTGATGAGGGACCGTTCGATCGACTTGGCACCGCGCTTGCCGAGCAGCCGGGCCCAGGTCGTCCAGGCCCGCCGGACGGCCGGGTCCTGCCAGCTGAGCCTGCTGGTGGCCCACTTCGTGTAGAGCGTCGGGCCCGCCTGGTGGAGCAGGATGTCCTCGATCCAGTCGGTGCCGGGCCAGCCCGAGGTGGCCTGCGAGGCGAGGCCCACGCACCAGACCGGGTCCGCGTCCGAGGCGTCCGGCCGGCTCCACACCAGGCTCTTCAGGTCGACCTTCAGCGGCACCCAGTAGGTTCCGGGTCTGCCGTCCACGCGCAAGGTCGGGGCCCACGGCGGGTACGCGCGCCCGGCCATCTGCTCGGGCAGGGGGCTCAGCAGGCCGCGGCGGGCGTACTCGGTGAGTTCGCCGATGCTGTTGAGGATCGCCACGTCCGGCGGGTCGTCGGCCGCCAGCTGGGAGACCAGCGTCTCGCGCAGCGAATTGGTGCCCTCGTAGGTGTACGTCCGTCCCGTCCCGTCGTCGAGCCGCTTCAGGGCCGCCTCGAAGGCATCGCCCTCGATGCCGGTCCACGGGCCCAGGACGACGAGGGGAACGGGGGCCTTCGAGGCGCAGCCCGGCACGAGGGCAACGGTGAGCAGGCAGAGGGCGGCGAGCAGGGCGCGCTGGACGCGGTTCGGCAGGGCCCTCATACGGCGGCTCCCGGGCGGGCCACCACGAGGTACTCGCGGCGGTACGTGTGCAGGGTGCCGCCGACGAGGGCGGCCACCGCCAGGCCGGCCGGGAACACGAACGGGCCCACCCCGTCCAGGAAGGCGAACCGTCCGTCGGCGAGGGAGTCGTCCATCCGGTCGGCCAGGACCTCGACGGCACGCGGGTCGGGGCTGGCGAAGGGGCGCTCCTCGGCGACCGCCTCCGTGTCGGGCGAGGTCCGCTCGGCGAGCGTGCCCGCCACGGGGAGGACGTCGTGCTGCGCCCGCTGGGCGAGCAGCGCGTCGGCGGCCAGGAGTGGCAGGGCGAGCAGGGGCAGGGCGGCGATGGCCAGCGGCACGCTCAGCCGGATCCGGAAGCGGTGGCGCAGGAAGTCCAGGGTCCGCCAGATCCCGACGGCGAACAGGGCGAGGGCGAGTACGCCGACCACGGCGGCGGCGAGCACCCGCCCGCCCCAGAGGGCCCGGCCCGTGAGCCGGTCGCGCAGTGCCCGCTCCAGACCGGACACCCGGTCCACGATCGAGGTCGCGGTCGACCCCGTCGTGGGGGCGCACGACGGATAGCGGTCACCGGCCGCGGTGACGAGCCGGGACGAGCAGAGCATGCTGCGCGCGTAGGCCAGCGTGGTCTCCCGCAGCACCGGGTCCTCGGCATGCTCCTGGGCCTGGCCGATGTAGCCCGTGTAACCCACCAGCAGCGCGGACACCACCCGCAGCTCCTGTTCCTCGGCCACGGTCAGGGCTCCGCTGCTGATGACCTGGTTCAGGCTCTGCGTGGCCCGCGTCACCCGGGTCCGGTACCGCTCGCCGAGCCCGCCGATCCCCGCGGCCCGGCCCCCGCCGATGTTCTCCTCCGCGGCGCCCTGCGCGATGAACAGCGAGGTCCTGGCGTCGGCGAGGCCGACCAGCGCGGGCGCCGCCCGGTCCCGCACGAACGCCGAGTCGTCGCGCACCTGCGTGTGGGCCCAGCCGAACGCGCCGAATCCCACGACGGCCAGCAGCGGCAGCGTGACGAGCCGGTCCCGCAGGAACACCCGGTTGCGGGCACCGTCCGCCGTCGGCCACAGACAGCGCCGGACGCGACGGCCGCCGCGGACGGCCACCGCCCAGACCGCCCGGTACCCGCGGGGCAGCCGTGCGGGCAGCCAGGCGGTGTCAACACCCGCGCGAGGCACGCTCACTCGCCGTCCTCCCCGATGCTCTTCGTGGTCGCTGCGGACGACGGCGGGCGGGTGACCGTACGCAGCCAGTCGCCGACCCGCTTTCCCAGCCACGGGCTGTCCCGGTGGTGCCGGAAGGCGAGCGGACGTACCGCGTAGGCGCGGTCCAGCAAGGCCTCCGCGACGGCCGCGTCCTCGGGGACCGCGGACCGGGCGGCCTGCCGGGCGAGGGCGAGGTAGAGACGGGACAGGTCCCGGCGCAGACCGGCGTCGTCGGACGGCAGAGAGAGCCGTACGTCGGCACCGGCCGCGAGCGCCACCAGGCCCGGCGCGTCGAGGACGCCCCGGGTGAGCGCGCCCCGTACCGCCTCCCACACCTCCGCCGTCATCCGGACCCTGGCCTCCTCGTCCGTCAGCCCGTGCGCGTGGAAGAGCCGGGCCAGCCGGGCCAGCACCTCCTGGAGCCGCTCGGCCACCTCGTCGGGATGTCCGGCGGTCCGTACGTGTTCCACTCCGACGCGTACGGCGGCGGTCCGCGCGGCGGTCCGGTGCCGCGAGTGCTGCGGCACCGCGTCCAGCGCCTGCACCGCGTCGTCCCGGGCCCGCTCGCCGCCGAGCGCGAGGCGGGCCCGCACCGCGCCGAACGTCGCGCTGCCCAGCGAGGGGTTGCGCAGCCGCACCGCCTCGTAGAAGGTCAGCGCCTCGCTGGGCCGGCCGAGGCGTTCGGCGCAGTGGCCGAGCGCGAGCTTGGGCGCATACTCGCCCGGGATCGCCGCGTACACCCGGTCGAAGTGCCACCAGGCGGCGTCCACCTGGTCCCGGCCGAGCGCGAGCAGCCCCCGGTGCCAGTCGAGCCGCCAGTCGTACGGGGCGTGCTCGGGCCCGATCAGCGCCTCGGCGGCCCTCAGTTCACGCTCGGCGTCCTCACACGCGCCGCCGGGGACCCGCAGGTGTACGCGGCAGCGCAACAGGTGGACCTCCGGGGACTCCCGCCAGTCCGCGGTGTGCTGGAGCAGCGCCTCCGGCGCCGCGTCCGCGAGTCTGCTCAGCTCGGCATGGTGGTCGTCGTCCGGGTCGGGCCGCGGGACGGGCAGCCGCTGCGCGACCACGGCGGGCGGCGGCGGCGCGTACGCGGCGGGGCCGTCCGGTACGGGGGTGCCCGGCGCGGCCCAGCGGGCCAGCGGGGGAGCGGACCCGAGCTCACCGTCGAGGGCGTAGGGCGACTGGAGGAACAGCGGCGACGGTTCGAAGGTCTCCGTCCCGGTGCGCAGGGAGCGTAACTCCCGGAACACGCCCCGCAGTTGCTGTTCCATCTCGTGCGCGGTGGCGAACCGTTCGTCGGAGTCGTCGCGGGTCGCCCGGTGCAGTACCCGGGCGAGTGAGAGGAGGCCGAGCCCCTTGGGCGCGGGTGCCGTCATCCCGTGCGCCTCCGGGACCGTGCCCGACGCGTCCAGCTCGGTGAGCATGTCCAGGGAACCCAGCTCCGCGAGGTGCTGCGGCGACTGCCCGAGCCCGCTGAGCCGACGCAGGGTCTCGCCCAGGCTGAACAGGTCGTCCTGACCGGTGGATTCACCGTCCGGGCGGACCGTCGGGGCGCGGAAGCCCTCCGTGGTGAGGCCGCGCGAACCGACCGCACGGACACTCCCCACGTCGACGATCTTCGTCGTGGTGCCGTCGTGCATGACGTTGTCCGGCTTCAGGTCGCCGTAGACCTTGCCGACCCGGTCGCTGTGCAGATAGTCCAGCGCGGCGAGGATGCGCACCCCGTAGGCGAGCACGAACTCGTGGAAGCGGCTGCCGCCGAACTCGGCCGGGTCGGTCAGGGCCCGGACCCGCACCTCCTCCAGCGTCAGCCCGTCCACGTACTGCAGGACGAGGAAGTCACCGATCTCGGGATGGTGCCCGTAGTTGAAGACCCGGATGATGTCGTCGTGGCTGAGGTCGACCAGCGCCCGCCGCTCCCGGACCAGGGCGGCCGCCGCCCGCTCCGGGTGCAGGATCTTGATGGCGACCTCGCGGTTGTCGACCTTGGTGTCGAGCGCCAGGTGGACCTCGCCCATCCCGCCGTAGCCGAGTTTGCGGATCAGCCGGTACTGCCCGGCCAGCAGCTCGCCGGCCGGCAGCGGCAGGCCGTCCGGGTCGGCATCGGGCCGGGACGCCGCGCGGTTCACCAGCGTGATGGTCGGCAGCAGGCTGGGGTCGGGGCTCTCCTCGGGAAGCTCCACCCGCGCGGCCCGCGCGAAGGGCCGGGGCGCGACGATCATTGGCCCGAACGATCCGCTGGAGCGCGGTGGTTCACCGAACACACCCGTACACGAAGCCCCCTCCATACGTCCTCAGGGTAGCCGCGCGAGCCAGGAATGGCTCCGGTGTCGCGTGAGGAGGTGGTGGATCGGAGTCGCACCCGGGGCGGCCCCGGCCCCGTGAATCAATGAATCATGAAACTGTTGACTTTAGGCTGACCGATCCAGAGTATGTGCGGGATGACCCATGCCGAGCACGTGCCCCTGAGTGCCGCTCTCCCCGTCGACCTGGACGAGACAGCCCACCGTTGCCTCGTCGCCGGGTTCGAGGGGACCACGGTGGTCCCCGACACGCTGAAGCGGCTCGTCGACCGCGGTCTCGGCGGGGTCATCCTGTTCACCCGGAACGTGCGGGACGCCGAGCAGGTGCGACGCCTCACCGACACCCTGCGGGCCATGCGACCCGACCTGCTGGTGGGCATCGACAACGAGGGCGGCGGCATCGGCCACCTGGTCGCCGCCGACGCCCCCGACGTCCCCGGCAACTTCGCCCTCGGCGTCGTCGACGATCCCGGGCTCACCGCCCGCTGCGCCGACGCGCTCGCCGGTCATCTGGCCGCGCTCGGCATCACCGCGTCCTACGCCCCCGTCGCCGACGTCCAGCTGCAGCCGGACAACCCGATCGTGCGCACCCGGGCCTTCGGCACCGACCCCGAACTGGTCTCCCGCCATCTGCGCGCCTGGATCGAGGCCACCGAGGCACGCGGCGTCGCCTCCTGCGCCAAGCACTTCCCCGGGCACGGCGGCACCCTCACCGACAGCCACCACGACGTGGCCGTCGACCCGCGCCCGTACGACGAACTCGACCTCGCCCCCTTCCGGGCGGCCGTCGCCGCGGGCGTGCCGATGCTGATGAGCGCCCATGTGGTGTTCCCGGAGCTGGACGCCAACCGTCCGGCCACCCTCAGCCGCCGCATCCTGGGCGACCTGCTGCGCGTCGACCTCGGCTTCGAGGGCGTGCTGGTCAGCGACGCCCTGGAGATGAAGGCGATCGCCGACCGCTACGGCGAGGCGGCCGGCGCCCGGATCGCGCTCGCCGCGGGAGCTGACCAGGTGATCGTGGCCGTCCCGGACCTGGAGGTCACACTGTCCTGCCGGGACGAGGTGCTGGGCGCGCTGCGCTCCGGGCTGCTGCCCGAGGAGCGCGTGCTGGAGGCGGCGGGGCGGGTACGGCGGCTCGCCGAGCGGTACGCGACCCCGGCGGGCGCGGTCGCCGCGTGGGATCCGGAGGCCGGGCTGGAGGCCGCGCGCCGTGCCGTTCGCGGCCAGGACGGCTTCGGGCGGGACGGCTTCGGGCAGGTGCGGGGCGCCCATGTCGTCGACCTGTTCCCGCCGCCGCATCCGGCGCTCAACTGGGGCGGCGAGGACCTGCTCAGCGAAGTGCGGGCCGTCGACCCCACCGCCACCGGCACCGCCGTCACCGGCGAGGCCGCGGACCCCTCCTCCCTCGCCGACGGCATAGCCCGCGTGGCAGCGGGCGCTCCTCTGGTCGTCGCCACCTGCGACGCCGACCTGCACCCCTGGCAACGTCACCTGCGGGCCGCCCTGTTGACCCGACGGCCGGACGCGGTACAGGTGGCCACCGGGCTCCCGGACGGCGAGGCCCTGTGCTCGTACGGCAGGGGCCGGGCGAACCTGCGGGCGGCGGCGGAGGTTCTGACGGGCGTCGGTGTGGTCGGTCAGGTGCGCGGGCAGGGCGGCTGAGCGGGCCGTCCCGGTCTGCCGCGGACGCACGGGGAGACCGGGTGCGCGAACGCCCACGCACCCGGCGGGCCGGGCCTCATGCCCGGACTCAGGGCAGCCGTACGACCTCCGTGATCCCGCGCGTCGCCAGGTATCCGGGGTCGTCGGCCAGCGGCGCCAGGACCACCGCCGGGCGGGCCCCCTCCGTGCGCAGGCGCATCCACGCCTCGAAGTACGCGCCGCCCGGACCGGACACCGAACGGGTGGACGGGGTGCAGTCCAGGACCAGGGCGGTCTCCCGTGGCCGGGGTGCGGGCGGCGCGGCGCGCAGGTCGGCGACGGTGGCGGCGAGGGCCCGGGCGATCGGCTTGGCGCGTCCCGCCGAGTCGAAAAGGCCCAGCGTGTACTCGAGTTCCGGGTAGTCGGCCAGGGCGCGGTCCACGTCGTGGGAGCACCACCAGGTCACACCCCACAGGTCCGCGCATTCGGCCGCGTTGCGCACGGTCGCCTCCGCGAACCCGGGCGCGTCGGCGGCCGGGACGTGCGGTTCGGGCGCACCCGTCTCCTGGACCCACACGGGCCGGGCGGGGTCGTCGGCGTACGCCTTCGCCAGTTCGGTGCCGTACTCGGCGAGGTGGAGCACCTGCGGGGAGCGGGGGCCGTAGCGGCGGGCGCAGTCGCCGGAGAACACCCACGGGTGCACCGTGGTCAGATCGCCCTTGCGGGCCGAGGCCTCGGGGGTGAAGGGGTGGTCGTCGCCGTACCAGGCGGCGTCGTACGCGGAGTGCGTGGCCAGTTGGCCGGGGCGCAGGCCCTCGCGGGCGGCGGCCAGCAGGGTGTCGAGATAGTGGTCGACCTCCTCGGCCGTCGCCGGGTTGTGCTCGATCATGTTGTTGAGCTCGTTGCCGAGTTGGAGCCCGAGGAGGTTGGGGCGGTCGGCCAAGGCGTGACCGAGGGTGCGCAGCAGCTCGGCCTGCGCCGCCACCGCCTCCGGGTCGGTGAACACGTTGCGGTGGTGCCAGGAGCGGGTCCACTCCGGGTAGAAGTCGAAGCTCGACAGATGGCCCTGGACGCCGTCCACCAGGACGTCCAGACCGGCCTCGGCCGCCAGGTCGACCAGGAGCGCCAGCTGGTCCACGGCGGCGGGACGCACCAGCGTGCGGTTGGGCTGGAGCAGCGGCCAGAGGTGGAAGACCCGGACGTGGTCGAGGCCGAGCCCGGCTATCTGCTCCAGGTCCTCGCGCGCGTGCGCGGCGTCGAAGTCGTGCCAGGAGTGGAACCAACCGCGGCGGGGCGTGTAGTTGACGCCGAAGCGGAGCGTATGGATGGGATCCTCCTCGGGTCCGGGTTCGTCGAATCGGGCTTGTCGGGTTTGCGTGTATCCAGTTCGGGCTTGTCCTGCGCGAATGTATCAACCACCATAGTCATCGATGGGCAATGATTTGAACCAGACGTTGGGCGAGGAACTCGTCGTGGGTCTCGACGCGGGCGGCACCCGCACGCGGGTCGTGCTCGCCGCCGCCGAGGCCGACGGGCGCTTCCTCGGCGAGGGCGCGGCCGGGCCGGGCAACGCGCTGACCGTGCCGGTGCCGCGGCTCACCGACCACCTCGCCGAAGCCGTCGCCGAAGCGGTGCCCCCGCGGCTGCGGGGCAGCGTCGTCTCGGTGGTCGGCGGTTTCGCGGGTGCCACGGCCGCGTCCCCCGACGACCCCGGGCACGTCAACGCCCGGGCGGCCCTCACCACGGCGCTGGGACGGCTGGGTGTCCCGGCCGGCCCGGTCGGCATCTGCAGCGACATCGAGGCGGCGTTCGCCGCCGCGCCCGGCACCCCGGCCGACGGACTCGCGCTGGTGGCCGGCACCGGCGCGGTCGCCATGCGCATCACCGGCCGGCACGGCACGGCCACCGTGGACGGCGACGGCTGGCTGCTCGGCGACGACGGCAGCGGTTTCTGGATCGGACGGGCCGCGGTACGGGCCGCGTTGCGCACGGCGGACGGACGGGGGCAGGCGACGGTGCTGGCGGAGACGGTGGGGCGGGTGCTGGGGCTCCCGGACGAGGTGCTGCCGGACCAGGTGCTGCCGGACCAGGTGCTGCCGGGCGAGGTGCTGCCGAACGGCCCGTGGACCCGCGCCGACCGCGAGGCCTACCGCATGCACCTGCTCCCCGCCGTGATGGCCGAGCCCCCGATCCGGCTCGCCAGGTTCGCCCCGCTGGTGGCCGAGGCGGCCGCCGCGAACGACGCCGTGGCCCAGGCCGTACTGGACGAGGCGGCCGACCACCTGACCGACACCGTGCGGGCGCTGGAACCGGACCCCGGTGAGCGCATCGTCGCCACCGGCGGCCTCCTCGGCCCCGGCGGCCCGCTCACCCCCCGTCTGACCGCACGCCTGCGGGCGCTCGGTCTGACCCTCGACTGGGTCGCCGACGGCTCCCGGGGTGCGGTGGCCCTCGCCCGGCTCGCTCACGGCGGTGCCCGATGAACGCGACGAACGGTTCCGGTGAACCCACCATGCTCTACCGCGACCCCGCCGCCCCCCTCGACGCCCGCGTCCGCGACCTGCTCTCCCGGATGACCCTGCGCGAGAAGGCCGGTCAGCTCAACCAGCGGATGTACGGCTGGGACGCCTACCGCCGCACCCCCGAGGGCCACTTCGAGCTCACCGAGGCCCTGCACGCCGAGACCGAGCGCTTCGCCGGCCTGGGCGCGCTGTACGGACTCCAGCGCGCCGACGCCTGGTCCGGCGTCGACCACGACAACGGTCCGGGCAAGGAGGACGGCGCCGCGCTCGCCGACCTGGTGCAGCGACACGTGGTCGAACACAGCAGGCTCGGCATTCCCGCCCTGTTCGTGGAGGAGGTGCCGCACGGACACATGGCCCTCGACGGCACCGTGCTGCCCGTCAACCTGACCGTGGGCGCCGGCTGGGACCCCGACCTGTACGAGCGTGCCGCCGCCCACGCCGCCGCCGAACTGCGCGCCCGCGGCGGCCATGTGGCCCTGGTGTCCGCCCTGGACATCGCCCGCGACCCGCGCTGGGGCCGCACCGAGGAGTGCTTCGGCGAGGACCCCCACCTGGCGGCCCGGCTCACCGAGGCGCTGGTCCGTGGCATGCAGGGGGAACACGCGGAGCGGTTCGCCGCCGACAAGGCCCCCGTCGTCCTCAAGCACTTCGCGGCGCAGGGGGCCACGGTGGGCGGTCGCAACTCCGCCGAGTCCGAGGTCGGGCCCCGTGAACTGCACGAGATCCACCTGCCCGCCGCCCGGGCCGGCGTGCGCGCCGGGGCGGCCGCCGTGATGGCCGCCTACAACGAGGTCGACGGAATGCCCTGCTGCGGCAACCGGGCCCTGCTCACCGGGCTGTTGCGGGACAACTGGGGCTTCGAGGGGCTCGTCATGGCGGACGGCCTCGCCGTGGACCGCCTGGCCCGCGTCACCGGCGACAAGGTGTCCGCGGGCGCCCTCGCGCTCGACGCCGGTGTCGATCTGAGCCTGTGGGACGAGAGCTTCACCCACCTGGAGGAGGCGGTCGAGCGGGGGCTGGTGGACGAGGGCGTTCTGGACGCGGCCGTCTCCCGGGTGCTCCGCCTCAAGTTCCGTCTGGGCCTGTTCGAACAGACCGGCACGACCACGTCCTTCCCGGCCGGGGGACGAGAGGTGAGCACCGCCCTCGCGCGGGCCGCGATCACCTTGCTCCGCGACGACGCCGGCACGCTGCCCATAAAGGCGAGCGTCTCCCGTATCGCCGTCCTGGGGCCGCAGTCCGCCACGTTCGCCCACCAGTCGGGTGACTACACCGCCCCGCAACACCCCGGCGCGGGCGAGAGTGTGCTCGACGGGCTACGGCGACTCGCCCCGCCCGGCGTCGACATCCGGCACGCCCACGGCTGCGCGCTCACCGGCGGCGACCTCTCCGGCATCCCCGAGGCGGTCGCCGCGGCCGCCGCCTCCGACCTGGCCGTTCTCGTGCTGGGCGGCAGCAGCGCCCGCACCCCGGGCACCGAGTTCGACGCCAACGGGGCGGCCCGGGCCACTGTGTCCGAGATGACCTGCGGCGAGGGCGCCGACCTCGCCGGGCTGCGGCTCGGCGACGCCCAGTACGCGCTCATGGACGCGGTCGCCGCGACCGGCACGCCGACCGCGGTCGTGCTGATCCAGGGCCGCCCGCACGTCGTACCCGACACGGACGCGGCGCTGCTCACCGCCTGGTACCCCGGGCCGTGGGGCGGCGAGGCGATCGCCGAGGTGCTGCTGGGCCTCGCGGAGCCGGCCGGCCGGCTCCCCGTCTCCGTCCCGCGCTCGGTGGCCCAACTCCCCGTCTACTACAACCACAAGGATGTCGAGTACGGCGCCTACGTGGACGAGAGCGCCGAGCCGCGCTACTCCTTCGGCCACGGACTGTCGTACACCAGCTTCGGGTACGGCCCGCCGCGGCTGTCGGGGCACACGGTCGAGGTCGAGGTCACCAACACCGGGAAGCGGTACGGACGTACGGTCGTCCAGGTCTATCTGAGACGCCTGATCACGTCCGTCTGGCCGCGCGCCCTCGAACTGTGCGCGTTCGAGGGCGTCGGCCTCGCGCCGGGCGAGCGCCGTACGGTCACCATGACCGTCGGGGAAGACCGATGGGACCGGACCGACACCGTCGAGTTGCGCGTCGCGGAGTCGGCCCGGGCCGCGCTGGACGCCGTGCCCGTCGTACTGGACCTCAGAGCTTGACGGCCCCCGCCGAGACGCCCTTGTAGAACCACCGCTGCGTGATCACGAACAGCACCAGCACCGGGATCACGGAGATCACCGACCCGGCCATGACCATCCGCTGGTCGTAGCCGAACGACGAACTCTGCAACCGGGACAGGCCCAGCGTGAGCGTCATGTGGCCCTCCGAGCGCAGCACGATCAGCGGCCAGAGGAAGTCGTCCCAGGCGCTGATGAAGGTGTTGATGACGACCACCATGATGGCGCCCCACGCGGACGGCAGGTACAGGTACCGGAAGCGCTGCCACTCGTTCGCGCCGTCGAGCATGGCCGAGTCCTCGATCTCGCGCGGCACCGCCAGGAACGCGCCGCGCATCAGCAGGACGTTGATGGCGCCGACGAACCCGGGCAGCCACACGCCCGCCAGGCTGTCGACCAGCCCCAGGTCACGAATGCTCAGGAACAGCGACACCATGATCGACTCGAAGGGGAACATCATCGACGCGACCAGCACCACCCAGACCGCCTTGCGGCCCTTCCAGCCGGGCTTGGAGAGCATGTAGCCGGCCGTGGTGGAGAACACCAGCTGGCTGGTGATCGACAGGACGACCACGATCAGGCTGTTCCTGATGTACGTGGCCACCGGCACCTGATCGAAGACGGTCCGGTAGGCCCGCAGGGTCGGGTGGTGCGGCAGCAGGGTGGCGTTCGCCCCGAACACGTCCTCGCTGGTGCTCTTCAGCGAGGCCAGCAACTGCCAGACCAGCGGCCCGACGGTGATGCCGAGCACCAGGAACAGCAGCAGGTAGCGCACGACCAGCTCGCGCGGGCGGCCGTAGTCCCGCCAACGGGGCATCAGGCGGCGGCGCTTGGGCACGGCGGCGGTGGTCATGCGTCGTCCTCCTTCGTCAGGCGCTGCGCCAGCAGGGTCAGCCCCAGCGTCAGCAGGAACAAGGCCACGCTGACCGCCGAGCCGTAACCGGCGTTGCCGGTGATCGGGTCCAGGCCGACGTCCCGGATGTAGAACGGCAGGGTGCGGTCGGCGCCGCCGGGGCCGCCGGTGGAGCTGCCGAGCATGTAGATCTCCGTGAACACCCGCAGTGAGCCGATGCCGGTGAGCGTGCCGACGAGCATCATGGCCTGCCGCACGCCCGGCACGGTGATGTGCCAGAAGCGGCGGACGGGTCCGGCACCGTCCATCTGCGCCGCCTCGTGCAACTCCTGGGGCACGTTCCCGAGCGCGGCCAGGTAGAAGACCATGTACCAGCCGAGGCCCTTCCACAGGGTCAGGCCCATCGCGGAGAGGAGGATCAGCCAGGAGTCCGACAGGAACGGGATGGCCGACCTGATCAAGTGGGCTTTCTGCAGCCAGGTGTTGACCAGTCCGTCGTCCGCCAGGAGCCACTGCCAGCTCAGACCCACGACCACGCTGGAGGCGAGGACGGGGGTGTAGAACGCGGAGCGGAAGAAGCCGATGCCGGGCAGGTTCTTCTCCACCAGCACGGCCAGCGTCAGCGGCAGCAGCACCATCAGCGGGACGACGACCACGGCGTACAGGATGCTGTTGCGGGTCGCCAGCCAGAAGTCCGAGTCACCCAGCATCCGGGTGTAGTTGTCCAGCCCGACGAAGCTCGCTACGCCGCCGAGCGGCTTGGCGTTCGTGAACGACAACAGCAGGGTGTTGAGGAACGGGAACACCCCGAAGACCACCGCGCACACGATCGCCGGCAGGGTCCACAGCCACGGCAGCCACCAACGGCGGTACAGCGCCGCGCCGTTGGCGCCCGCAGCGGGGCCGGGCAGCACCGCTCGGCCGAGGCGTCGGATACGGGACGGGGCCGCGCCCGGCACGGAGGAGTTGCGCTCCGTACCGGGCACGGGCACCGGCTTCGCGGTCTCGGTCGCCACCCTCAGCCCGCCTGCTTCAGCAGCTCATCGGCCTTCGCCTGGGCGTCCTTGACGGCCTGCGCGGGGCTCTTCTTGCCCTGCATGGCCAGCTGAACCTGTCCCACGATCGCGTTCTGCACGGCCGGGGAGAGGTTGGTCTGGTTGGTGTCGGCCGTCTTGAGCTGGTCGGCGACGAGCTTGCGGGCCTGGGAGAAGGGGTCGCTGCCGGTCACGTTCTGGAAGAACGGGTCGCTGAGGGAGGCGGTGGTCGTCGGGAAGATGACGACCTTCGGGTCCTTGCACCAGGCCGTCTGGTTCTCGGCGTTCGTGAGGTACTCGGCGAACGCCAGCGCCACCGGAGCGTGCTTGCTGGTCGCGGCGACCGATATGTACTGCGGGGCGCCGGCGGAGGCGCGGCCGAGCGCGTCGTAGGGCTGCTGGCCCACGGCCGTCTTGTCGTAGACCGACGGGCTGTTCTGCTGCACGAAGCGCACGAAGCTCGGGTTGGTCGAGCCGTACGCCACCTTGCCCTGGCTGTACAGCGTGGACGGGTCGTTGCTGGAGGACAGCGAGTCCTTCGGCATCGCGCCCTCCTTGTACAGCTTCGCCATCCACGCCACCCACTGCGTGGTCCTCGGGTCGTCGGCGAACACCGCGGACTTGCCGTCGGCGGAGAGCATCTTGATGTTCATCTGGTCGAAGTCCGACGGGATGCGCCAGATCGGGTTGGCCATCGTCGCGTAGAACTTGCCCTTGCCGGCCTTGGCGACCTTCTCGTAGTCGGCGAACAGCCCGAAGAGGGTCGTCGGCGGCTCGGCGGGGTCGACCCCGGCCTTCTTCAGCAGGTCCTTGTTGTACGTCAGCAGGACGCCGCCGGTGTACCAGGGGAGCGTGGTGTGGATCGCCTTCCCGGAGGCGTCCTTGAAGGTGGCGGACTTCCAGAAGGACGGGACGAAGGGCTTCGCGACGTCCGGGTCCTTCACGCTCAGGTCGAGCAGGTAGCCCGCCTTGGTGAGGGTGGTCGCGGTGGGGGCGTTGACGTTGATGACGTCCGGCATCGTGCAGGCCTGGGCGTCGGCGACGGTGCGCTGGGTGAAGGTGTTGTCGCCGGGATCGTCGATCCACTTGACCTTGGCGCCGGGGTGGGCCTTCTCGAAGGACTTGATCACTCCGTTGAAGAAGTCCCCGAAGTCTTTCTTCAGATTGGTCGTCTGGAAGGTGATCTGTCCCTTGACGTCGCCGGTGAGCTTCCCCGACCCGACGTTCCCCTTGTCCACCTTGCAGCCACCGGCGGTGGCGTCACCGTTGTCCGAACCGCCGGACAGGCCACAGCCGGCGGCGGCCAGGGACAGGGCGGCGATACAGGTCAGGGTGCGGGTGAGTCTTCTTGCGCGCATGTGGTGGGCCCTCCTGCGACCGGGCGAGTCAGGTGATGTGGCTGGTTCAATGAACCAACTTCGACTCTGGTTGATGAAAAGGTGGACCAGAATTCATCGGAGGTCAATGGTTTCCGTGTTGCTTTTCGGTTCCGTGGGAGTGTTCCGTGGGAGTTCAGTGCCGGTGCTCGTGGTCCGGATGGGACGGATCGCCCGGGTGCTCGTGCCCGTGCGCGTACACCACACCCGTGCGCGCCCGGTCCAGCCAGTCGAAGAAGGCCCGCCGGCCCGCCGCCCGCCGCAGCTCTTGCTCGACCCCCTCGCGGACCTCCGGGTAGGGCAGGAAGTCCGCCTCGGCCGCCCCGTCGAAGGGATCGACTCCGCGCCGGAGCGCCTGGGCCGTCAGGAAGCGGTCCCGGTTGCGGTCGTAGTAGTCCCGTACCGCCGCCTCGGGCACGTCCTGCTCGGCCTCCAGCGCGGCCAGCAGCAGCCGCGCCGCCGGGGAGTGGGCGAGCGCCGCCGCGACGATGCTGCCCAGGTCGGCCACGTCGGCCTCGGCCACCGCGAGCACCCGCGCCGGCGACACCTCCGCCGGGGGTGCGAGCCCCCGGTCCGCGCAGGCGCGGCGGGCGAGTTCGTCGGTGACCACGACCTGGGTGGCCCAGCGCCGACGCTGCCGTTCGGAGCGGGCCAGGGCCTCGGGACGGGTCTCGCGGTCCCGGGGCGGGACCGCCCGCAGCAGGGCGTCCACACGGTCCCTGCCGATCGCGTCGCCGTCCACCGACGCGGCGTGCCCGGTGGGAGAATTCACGGCGTCACCTCCAGCGTGACCGCCTCCGTGTAGGCGACGGACCCGTGCCAGGCGACCTTCGCCAGCAGCCAGTACGCCCCCGGCGGCACCGCCGACCCGTCCACCTCGATCACGCACTCCAGTTCCTGCCCGCCGTCCACCGTGAACCCCTGACAGCCCGGCTGGACCCCCGCCCAGGTGCCCCACGACGACAGGGCCCACAACTGCCCGCTCACCGGCCCCCGGGTGGGGTTGCGCACGGTCACCGGCACCCGGGCGCGCTCACCACGACGCACGGTGACCCGCTCCACGCCCAGCCGGGACACCAGCGTCGGCCCGGTGTGCCCGCCGGGCACGTCCAGCGCCACGACGTCCTCGTACGTCTGCCCGCCGTACGACAGCCGGGCCGCCAGCCAGTGCCGGCCCGGCGCGGCGTCCGGCGGCGGGGTCACCGTGACCTCGGCGAGGGTGAACCCGCCCGGGCCCAGCGCGTACGGCAGTTCGGCGGGCTCGGCCGACCAGCCCGGCGGCACCTCGAAGGCCACCGTGCCCCGGGCCGGAGCGTCCGTCAGCTCCGAGCTCACCCTGACGGTCGCGGTGACGGGACCGGAGGCGGTCAGCGCGGCGGGGGAGACGTAGACGGCCACCGGCAGGTTGCCGCGGGGCGCCGGACCGGAGTTGTGCAGCCAGTACCGGGTGTGGACGGGCTGCGCGGGCTCATGGGCCGCGACCCCGGGGCCCGGGGACGGTTCGGTGTCCACCGCGGGCGCGGCGAGGACCGTCGCCACCTCGAAGCCGGTCAGGGCGACGTCCAACGCGCCCTCCCGGTCCGGCGCCAGCGGCTCACCGGACCGCTCCAGTACGTCCGCCCGGGCGCCGTCCAGCCAGCGCGCCGGTCCCCGCAGCCGCGCCAGCACCGGCCGTCCGTTCACCTCGTGCATCCGGACGGCGACCTGGCCGTGCGGTTCGGCGGGGGCCACGCTGCCCCGGGCGAGCGGGGAACCGGCCGGCTTGACGGCGTCGAGGAGGACCTCGCGGGCCGGCTCCAGCGTGAGCAGGGAGACGGCCCTGGGCAGCACGGAGGCCGCCTGCGTGTCCCGTCGCCGGGCGGTGAGCGGATGGTTGAACTCGTGTCCCCGGGCGGGCAGTCGCTGCTCCCGCCAGTCGCCCTCGCCCGCCACGACGGCGTACTCGAAGGTGTGGGACCAGCGCTGGAGCTGGAAGGCGGAGCCGTCGGGAGCGGTGCGGTGCGGCGGGTCGACCCAGATGCCGGACGGCCAGCCGGTGCAGGACCGCATCAGGGAGAGGTAGAGGTCGCCGGACGCGGTGACCACGCAGCCGGGCGTGCCCCGGTTGAGGACGGCGAAGCCGCGCCCGTCCCAGGCGTCGCCCGGCGGCAGCGCCTCGCCGCCGCCCGCCGCGGTGGCCGTGACGCTGAAGTCGTCCAGGTCGGCGATCAGCGCGTCGACCGCCTTGGCGTCGTCCTCGGGCCGGTCCCCCGCCACCACGAGCAGCGGCAGCCGCTCCAGGTCGCGCAGGTCGGCCCCCGGCACCCACTCCTCGCGCAGCGAGGCGCGCGGCGCGACCCAGACGGACGCCACGCCCCGCTCGGCCAGTTGCCGTGCGAGTTCGCGTCCGGCGGCCGGATCCCAGCCGAGGGCCTCCTCGACCACCGGGTTGCGGTCGGGGCCGCCGACGGCGATCCGGATGTCGGGGAGGTTGGAGTCGACCTCCAGGTCGCCGTAGCGGGGGCCGCCCGCGAGGGTCGAGGTCGCGGTGACACCGGCGCGCACGAGGGCGGCGGCGAGCGGGGTACCGAGGTCACCGGCGGCGTCCCAGTCCGCGTACACCAGCTCCGCGACACCGATCGAACGGTGACCGAGGAACGTACCGGAGTCGTCGTGGACCGCGACCCGGGCCGTGGAGCCCAGCCCGAACCAGGTGTTGGCCGGGTTGTCCAGCGTCCACGGGAACTGCTCGCTGTCCACCTCGACGAACCCGAACCCGCGCCCGATCACGGCGTCCGCCACCTCGTGCACCGGCAGTCCGCCGCGTACGTCGGAGGGCCAGCGGACCCGGATCAGCCGGTCGGCGCCGTCGTAGCCGTCGAGGGTTGTGCTGACGTCGAGGCGGTCGACGCCCGTCCACAGCGTCAGCCGCTGGGTGTACCGGAACAGGCCGAGGTCGGCGCGGACGGTGATTCGGGACCCGGCCGGGGAGTGCTCGACGCGGACCTCGGCGCTCACGTCCCGGCTGCGGGCGGCGGTCGTGCCGGTGGGCGTGAGGTGCCAGGGCCCCTCACCGAAGCGCGGGTGGCGCGGGTACTCCTCCTGGACGACGAGTTCGTTGCCGATGTCGCCGGGGCACAGCAGTTCCCGGCCGCCCTCCTCGCCGAGCGCCCGCAGACCGCTGACGGCGCCGCCGCGTCCGGGGTCGACCGTCACCTCGTAGAACTCGTTGCGGATGGTCGTTCCCTCGCCGGGCGTCCACTCGGGCACCGACCCCTCGGTCAGGGGGAGGGCCTTGAGGCCCATGCCCGGGACCGCCGGTACGACGACCCGGATCGTGCCGTCGTCCTCGCGCACGGCGGGCAGCGGCCGGGAGGCGTCGTCCAGGGGGACCAGGCCCGGGTCCTCGACGGTGAGGACGTCCCGGCGCTGCCAGGTCGCGGAGTTGAAGACCACCAGGTCGGGGCCGCTGCCCGGGGCGACCTTGGCGGCCAGGGCCCGGGTCGCGTCGGCGTGCACCGTCTCGGCGAGGTCGTACAGCTCCCGCCAGCCGGTGAGCAGGTCGATGTAGACCTGGTCGGACTCGGAGCCGGTGATGGCGTCGTGGTGGGCGCCGTAGACCAGTTGCCGCCACGCCTTGTCGAGGGCCGCGTCGGGATAGGGGTGGCCGGTGACCAGCGAGGCGAGCGTCGCCCAGGCCTCCGCGTCGGCGAGCAGGGCCTCGCCGTGCCGCTGGGCCTGCTTGGTGTCGATGTAGGAGACGTCCTTGCCGGTGTAGACCGGGTTCATGTCCCGGGTCTGCGGGGAGGCACGGCGCCCTTCCGCCTTGAGTTCCGCGCGGACCGCGGCGAAGAAGTCCCGCGGGATGCCGCTGACGAACCGGGGCCAGACGTACCGCTCGTTCCAGTCGCGGTGGATGCCCATGACCCAGCGGCACGGCGGCGCGTAGTCCCCGCCGACCGGCAGCAGCACGTTGCGGGTGAGCGCGACCTTCTTGAGTCCGCGGAACAGTTTGAGGGCGGCCGCCTCCGCCTGAGGGAGGGTCGGCGCGTTGTCGATCGCCCAGCCGGCGCCGTAGTGGTTGACCATGTACGCGGTCAGCAGCCCGCGTCCCGAGGGGGCGATCCACTCGAACTCGGCCGGGAACTGCATCCGCCGCGGGTCCCTCGGCTCCTCGCCGAACACGGACAGCGTCGGACCCCACTGGTGGAACGGCCCGCGCGCCCACGAGCTGGAGGTGACCCCGGCGTCCGCCATCAGCCCGGGGAACTGCGGATCGTGCCCGAAGGCGTCCAGCTGCCAGGCGGTCTCGGGGGACGCCCCGATGATCCCGCGCTGGAAGCCGTCGCCGTACAGCGCGTTGCGTACGGTGGCCTCGGCGCCGGTGAGGTTGGTGTTGGGCTCGTTGTAGGTGCCGCCCATGATCTCGACCCGCCCGGTGCGGATCAGCTCGCGCAGGAACGCGCGCTCCTCCGGGAAGGCGTCCCAGTACGGCTTGAGGTAGTCGACCTCCGCGAGCACGAAGGTGTACGCCGGATCGCGCCGCGCCAGGTCGCAGTGGGCCCGCACCAGACTCATCCCGGACTGGCCGCGCGAGTCGAAGGTGCGGGCGGGCAGGCCGGTGCTCGCGGGGTCGTCGGCGACGTCCCAGGTCTCCGTGTAGGCGGCCTGGGTGTTCCACCAGACGGGGTCGTAGTGGAAGTGGCTGACCATGAACATCGTCCAGCCGGGCTCTTCCGCTGTGAACAGGCCCGTGAGGTGGGCGAGTTCGTCCCCGTCGGCGGCGGTGACCGTGATCTCGCGACGCTCGCCGACGGCCAGCTCGGTCAGCACCGGTACCTCGGCGCGCACGGTGCCGTCGTCGGCCGTCGTGGCGTCCAGCGTGCCGTGCACGCCGGGGCCATCGACGGTGAGCCGGACGGTGCGGCCGGGGGCGTGGCTCACCTCGACGGCCACCACCTGGCGCGGCTGCTCGGTGGTTCCGACGAAGAGCTCGGTCGACTCGACACAGGACACGCGCATGGGGCTCCTACGAGGATGCTCGGGGGAGCCTCATCGTGGCACCGGATCGATGATTCAAACAACCATGTTCGTGTAATTCCGGTGGTTCATCCATGCATCTTCGGCCGCGTTCAGCGCGCGCGCCGGCCCTTCACCGTGTGCTGTCCCGCGATGTGGTCGGTCAGCGCGAGTGACGCACTCGCTCGCTGGTAGGAGAGCTGGGCGACCCGGACGTAGAGGCAGTCGATGAGGACCAGGACGGAGTGCCGGGCGCCGATGATGCCGGTGGGGAAGCTGGTCTCCGAGGTGGAGGAGATGAGCCGGATATCGGCGGTGCGGGCGAGCGGCGAGCGCGGGTCGGCGGTGATCGCGACGGTGGTGGCGCCGCGCTCCTTGGCGAGCTCGAACGGCTCGATGGTCTCGCGGGTGGCCCCCGAGTGCGAGATGGCGATGGCGACGTCCGCCGGGGTGAGCAGGGCGGCGGAGGTGCTGGCCGCGTGCACCTCGATCCAGCCGCGGACCGTGCAGCCGATGCGGAACAGCCGGGTCTCGGTCTCCTGCGCCACCGCGCCGCTGCCGCCGACGCCGTACACGTCGATCCGGCGGGCGCGTGCCGTGGCCTGGGCGGCGCGCTCGACCGCGTCGAGGTCGATCCGGTCGATGGTCTGCTGGACCGCGCGCAGATCGGCGCTGCCCACGACCTGTACGACCCGTTCGAGATCGTCGTCGGGGGAGATGTCGGGACCGATCTCCGCGGTGCCCCAGTCGGAGGCCTGGCCGCGGCCGCGCTCCTGGGCCAGCTCGATCAGCAGGTGCTGGTAGGAGTCGAGGCCGATCGCACGGCAGAACCGGGTCACCGTGGCCTGGGAGGTGCCGGTGCGGCGGCCCAGCTCGGCGGCCGAGCAGTGCGTGACGGCGGCCGGATCCTCCAGGATCAGCTCGCCGACCTTCCGCAGGGAGCCGGCCAGCCGGGGCAGCTCGGTGCGGATCAGAGTGGTGACGTCCGTGGGAGGCATGGGAAGAATGTACCAGCCACCGTTCATGGGACGGATTGAATACCAGGACCGCACGTGGTTTATTGATTCACCTCTTGAGATGTATAGGGTGGTTCAATCCATCAGCAGGGGAGTGTCGCGTGTCCGTCGAGTCCGTCAGCGCCCAGGGGTTCGCACACGCGAGCCTGGCCGTCCTCCAGCGCGTCACCGAATCCGCCCGCGAGGACGTGGCACGCGCCGCCGAACTGATCGCCGACACCATCCGGGCCGACGGCGTCATCCACGCCTTCGGCACCGGCCATTCCCAGGCGATCGTCCTCGAACTGGCCGGCCGGGCCGGCGGGCTGGTGCCCACCAACCGACTGAGCATCGCCGACCTCGTCCTGTACGGCGGTGAGGACCCCGCCGTCCTCGACGACCCGCTGCTGGAACGCCGGGCCGGTGTGGCCGGCCGGCTCTACGACCTCGCGGCCCCGCAGCCCCAGGACCTCTTCGTCGTGATCTCCAACTCCGGCGTCAACAACGTGATCGTCGAGATGGCCCTGCGCGCCAAGGAACAGGATCACCGGATCCTGGCCATCACCTCCCTCACCCACACCCGGGCGGTCCCGGCCGGCCACGCGAGCGGCAAGAAGCTCGCCGACCTCGCCGACGTCGTCCTCGACAACGCGGCCCCGCGCGGCGACGCCCTCCTCGAACTCCCGGGCGGTGGCGCGGTGTCCGCCCTGTCCACGCTCACCGGCGTGATGCTGGTCCAGATGGCGGTCGCGGAGGCCTCCGCCCTGCTCCTCGCCGCCGGGGAGAAACCGCCGGTCTACGTCTCGGCCAACGTGCCCGGCGGCTTCGAGGGCAACCTGGAGCTGGAGAAGCGGTACGCCGGCCGGATCCGACGTACCGCGAGCTGAGCCCTCGTACGTGACGGTGGCCGGGTCCGCAAACGGGCCCGGCCACCTGCTGTGCCGCTACTTCACCGGCAGCGGTGTCAGCGCGACCGCGAGCGGATAGGCGCCGGTCGTCAGGGGCGTGCCCGTGGTGCCCTTCGTGGTGTCGACCGGTACCAGGGCGTTGCCGTCGGCGGTGGTGACGTACGCGGTGGCGCCGTTCCAGTCGAGTCCGACGTCGAAGGCCGACCTGCCGACCGTGATGCTCGTGCCGGGGGCGCCGGTCACCGTGTCGACCGGGGTGATGCGGTCGCCGTTGCTGGGGCTGACCCACAGGGTGCGGCCGTCGGGCGAGATCGCGAGGCCGTAGGCCTGGCCCGGGACCAGGAGCGTCGGCTCGGTGTCGTCGGTGGCGGTGTCGATGGGGGTGACGGTCGAGCCGCCGGAGTTGGACACGTACACGGTCTTCCCGTCGGGCGCCGCCACGACGTTGAAGGGGCCGGGGCCCACCGGTATCGGGGCCTTCGCCGTGCCGGTGGCGACGTCGACCGGGGTCACGGTGTTGTCGTGGATGTTCGCCACGTACAGGGTCGTGCCGTCGGGCGTGATCGCCATGTTCTCCGGTCCGGAGCCGACCGTGACGGGGGCGCCCGCCTTCAGGGTGCCGGTGTCCACGGGCTGGACCGTGCCGTCCGTGTAGTTGGCGACCCAGAGGGTGTCGCCGTCGGGGGTGAGGGCGAGGCCGGCGGGGACGTGGCCGACGGCGACCGTGGCGGTGACCTCGCCGCTCGCCACGTCGATCACGCTGACCGAGTTCGAGCCCTGGTTGGCGGCGTAGGCGATGCGTCCGTCCGCGCTCACCACCACCTCGCCGGGGTTGTCGCCGACGCCGATGTTCGTGCTCTTGCCGGAGACCAGGTCGACCGAACTGACGGACGCTCCGCTGAAGTTGGCGGTCAGCGCGCGGGGTGTGCCGGTGCCGTCGGTGACCTGGACCGGGATCGCGCGGTCGAGGATCCCCGGGCCCGACACGACGACGGAGTGGACCCCCTCCGTGACGGCGGTCAGAGTGACGGCGACCGAGGCGCCGCCTCCCGCCGGGACGTCGAGCGTGCCCTCGGCGGGCGAGGCGGTGACACCGTCGGGCACGTCGAGCTTCCAGGAGACGCTCTTCGCGGACGTGGACCGCCGGTCGGACAGCGCGAGGGTCACCGTCTCGGAGGCACCCGGCTTCAAGGAGAGGGACGCGGGGGCGAAGGAGGCGTCCACGCCCGGGTCGGGCGCGTTCTGCACCATCGTCGTGTAGAGGAACTGGTCCATGACGCCCGGGGAGACCTGCTGCGGGATGGCGTCGAGTTCCTTGCGCTCGGTCCTGAGCTCGTTCCAGTAGGTGGTGACCGCGTCCGTGTCACCCCGCTTGTCGGCGAGCAGCAGGTCCACGGCGGTCCGTCCCGCGGTGCCGTAACGGCCGAGCTTGTCGAGCCAGGCGGAGGTCTCGTCGAGGAACCGGGGGTTGTCGAGGCGGGAGCGCAACTGTGCGGGAGTCGCCTCCATGTCGGTGAAGTACGACGTGAGCCGGGCGGCGGCGCGGTCCAGGCCCTTGTCCTGCTCGTAGGCCTTGCGGAAGTCGGCGATGAGCCGGGTGAGCGTGGGGGACTCGGTCGCGTCGAGCTGGGAGGAGTAGTTGTTCTCGGCGAAGATCCGCAACCAGGGGGCCGCGCCGGTGGAGGATCCGTCCGCCGCGAGGTCGCGGACGGAGGCGAGGAAGGCGGCCCGCGGGTCGTAGGCGTGCGGGTTCCACAGGTAGGCGGCCGAGGTGAACAGGGCGATCCGGCTCGCCTCGCCCTGGACCATCGGGTTGGCCGTCACGCCGGTCGCGGTGCTCGCGACTCCCGCCTCCCGGCCCGTGTAGGGGCCGAGCAGCAGTCGGCTGGTGACGTAGTCGTTGACCGGGTAGTTGTCCCAGACCAGGATCGGGTGACCGTACACCTGGCGGGCCTGCGTGACCTGGTCCGCGGTGATGGTCGGCGCGATCACGCCGACGCCCGTCCACTCCACCACCACGGACGCGTCGAGCTTCTCCCGCAGCGCCTTCTTGTACGGGGTGTCGGCGAGGTCGGAGTACTCGGTGGGGACCATCTCCAGGGGTTGCAGGTCAGCGTGTTCGGCGGAGAACTCCTGCCAGACCCGGTTGAGGAGATGCGCCTGCGCCGCGCCCGCCGCCCCGCCCCCGGTGCCGAACGCCTGCTCGTCGGCGTCGCAGTTCCACTTGGTGTAGCTGATGTCGTCCAGCGGGATCGCGAAGGACCGCACACCGATGGCGTAGAGCGAGTCGAACTTGGCCGTCAGGGCGCTGATGTCGGCGTCCGAGGAGTAGCAGACGGACAGCCCCGGGGAGAGGGCGTAGGTGAAGCGGACGTGGTTGGCGGCGGCCCGGTCGACGAGTTCCTTCAACTGGCCCAGTTCGGCGGGCGGATAGGCGTCGCGCCAGCGGGCGCGCAGGTACTCGTCGTCCTTGGGTGAGTAGACGTAGACGTTCTGCTTCGTACGGCCGTAGAAGTCCAGCTGGTTCAGGCGCTCGGACTGGGTCCAGGGGGTTCCGTAGAAGCCCTCGATGACTCCGCGCAGGGCGGCGGTGGGCCAGTCGCGGATGGTTACCTCGGGCAACGCCTGTGAGCCTGCGAGGAGTTGGCGCAGGGTCTGGACCGCGTAGAAGGTGCCCGTGGTGTCCACGCCGGAGAGGGCGAGGAGCGCCTGCCCGTTCCTCCGCCCGGAGGCCAGGACGTAGCCGCCCGGGGCGAGTCCGGTCGGGGCCTTGGCGCCCAGCCGGCTGAGCGCCCCGCCGGTCGCGCCGTTCTCCCCCGGGCCGCCGAGGTAGACGGTGAGCCCGGCCGCCGGGGGCCGGTCACCGGCGTCCACGGTGGTGATCCGGTCCGCTCCGGCGGCACGCAGCACGGCGTCGACGACCCGTCGCGCGGACGGGTCGGTGCCGCGTCCGACGACCTCCACGACCCGGTCGGGAACGGCGAGCCGACCCGGCCCGGTGTGCATGCTCTGGGGCGCGGGCCAGACCTGCGGCACACTCTGCGGGGTCGCGGCGGAGGCGTGCCCCACGGGGACGGCGAGGCCGACGGCCAGGAGCAGGGCGGTGACGGTACGTCTGACGCGTGAGGGTGGAAGCACGGGTTCTCCTCCGGAGGCCGCGGGTGAATTCATCCACCGAGTGATGGTAGGGATGTTGAATTGAGCATTCAATGGGCGGAGGGGGTGGGAAGTTCGGACGGCCAGAAGTCACCTCCCCCTGTGGACCAGCGGTGTCACCACCCCGTCAACAGCAGATGGTTGAGCAACAGCGCCACCACCCCCTGCGCCACCAGCCACCCCCGCGCCCCCGTCAGCCACGCGCACGCGGGCAGCAGCCACACCGCGAAGGGCAGCCAGATGCGTTCCGTCTCCGCCTTGCTCATGCCGGACAGGTCGGCGGCGAGCAGGGCGACCAGCGCGGACAGCGCGAGCACGCCGAGGCGGACGTCGGGGAGTTGGAGGCGCCTTGGGGTGAGCGCCGCTCGCGTGCGGCGCAGGCCCGCCACGGTCGCCGGGCCCACGATCAGCGCCATGCAGGCCAGGTTCGCCCACACCCAGTAGCCGTAGGGCCGGACCCCGCCCGCTCCCTGGTGGTAGCGGCGTACCAGCAGCCGGTACGCCTCCCACCAGTCGAACCCGGCGACGGTGAACACCACCGGCACCACCAGCAGCCCGAGCAGCAGGAACGGGAGGGGGCGGACGCGGTGGCGGCCCAGCAGGAGCACGGCACCCGCGATGACGGCGAACAGCGTCAGGCCGTACGACAGATACAGGGTCAGCCCGAACAGCAGCCCCGAGGCGAGGCCGGTCCAGGCCGGCCGGTGTCCGGTCACCGCCAGGGCCAGGAAGGCGACCGCCCAGGCCGCGACCGCCGTGAAGTAGCCGTCGGCGGACGTGCCCACCCACACCGCCGCCGGGGCCAGGACCAGGAAGGGAGCGGCACGGCGGGCGAGTGACTCGTCGGCGAGGGTCCGCACGGTCACCAGGACCGCGAGCGCCGCCGTGGTGCCGACGGTGATGCACCACGCGCCCGCCCAGCCCCCGCCGCCCAGTCCGACCCGGTCGAGGAGCACGAACGTGACGGTGGCCGCCGGAGGATGACCGGCCACATGGGCCGGCCAGTTGTCGGGGGAATCGATCAGGATGTGCCGGGTGAAGTCCGCCAGCGTGGCCGGGATGTCGTGGAAGCGGTCGATGACCCGGAGGTACTCACTCCCGGTGGTCAACTGCTCGGCGACACCCCGGTGCCAGCCGTCCACGAGGGCGAGGGACCACGTCCAGGCCAGGCTTGCCCCCCAAGTGGCGAGCAGCAGTGCCCGCCAGGGCAGCCGGGCGGCCAGGGCGGGGCCGTACGCCGCCACGGCGGCCGCCACGACGAGGGCGGCCGGGGTGCCGGGGCCGAGGTGCGGGTCCCAGGTCGCCAGCAGGGGCGGCCAACCCACGCGGAGGGTGCCGTCGCGACGCTGGATCACGTCTCCGACGACGCAGGCGGCCACCACGAGCAGGGCGGCTGCCAGGGCCGCGTACAGGTCACGTCTCAGGTCCCGGTGCACGCGCAAACGCTAGGTCGCCGGGCCTGCTCCGGACGGTTGACAGGCGCGGACGTCAGAGTTTCGTCATCGTTCCCGAGCCGCTCGCGGGGGCCCGGCGGGCCTAGGTTCGGGGCATGCCACGCACTCCCTTCTCACCCGCGTTCTGGCGCAGCCCGCTGCGGGGTCCCTGGTTCACCTCGGTGCTCGGTGTCGTCCTGCTCGGCGGTATCACCGTGCTGTTCCTGACCGGGCTGCTGTCGTACGCCGCCTACAACCCGGACCTGTCGCCGGTGAACGACAAGACCCCGGACAAGGGGATCCTCGGCTTCTATCTCTTCTCGTGGCCGACCGACCCGCGTTGGCTGTACCGGCTCAACCAGGGCGTCCACGTCACCCTGGGCGTCACCCTGATCCCGGTCCTGCTGGCCAAGCTGTGGTCGGTCGTGCCGAAGCTGTTCACGCTGCCGCCGGCTCGCTCCCTCGCGCACGCCCTGGAACGCTTCTCGTTGCTGCTCCTGGTCGGCGGCGCGCTGTTCGAGTTCGTGACCGGCGTGCTCAACGTCCAGCTGGACTACGTCTTTCCGGGCTCCTTCTACCGGCTGCACTTCTACGGCGCCTGGGTGTTCTTCTCCGCGTTCCTCGTGCACGCGGTGCTGAAGACACCGGCAGCCCTGCGTAATCTGCGGCAACCGGCGGAAGAACAAGCGGAGTTGACGCCCCCGAGCGAGTTGGTCTCCCCGGACCCCGCCGAGCCCAGCGTGTCCCGGCGCGGGGCCCTCGGGCTGGTCGGCGGCGGGTCGCTGCTGCTGCTCGCCACCACGGCCGGGCAGACCGTCGACGGGCCGTTGCGCAGGACCGCCCTGCTCGCTCCGCACGGCGGTGCCGAGCCGGGCACCGGACCCGGCGGGTTCCAGATCAACAAGACGGCCGCGTACGCCGGGATCGACGCGGCTCAGACCGGCGAGGAGGCGTGGCGGCTGGTCGTCTCCGGGCGCACCGGAACCGTCCGGCTCAGCCGCTCCGAACTGGCCACCCGGTTCCCGCTGTACAGCGCCGCCCTGCCCATCGCCTGCGTGGAGGGCTGGTCGACCTCCGACCAGCTGTGGCGCGGCGTGCGGCTGCGGGACCTCGCCGCGCTCGTCGGGTACGAGGAGCCGACCGACGTCCTCGTGGAGTCGTTGCAACGGCACGGCGCGTTCCGGCGGGCGGCCCTGCGTGCGAACCAGGTCGCCGACCCGCGCTCGCTGCTCGCCCTGTTCGTCAACGGCGAGGACCTGACCCCCGACCACGGCCACCCGGCGCGGGTCATCGTGCCCGCCGCGCCCGGCGTGCTGAACACCAAGTGGGTGGCCCGGATGACGTTCGGAGAAGATCTGTGAAGCGGCCGAGGATCGTCGTAGGCAGTCCGATCGTCGTGGGCAGTACCCTGCAACTCCTGTTGCTCGTCTGCTCGTTCGCGCTCGCGGGATATGCGGGCGTACGGCTCCTCGACGGGGACTGGTCGGGGGTGGTGCTGTGGTTCGTGGGCGCGGCGCTCCTCCACGACCTGGTGCTGCTGCCGCTGTACGCCGGGCTCGACCGGGCGCTGGTGAGGGCCTGGGGCAGGCGGCGGGACCGGATCACCTACGTCCGGGTGCCCGCCGCCCTCTCCGCCCTGCTCCTGCTCGTCTGGTTCCCGCTCATCAGCGGGTGGACGGCGGGCCGTTACGCCTCCGCGACCGGCCTGCCCCCGGACGTGTTCCTGACCCGCTGGCTGCTGCTGACGGCCGCGCTGTTCGGCGGCTCGGCGCTGCTGTTCGTCCTGCGGCTGCGCAGGGCGACGAAGGAGCGCCCGCCGGCCGCCCACTGACCCGTGGCGGACCAGCCCCCGCGGTCCGCGTGCCGCAGCAGGGCCGGTGTGCCCAGGCGTGCCCAGGGGAACGGGCGGCCCGTCCTGCCCCGGGAGTCGGTGACATGGACCAGCGCGCGTTCGTCGAGGTCCATCCCCGGCACCGTCTCGACGATCAACAGGCCGCCGGGGAGCAGGAGTTCGGACATCCGGGTGAGGAGTTCCGCCGGCTCGCCGCCGATGCCGACATTGCCGTCGATCAGGAGCGCGGTGCCCCAACGGCCCTCGCCGGGCAGCGGATCGAACACCGAGCGTCGCAGTGCCGGTCCGCCGAGTTCCCCGGTCCTCGTCACGGCCGCCTCGCTGACGTCGATGCCGAGCACCCGCCGCCCCCGCGCCCCCAGGGCCGCGACCAGCCGCCCGGGCCCGCAGCCGACGTCGAGGACCGTGCCCTCGCAGCGCCGCAGCACCTCCAGGTCGGCCGCGTCGGCGTCCGCGCACCAGCGCTCCACGTCCAGCGGGAGCAGCCAGCCGTCACCGCGGCGCAGGAAGAGGGGGCCACGACCGGAACGCACGGCGTCGGCGTAGGGGTCGGCCGACCAGCAGTCCCCGTCGCCGACGGGCGGGACCTCATCGGCGAGGGGGCTCCGCTGCCGTCCGATCCGTACCGTGCTCATCGGGCCCCGGCGGCGCTGAGCCGGGCCAGCGCCGCGGCGAACCGCCCGCCGGGCGCGGCCCGGGCGACCACCTCCGCGTCGTACGCCGTGTCCACGTCCCGCAGCCGCGGCAGTTCCCGCACCCGCAGGCCGGTGAGCCGCGCCCGCTGCACCGCCCCCGTCGAGGACGTCGACATCGGCACCCCCCGCAGCAGCGCGGGGTCCGGCGCGGCCAGGCCGAGTGCCCAGAAGCCGCCGTCCTCGGCGGGCCCGAAGTACGCGTCGCAGTCCGCGAAGTCCACGGTGAGCAGCTCCGGGGTGACCTGGGGTGTGTCCATGCCGATGAGGAGGGCCGGGCCGTCGCAGCCCGCGAAGGCGGCGGCCAGCCGTTCGTCGAGGCCGCCCGCGCACTGCCGTACGACCTCGAAGCCAGGCGGCAGCCACGGGCCGGGCTCGCCCTCCAGGACCAGGACCCGGCGACGTGCCGGCGTCCGAACCACCGTGTCCAGGGTGTCCGCCAGCGACGCCTGAGCGAGCGCGGCGGCCTCGCGGGGCGTGAAGGCCGGGGTCAGCCGGGTCTTCACCCGGCCGGGGCGTGGCTCCTTCGCGATGACCAGGAGCGTGGTCGAGAAGGTCACGCGCGCGCTCCCTTCTCGGCGGCGGTCCCGGGTTCGGCCAGCACCCGGCTCATGTCCCGCACCGCCTGCCAGGTGCCGCGCCAGGTACCGGTGACCTTGGACGCGCCGGCGCGCGGACGGTACGGCACGTCGTGCTCGGCGATCCGCCAGCCCGCGTCGGCGGCGCGCACCACCATCTGCAGCGGATAACCGCTGCGCCGGTCCGTGAGGCCGAGTGAGAGCAGCGGTTCACGGCGGGCGGCGCGCAGCGGGCCGAGGTCGCGCAGCCGCAGTCCGGTGCGGCGGCGGAGCAGCCGGGCCAGGGCGAGATTGCCGGTGCGGGCGTGCACCGGCCAGGCCCCGCGGGTCTGCGGGCGGCGCCGGCCGAGCACGAGGTCCGCCTCGCCGGCCAGGATCTCCCGCACGAACGGCACCAGGTCGGCCGGGTCGAGCGAGGCGTCGCAGTCGCAGAAGCAGACGATGTCGGCGGTGGCGGCGGTCAGTCCCGCGTGGCAGGCAGCGCCGAAACCGCGCCGCTCCTCGCGTACGACGGTCGCGCCGAGGGAGCGGGCGATGCCGGCGGAACCGTCCGTGGAGCCGTTGTCCACGACCAGCGCGCGCCAGCCGGGCGGGACGCGTTCCAGCACCCGGGGCAGCGCCAAGGCCTCGTCGAGGCAGGGGAGTACGACGTCCACGGACACCGGTTCCGGGACAGGTTCGAAAGAGGTCGTCACGGCTCTCACCCTACGAGCGCGAAACCGACAAATCGGGCTCCGGCTCCTTACGGAACGCGGACGTCGGGAGCCGCGGACGTCACTTCGGCGCGTACGGTGCGAGGCTGGCGCCATGGAGCAGCAGCAGTCCAACGCACAGTCCGGGGCGAGGGTCCTCGTCGTGGACGACGACCCCACGGTCGCCGAGGTCGTCACCGGGTACCTGGACCGGGCCGGATACGTCGTGGACCGTGCCGGGGACGGCCCGGCCGCGCTCGCCCGGGCCGTCGCGCACTGGCCGGACCTCGTCGTCCTCGACCTGATGCTGCCCGGCATGGACGGCCTGGAGGTGTGCCGCCGGATGCGCGGGCACGGGCCCGTCCCGGTCATCATGCTCACCGCGCGGGGCGACGAGGACGACCGCATCCTCGGCCTGGAGGTCGGCGCCGACGACTACGTCACCAAGCCCTTCAGCCCCCGTGAACTCGTCCTGCGGGTCGAGTCCGTGCTGCGCCGCACCCGGCCCGCCGAGCCCTCGGCCACCCTCCGCGCGGGCGGACTCACCCTGGACCCCGCGGCCCGCCGCGCTGCCAAGAACGGCACCGAACTCGCCCTGACCATCCGGGAGTTCGACCTCCTCGCCTTCCTTCTGAGGCACCCCGGCCGGGTCTTCGGACGCGAGGACCTGATGCGCGAGGTGTGGGGCTGGGACTTCGGCGACCTGTCGACGGTGACCGTCCATGTCCGGCGGCTGCGTGGAAAGGTCGAGGACGATCCGGCCCGGCCGCGCCTGATCCAGACCGTGTGGGGCGTCGGATACCGCTTCGACACCGCCGGTCAGGAGGGATGACGGCAATGAGCGACACCCTCCTCATCGCCCTCGTCGCCTTCCTCGGCGCCGCCGCGGCCGGCGTGCTCGGTGCGGGCGTCGTCCTGCTCATCCGGCGCCGCTCCGTCGTCACTCATCTCGCCGTGGTCGCCGCCGTCGCCGTCACCGCGATGTTCGCGGGCACCCTCGCCGTCGCGCAGGCGATGTTCCTGTCCGCGCACGACCTGAAGGTCGTCACCACCGTCGTCGCCATGGCCGCCGGGGTATCCCTCGCCACCGCCCTGCTGCTCGGCCGCTGGGTCGTGGGCCGTAGCCACGCCTTCGCGCTCGCCGCCCGCTCCTTCGGCGACGGAGGCGGCTTCACCTCGCCCGACGGCCCCGCCACCGCCGAACTCGCCGCACTCGGGCGCGCGTTGGAGGCGACCAGCGCCCGGCTCGCCGAGTCCCGGGACCGCGAACGCGCCCTGGAGACCTCCCGGCGCGAACTCGTCGCCTGGATCTCGCACGACCTGCGCACCCCGCTCGCCGGTCTGCGCGCGATGTCCGAGGCGCTGGAGGACGGCGTCGCCGCCGACCCCGGCCGTTACCTCAGGCAGATCCGCACCGAGGTGGAGCGCCTCAACGGCATGGTCGGCGACCTCTTCGAGCTCTCCCGCATCCACGCGGGGGCGCTGGCGCTGAGCCCGAGCCGCATCTCCGTGTACGACCTCGTCGGCGACGCGCTCGCGGGTGCCGACCCGCTCGCTCGCGAGCACGGCGTACGGCTGGTCGGCGACCGGGTCGAGCCGGTGCCGGTCGAGGTGGACGGCAAGGAGATGAGCCGGGTGCTGGGCAACCTGCTCGTGAACGCCATCCGCCGCACGCCCGCCGACGGCACCGTCGCGGTCGCCGCCGAGCGCGGACCCGACGGGGTCGTCCTGTCCGTCACCGACAGCTGCGGCGGGATTCCCGAGGAGGACCTGCCGCGGGTCTTCGACACCGGGTGGCGCGGCACGCACGCCCGGACTCCGCCCGCCGGCGCCGGCCTCGGCCTCGCCATCGTGCGCGGGATCGTGGAGGCCCACCAGGGTCGGGCCACCGTACGCAACGTGACCGGCGGATGCCGGTTCGAGGTGACCCTGCCGGCCGCCGAGGTCTGACGGCGACTCCGGACACGGAGGGCCGACCATCGCTTGAACGCTCCCGGTACGGCGAGGGCCGAGAATCACTCCCCGCCCAGCGCGGCCCGCGCGAACTCCCGCATCCCCTCCTCGAAGCCCACCCCCGCCTTCCAGCCCAACTCCGCCCGCAGCCGCGCCGAGTCCGCCGTGATGTGCCGTACGTCGCCCAGCCGGTACTCCCCGGTGACGACCGGCTCGGGACCGCCGTACGCGGCCGCCAGCGCCCGGGCCATCTCGCCGACCGTGTGCGGTTCACCGCTGCCGGTGTTGTACGCGGTGAGCGTGCCCGCGGGCGAACTCGCCTCCAGCGCCGCCACGTTCGCCGCGGCCACGTCCCGCACGTGCACGAAGTCCCGGCGCTGGCGGCCGTCCTCGTAGACCCGGGGGGCCTCGCCGCGGGCGAGCGCCGAGCGGAAGAAGGAGGCGACACCCGCGTACGGGGTGTCGCGCGGCATGCCCGGCCCGTACACGTTGTGGTACCGCAGCGACACCGCCGACCCGCCGGTGGCCCGCGCCCACGCCGCCGCCAGGTGTTCCTGGGCCAGCTTGGTGGTCGCGTAGACGTTGCGCGGGTCCACCGGGGCGTCCTCGGCGACCAGGCCGGGTGTCAGCTCGGCCGCGCATCGGGGGCAGACGGGTTCGAAGCGTCCCGCGTCCAGGTCGGCGACGGCACGCGGCCCCGGCCGGACCACCCCGTGCCGTTCACAGGCGTACCGGCCCTCGCCGTACACGACCATCGACCCGGCCAGCACGAGACGTCGTACGCCTGCCTCGGCCATGGCGGTGAGCAGCACGGCGGTACCGAGGTCGTTGCGGGAGACGTACTCCGCCGCGTCCGAGAAGCCGACCCCGAGACCCACCATCGCCGCCTGGTGGCACACCGCGTCGACGCCCGCCAGCGCCCGGCCGACCGCGTAGGGGTCCCGCACGTCCGACGCGGGGTCGGCACGGACGTCGTAGCCGACGGGCTCGTGCCCGTGCGCCTTCAGCGCCGCCACGACATGGGACCCGATGAACCCGGCACCGCCGGTGACCAGTACTCGCATGCGGCCACGTTAGGGGCGCGGACGGCCCGCACGAGGGGGCCGCGCCCGGCACGTCACGGCTTCGTAAGACCCGCCGGCCGCGTCGGCAGCGTCACCGTGAACACCGTCGAGCCCGGCTCGCCGTTCAGCTCGATCGAGCCGCCGTGCGCCCGCACCAGGGAGCTGGCCACCGCGAGACCCAGGCCGCTGCCGCCGCGGTCTCGGCTGCGGGCCTTGTCGACGCGGTAGAAGCGGTCGAAGACCCGGTCACGATCGGCGGACGGGATGCCGGGGCCCGTGTCCGCGACCCGCACCAGCGCCCGGCCGGACTCGACGCGGACCCCCACGGTCACCCGCGTGCCCGCCGGGGTGTGCACGGCCGCGTTGGTGAGCAGGTTGTCCAGGACCTGGCGGATCCGCTGCGGGTCCAGGCGCAGCGTCAGTTCCGCGGGGCCCGGCGTCACGGTCAGCGGATGGCCCGGGTGGCTCGCGCGGAACGCGTCGGCCGCGTGCTCGACCAGCTCCACCAGGTCCGCCTCCACCGGACGCAGCGGTGTCTCCACCTCTGCCGCGTCCAGCCGGGCGAGCAGCAGCAGGTCGTCCAGGAGCACGCCCATCCGGGCCGCCTCGGCGCGCAGCCGGGCCAGGTGCCTGTCGCGTTCCTCGGGGGCGTTGGCGGCGGCGTACTGGAAGAGGTCCGCGTAACCCCGTACGGACATCAGGGGGGTGCGCAGCTCGTGCGAGGCGTCCGCGACGAAGCGGCGCAGCCGTTGCTCGGCCTCGGCGCGGACCGCGAGGGAGTCGTCGATGTGTTCCAGCATCGTGTTGAACGCCGTGCGCAGCTCGTGCACCTCCGGGCCGCCGTCCCGGCCGTCCGCGCGCAGCGGCAGCCGGGACGCCGACTCGGTCAGGTCGTGCGAGGCGATGCCGTGCGCGGTGTGCGCCATGTCGCTGAGCGGTTGCAGACCGCGCCGCAGCATCTTCCGGCCGAACACCACCAGCGCCCCCGCCGCCAGCGCGAACGCGATCACCTGCACGGTGACCAGCCGGTTCACGGTGTCCTCGATGTCGTCCATGGGCGCGGCGCTGACCAGCACCACCCCGGGCTCCACCTCACAGGCCCGCAGCCGGTAGAGGCCCTCCCCGTCGAGCCGTACGGTGCGCATCAGCTCGGTGTCGGAGTGCGCCATGTTCTGGGCCAGCGTGGTCAGCGGGCGGATGTCGTGCGGGATGTCGGCGGGCCGGCGCAGTGCGGCCGAGTCGTCCGACACGTCGTACACGGCGGTGAACCAGCCCCAGTACGGCTTCTGCGTCACCGTCCCGTTGGCCTCGGCGTCCTTGGTCTGCACGGTCTGGACCACCTTCAGCTGGTAGCCCAGCTGGTGCTCCAGGTAGTCGCGCATGTACATCGTCAGCGCCGACCCCACGACCGCGAACACCAGCAGGGACAGCGCGCCCAGGCCCAGCGCCAGCCGGGTGCCCAGGCGTAGCCTGCGGTACGTCCGGCGCAGGCGTCGCAGGGCGCCCCTCACTCCGTCGCCTGCCGGACCACGTAGCCGAAGCCCCGCACGGTGTGGATCAGCGGCTCGCCGAACGCGTCCAGCTTCCGGCGCAGCCTGCTGACCACCAGCTCCACCACGTTGGACCGGCCGCCGAAGCCGTACTCCCACACGTGGTCCAGGATCTGCGCCTTGGTCAGCACGGTCGGCGACTTGCGCATCAGGTAGCGCAGCACCTCGTACTCGGTCGGGGTGAGGGTGAGCAGCCGTTCGCCGCGCCGCACCTCGCGGGTGTCCTCGTCCATCGTCAGGTCGGACACTCGCAGGACGGACCGCTGGAACCCGGGCCCGGCGCTGCGCCGCAGCACGGTCCGCAGCCGGGCCATCAGCTCCTCCACCGCGAACGGTTTGACCAGGTAGTCGTCCCCGCCCCGGGTCAGCCCCGCCACCCGGTCGGCGACGGTGTCGCGCGCGGTGAGGAACACCACGGGCACCATGGTGCCGGAGCGGCGCAACCCATCCAGCACCCCGAAACCGTCGAGGTCGGGCAGCATGAGGTCGAGCACCACGATGTCGGGACGGAACTCGGCGGCGCGGCTCAGAGCTTCCTCACCCGAGTTCGCGGTGACCGCGTCCCAGCCCTCGTAGCGGGCGACCGTCGCGACGAGATCGGCTATCGGCGGGTCGTCGTCCACGACGAGGAGGCGTACTTTTTCCACCCGCTCATAGTGCGTCACCCGGCGCCCGAAGCCAGAGCGGGCCCCTGCCCGTGGCCACATCGATAACCTCTTGAAAGTTGTACGACAGTGATTCGACAGGTCCCGCCGGACAAGCTCGGTATCCCGGACCCGGATCAAGGAGTTCTGTCCGTGACGACCGTCCAATCACCCCCCGCGCCCCCCACGGCGATACGCCCGAGGGTGGTGGCCCGCACGGGCCTGTACGCCGTCCTGGCCGCGAACCTGGCCGTGGTGACCTTCTTCTTCACTCAGGCGGGCTTCGCCTCGAACACCCTCGTCGTGCTGGGCCGGCTGGCCGGTCTGTACGGGGCGCTCCTGATGGCCTTCCAACTGCTGCTGGTGGCCCGGCTGCCCTGGCTCGACCGCCGCATCGGCATGGACCGGCTGACCTCCTGGCACCGCTGGACCGGCTTCGGCATCCTGTGGACGCTGCTCACGCATGTCGTCTGCATCACCTTCGGCTACGCCCAGTCGTCCTCCATGGACCCCGTCAACCAGATCGTCGACCTCGCCGAGACCGTCGAGGGCGTGCTGCGGGCGGTCGTCGCGTTCGGCATCATCCTCGTCGTGGGCGCCGCCTCGGCCCGCTACGCCCGACGCCGGCTGGCCTACGAGACGTGGCACTTCATCCACCTGTACACGTACGTCGCCGTACTGCTCGCCTTCACCCACCAGGTCGCGGTCGGAACGACCTTCACCGCGTCGGACGCCGCCACCGCCTACTGGTACGGCGTGTGGAGCGTCGCCCTCTGCTCGGTGGCCCTGGGCCGGCTGGTCCTGCCGCTGTGGCGGAACTGGCGCCACCAGCTGCGGGTCACGGCCGTCGTCCCCGAGGCCGACAACGTCGTCTCCATCTACATGTCCGGCCGCGACCTCGACCGGATGCCCGCCCGGGCGGGCCAGTTCTTCCTGTGGCGCTTCCTGACCCGCGACCGCTGGTGGCAGGCCAACCCGTTCTCCCTGTCGGCCGCGCCCGACGGCCGTACCCTGCGGCTGACCGCGAAGGCGGCCGGCGACGGCAGCGCCGCCCTGCGCCACGTCAAGGTCGGCACCCGCGTCTTCGCCGAGGGCCCCTACGGCGCCTTCACCGCGCTGCACCGCACCCGCCCGGACGCCGTGCTCATCGCAGGCGGCGTCGGTGTCACCCCCATCCGGGCCCTCCTGGAGGAGCTGGAGGGCCACGCGGTGGTCATCTACCGGGTCGCCACCGACCGGGACGCGGTCCTCTACGACGAGCTGCGCGACCTCGCGCTCGCCAAGGGCGCGGAACTGCACCTGGTGACCGGGCCACCGGTCCCCGACCGGCTGGCGCCGGGCGAGCTGACGCGACTGGTGCCGGACATCGCCGACCGGGACGTCTTCCTGTGCGGACCGCCGCCCATGATGAACGCGGTGCTGGGCAGCCTGCGCGAGCTGGACGTGCCCAAGCCGCAGATCCACTTCGAACGCTTCAGCCTGGCGGGATGAGGAAGAATCAGTGAAACGAGCGATACCCGTCCTGGTCCTCAGCGTCGCCGGTCTGATCCCGGTCTGGCGCTACGAACCGTCGACCGCCACGCCGTCCACCGGCCAGGTCGCCGCACCGGCCCCCTCCACCTCCGCCTCCGGCGGCTCCTCCTCCCGGGTCGTCACGGGCACGACCGTCGACACGGAGAAGGGTCCCGTCGAGGTCCAGGTGACCTTCGACGGCGAGAAGATCACCGCCGTACGGATGCTCCAGCAGCCGGACCACCCGCAGACCACGGCCGCCGTGCCGAAGCTGGTCGCGGAGACCCTGCGGGCGCAGAGCGCGGACATCGACACGGTGTCCGGCGCGACGATCACCACCGAGGGGTACAAGGACTCCCTGCAGGCCGCGATCGACAAGAACACGGCCGCGGCGTCCGCCGCACCCTCCGCGTCGGCCTCCGCGAAGAAGGTCGTCGCCGGTACGACCGTCGACACGGAGAAGGGTCCCGTCCAGGTCGAGGTGACCTTCGCGGGCGAGCGGATCGGCTCGGTGCGGATGCTCCAGCAGCCGGACCACCCGCAGACCACGGCCGCCGTGCCGAAGCTGATCGCGCAGACGCTCCAGGCGCAGAGCGCGGACATCGACACGGTGTCCGGGGCCACCATCACCAGCGAGGGCTACAAGGAGTCCCTGCAAGCCGCCCTCGACGCCAGGGGCGCCTGACCGTGCACCGCGTCGAGCACGTCATGGGCTTCCCCGTCTCGCTGCGGATCGACGACGAGGACGTCCCCGAGTCGGCGGTGGACGCGGTCTTCGCGTGGCTGAACGAGGCCGACGCGCGGTTCAGCCCGTTCAAGTCGGACAGCGAGGTCTCCCGGCTGGACCGGGGAGAGCTGTCGGCGGACGCGGTGAGCGCGGACCTCGCCGAGATCCTCGACCTGTGCGAGCACTACCGTCTCGCCACCGGCGGCGCCTTCGACGTACGGCTGCCCGGCCGCGGTCTCGACCCCTGCGCGGTGGTCAAGGGCTGGTCGGTGCAGCGGGCGGCGGAGTCGCTCAGGGCGGCCGGCGCGCGGCGCTTCTGCCTCAACGCCGGCGGTGACGTGGTCGCCGCCGGCGGACCCTGGCGGGTCGGCGTACGGCACCCCGAACACGCCGACCAGGTGTGCGCCGTCCTGGAGCTCACCGACGGCGCGGTCGCCACCTCCGCCCGCTACGAGCGGGGCGACCACATCATCGACGGCCGCACCGGCCGCCCGGCCACCGGGCTGCTCAGCCTGACGGTCCTGGCCCCGACGCTCACCGAGGCGGACTCGGTCGCCACGGCGGCCTTCGCGATGGGCGCCGAGGGCGTCGAGTGGGCGGCCCAGCTCCCCGGCTGCGAGGTGTTCGCGGTGACCGCGCACCGCGGGGTGCTGCGCACGCCGGGGTTCCCGACGGCGGGGGAGCGGCCGACGGCGTGAACGGCCCCGCGAAGCCGTTCGAATGCCCGCAACACAAGCCGTCTAGACTCTCCCCCCAACGGACCGCACCTGGCCAAAAGTGGGCAACTTCTGCCAGACCCGAAGGGTATTCGGCGCTTTGATACGGATAGATTCAGTCACCAAGCGGTACCCGGACGGCACGGTGGCGGTCGACCGGCTCTCGTTGGAGATACCCGACCGCTCGATCACCGTCCTGGTCGGCCCGTCCGGCTGCGGGAAGACGACCACCCTGCGCATGATCAACCGGATGGTCGAGCCGAGCGAGGGCACCATCCTCCTCGACGGCGAGGACATCACGCGGCAGCCCGTGAACACGCTGCGGCGGTCCATGGGGTACGTCATCCAGAACGCCGGTCTCTTCCAGCACCGCACGATCGTCGACAACATCGCCACCGTGCCCCGCATGCTCGGCTGGGGCAAGGAGAAGGCGCGGTCGCGGGCCCGGGAGCTGATGGAGCGCGTGGGGCTCGACGCCTCGCTCGGCCGGCGCTACCCGTACCAGCTGTCGGGCGGACAGCAGCAGCGCGTCGGGGTGGCCCGGGCGCTCGCCGCCGATCCGCCGGTGCTGCTCATGGACGAGCCGTTCTCCGCCGTCGACCCGGTGGTCCGTAAGGGACTGCAGGACGAACTCCTGCGTATCCAGGACGAGTTGGGCAAGACGATCGTCTTCGTCACCCATGACATCGACGAGGCCGTCAAGATCGGCACGATGGTCGCCGTGATGCGCACCGGCGGCAAGCTCGCCCAGTTCGCGCCGCCCGCCGAGCTGCTGTCCCACCCCGCGGACGACTTCGTCGAGGACTTCCTCGGCGCGGACCGCGGCATCCGGCGGCTGTCCTTCTTCCCGTCCACCGGACTGGAGCTGCTGACCGCGCCGATCGTCGCGATCGACTCCACCGCCGAGCAGCTCGCCGCCCGCGACACCGCCGGCGCCCCCTACCTCCTCGTGACGGACCTGGACGGCAAGCCTCTCGGCTGGAGCGAGCCGGGCGAGCTGCGGACCGGGGAGATCAGGCCGGAGCAACTCCTGCCGTACGGACGGCCGTTCGTCGCCGGGACCGAGTCGCTGCGGGCCGCGCTGGACTGCGCGGTGCTCTCGCCCACCGGCTGGGCGGTCGCCGTGGACGCCGAGGGCCGGGCCGCCGGGGTGGTCTCCCAGCAGACCATCGGCGAGGCGATCCGCGGCGCCCACGCCGAGGGCCGCGCCACCGACCAGGACACCCCGGCCGCCCCGGTCACCAAGGTCGCCCCATGAGCGGCTTCTTCGACATCCCGAGCGACCTCCAGCACAGCTGGCTCGGCCTCATCGGCCTGCATCTGCGCGAGGCCCTGCTGCCGGTCCTGTTCGGCCTGGTGCTGGCGCTGCCGCTGGCCCAGCTGTGCATACGCTTCCGCTGGCTGTACCCGCCGGTGCTGTGGGTGACGACCGTGCTGTACGCCATCCCCTCGCTGGCCTTCTTCGTCGTCCTCATCGACTACACCGGCCAGACCGAGCTCACCGTGATGATCCCGCTGGCCGTCTACAGCCTGGTGGTGCTGGTCCCGGCGATCGTCGACGGGGTGCGGTCGGTGCCGCAGGAGACGATGGCCGCCGCGACCGCCATGGGCTTCGGGCCGGTACGCCGGTACGTGCAGGTGCAGTTGCCGATCGCGGTGCCCGCCATCATCGCGGGTCTGCGGATCGCGGTCGTGTCGAGCGTGTCACTGGTGAGCGTCGGCACCCTGATCGGCAACCAGGGCGCGCTCGGCAACCTGCTCGCCGACGCGATGTTCTACCACCGCCCCGAACTGGCCGTGAACTCCGTGATCACCACGGCCGTCCTGGCGATCGTCCTGGACGCCCTGCTGGTGGGCCTCAGGGTGCTGCTCACGCCCTGGATGCCGAGAGCCGCCCGCCGGAAACCGAAGGAGGCCGCGGCCCGGCCCGAACCGGCCACGCTCGCCCTGGAGGACGCGGTCAAATGAACGTACTCAACTTCATCAACGCGTTCTTCAGCGACAGCGCCCGCTGGCACGGCTACGACGGCATCCCCACCCGGCTGGGCGAGCACGTCGGGTACTCGCTGCTTGCGCTCGCCGTCGCCGCCGCGATCGGCCTCCCCATCGGTCTGCTGACCGGGCACACCGGACGGGGCGGCAACGCGCTCGCGTTCATCGCCACCGCCGCCCGCGCCCTGCCCAGCTTCGGTCTGCTGGTGCTGATGTTCGTCGTCCTCGGCCTCGGACTGCTGCCGGTGATGATCCCGCTGGTCGTCCTCGCGATCCCGCCGATCCTGGTCACCACCTACGAGGCGGTGCGCTCCGTCGACCCGTCCCCGGTGGACGCGGCCCGCGGGATGGGCATGCAGGAGTCCCGCATCCTGTTCCAGGTGGAGTTGCCGGTGGCGCTCCCGCTGATCCTCAGCGGCCTGCGTTCGGCGGCCATCCAGATCGTCTCCACGGCCACCATCGCCGCGTACGTCTCGCTCGGCGGCCTCGGCCGGTACATCGTCGACGGTCTCTACCAGCGCAACTACGAGAAGGTCGTCGGCGGTGCCACCCTGGTCGCCGTGATGGCGCTGGTGACGCTGGGCCTGTTCTGGGCGGTGCACCGGCTCGCGGTGTCGCCGGGCGTGCGCCGCAGCGGCTGAGGCGCGTCGTACGCCGACGGGCCCGGGTGACGAGATCGTCGCCCGGGCCCGTTCGCACCACCGAAGGGCCCTAGCCCTCGGTGCGGGCCAGCGCCTGTTCCAGTACGACGAGCAGCGCGTCGCGCACCGAGCCGCGCTCGCGGGCGTCGAACACCACCAACGGGACCCGCTCGTTGATGTCGAGTGCCCAGCGGACCTCCTCCAGGGTGTGCTGGACCTGCCCGTCGAAGGCGTTGACGGCCACCGCGAACGGGATCCGCTGGTGCTCGAAGTAGTCGACGGCCGCGTAGCAGTCGTCGAGGCGGCGGGTGTCCACGATGACGAGACCACCGACCGCGCCCTCGACGATGTCGTCCCACATGAAGCCGAACCGTTCCTGGCCGGGAGTGCCGAACAGGTACAGCTTCAGGGTCGGGTCGATGGTGATGCAGCCGAAGTCCATCGCGACCGTGGTCGTCGTCTTGCGCGGGGTGTGGCTGAGGTCGTCCACGCCCGCCGCCACCTCGGTGATCGCGGCCTCGGTGGTCAGCGGCTCGATCTCGGAGATCGAGCCGACGGCGGTGGTCTTGCCCACGCCGAAGCCGCCCGCGATCACCATCTTGACCGGCAGCGGTGGCCTTATGGAGGCCTGCGCGGCCGCCGGGCGGTTGGCGGGTTCAGTCGGTGTCACGGAGAACCCCTCGGGAGTCGGGGATGGCGCGCAGGCCATCGATAACCCTTCGCAGGACGGATGCGTCGTGGATGACGTCGGAGTCGGGCACGTGCACCGTCAACTGCCCCGCCGCGCGCAGGTCCTCGGCGAGGACGCGGACCACGTTGAGGTGCAGCCGCAGCCTGGCCGCGATCTCCGCGATGGACTGCGGCCGGCGGCAGGCGGCGATGATGTCGTGCTGTTCGAAGGGGAGCTGGTCGAGGACGTCGAGTCCTTCGGTGGTGGCCACCACCTGGGTCTCCACGGGCATCGTCCGGCCGTTGGCGCTGGGGGCCACCCGGCCTGCGGTGACCAGGAACGGCCGCACGGCGGCGACGGGACCGACCGTCCCTGGACCGGGGGGCGGGCCGCCGTCCTCGTCGGCACCGCGGTGCGTGCGGCCGTCCGCCATGGGTTGTGTCTTCCTCCTCGGCCGGGCGGCGCCCGGTCAGCGCTTCGACGCGGTGCCGACGCTGTTCTTCAGTTCGAGTACGAGCTGCGGGCTGAGCGCGGCACCGGCACGGTTGGCGAACAGCGTCATCTCGTACGCGATGTTGCCGAGCTTGGCCTCCTTGTCGGTGACCACGCCGAGGACGGCGCCGCTGCCGATCGCGGAGACCAGGACATGGCCGCCCTCCAGGTCGATGATGACCTTGTTGAGGCCGCCAAGGCCGTAGTTGCCGGAGGCCCCGGCGGCCAGGCTGGTGATGCCGGAGACGATCGCGGCGAGGCGCTCGGAGTCGGCGTGCTCACGCAGCTCGGACACGGCGATGAGCAGGCCGTCGGAGGAGACGGCGATGGCGTCGACGACGCCTGCCGTCTCGGTGGCGAACCGATTCAACAGCCAGGTGAAATCGGCTGCGGCGGCCTGCAGATCGGCCGGCGTGGTGCCTCCCGTAGGCGTGTCACCTGTCGACGTGCTCACTGCTCCGCTCCTTCCGGGGAGTGGTGGTGCTGGTTGTGGTGCTGGGGCGGTGGGTTGGGTGCGGGGCCGCTGGCGCGGGGTGCGGGGGTCGAGAGGGGCGCGGTGTCATCCGTGGTGCGGTGGTGCGGGGTGGGACCGGCGGGCCGGCGATGCCTGCCGACCTCGTCCTCGCTGTCGCGGTTGGCGCGGGCGACGGCCGCCTCGAACTCGTCGAGCGCGTCCCGTACGGCGTCCGCGTCGGCGGGGCGGGGTGCGGACCGGCGGGCGGCCTGCTGGTCGGGGTCGGCGCCGAAGGTCGTACGCAGCGTGGCTCCGCGGACGCGTCGGCGCAACGGGCGGGCGCCGTCACCGGCCTCCGCCGCGGGCCCGGCCTCGTCCCCGCGGGCCGACACGGACGACACCGGCTCATCGTCCGGGGTCCCGGGGGCGTGGGGCGCGGGGGTGCTGTCGGAGGCGGGGGCGGTCCGACGGGCGGGGTCGCCGGGGGCGGCCGAGGCGGTGTCGTCCGGGGCGGGGCCGACCGTCGTGGTGGGCACACCGGGCGGGGTCGGGCCGGTGTGCGGGCCGGTGTGCGGAGCGGTGGCCGGGGTGCTGTCCGCGGTGCGGGAGGCCGATGCGATCTCCCCGGCGGGGGAGGCCGGCGTGCCGTTCGCGGGCGTGGCTCGCTTGGGCACCCTGCGGGGGAGCGGGGCGGGCTCGTCGGTCGGGGCGGTTCTTCGGGCAGGGGTGGCTGCCGTGCCCGCCGGGGACACCGACCGCGGGCCGGAGCCGGTCGCCCGTGAGCCGGCGACGCCCGAGCGGCCGTCCGAGGCCGAACCGGAATCCGAGGCCGAAGCGGAAGGGGCGGCGGGCCCGGAAGCCACACCCGAACCGGCCCCCACGCTCCTCGCCGAACCGCCGGAGGAACCCGCCGCGACCACCGGGCTCATCGTCAGCAGCAGGGACGAGGGGATGGTCACCTCCGCGGTGACGCCGCCTCCCGGGGTACGGGACAGCGCCACGTCCACCTCCCAGCGGCGGGCCAGCGCGCCCACCACGAACAGGCCGAGCACCTTCGTCGGGACCACGTCGAGGCGTTCGCGGCGGATCAGGCGGGCGTTCTCCTCGGCGATCCGCTCCGCGCTCATGCCGAGACCGTGGTCCGCGATCACCACCAGCGCGCCGTCGGCGCTGTTGCGGACCGTCACCTCCACGGGGCTGCCCGCGGGCGAGAACGAGACGGCGTTCTCCACCAGTTCGGCCACCATCAGCGTGAGGTCGCCGATGATGTCGGGCTCCACCATGACCTCGGTCCCGGCGAGCAGATGAACCCGCTGGAAGCCCTCGATCTGGCCGAGGGCGGCCCGGACCACGTTGGTGAGCGCGAGCGGCCCGGAGTCCAGGACCGTCTCGCGGATTCCGGCGAGCAGCATCAGGCTGTCCGCGTTGCGCCGCAGCCGGACCGCGATGTGGTCGATGCTGTAGAGCCGCTCCAGCAGCGCGGGGTCCGTCTCGCCGCGCTCCACCGCGTCGATCAGCGCCAGCTGCCGGGTGGTCAGGTTGCTGACCCGGCGGCCGACGTTGCCGAACATCTCGGCGACGTTGCGGCGGCTGAGCACCTGCCGCTCCAGCAGCGCGGACGCGGTGGTCTGCACATGGTTGAACGCCTCGGCGAGGTCGCCGATCTCGTCCTTCGCGGTGACCGGCACCTGCCGCAGCCGGGGCGGCGCGTCGTCCTCGGAGTCGTCGTCGGCCACCCGTGCCAGCTCGCGTCCGGCGACGTCGGCGACCTGCCGTGCGGCACCGGTGAGCGCCTGCACCGGGCGCACCACGGAACGCCGTACGAGGACCGCGAAGGCGATCCACGCCGCGAAGCCGAACAGCGCGAGGCCCAGCAGCAGGCCCGCGCGCCAGGTGGCCTCGCTCGACGCACGGTCGGCCCGGTCGGCGATCTGGCCGATGAGGGACGCGGTGATCTGCAGCCGGGCCTCGGACTGCAGCCGGTAGGCGGGGTAGGAGCCGAGGGTCTCGGTGAAGGCCTCGCGGACCTCCTTGGGCGTTCCCGCCTGCAGGTTGCCGGGGTCGATCTGCAGCTCGGCGTAGTGCCGGCCGATGGTCGCCTGCGAGCTGTTGTGCTCGATCCCGCCCAGCTCGTCCGCCTGGGCCTCGGTCGCGAACCGGGCGAAGCGGTCGGCCTGGTGGGAGTACTCGTTCTCGAAGCCGACCGCGCCGATGAACTCGATCAGGGCGTTGCTGTCACCGGTGCGCGCGGAGAACACGGCCGTCTCGAAGGCGCTGTGGGCGGCGTCGGCGCGCAGCAGCGAGTCCAGCAGGCTGCCGGTGAAGGTGCCGGCGAGAGCCTCGTTGTGGTCCAGGCCGAGGCCGTCGATCAGCCCCTTGGAGGCGTTGGTGTAGGCCGGGTCGATGTTGTCGGCGGGCAGATAGCCCTGCTCGATGGTCCCGCGCAGACTGCTGAGGCCGTTGATCTCCCGCAGTGCCTGCGCCTCGGTGTCCGGCAGCCGGTCGCCGAAGGTGTCGCGCACCTCCTTGACCTGGGCGTCGACCGCGGCCTGCGCCTTGCGGTAGTCGGCGGAGGAGGGACGGGCACCCGCGGGCGCGGCCTCGTGCCGCACGGACAGCAGGATGGCCTGCTGGTGCTCGCTCTCCACCCGGTCCACCAGCTCGGCGACCTCGGAACTGTCCCGCACCAGTTGAGCGGCGGAGTCCGCGTCCCAGGCCTGGTTCAGCTGCTCGACGATGAGATACGAGAGCAGCACGGCCACCACGGCCAGCGGGACACCCACCAGGACGTTGAGCTTGCGTCTGAACGGCCAGCGGTCGGCGAAACCCCGTAGCCGCCGGGCACCCCGTACGCCGGCCGGGTCACCCGGGGCCGACGGTGTTCCCGGCTGGGCAGCCGAGCCCACCTCGCTCGTGGACACCAGGCCTCCTTCGTGGGTGTCTTACGGCGCGCACAGAACTGCACGTGACCGTTTCTGATCGATACGGGAAGGATCGACAAAAAACGGATCGATACGGGGCGATGTGACAGGACACCACCGATACGGCCCCGCACGCCACTGTGACCGGCGACAACGACCGCGAGACTACAGCCTCTTCGGGGGCCGGATCGCGCGCCCGTACGTCAAGAATCCATCACGACTCATCCATGGTCTGGCGGGTTTGGTGTCGGTTGTGTTCGAGCCGCCTCCAGTCTCGGACGGGCAATGAAGTCAATTGTTAATAAGCCTGCTCTTGACTGACCAAGAAGCGGCTGGATTGGATCAGAGCAAGAGCCTCCGAGCAATCCCCAGAGTCCGGAACGGAAATCGTGACTTCTACCGCCGTACACAGCAGGTCCCTCCGGAGCCGTCCCGGCCTGGCCGCCCTCGCACTTGCCGCCGCCACCGCCCTGCTGGCGGGATGTTCCTCCTCGGACGACACCTCCGACCCCCTGGCCGAGAAGACCGCGGAAGACGGCACGGTCGTCGTCGGTTCCAACAACTTCGCCGAGTCCATCCTGATCGCCGACATCTACGGCGAGGCCCTGAAGGCCAAGGGTGTCAAGGTCTCCTACAAGCCGAACATCGGCAGCCGGGAGACCACTTACGGCCTGCTGAAGAACGGCTCCATCACCGTCCTGCCGGAGTACAACGGCTCGCTGCTGGCCTACCTGGACCCGAAGGCGGAGCAGAAGACGGCCGAGGCCGTGAACGCCACCGCGAAGTCCAAGCTCGACTCGAAGCTGACGCTGCTGAACTCGGCGCCCGCCGAGGACAAGGACTCCGTCAGCATCAACGCGGAGACCGCGAAGAAGTACAGCCTGACCTCGCAGTCCACGCTCGCGGACCTCAAGGACATCGCGCCCCAGCTGGCCATCGGCGGTTCGCCGGAGTTCCAGACCCGGCAGCAGGGTCTGCTGGGCCTCCAGTCCGTGTACGGCCTGAAGTTCAAGTCCTTCAAGGCACTGGACGCCGGCGGCCCGCTGACCCAGGCGGCGCTGACCAAGAACACCGTGCAGGCCGCGGACATCTTCACCACGGACCCGACCATCGTCAAGGAGAAGTTCGTCGTCCTGCAGGACCCGAAGAACCTCTTCGGATTCGCGAACGTGACCCCGCTGGTCTACAAGTCCGGGCTCTCCCAGGACGGCGTGGCCGCACTCAACGCGGTCTCGGCCAAGCTGGACACGAAGTCGCTGCTGGAGATGGACTCCCAGGTGCAGCTGGAGAACAAGGACCCGCTCGACGTCGCCCAGGCCTGGCTGAAGTCGGCCGGCCTGAGCTGACGCCCCCCTCCCGGACGGCTGCGGGCCTGTGCGCCCACACACCCTCCGGAACGGAGCAGGCCTTCTGGCCGCTGTACCGAATCAGGTTCGGTGTAGCGGCCAGAAGGCTGGAGATGGCGGAGAACACGTCAAAGTTTCGGGCGGCCTTGACGGACTCCCGCTACCTCGCTGTTAACGATCCCGGGTCCGAACCGAGTTCGGACCGCGCCCGCGCCGCCGCCCCGACCGCCACCGCGTCCCCCTCCAGCAGCGCGGGCAGCACCCGCACCGGGCGCCCGCTGACCGGGGGCTCCGCGGTCAGGGCCCGCCCGATCGACGGCTCGACGAGCGTCCAGGCCCGGCTGACGCCCCCGCCGACCACGAAGGTCGTGACGTCGAGCAGACCCGCGGTGACCAGCATGGCCCGGGCCACCGCGGAACCCGCCGTCTCGTACACGGCGAGCGCGTCCGGATCGCCGCTCACCGCCGCCTCGGCCACCTCCCGCGCGCCGCGGGTCCGCCCGGTGCGCTCCCCGTAGCGCGCGGTGATCGCCCGCCCCGACGCCAGCGTCTCCAGGTGCCCCCGGCCGCCGCAGGTGCACGGCAGGTCCCCGAAGCCCGGCACATGCCCGATCTCACCCGCCGCGCCGTGCGGTCCGTCGTACAGCGCCCCGTCCAGCCACAGCGCCCCGCCCACGCCCGTGCCCAGCGTCATCCCGAGCACATCCGGCTCGCCGGCGACCGCGCCGGCCGCCGTCTCGCCGCGCAGGAACGCGTTGACGTCGTTGTCGAGGAACGCGGGCACCCCCAACGCCTCCTCGACCGCAGCCGTCACCCCGAACCCGGCCCAGCCCCGGAAGGAGTCGCTGGCCACCAGGATCCGGCCGGCCCGCGCGTCCACCACCCCGGCCGCGCCCACCCCGACCCCGAGCAGCCGCGTGCCCGTCCGGCCGAGCAGCAGCGCCACGGCGTCCAGCGCGGCCCCGACCATCGCCGCGCCGCCCCCGGCCGCCGGGGTCGCCACCTCCACCCGGTCGAGGACGGCCAGGTCCTCCGAGCACAGCACCACCCGGGTCGTCGTACCGCCGATGTCCACGCCGGCGATCGTGTGCGTCACGCGGTGGCCCCCGTCCGTCCCGCCGCCCGCCGACGCCGTTGGACGACCGGATCCGGCACCGGCACGGCGGCGATGAGCCGACGCGTGTACTCGGTCTCGGGACGCGACAGGGTGGACAGGGTCGGCCCCTCCTCCTCCACCCGGCCCGCCCGCATGACGACGACCCGCCGGGCGAACTCCTGCACCACGGCCAGGTCGTGCGACACGAACAGGCAGGCGAACCCGAGCTCACGCTGCAACTCGGCGATCACCTCCAGGACCGTCCGCTGCACACTCACGTCCAGCGCGCTCGTCGGCTCGTCCGCGACCAGCAGTCGCGGCCGCAGCACCAGCGCCCGCGCGAGACTCACCCGCTGCCGCTGACCGCCCGACAGTTCGCGCGGGCCTCGACCCGCCAACTCCCGGGACAGCCGCACGAGTTCGAGCGCCTCCGCGACCCGCTCCCGCCGCTCGGCGGCCGGCATGCCCCGCCGGTGCGTGCGCAGCGGCTCGGCCACACACTCCGCCACGCTCATCCGGGCGTCCAGCGAGGCCACCGGATCCTGGAGCACCACACCCACGCCGGACAGCAGGGCCCGGCGCGCCCTTCCCCGGGCCCTCCCCAGGTCGCCGCCGAACAGCGACACCGAACCGGCGGCCGGCGCGACCAGCCCGAGCGCGACCCGCGCCGCCGTCGACTTCCCCGACCCGGACTCACCCACCAGCCCCACGGTCTCCCCGGGCCCGACCACCAACGACACCCCGTCGAGAGCCCGCACGACACCACGACCCCGCCCGAAGTCCACGGTCACGTCGCGCAGTTCGACCACGGGAGCTGCCGTGGCCTCCGGAGCCGCCGGGCCCACCCAAGGAGCCGCAGCCGCCGGGGCCATCGGATCCACCGGAGCCGCTGCGTGCACCGGGGTCCCCGGAGCCGCTGGGTTCACCGGGCCCGCCGGAGCAGCCGCAGCCGCCGGACCCATCGGATCAGCCGCAGCCGCCGGGTCCACCGGGGTCCCCGGAGCCGCCGGGCTCACCGGGTCTGCCGCAGCCGCCGGCTCCGCGGGAGCCCCCGCTGCCCCCGGCTCCCCCGCGGACGACCCCCCGGCCCCGCCCGCCGCAGGCGCCCCCGCTCCGCTCACCCTCAGTCGCGGTACCGCGGCCAGCAACCGCTGGGTGTACTCGTGCGTGGGTCGCAACAGCACCTCCTCCACCGGACCGGTCTCCACCACCTCGCCCCGCAGCATCACGGCGACCCGGTCGGCGAAGTCGGCGACCACGCCCATGTTGTGCGTGACCAGCAGCACGCCGGTGTCCGAGTCGGCCGCGAGCCCCCTGAGCAGATCGAGGATCTCGGCCTGCACGGTGACGTCGAGCGCGGTGGTCGGCTCGTCCGCGACCAGCAGGGCGGGCGAGTTGGCGATCGCCATGGCGATGACGACCCGCTGCCGCTGACCGCCCGACAGCTGGAACGGGAACGCCGACGCCCGCCGCTCCGGATCGGGAATGCCGACCCTGCGCAGGAGCTCCACCGCGGCGCGGGCGGCCTCCGCCCGCGACACCGGCCGGTGATTGCGGACGACCTCCGCTATCTGCCGGCCGACCCGGGTCAGCGGGTCCAGCGCGGTGGCCGGCTCCTGGAAGACCATCGACGCGGTACGGCCGCGCAGCCGGGCCAGCTCCGCCTCACCGGCGCCGACGATCTGCGTACCACCGACGTCCACTCGCCCGGACGCCCGCGCGTTGCCCGGCAGCAGCCCCATCGCGGCGAACGCCACCGTCGACTTCCCGGACCCGGACTCGCCGACCAGCGCCAAGGTCTCACCGGGCCGGACGTGCAGCGACACACCGCGTACGGCGGGCACGTCGCCCGTGTCCGTCGCGAACGTGACCCCGAGGTCCTCGATCCGCAGGATGTCCGTGCTCACGTTGTTCATCCCCGTCCCCTCACGTCGAAGGCGTCGCGCAACCCGTCGCCGATCGCGTTGAACGCGCACACGACGAGGATGATCGCGAGGCCCGGCGGCACGATCAGCCACCAGCGCCCCGAGTACGCCGCCGTCAGACCGGCCGACAGCATGCCGCCCCAGTCGGTCGACGGCGGTTGGACGCCGAGGCCCAGATACGACACGTACGCGACCAGCAGGATCGCGTCGGCGACCTGGAAGGTGGCCGCGACGACGATGGTCGACACCGAGTTCGGCAGGATGTGCCGCCAGATCGCCCGCCCGTGGGTGCCGCCGGTCGCGCGCAGCGTCAGCACGTAGTCACGGTTCTTCAGCGTCAGCGTCTCCGCCCGCACCAGCCGGGACGGGACCAGCCACGACACCAGACCGAGGATCACGATCAGGCCGGGCACACCCGGCGTGGTGATCGCGGAGACGACCAGCAGGATGAACAGGGCCGGGATCGCGATCCCGGCGTCCACCACCCGCATCATCACCGCGTCCACCCAGCCGCCCGCGTACCCCGCCACCGCACCCCACAGGGTGCCGATCACGGTGGCCAGCAACCCGGCGGCGAGCCCGACCAGCAGCGACACCTTCCCGCCGTACATGAGCCGCCCGAGCTCGTCGTGCCCGACGGCGTCCGTGCCCAGCCAGTGCCCCCCGCCGGGGGCCAGGTTGACCTGCGTGAGGTCGGTGTGGGTCTGGTCGGTGGAGTACAGCAGCGGACCGACGAAGCAGAACAACAGGAACAGGACGACGACCAGGAGTCCGGCGACGGCCAGCCTGTTGCGGGCGAACCGGCGCAGCGACAGTCGATGGCCGGCGACCGGCTCGACGGTCGCGGTCTGGAGTACGGCAGTCACGCGCGGTCCGCCTTCACTCGGGGATCGACGATCCGCTGGACGACGTCCGCGAGCAGCGTGCCCACGACCGTCGCGACGGAGATGACGAGGACGCAGCCCAGCAGCACCGGATAGTCGGAGGACTGCGCGGCGGACCAGAACAGCAGCCCCATGCCCGGGTAGTTGAAGAGCTGCTCGACCACGAGCGCTCCGCCGAACAGCACGGGCACGTAGTACCCGAGCATCGCGACCACGGGGGTGAGCGAGTTGCGGAACACGTGCCGCCACAGGATCGCCGCCGACCGTGCGCCACCGGCCCGCGCGGTGCGGACGTAGTCCTCGGAGAGGTTCTCCAGGGTCGCCGCCCGCATGTACCGGCTGAACACGGCGATCATGGACGCGGCCCCCGTGACCACCGGCAGCACCAGCGCCTGGGGATCCGCGAACACCTGCGCCAGGGTGTCCCCCTGAGGCGCCTGGGACGGGAACCAGCGCAGGGTCTGGGTGAACAGCAGCACCAGGATCAGCCCCAGGAAGTACACGGGCGTGGAGTACGCGACGAAGCTCAGCGTGGTGATGACGTAGTCGGCCGGCTTGTTGCGGCGCACCGCCTGCCACATGCCGAGCGGGATCGCCAGCAGCAGTCCGACGAGTGCCGACAGCACCGTCAGCACCAGGGTTTTCGGCAGCCGTTGCTCGATGAGCCGGGAGACGGCCTCGTTGAGCGTGTACGAGGTGCCGAGGTCACCGTGCACGAGCGTGTTCAGGTAGTAGACGTACTGGACGGGCAGCGGACGGTCCAGGCCCTGCTCGTGGTTGAACGAGGCGATCTGCCCGGCCGTCGCCTGCGGGCCGAGGATCCCGCGTGCGGGACCCCCGGGCAGTGCGTGCAGCAGGCAGAAGACCACGACCGTGACGATCAGGATCACCGCCAGGGCCTGGAGAACCCGCCGGGTGAGGTACGCGAGGGTGTCCATGCCTCAGCTGGTCCACTTCCACTGCGCGGGATGGAAGTTGGCGAGCGAGTCCTGGGAGAAACCGCCGAGGCCGTTGCGTATGACCGACACCTGGTAGACCGGCTCCGGCAGCCATATCACCGGCAGGTCCTTGGCGAGGGCCGCGCTGTACTCCTGGATCGCCTGGTTCGAACTCGACGTCGTCGACGCGGAGATGAGCTTGTCCACCGCCGGGTTGGAGTAGTTGCCGAAGTTCGAGCCGCCCTTGGACTGGAACAGCGAGTCACCGGTCGGGAAGGCGTTGAAGTACCAGCTGCCCGCCGTACCGAAGAACGACAGCTGCCACTTGCAGATCGACTGGCCGGACGTGCACTGCGGGGTCTGGGAGAGCACCGAGTTCACCGGCGCGGTCTTGATCGAGAACTTGATCCCGGTCTTCGCGAACGAGGACTGGATGGCGCTCATCATGTTGTCCGTGACGGTCGACCCGGACTGCGACAGCACCTGCATCTGGAACTTCGTCCCCTTGGCGACCCCGGCACCGCACTGCGTGGCGCCGCTGCCGGGACTCGTGCAGGTCATCACCCCGCCCTGCTCGCTCCAGCCGTGGCCGGTCAGCAGCGCGCGGGCGGCCGACGTGGAGAACGGATACGGGTTGTTCTTCTGCTCGGGGGACACGAAGTCCGACGCCTGGCCCTGCGGAATCGGGCCGTACCCGGGCACCGCCGTCCCGTTGAGGACGACTTTCGCCAGGGTCGTCTGGTCGATCGACCGCTGGACCGCCTGCCGAGCGTAGAGCTGCTTGAACACCGCGCCCATCGCCGGGTTGTTGAAGTTGTACGGCATGTAGGTGATCGCCCAGCCCGACCACGGCTTCACGGTGTAGCCCTGCGAGGTGAAGCTGCCCTTCTGGTCGAGGTCGGTGGCCTCGATGTAGCCGTAGTCGACGCTGCCGGAGCGCAGCGCGTTCTTCTCGGCGTCCGCCGTGGTGAAGGGCAGCAGGTTCACCGTCGGGATGCCCGGCTTCTCGCCGCCGTCGTACTTCTTGTTCGCGGTGAGGACGACCTTGCCGGCGGTCGAGAAGGACTTGACGGCGTAGGGGCCGCTGATGGTCTTCCACAGCGGGTCGGAGGCGTAGCCGGAGATGTTCTTCGCCGCGGTGTTGAGGTAGGTCCACACCTGCTTGGCGCCCGCCGCCGTGCGGTCGGCGTCGGACACCTTCGCCGAGGCGTCCGTCTTGTCCCAGGCGTGCTGGGGGAGCGGGGTGATGCTGTTCAGCTCGTTGGCGAGCATCCACTGGGAGTTGTAGGCGCGGTCGAAGGTGATCGTGAAGTGGCGGGCGTCGACGGTCTTGAAGGACGTCCAGTTGTCGGGCGCCTTGCCGGGGTTGTAGCCCGCCCACTGGGCCTTGTTCGCCTTGATGAGGTTGAACCAGAACTCGGCGTCCCGTGCGGTGACGGGCTTCCCGTCGCTCCAGTGGCGGTCGCCCAAGGTGATCGTCACGCTTTTTCCGTCGGACGCGAAGTCGGCGGCCGTGGCGACCGAACCGGCCTTGTTCCAGGCGATCTTCCCGGTCGAGCCGTCGTAGGCGACGAGCGGCTCCCACAGGGTGTTCGCGATGGAGATGTTGTTGGTGTTCAGGTGGGCCGCGGTGCCGATCGGCAGGATCCAGTTCGGCGTGAAGTTCGCGGGCAGCGCGTAGTTGATGGTGTCGTGCGACGCCGATGACGTGCCGCTCGACCCGGAACACGCGGCTAGCAGCAGCGTGCCCGCGCCGAGGGCGGCACCGGCGAGGAGTCTCGTGCGGGCAAGGGACATGACTCTCCTCAGGCAAACAGAAGCTGGGCGGAGTCAGTGAACGCCTCGTCGATGCGAAGAAACAGACGCTCCACGGTAAAAAGTCTGTTTCTGCCGTTCTGAAAAAAGCCGCGAAAGGCTCCGACTGGCCTACGCTCAGGGCCTCGACCGCCGACGACGGAAGTTACTTCCTCCATGCCTGAAAAAAGTCCGCAGCCGAACAGTGCACAATCGAACAGTCCGCAGCCGGGGATCCCGCAGCCGAGCAACCGGCAGCCGAGGGTCCCGCAGCCGAGCGGCCCTCAGGCGAAGCGTCCGGAGCCCAAGAGCCAGACGCGCCGGAAGAACGGGTCCGGGTTCTCCTCGCTGACCGAGGGCGTCCTGGAACTCCTCGCGTCCGGGCAGGCGACGACCCGCACGGAACTGGCCCTGCTGCTCGGCGCCGCCCCGTCGACGGTCTCGTTCGCGGTGGGTCAACTGCTCACGCACGGTCTGGTCACCGAGGAGGGCACGCTGTCGTCCACCGGCGGGCGCCCGCGCAAGGTGCTGCGGCTCGGCGGCAGCGACGGGTACGCCGTGGCGGCCGACCTCGGCGGAAAGCACGCCCACGTGGGAGTCGTGCACCCCGGCGGCGGACTCACCGACGTGTCCACGGTGCCGTTCCCGACCGCGGACGGACCCGAGGCCGCGCTGCCCGGACTGGCCGAGACCCTCGAGGCCCTCGCCGACCGGCACGGACGTGACCTGCTGCGGGGCGTCGGTCTGTGCCTGCCCGGACCGGTCGACGTCGAGCCGGGCCTGGTGACCCTGCCCGCCCGGATGCCCGGCTGGAACAGGTTCCCGGTGCGGGACTGGCTGGAGGAGCGGTTCGGGGTCCCGGTGGCCATCGAGAACGACGCCAACTGCATGGCCGTCGGTGAGCACAGCGTGCGGCCCGTGGAACACCGCCAGTCGATCATGGTGAAGGCGGGCTCCGGCATCGGCGCGGGCGTGATCGCGAACGGACGGCTCTACCGGGGCGGCACCGGCGCGGCCGGCGAGATCACCCACGTCCGCGTGGAGGCCGCCCACGACACGCCCTGCTCCTGCGGCAACACCGGCTGCCTGGAGACCGTCGCCTCCGGGGCCGCCCTGGTCCGCATCCTGCGGGAACGCGGCCGTGACGTGACGTCGACCGAGGACGTCGTACGGCTCGCCACCGACGCCGACCCCGAGGCGACCCGCGCGGTCCGTGAAGCCGGCCGCTACCTCGGCCGGGTGCTCGCCGCGAACGTGAACTTCTTCAACCCCGACGCGGTGTACCTCGGCGGCATCCTCTCCACCCTGGAGCCGTTCGTCGCCGCCGTCCGCAGCCAGCTGTACGAGGGCTGCCATCCGCTGGTCACCGAGCACCTGGTCATCGAACGGGCCGGCCTGGGTGCCGACGCGGGTCTGGTCGGCGCGGGCCAGTTCGCGCTGCAGCGGGCACTGGCGCAGGCGCTGCACGCGGTCACCGGCCACCAGTCCTGAGCGCCGCCGTCCCGTCCTGAGCGCCGCCGTCCAGTCCTGACACCCCGCGTCCCGTCCCCGGACCGTCTCGAGCCCCCGGAGGAACCATGTCCCTGCCCGTCATAGCGATCGCCGGACTCGGCATCGAGTCCTCGACCTTCTCCCCGGCCCGGACCGAGGCCCCCGCCTTCCACCCGCTGCGCGGCGCGGACGTCCTCACGCGCTACCCCTTCCTCGCCCCCGGGCAGCCCCTGCGGGAGGCCGCCGACTGGCGCGGTGCCCTCGTCGGGAAGGCCCTGCCCGGCGGCACGGTGACGGCGTCCGCGTACGCCGAACTGACCGCCGAACTCCTCGACCGGCTACGGCAGTCGGGCCCCCTCGACGGCCTCTGGTTCGACATCCACGGCGCCATGACCGTCGAGGGACTGGACGACGCCGAGGCCGAACTCCTGCACCGCGTCCGCGAGGTGGTCGGCCCCGACGTCCTCGTGTCCACCTCCATGGACCTGCACGGCAACGTTTCCCGTGAACTCGTCCACCGCAGCGACCTGATCACCTGTTACCGCATGGCCCCGCACGAGGACGCCATGGAGACCAAGGAGCGGGCCGCCCGCAACCTGGTGGAGCTGCTGGCCAGCGGGGCGCCCCGACCGGCCAAGGCGTGGGTGCCGGTGCCGGTGCTGCTGGCCGGCGAGCAGACCTCCACCCGGATCGAACCCGCCCGCAGCGTGTACGCGGCCGTCGAGGAGGTGGCGGCGGCCGAGGGAGTGACGGACGCGGCGATCTGGGTCGGCTACGCCTGGGCGGACGAGCCGCGCAACCGGGCAGCGGTGGTCGTCACCGGCCCGTCGACGGCCGCCGTCACCGCCGGTGCCGAGCGGCTGGCGCACGGCTTCTGGGCGGCGCGGCACGACTTCGCGTTCGTCGCCCCCACCGGCACCCTGGACGAGTGCCTCGACGCGGCGCTGGCTTCCCCCGCCCGCCCGTACTTCATCAGCGACACCGGCGACAACCCGACCGCGGGCGGCGCCGGTGACGTCACCTGGGGCCTTCGACAGGTCCTGGACCGCCCGGAGTTCAAGGACCCGTCCGGCCCCGTCGTCATCTACGCCTCGCTGCCCGGGCCGGCCGCCGTCGAGACCGCCGCGCGAGCCGGAGTCGGCGCGAGCGTCACCGTCACCGCGGGCGCCGAGGTCGACGACCGGCACGCGGGCCCGCTCACCCTGACCGGCGTGGTCCACGCGGTCCGGCACGGCGACCGGGACGCGCGGACCGAGGTCGTGCTGCGGGTGGGCAGCGTGCATGTGATCCTCACCGGGCTGCGCAAGCCGTACCACCACGAACACGACTTCACCGACCTGGAGTTGGATCCCAGGGCGGCCGACGTCGTGCTCGTCAAGATCGGCTATCTGGAGCCCGAGCTGTTCGCCATGGCCGCCGACTGGAAGATGGCGCTGACCCCGGGCGGCGTCGACCAGGACCTGACCCGCCTCGGCCACCATCGCGTCCGCCGGCCGCTGTTCCCCTTCGACCCCGAGATGCCCGCCCCGGACCTCGGAGCCCGGCTGATCGCACCCAGCGACGAGCCGCTCAGCGGACCGGACGAGTGAGCTGCCAGGAACCGTCACCCAAGGGACACCTAGTCCGCCTCGGCGATCACCCGGTCCATCAGGGCGATCAGCACGTCCCGCGCGGAGGCGCGCTCACGCGCGTCGCACAGCAGCACCGGCACGTGGTCGGGCAGCGCCAGCGCATCCCGGATGTCCTCGGCCGGGTACGGATGCAGGCCGTGGAAGCCGTTGACACCGACCACGAACGGGATGCCCCGCCGCTCGAAGAAGTCGACCGCGGCGAAACTCGACTCCGGTCTGCGGACGTCGATGAGCACCACCGCGCCCAGCGCGCCCACGGCCAGGTCGTTCCACATGAACCAGAACCGCTGCTGCCCGGGCGTACCGAAGAGATAGAGCACCAGTTCGTCGCTGATGGTGATCCGGCCGAAGTCCAGGGCCACCGTGGTGGCACGTTTCTCCTCGATGCCGTGGAGGTCGTCGATGCCCAGGCCCGCGGAGGTCAGCGACTCCTCGGTGCGCAGCGGCGCGATCTCGCTGACCGACCCCACCATGGTGGTCTTGCCGACGCCGAAGCCCCCGGCGATCAGGATCTTGACGGTGTCGGGTGCCGCGGGGGTGGCGGCGTCAGAGCCGGCCAAGGCCGTCCCTCACTTTCTGCAGCAGGTCCAGGTGGGGAGCGCGGGGCGAGACGGGATGCGGCGGGTGGGCGGTGATGAGACCGGCCTCCAGCAGATCGCAGAGCATGATGACGATCACGCTCACCGGCAGGTCCAGCAGGGCCGCCAGCTCCGCCACGGCCACCGGCCGCACGCACCGGCGCAGGATCCGGGTCTGTTCGGGCTGCGGCCGTGGCGCCCGGTCCGGGGGCGGGACCACCGCGGTCACCGTCGTGATGAGGGTGAAGTCGGCGCGGCTGGGCCGGGTCCGGCCGCCGATCAAGGCGAAGGGCCGTACCAGCCGGCCCGCCGCGTCGCTTCCGCTCACCTCACTCGTCACTCGTCGCCCGTCACTCGCCGGCGGCGTCGAGGCCCACATGGGCCCGCGGCGCCGCGCTGAGGTGCTCGCCGATCTTCTTCACCAGCATGTTCATCTGGTACGCCACCACGCCGACGTCCGCGCCCGGCCCGGTCAGCACGACCAGGTGGGCGCCGGGTCCCGCGGACGTCAGGATCAGGAAGCTGTTGGCCATCTCGATGAGCGCCTGGCGCACCGGGCCGCCGCGGAAGTCCAGGCTGACGCCCTTGCTGAGGCTCATCAGACCCGAGGCGGTCGCGGCGAGCCGCTCGGCGTCGTCGCGCACGAACCCGGTGGACCTGCTGACGACCAGTCCGTCCTCGGAGAGCACCACGGCGTGGTTCACGTCGGCGACCCGGTCCACGAGACCGGTGAGCAACTGGTCCAGCTGGGTGTCCGTGGCGGGGGTGGGGCGTGTCATGACGGTGTCCTTCGTCAGCGGTCGGTCGGGGAGGTCGGGGTGTCGTCGGCGTCCGCGGAGGGGAGGTGCGCGGCGAGGGTGCTCGTGGGGGGCGGGTCCTTCCGGTCGTGCGGTGCGCTGTCCTCAAGCGGTTCGCGATCGTCCTGGACCCGATCGCGATCGTCCTGGGTCGGAGGGCCCTCGTCCCCTCCCGGGCGGTCCTTGTCGTCCCCCGGGCGGTACATGTCCTCCCCCGACCGGTCCTTGTCCTCTCCCGGCTCCTGCTCGTCCCGGGCCCGGAGGGTGCCGGCCTGGAAGCCGCCGAGTGAGGAGGCGGCGTGCTCCGCGGTGAACTCATCGGCGTCGGCGGCTTCCGCCGCGTCCGGCGGGGTGGCCTCCTCCCGGAGTTCGGCGACCAGGCTGGTCTGCGGTACGCGGCGCGGCAGCGGGGTGAGCCCGTCGGTGCGGGGGACGGGAGCGGCGGCGGTGGCGGGGGCTGTCCGCGCGGCGAGGAGGGGCCGGGCGGCGCCACGGGGCGGCACCGGGTCCTGGTCGGTCCCCGGGGCGCTCGCGGGTCCGGGGACGTGCGCGGTCCCCGGGTCCGTCCCGGCCCGCGTGTCCGCCGTCGCCGGCGGGTTCCCGGCCTCCGTCGTCCCGTCGGCCGGGGCGGTGTCCGGTACGTCGGGAGCGTCGTCGTCGGCGGGCTCCGGGACCACGATGTCGTGCGGGATCAGCACGATCGCCGTGGTGCCGCCGTACGGAGAGGGCCGCAGGGTGACGGTGATGCCGTGCCGTCTGGCGAGCCGGGAGATGACGAACATGCCGAGCCGCAGGTCGTCCGCGAGCGCCACCACGTCGAACTGCGGCGGATCGGCCAACTGGGCGTTGAGCGAGGCGTAGTCCTCCTCCGACATGCCAAGACCCCGGTCCTCCACCTCTACGGCCAGCCCCTTGGCCACCATCGTGGCCCGCACGCCGACCGGGCCCGGCGCGGGGGAGTACGCGGTGGCGTTGTCGATGAGTTCGGCCAGCAGATGGATCACGTCCGCCACCGCGGGCGGGGCCAGGCACACCTCCTCCTCGGTGTCCACCTCCACCCGCTGGTACTGGGCGACCTCGCCGACCGCGCTGCGCAGGATGTCGATCAGTGCGACCGGTTCGGTCCAGCTGCGTCGCGGCTGCTCGCCGCTGATGATGACGAGGTTCTCCTCGTAGCGGCGCAACTGGCTCGCCGTGGAGTCCAGTTCGTACAGGCCCTTGAGCACGTCGGGGTCCTGGTGCTCGCGCTCCAGCGCGTCGAGCTGACTGAGCTGGAGGTTGACCAGGTTCTGGCTCTGCCGGGCGATGCCGAGGATCACCTTCTGGAAACCGCGCCGGGTGTCGGCGAGTTCCACGGTGGTCACCACGGCGGTGCGCTGGGCGGTGTTGAACGCCTGTGCCACCTGGCCGAGTTCGTCCGAGCCGTAGTCGAGCGGGGGCGCCGCCAGGTCCACGTCGACCGTCTCGCCCCGCTCCAACCGCCTGACCACGTCGGGCAGCCGCTCCTCGGCGAGACCGAGGGTGGCCTCCCTGAGGCCCCGCAGCCGCCGGGACAGGGAGCGGGTGATCCGCCAGGACATGGCAGCGCACAGCAGCAGCGCGACGAGTCCGCCGGTGCTCAGCGACGCGGCGGTCAGCAGCAGCCCGTCGGCTTTGTCGGCGCTCTGGGCGAGCAGCGCGGCGGTCTGCTGCCGGATCAGGTCGCCGTACTGGTCGGAGACCTTCCGCAGTGCCGCGGTCCACTGCTCGCGCAGGTCGGGCAGCGCGACCCGGCGTTGGCCGTCGGACGGCCGGGCCTGCGTCACCTGGTCCTCGATCGACTGCAGGGTCTGCCACTGCGGGCTCTGCAGGATGCGCTCGGTCTGCGTCTTCGCGGTGCCGCGCAGGGAGGGCACAATCTGGTCCTGGACGATCCAGCGGCGGGTGCTGACCATCTGGCCGAACGTGGTCCACGCCTTCTCGTCGAGGTACCCGGACGGCCAGGCGAGGGTGAGCTGCGCGTCCTCCTGGGAGACCAGCTCCGCGCCGTGCTCCAGCGCGACCAGTGGACCGGCCTGTGAGGTGAGGTCGCCGTCGTCGACCTGGGAGAGCTCCTGGAAGGCGTGGATCTGGTCGTCGATGATCGAGGTGTACTGGCCCAGGGCCTGCTCGGCGGTGATGTCGGAGGGGTCGTCCACCTGGCCCCGGTAGTACTCCAGGCTGCCGACGGACCCGACGACCGAGTACAGGCGGTCCGCGATCCGGTCGGGGGCCTCGCGGATGGCGTCGGACCGGCCGACGAGTTTCGCGACCGCCTTGTCCGTCTCCCGGCGCGCCTGGTCCAGCGCGGCCCGGGAGCCGGGCTGCCGGGCCAGCCAGGCGGCCGACAGGCCGCGTTCCCGCTGCAGCGCCAACGTGGCCTCGGTGCCCATGGCGCCGGTCGAGCGGCTCAGTTCCGTCTGCGAGCGCAGCCGCAGGCCCTCCGAGAACATCTGTGTCGTCGTCACACCCCACAGGGCGGCGAGGGTGACGCTCGGAACCAGTGCCAGCAGGATGAGCGAAAGACGAATGGAGCCGAGGCGGCGACGAGAACCTGTCCGTCCAGACATGGTCTTCCTTGGGCGATCAGCGGGGAGGAGAGCGGGAGGGAGCGGAAGGCCGGCGGCGGAGTTGAACCGTCAGCGGGTTCCGGCGGCGGCGAAGCGGGCGATCGAGGCGACGTTCGCCTTGTTGACGAACGCGCGCCCGGTGAGCACGGGAGCCACCCCGCCGCCGCTGACGTTGCCGTTGGTCCGGTACAGCCACAGCGCGTCCACGGCGAGATAGCCCTGCAGATACGGCTGTTGGTCCACCGCGAACTGTACGTCCCCGTCGCGTACGGCCTTGATCAGGTTCTTGTCCAGGTCGAAGGTGGCGACCTTGGCCCTGCTGCCCGACGCCTTCACCGCCTTGACCGCGGTGAGCGCGAACTGGGCGCCCAGCGTGACGACTTCGTCGATGGAGGGGTCCTGCCGCAGTTGGGCGGTGACGGCGGCGTCCACCGCGTCCAGGTCGGTGCCCTCGACATAGAGCATCTCGGTCCGGCCGGAGAACGTCTTCTTCACGCCGGCACAGCGTGCCTCCAGGGCGACGTTGCCCCGCTCGTGGATGACGCACAGCGCGTGCTTGGCCTTGACGGCGTTCAGTCTTTCGCCGACGCCCCGGCCCGCGAGGCTCTCGTCCTGGCCGAAGAACTCCAGCAGCCCCTGCGAACGCCAGGCGTCGATACCGGAGTTCAGACCGACCACGGGGATACCGGCCGCCTTCGCCTCCGCGACCGGGCCCTTCATCGCCTGCGGCTTGGCGAGGGTCACCGCGATGCCGTCGACCCTGTCGTCGACCGCGTCCCGCACCAACTGAGCCTGCTCGGCCGGATCGGGGTCGCTCGCGTACGTCAGGTCGAGGCCGTCCTTGGCGGCCGCGGCCCGGGCGCCCCTCTGCACCAGATCCCAGAACGAGTCCCCGTGGCCGCCGTGGGTGATCAGAACGACCTTCGTCCCGCCGCTGTCCGCCCCGTCCGCCCCGTCCGCACCTGTGTCGCCGGAGCCGCCGGATCCGGAGCAGCCGGCCAGGAGCAGGCAGAGAGCGGCGGCCAGCACGGCGGTGCGGACGAATCTGGGGGAGGCCTGAGGTGGGGGAGGATTGTTCATGGAGCAGGCACCTCGCTGTGCGGCCGAGCAAGAGGAACACAAAAGTACGGTCGAAGCACACAAGGCGCCCTGACCGGTTGAAACTTCACTGGCCTGGAGCCAATCGTGTGTGACCGCCGGTAGTCAAGTGATCGGCCGCTCGCACTGAGTTGTCGGTGCCGCATCGTGATCACCTCTGCCGCGACCGGAAACCGTCGGTGGAGGCGGCGGGGTGGGACCTGCACGATCCCCGGCTCGACGAGGCCGGGGTCACGCATGTGCGCCTCGACGTGCGCCGTCCGCGCCTGCGGCCTGGATCCCGCCGCCCCTCCCACCCGCCGGTAAGGGTGCCGCTCCCGGAGCGCAGTGCGGTGTTTCCCGGCGCCCTAGACTGAATCCGCCCCGCGACTTTCCCCCTCATACTTTCCCTCGGACGTGACGGACGTGACCGACGCGACGGACGTGACGGACTTGACGGACGTGATGGACGTGATGGACTCGGCGGAAACGGCGGGACCGCGGGCGGTGGACAGGAGGACAAGGACGATGACGACGGTCGACCACGGCTTCGACGATCCCTCCGCCGACGTGCTCACGCAGGCCGCCGCGGCCTTCGGGCTGCTCGCCTCGCCGGCCAGGCTGCACATCGTGTGGGCGCTCGCCCAGGGCGAGAGCGATGTCACCGGGCTCGCGGAGCGGGTCGGGGGCGCGTTGCCCGCGGTCAGCCAGCACCTGACCAAGCTGAAGCTGGCCGGCCTGGTCCGCTCCCGTCGTGAGGGGCGCCGGCAGGTGTACTTCGTCGACGCCGACGAGCAGGCGGCCGTCGTGGACGTGGTGCGGCTGATGGTGGGCCGGCTGTCCGACGGCGCCGCCCCGGCGCGCCACCTCCGTGGAATCTGAGCGCGCGGCCTCCGAGTCCGCCGAGGACACCTCCCTGCAGGTGCTGCGGCGACTGGACACCGGCCCGCGCGGACTGACCGAGACCGAGGCCCAGGCCCGGCTGGCGCGGACCGGCGAGAACACCCTCCCCGAAGTGCGTACTCCCTCCTGGCCCCGCCGCCTCCTGCGCGGCCTGCGCGACCCCTTCACCGCCGTACTGCTCTGTCTGGGCCTGGTCTCGGCGGCCGTCGCCTCCTGGGGCACCGCCACGGTGATCCTGGCGCTGGTCGCCGTCAGCTGCGTACTGCGGGCGAGCGGCGAGCGCCGCGCCGACCGTTCCATGGCCGCGCTGCGCGCCCTGGTCGCCGGCACGGCCACCGTCCTGCGACGCGAGGAGGGCGGCCAGGCCGGCCCGTCGCCACGGGAGATACCGGTCGCCGACCTGGTTCCGGGGGACGTGGTCCGCCTCGGTCCCGGCGACCTCGTCCCCGCGGACGTACGACTCCTGCGGGCCCGCGGGCTGACCGTGCACCAGGCGGCACTGACCGGGGAGTCGGCGCCGGTGACGAAGACGGCGGGGGACGAGACCGGCACCGGTCACCTCGGCAGCGGCGGCGAGGGCGGGGCCTTCGCGGCGCCGTACCTGTGCTTCCAGGGCAGCGGTGTGGTCACCGGCAGCGCCACCGCCGTCGTCCTCGCCACCGGGCCGCGGACCCGGCTGGCGGCCGCGCACGGCCCGGGGCCCGGCCGGCGGACGCAGAGCGCCTTCGACCGGTCCGTGTTCGGCATCTCCTGGGTGCTGATCCGGTTCATGCTGCTGACCCCGCCCCTCGTCCTGATGGCCAACGCGGCCCTGCGCGGCCGGGGCCTGGAGACGCTGCCGTTCGCCGTCGCGGTGGCCGTCGGACTCACGCCCGACATGCTCCCCGTGATCGTCACGACCTGCCTGGCGCGCGGAGCCGCGCTGCTCGCCGGCACCCACGGCGTGATCGTCAAGCGGCTGCCCGCCCTGCACGACCTGGGCGCGATGGACGTGCTGTGCGTCGACAAGACCGGCACCCTCACCCAGGACCGGCCGGTGCTCGAACGGTCCGTCGACCCGGCCGGGCGGGACGACCCCGAGGTGCTGCGCTGGGCCGCCGTCAACGCCTGGTGGACCCTGCAGCTCGCCGACCTGCCCGCCCCGGACGCCTTCGACGAGGCGCTCCTGGACGCCGCCGGTCCGGTCGGCGAGGAGGAGGACGGCGTGGACGCCGTGCCCTTCGATCCGGTACGTCGGCTGGCCACCGCGGTCGTCCACGGCCCCCTCGGCACCCACACCCTGGTCGTGAAGGGCGCCGCGGAGGACGTACTGGAACGCTGCGTGCTCGAAGCGGCGGAGCGTCAGCGGCTGAGCGCGTTCGCCGCACACGAGGCTCAGGCCGGACTGCGGCTGCTGGCCGTGGCCACCGCCGACCGGCCGGCCCGCGCCCGCGCGTACACGCCGGCCGACGAACGCGGCCTGACCTTCCGGGGCTTCGTCACCTTCCGGGACGCCCTCGCCCCGACCGCGGCCGACGCGCTGCGCCGGCTCACCGCCCTCGGAGTCACGGTCACGGTCCTCACCGGCGACCACCCGGCCACGGCCGCGCGGGCCTGCCGCGACCTGGGACTGGACCCGGGGGAGGTGCGCGTGGCGAGCGGACCGGCCGACGCGCACGGCACCGACGGCTGCGACACCGTCCTGGGCCGGACCACCGTCGTGGCCCGCTGCACCCCCGCCGACAAGGCCCGTGTCGTCGCCGGCCTGCGGGCTGCCGGGCACACCGTCGGCTTCCTCGGCGACGGGGTCAACGACCTGCCCGCCCTGCGCGCCGCGGACGTCGGCATCGCGCCCCGCGACGCCGTGGGCGCGGCCCGGGAGGCCGCCGACGTGGTACTGGCCGACAACGGGATCGGGGCGATCGGGCACGCGGTCACCGCCGGACGGCAGGCCGCCGGCAACATCGCCTCCTATCTGCGCGTCACGCTCTCCTCGAACGTCGGCAACGTCCTCGCGATGCTCGCCGCCGGCCTGCTGCTGCCCTTCCTGCCGATGCTCCCGGCCCAGGTCCTCGCGCAGAACCTGTGCTTCGACGCGGCCCAGCTCGCCTTCGCCCACGACCGTCCCGGGGCGGCCGCGCTGCGCCGGCCGGCCGTGCTGCGCCCGCGCGCCTTCCTCCGGTTCATCACCGGCTTCGGCGCGCTGAACGCCGTCGCCGACCTCGCCACCTTCGCCGTCCTCGCGCTCGCGCTGCGCGGACCCGACGCGCTCGACGACCGTACGGTGTTCCACTCCGCCTGGTTCACCGAGAACCTGCTCACCCAGGCCCTGGTGATGCTGCTGCTGCGCACCGGCCGGGGCGTCGCCGAGGGCCGCGGCCGGGGCCCCGTCGGGTGGGCGGCGGCCCTGCTCGGCGTCGCCGGACTGCTGCTGCCCCCGAGTCCGCTGGGCGCCTCGCTCGGCATGACCGCCCTGCCCGCGACCTACTACCTGCTGCTCGCCGCGGTCCTCGGCCTGTACGCCCTCGCGCTGACCGCGGCCCGGGCGTGGCACGAGGGACGTCAGCCGTAGGTCAGGTTCGAGCAGGGGTTGTCGTCGGCGGACCGGGCCCCGTCCGCGACCTCCGAGGGCACGGCGGTCGGGGTCGGCGAGGCGCTCACGCCGGGGGTGTCGGCGTAGGACTGGCCCAGTACGACACTGATGCCGGAGCCGGTGACGGGCATGATCCCGGCGCCCGGGAAGGCCCTGGCGACGGTCTGGGCCTGGGTCTTGAGGCCCGGGCCGTACTCGACGAGCGTGACCGGGTGGTCCTGGGCCGAGGCCGTCGCCGTGCCGGTGACCGTGAAGCCGTCCGCGGTGAGCGCGGCGGCGGCGCGGGCGGCCAGGCCGGTCACGGTGGTGCCGTTGTAGACGGCGACGTCGATGCCGTCGCCGGAGACGGAGACGGATACGGGGGCCGGGGTGGGGGAGGGGGCCACGGACGCGCCCTGCTTGCCGCCCGCGTTCTTGCCGTCGATCGTGCGGTCGGCCTTGAGCGCCGCCCACAGCTCGTCGGCGTCGGGCTGCACGATCGCGACCCGTGAACCCTCGTACCGCCAGGGCAGCGTGACGAACTTGGTGTTGTGCAGGTCGATGTCCTTCAGGGACATCGCGAACGAGATGAGCTTGTCGGCGGAGCCCAGGCCGGGGTCGACGGTCAGCGACTCGGTGGCCGCGTCGGCCAGCGGCAGCAGCTTGGCCGGGGACAGGCCCTTGCTCTTCACCTCCTTCAACAGGCTTGCCACGAAGGCCTGTTGGCGCTTGATACGGCCGATGTCGGACCCGTCGCCGATGCCGTGCCGGATGCGGACGTAGTCCAGTGCGCGCTGCCCCGAGACGGTCTGTACCCCCTTCTTGAACAGCAGTTTGCCCGGGGTCTTGAGGTGGGGGTCGAGGTCGTTCTCGTAGACGTCCTGCGGGAGGCAGACCTGTACCCCGCCCACCACCTCGGTGAGGCGGGCGAAGCCCTTGAAGTCGACGACGACGGTGTGGTCGACGCGCAGGCCGGTGAGCTGCTCGACCGTGTTCTGGGTGCAGGCGGGGTTGCCCTGGGCGGTCTGGCCGACGGAGTAGGCCGCGTTGAACATGGTGTCGGTCTGTGCGCTCGTCCACCTGCCGTTGGGCAGTTTGCACGGTGGGACGGTGACCAGGGTGTCGCGGGGGATGGAGACGGCCAGGGCGTGCCGGTGGTCGGCGTATATGTGCAGCAGGAACGTCGTGTCCGAGCGGCCTATGTCGTCCTTGTCGCCGCCACCGAGCGCGGCGTTGCCGCCGGTGCGCGCGTCGGAGCCGATGACCAGCACGTTCTCGCCCTTCGACGAGCCGGACCGGGGCCGGTGGTCGGACAGCCCGCCCGCGTCGAACGTGCTGATGTTGCCGTCCAGCCGCAGGTAGAGCCAGCCGGCTCCCGCTCCGGTGAGCACCAGCAGGGTGAGACAGACCACGAGCACGACCCGGGCCCGGCCGCCGCGCCGGCGTCGGCGGTCCCGACGTCCGGAGGGCCGGTGTCGCGGCGGAGCTGCCCTGCGGTGGCTGCTCACGGTCATCGGCGCCCTCCTGGCCTCACTCTGGGTTGTACAGTTGCGCAATGTAGCAACTGTTGGACAAGGAAAAGTGAGAGGGCTGTCATGCTGCGCAACGGACTGGAACCCTGGCACCTGCTGGTCCTGGCCATCGTGGTCATCCTGCTGTTCGGCTCGAGGAAACTGCCGGACACGGCGCGGGCCCTCGGCAAGTCGATGCGCATCCTCAAGAGCGAGGCGAAGGCACTGAAGGACGAGAACGCGTCGCCCGCGGCGGAGGCGGAGGCGGGCTCCACGGTGGCTTCGCGTGGGACCGACACGACCGCACCTCCGGCGTCCGTGAACGTGCCGGTGTCGGAGCCGCCCACCGCCGGGCGCTGAGCGCCCCCGCGGTGGGGCGTGCGTGCCGGATGACTCCGGGCCGCCCGGATGCCCGATGGGCTCGCCGGACGGCCGGGTGGGACGGGCCTCAGACGGATTCGACGGTCTGCCGCTGACCGGCCCGCCGCTCAGCCGTCTCGTCGTGCGCCGTCTCGTCCTGAGCGGTCTGTTCGGCGGACGTCCCCAGTTCCTTCGCCTCGCGTGCCGTCCGGCGGCGTTGCCGTCGGCTCACGCGTGGCGCCTGGTCGGGCAGCCAGCCGAAGGCGAGGCAGCTGCCCACCGCCCCCAGCAGCAGGCCGATGAAGAAGCCGCCCAGGTTCGAGGTGAGCCAGGTACCCAGGGACAGCAGGATGCCGGTGATCGAGTAGAAGAGGCGCTGCGAGGGATTGAACAGGATCAGCAGCCCCAGCAGCACCATCAGGCCCGGCAGGAGGTAACCGGCCAGGCCCTGCATGCCGATGTGCATGACGACCTTGAGCGACGCCTTCTCGGTGAGCAGGATCTCCGCTCCGCCCAGGGCGAGCAGCAGCCCACCCCAGAACGGACGGCGGGCCCGCCATTGCCGGAAGCCGGAGCCCGCGTCCTGACCTGGCCGGCCCGACATCAGCAGCCCTTGTCGCTGAAGCTCAGCTTCAGACCCGGCAGCTTGAACACGCCTGCGGTGGTGGCGTAGTTGGTCTGCCGCAGGTTGGCGATGCGCACCGTGTCGGCCTGCTGGCTGAAGACGCCGATCGGCCCCTTCACGCCGGCCTTGGTGAGGGTGCTGGCGTCGTTGCCGATCTCGATGTTGTTGAAGGAGGCGTCACCCGTCAGCTCCGTCGAGTCGGTGGTCAGGTCGCTCGCCTGGACCTTCTGCGACCCGCTGCCGGCCTTGATGAGCAGGTTGGTGCCGCCCAGGTCGACGCTCTGGCACAGCGAGTCGAGCGTGGCGTTCTTGATGGCGGAGGTGACGACCAGCACCTGGCCACCGGTGTCGCCCGCGTTCGGGCTCCCCTCGGCCATGCTGTCGAGACCGCCGAACTGCTCGAATCCAGTGCCGTTGAGCTCCTTCGCGGTGACCGTGAAGGGCATGCCGGAGATGGCGAACTGGACACCCAGCGCGCCCTCGGCGGTCAGGATGGCGAGCCCCGCGGCGACCGCGGCGGCCGGCACCGCCATGATCGCGGCCCGCCGCGCCCGTACCCGTCCGCGCCGGGCGGAACCGTCGGGGACTGCGGACACTTCGGTGGCGGAACCGCTTTCCGGGTTCTCTGGGGTGTTACCGGCGGACGGTGTGGCGTCCGAGGACGAGGCCATGTGCTGCTCCCGTGGGCATAGTCAATGCAGTTCAGCTTCAGGTTCAGTTGGCACGTTGTCCTGGCGCGGACAGCGAACCGGTGCGCACGCCTCCTCACAACTCCCGGTGGATGCAAGGACGTTCTCGTTACGCATCAGTAGCCATCCAGGAAGTTACCCGTGGTTACATTCGAGGGTCAAGCAAGTTGTGCGAAAACGGTGTTGGTTATGTGCCACCTGTGATCCAACTGCTGCCCCGGATGACAAAAAGACCTCGCAGAACGCCTAACTGCCGTGCGAAACCTTGACGTTGACTGATCCTCAGGTCTAGAACTCTCCGTGGCTCCCCCCGGATCCGTGGCGCCGGATCCAGCCGCTTCCCGGACGTTCTGTCCAGTGCGGGCATGTCACTGCCCGAGTCAGCCCCTTCACGGCACCCACACGGTCGCTTCCCCCCTGAGGCCGTACCGGGCCGCCCTCCCACCCGGCCCGTCCGGAGGCCCTCCCCCCATTGGGTCTCCGGACGGTCACCGGTCGGGCTGCCGTTGCCGGTCCGTCACGTACGGAGAAGGCGTCACGGGCCGGCAACGGCGGACCCGAACCGCGTCCCCGAACGGGGAGCCACCCCTCACCGCGGAAGAATCCGCCCCCCAGAAAAGAGGCACCGCATGCGTACCCGTTCCCTCCTCGCCCTCACCGGAGCCGTCGCCGCCCTGACCCTGGCGGCCGTCCCCGCGTCCGCGGCCGACACCCCGGTCCTCACCACCGGCGGGCTCGGCGGTACGCCCGTCGCCGTCGGCGACGTCCTCACCGCGCCGCTGGCCTCCGGCACCACCGCGACCCTCTACTCCAGCGCGACCGGAACCAGCGGCATCTCCTGCACGAAGTCGCAGTTCACCGCCAAGGTCACCGACAACCCGGCCGCGCCCGGCACGGCCACCGAGTCGCTCAGCGGCCACAGCTTCGACAGCAGCAGCTGCAGCGCCAACGTCGTCGGTGTCACCGGCGTCACCAGCATCACCGTCAACAACCTGCCGTACACGACCGCCGTGAACTCGGACGGCACCGTCACGGTCACCGCGCCGAGCGGTTCCGCCGTCCAGACCACCGTCGTCCTGCGCACCCTGCTCGGCAGCATCAACTGCGTCTACCAGACGCCCAGTCTGACCGGCAAGGCCGACAACGCCGACAACAGCATCACCTTCACCAAGCAGCAGTTCACCAAGACGTCCGGTTCCTCGCTGTGCTTCGCCAACGGCTACTTCACCGCGAAGTACGCCCCGGTGACGGACGGCACCGCGCCGGTGTTCGTCAACTAGTCCTTACCTGCCCGGCGTTCAACGTCGGCGCAACCGCAGCGCCAGGGCGGCGCCCCCGGTGAGCAACAGCACCGCGGCGGCGCCGCCCGCCACTGTCGGCGTGGACGGGCCGGAGCCCGAGTCGGCGGTGGAGGCCACCGGAGTGCTCTGCGGGGCGGCGCCGGCCTCGGCGCGGCTGCCGGAGTCGGCGGTGGTCGGCGTCGGCGCGGTCGGCGTCGGGCTCTGCGGCGCGGACTTCTCGGGCGCCGCCGACTTCGCGGGGGACACGGCGCCGCTGTCGTCGCTGTTTTCCGTGGCCGAGCCCGACCCCCCGCCGGCCTGGGCGCCCGAGCTCTTCGCCGTGGGGAACTCCACGTCCGAGCACGAGTAGTACGTGTCCGGCGTACTGCTGTTCTGCCAGATCGTGTACAGCACATGCCGACCGGTCCGGTCGGACGGCAGGGTCGCCTTGAGCCGGTACGCCCCGTCGGTCAGTGCCGGGTCCGTCACCTGCGCGAACGGTTTCTCCGGAAGGTCCGACCAGGTCAGCGGCTTCGCCGGGTCGTAGCCGGGCTTGGTGAGGTAGAGCTTGAACGTGCCGGTGTGCGGGATCGTCGAGGCGTACCGCATGGTCAGCGAGGCGCCGGGCGTCAGACGGGTGGACGGCCAGTCGGCGCGGGCCAGGTCGAGGCCCTGGTAGGCGGGCAGTCCACCGCTGCACAGCTTCCCGTCGGGAATGGTCTGCCGGTCCCGGCCGTTCACGTTCGCCACCCGCAGGTTGTCCCAGGCCGTGAAGGGCGACCCGTTCGCGGCGACGGCGGCCCGGCAGGCGGCGGTGCCGGTCTGCTCTCCGTCGGGGGAGCAGCCGTAGACCCTGCTGGTCGGGTCCGTGGGGGCGCCGTGCGCCACGGCGGGCGCCGCCGCCCACACACCCAGCAACAGGGGACTCGCGGCGGCCATCGCCACAGCGGCGGTGCGATGTGCGGTCGTCCGGCGCATCCGGATCGTCTCCTCGGGAGGAACGGGAACGGCGTGCCTGGGACGGGAACGGTCTGCTCCCTGCCAAGGCGGTCTGCTCCCGTGCCATACGGACGGCCGCCCCGGCGCGTTCACCGCGCAGCGCCCCGCACACCTACGACAGCCTCGTTTCCGCCGTGCCCGGGGCGTGCGTCGCTGGTACGTCCCTCAGGCCCGGAACGCGGCGAGGTGCTCGGCGGCCCACGCCCGGTAGGAGCGCGCGGGCCTGCCCAGGAGGTCGGTGACCGTCGGCTCCACCCGCCCCTTCGTCCCGGCCCGCCCCCGCGCGGCACTTTCCACCAGGGCCCGCGCCACCGGGGCGGGATAACGTCGCAGCAGCCCTTGCAGCACCTGATCCTCCGTCAACTCGACGAAGGTGAGGGGCCGTCGGAGCAACTCGGAGAGAATCTCCGTCTGCCGCACCGGGGTGACCGACTCGGGCCCGGTGAGCGCGTGCGTCCGCCCGGCGTGCTCCGCAGGGTCGGTCAGTGCCCGCACCGCGACCTCCGCGATGTCCGAGGGGTCCACCGCCGCGGTCGCCGTGCCGCCGTGCGGGGCGCGCACCTCGCCGTCCTCCCGGATGGCGCGCGCCCAGCCCAGGGTGTTCGACATGAAGGCCCGCGGCCGCAACAGGGTCCAGGTGAGGCCTGAGGTCCGCAGCAGCCGCTCGTTCTCCCGGTGCCACTCGGTGACCAGATCGGTGGCCTCGGGTTCGGTGACCGACAGGGTCGTCACCTTCACCACATGACGGACTCCCGCCGCACGGGCCGCCGTCAGGAAGTTCTCGTCATGGGCGTGGGTGAGCGGATCCACGGTGACCAGCAGCGCCGACCGCACCCCGGCCAGCGCCCGCCGCAGACCTGCGGGGTCCTCGAAGTCCCCGCCCACCACCTCGGCTTGCGGTCCCGCGAGATTCGCGGCCCGCCCGGGGTCCCGGGTGAGCAGGCGTACCGGCTCGGTGCCGCGCAGCAGCCGGGCGGTGAGTCCGCCGACGGTACCGGTCGCCCCGGTCAGCAGGATCACGACGCGGCGGCGTCGAGCGAGGCGAGGACCCGGGCACCGCGGTCGGCCTTGCTGTCCAGGGCCAGCAGCAGCCCCGGCACCGCGATGCTCGGCAGGACGTGCGCCCACAGCACGGACAACCGGTGCCCGAGGTCGTCCCGGTCGGACAGGGCCCGCGACATCAGCTGGATGCCGGTGAACGACCCCACCAGCAGCTCCACCGTCTCCCGCGGATCCACCGTGGGCAGCAACTCGCCCTGCGTCCGCGCCCTCTCCAGCAGCGAGGTCAGCCGGTCCGCCCACTGGCGGAACGGCTCGCCGTGATCGACACCGGACGGCGTCGCCTGGTCCACCGCCAGCCGTACGCTGCCCCGCAACAGGGCGTTGCTCAGCAGCCGCTGCCCGACCACGAAGGTCATGTCTATGACCTCCTGCAACTTGCACGGCTGCGGCGGCACGGCCCCGAACGGCACCTGCTCGTCCAGCACCGCCTGGGCGAGGGACTCCTTGGACGGGAAGTGGAAGTACAGGGCGCCCTTGGTGACCGCGGCCCGCTCCAGCACCATGGCGATGGTGGTGGTCGTGTAGCCGTGTTCGTCGAAGACCGCGCCCGCCGCTTCCAGGATCGCCCTGCGCGTCCTGATGGCGCGCTCCTGTTGTGCCATAAGAGCCCCTCCGCTGCGCCGACTTGGCCGGTGCCCGCATTCGTGTGCCGCAGTGGCCCCGATCATAAGGCGCCGGAGACCGATCTCATTGAAAACAAACCGGTCGGCTCGTACTCTGACGCTCACCCACGTGGACGTTTCACCGTCTGCACATGGCCTTCGGGGACCGTAGGGAGAGACATGCCTCAACCGCGGCAACTTGCCGAAACCCCGTCCATGACGGGGACCGTGCCCCGTCAACTCGTTCACCGCGCGGCGGTCGCGGAGACCTTCCTCACCGGCTGGCGCCGGATCGCGGACCACCGTTTCTCCGTGTCGGCGCAGTGGCCGCGCGCCCACGGTTTACACGTGTCTCCGGACCGGTCCGCGTACGACCCGCTGCTCGTCGTGGAGACGGTGCGGCAGAGCGGAACACTGATCGCGCACGCCGAGTACGACGTGCCGATGGACCACCACTTCGTGCTCCACGCCTTCGAAGTGGACACGTTTCCGCAGTACCTGGCCGTGGGAGCGGTCCCCGCCGAGCTGACGGTGGAGGTCGACTTCGTCGACGTCCAGTACCGGGGCCGCCGGCCGGTGGGCGCCCGCTACACGGCTCAGGTGCTGCGCGGCGGCGAGCTGGTCGCGACCGCGACCCGGGTGGTGTTCACCTGCCTGAGCGAGCCCGTCTACCGGCGGCTGCGGGGCGGCCGTACCGCCGCGACCGTGGCCCCCCTGCCGCTGCCGCCCCCGCTGCACCCGGCGACGGTGGGCCGCGCGCTGCCCGCGGACGTGGTCCTCGCCCCGGCCGACCGCCCCGGCCGGTGGCAGCTGCGCGTAGATACCGCACACCCCGTTTTCTTTGATCATCCTCTTGACCATGTTCCCGGAATGCTGCTGCTGGAAGCCGCCCGCCAGGCCGTCCGGGCACACACCGGCGGGGCCCGTTCCCTGGTGTCGTTCCGGATCACCTTCGATCGCTACGCCGAACTGGACCAACCTGCCTGGATCGAGGCGGCGGACGGGGCCGGGGGTGCCGTACAAGTCGTGGGAAGGCAGGGCGATTCGACGGTCTTCGAGTGCACGGTCGACATCGCGGCGTGGTGAGCTATGGTGTAAGTGGAGCCTGAAACAAACGGCATGACCCGTTCTTTCCCCGCAGGAGTGTTCCGTCGATGCCGAGGCAGTTACGCGCCGAGCAGACCCGCTCGACGATCATCACGGCCGCCGCCGACCTGTTCGACCGGCACGGCTATGAGTCGACCAGCCTGAGCGACATCGTCGAGCACGCCCAAGTCACCAAAGGGGCCCTGTACTTCCACTTCGCGGCCAAGGAGGACCTGGCCCACGCGATCATGGAGTTGCAGTCCCGTGCCTCACGGCGGCTGACGAGCGACGCGGACGGCCGGGGCTGCACCTCGCTCGAGTCGCTGATGCGTATCACCTTCGGCATAGCGAGGCTGTCCGTCGAGGACCCGATTCCCCGAGCCGGTCTCCGTCTGGCCACCGGGGGAGTGGCGGTGCGGCCGCCGCTGCGGCACCCGTTCACGGAGTGGCTGGAGCTGTGTTCCCGCAAACTCCTTGGCGCGGTCAAGGAGTCCGACCTGCATCCGGAGACCGACGTCGACACCGTCGCCCACTCCCTGGTCTGCTTCTTCGTCGGCACCCGCGTCGTGGGCAGTTCCCTCGAATCCGTGAACCGGCAGCCCCGCAGACTGGCCGAGATGTGGCACATGATGATCCGCGGCATGGTCCCGGTGCCCCGGCGGGCGCGCTATCTGACCCTGATCGCGCAGCTGGAGCGGGAGATCAGGACGATCTGAGGAGGGGCGGGGCCGGGGGTGAGGGTGGGGCCCGGGCGGGGCGGGTGAGGTTCAGCCGGTGGCCGGGACCCCTCGCGATACGGTGAGGCGCATGTTCGACACCCCGCCGTCCGGTCCTGTGCCGTCCGCGCCCGTGATCCTCGCCGACGAACCCGGCTCGTTCCCGCACAGCGTGCTCGCCGAGCGGCATCCCGCGATCATCCGGCAGGTGCGGGAGGCCTTCCCGTACGGCCCCGAACAGCATGACGCCCTCGACGCGCTGCTCGCGAGCTGCGTCAAGGGCGTGATCGAACCGCTCCCGGCCGACGCGCACGACCGGGACCTCTGGTTGCCCTGGGGCATGGACGACCACGTCGGCCGCTCCTGGTTCGACGTGCCGTGGCTGTGGTCGGAGAGCTACTTCTACCGCCGACTCCTGGACGCCGTCGGCTACTTCGGGCCCGGCCCCTGGCAGGGCGTCGATCCCTTCCGCCCCTTCAAGCTCGCCGAACTCGACTCCCGGGAGACGGACCAGGAACTGGCCGCCCTCGACGACCTCGCCGGCCGCCCCGCGGACGAACAGGCCGCCGCCCTGCTGCACGGCTCCCTGTGGGGCAACCGGGCCGACCTCGGCTTCCGCCTCTCCGACGCCTCAGCCGAGGCACAGGCCGCCGCCCCCAGCCTGGTCGCCGACGACAGTGACACCCTCTGGACCCTGCTCGAATCCGCGGGAGGCGCCAGCGGCACGGGAGGATCAGCGGGCGCGGGCACGCTCTGCCTGATCGCCGACAACGCCGGCCGCGAGCTGATCCCCGACCTGCTGCTCGTCGCCCACCTCCTGACGCACGGCCGGATCCAGCGGGCCGTCCTGCACGTCAAGCCGTACCCGTACTACGTCTCCGACGCCACCACCGCCGACGTGGTCGACGCGCTGCGCCGGCTGACCCGGGCCACGGGCGAGGCCGCCGCGCACGGGCGGCGGCTCTGGTCCGCGATGACCGACGGCCGCCTCACGGTCCGCGCGCACCCCTTCTCCTGCGCCCCGCTGCCGTACGCGGACCTGCCCGACGACCTCCGCGGGGAACTCGCCTCGGCGCACCTGACGGTCCTCAAAGGCGACCTCAACTACCGCCGCCTGGTGGGGGACCGCCGCCACCCCGCGACCACGCCCTTCGCCGACGTCACCGCCCGTTTCCCGGGCCCGGTGGCCGCACTGCGCACCCTGAAGTCCGACGTGATCACCGGCCTCGACGCGGACACCGAGGCCGCGCTGGTCGCCGCGGAGGGACAGCGCTGGCGCACCAGCGGTACCCATGCCCTGATCCAGGCCAGGCACTGAGCAGGCCCCGTCGCGCGGAATTCGCCCTGATTCACGCGATGGTGTGATCATGTCCCGGCGTGCGGATGCCGTCGAAGGGCCCTGGGTAGGGCCCGGCCATGACGCAGCAGCCCTTCGAACTCCCGCACTTCTACATGCCGTATCCCGCGCGGCTGAACCCGCACCTCGACGAGGCCCGCGCCCACTCGACCGGGTGGGCGCGCGAGATGGGCATGCTGGAGGGCTCCGGGATCTGGGAGCAGGCCGACCTCGACGCGCACGACTACGGCCTGCTCTGCGCCTACACCCACCCCGACTGTGACGGCCCGGCCCTCTCGCTGATCACCGACTGGTACGTGTGGGTGTTCTTCTTCGACGACCACTTCCTGGAGACCTTCAAGCGCACCCAGGACCGGGTCGGCGGCAAGGCCTACCTGGACCGGCTGCCGCTGTTCATGCCGATGGACCTGTCCACGCCGATGCCCGAGCCCGAGAACCCGGTCGAAGCGGGACTCGCCGACCTGTGGCGGCGCACGGTGCCGTCGATGTCCGCGGACTGGCGCCGCCGGTTCTCCGTCGCCACCGAGCACCTGCTCAACGAGTCCCTGTGGGAGCTGTCCAACATCAACGAGGGGCGGATCGCCAACCCGGTCGAGTACATCGAGATGCGCCGCAAGGTCGGCGGCGCCCCCTGGTCCGCCGGCCTCGTCGAGTACGCGACCGCCGAAGTCCCCGCGTCGGTCGCCGGTTCGAGGCCGCTCAGGGTCCTGATGGAGACCTTCTCCGACGGCGTCCACCTGCGCAACGACCTGTTCTCCTACCAGCGGGAGGTCGAGGACGAGGGCGAGCTCAGCAACGGCGTGCTCGTCCTGGAGACCTTCTTCGGCTGCACCACCCAGGAGGCCGCCGACACCGTCAACGACATCCTCACCTCGCGTCTGCACCAGTTCGAGCACACCGCGTTCACCGAGGTGCCCGCCGTGGCCCTGGAACGGGGCCTGACCCCGCCGGAGCTGGCCGCGGTCGCCCAGTACACCCGGGGACTGCAGGACTGGCAGTCCGGCGGCCACGAATGGCACCTGCGCTCCAGCCGGTACATGAACGAGCGAGCCCGGTCCAGCAAGCCCTGGCACGGGCTCACCGGCCCCGGCACCTCGGCCGCCGACGTCGGCGCGCTGCTCGCCTCGGCCGGGGTGGAGCGGCTGCGCGCTCACACCCATGTGCCCTACCAGAAGGTCGGCCCGTCCCGGTTGCCCGACTTCCACATGCCCTTCCAGGTCGAACTCAGCCCGCATCTGAACGGGGCCCGCTCCCGGCTCACCGAGTGGGCGCACCGCATGGGCATCCTGGAGGAGGGCGTGTGGGACGAGGACAAGCTCGCCGCCGCCGACCTCCCGCTGTGTTCGGCAGGCCTCGACCCGGACGCCACCCCCGAGGCCCTCGACCTCAGCTCCCACTGGCTGGCCTGGGGCACTTACGGCGACGACTACTACCCGCTCGTCTTCGGCCACCGCCGCGACCTGGCCGCAGCCCGCCTCACCACTCTGCGCCTGTCGGACTGCATGCCTGTCGACGGTGAGGAGACCGTCGTACCGGCCAACGCCATGGAGCGCGGACTCGTCGACCTGTGGGCCCGCACCACGGCGGCGATGACCCCCGACGAACGGCGCACCCTGAAGCGCGCGGTGAACGTGATGACGGAGAGCTGGGTCTGGGAGCTGTCCAACCAGCTCCACCACCGCATCCCCGACCCGGTCGACTACCTGGAGATGCGGCGCGCCACCTTCGGTTCCGACCTCACCCTGAGCATGTGCCGGATGGGCCACGGCCCCGCAGTCCCACCGGAGGTCTACCGCAGCGGCCCCGTCCGCTCGCTGGAGAACGCCGCCATCGACTACGCGTGCCTGGTCAACGACGTGTTCTCGTACCAGAAGGAGATCGAGTACGAGGGCGAGATCCACAACGCGATCCTCGTGGTGCAGAACTTCTTCGGCATCGACTACCCGACCGCCCTCGGCGTCGTCCACGACCTGATGACCCAGCGCATGGAGCAGTTCGAACATGTCGTCCGGCACGAACTGCCCATCGTGTACGACGACTTCGACCTCTCGGACGAGGCCCGCGAGATCATGGCGAACTACGTGACCGACCTGCGGAACTGGCTCGCGGGCATCCTGAACTGGCACCGCGAGGTGGACCGCTACAAGGCCGACTACCTGGCCCGCCGCGCCCACCGTTTCCTCCCGGACACACCACCGGCGCTGCCGGTCGGCTGACCCGGCTCCGCAGCGTCGGCGTGCCGACGGGTATGACTTCCCGCCCCCGACCACCGGCCAGTCTCACTCGTTCGTGGCTCGTGGTGCGCCGCCGCCCCGGGTAGAGCATCAGCCGGAGGCGATCCATGGAACAGACTGCGTTGCGTCCCAAGCCGATGCCCGGTCGGGAACCCGGCGGCGGCAGGCCCGCTCCCGCCCGGCGCCCGCATGCCGCACGACGGCGGGGCCGGCGGCTGCGGGCCCTGCTGTTCGCCCTGTTCGCCGGGACGGTCCTGGTCCTGTCCGGGGCCGGCCTCGGCACGGTCGGCGCCACGGTGATCGGCGAGGGCGGACTCGCCGAGCTGCGGCGGCAGGCGGAGCAGGTCGCGACGGGGGATCACGACAGCCCGTCCGCGGCGGACCCGAGTCCTTCCGCACTCGCGGGCCCCGCGCCGGCGCCCGGCGGTGCGATGCTCGGTCTGGAGGCTGTGGACGCCAAGAAGGCCGGCGCCCTGGTGGTCGGCGTGCACGTCCCGGGCCCCGGCTACACGGCCGGCCTGGTGCGGGGGGACGTGCTCCTCGCGTTCGGCCGGACCCCCGTCGACTCGGCCGCCGACCTCGCACACGTCGTCACCCGGTCTCGTCCCGGCAAGGAGGTCGTCGTGACGGTCCGCCACCGGAGCGGGGGCTACCAGCGGCTCACCGTCGTCCCCGGCGTCGTCACATGAGCACGGCGGTCCTGGTACGAACAGTCCCCGGGCGGTTTCCCCGGCGTTTGTGGACGGTGTGCGGTGATCCGAGCACGAGGAAGGCGGGAAAGGCGTGACAACCGGCTCGCGCGGCCCCGGCTGTGCGGGCAGGATGCTGCCCGTGGCCCCTTTCACCCGCCCAGGGAGGACCGGATGACCGGCAGCACGCCCGCGGCCTTCACCGCCGACGACTACCGGGCTCGGATGCGGCGCGCCGCGCGGGCGGCCGGCGACGCGGGACTCGCCGGGCTGCTGGTGGCGCCGGGACCGGACCTGGTGTGGCTCACCGGCTACGCGCCGACCGCGGCCACCGAACGGCTCACCTTGCTGGTCCTCGCCCCCGACCAGGACCCCGTCCTCGTCGTCCCCACCCTGGAGGCCCCGGACGCCACCAGAGCCACCGGCGCGCCCGCGCTGACCCTGCGTGACTGGACCGACGGCGAGGACCCCTACGCCGCCACCGCGGCGCTCCTCGACACGAGCGGCCGCTTCGGCGTCAGCGACAACGCCTGGGCCATGCATCTGCTGGGCCTGCAGCGGACGCTCCCGGGCACCTCGTACGCCTCCCTCACCGAGGCCCTGCCGATGCTGCGTGCCGTCAAGGACGCGGCGGAGCTGGAGCTGTTGGCGGCCGCCTCAGCCGCCGCGGACGCCACGTTCGAGGAGATCCGCGACGTTCCCTTCGCCGGCCGCGAAGAGTCCCGGATCGCCGCGGACCTCGCCCGGCTGCTGCGCGAACACGGGCACGAGCAGGTCGACTTCACCATCGTCGCCTCCGGCCCGAACGGCGCGAACCCGCACCACGAGGTCGGCGACCGCGTCGTCGAGCGCGGCGACATGGTCGTCCTCGACTTCGGCGGCCTCAAGGCCGGCTACGGCTCCGACACCTCCCGCACGGTCCACGTCGGCGAGCCCACCGACGAGGAGCGCCGGGTGCACGACCTCGTCCGCGCGGCCCAGGAGGCGGGCTTCCGGGCGGTACGGCCCGGCGTCGCCTGCCAGGAGGTCGACCGGGCCGCCCGCGCGGTCATCGCCGACGCCGGGTACGGCGACCGGTTCATCCACCGCACCGGCCACGGCATCGGCGTCACCACGCACGAGCCGCCGTACATGATCGAGGGCGAGGAACAGCCCCTGGTGCCCGGCATGTGCTTCTCCGTGGAACCCGGCGTCTACCTGCCCGGGCGTTTCGGGGTACGCATCGAGGACATCGTCACCGTCACCGAGGACGGCGGACGCCGCCTGAACGCCACCAGCCGGGAGATGGTCATAGTCGACTGACAGCAGCAGGACCCCCCACGTCCCCGACCGACAGCGGCGCGACCATGACCCAGGAACCGACACCCACCGCGGACACCGTCCGCCGACTGGTCCGTTCCCTGCTCAAGGACAGCGGGGCCGACGCCCAGGACGCCGCCGCGCCCGAGGTCCGGCCCGTCGTCGCGGGCGGCGGACACGCCGCCTGGTGGGTCGGCGCCCGCCATGTGCTGCGCCTCGACCCGGACCGGGAGGCCGCCGCACGCCGACGCCGTGAACTGCGCCTGCGGGACCTGGTGCGCCCCCACCTGCCGGTCGCGGTGCCGACGAGCGTGGCGCACGGCGAGTGGGCACCCGGGCTCACCTACACCCTGGACACCAGGGTGCCCGGCGGTTCGGGGGAGGAGCACGACGTGTCCGCCGTCGGCGAGGCCGATCTGGCCGGGCTGCTCACCGGGCTGCGCGAGGTGCCGGTCCGGCAGGCCGAGGCGCTCGGGGTGCCGCGCACCGCCCCACGCTCCCTGGAGGCCCTGCGCAGGGCAGCCGGGAAGGCCGCCGAACGCCTCGCCGCGGCGGACGAGTTCGACCCCGCGCGCCTGCACCAGCTCGCGCCGACGGCCGCGGTCCAGCTCGCCGCGCAGCCGGGCAGCGCCGTCCTCGTCCACCACGACCTCAGAGGCGAGCACCTCGTGGTCAGCGCGGACGGCAGGGTGCGCGGCGTCCTCGACTGGACCGGCGCGGTCGTCGGTGACCCCGCCGAGGACATCGCCGGCCTCGCGCTCGCCGTCGGCTCCCCGGCCGCCGTCCGCGCGGCCACCCTCGCCGGCTACGGCGCCCGCCCCTGTCTGCGCGGCCTGTGGCTCGCCCGCTGCGACACCGTCATCCACCTCGACGCCCGTCTGGACGGCCGGGACGACCGGCCCCTGGCGCTGCTCAGAACCCGACTGCGGCGCGCCTGGGAGGCGATCCTGCTGGAACGCGTCACCGAACTGCGCGACGAGGAGAGCGACGGCACACAGCCGTAGGGCGGGGGAGCGGGGCCCCGCCGAGACCACGCCCGCGACCGTGCACCGCGGGGCTGGGGCACGCCGGGACGCGCCCCGCACCAGCCAGTGCACCGGTCGCTGCACCGGTCGGTCATTCCTGCAACAGCACCACGCACGACTCCCCGGGCACATGCAGCATCCCGGCCGCGCCCGGCGCCTGCACGGGCTCCCAGGCGGCCAGGACGCGTGCGGGCCGAGGGCCGAGGGGGATGGTGGCCGCCTCCTTGGACAGGTTCACGGCCACCCGGACGTCCCCGCGCCGGAAGGCCAGCCAGCGTTCCTGCTCGTCGTACGCCACCTTGGTGTCGGCGAGGTCGGGGTCGGTGAGGTCCGGCTGCTCGTGCCGCAGCGCGAGCAGGCTCCGGTACCAGGCCAGCACGCGCGCGTGGGGCTCACGGTCGGGTTCGGACCAGTCGAGGCAGGAGCGGTCGCGGGTCGCCGGGTCCTGCGGGTCGGGGACGTCCTCCTCGGCCCAGCCGTGCGCGGCGAACTCCCGGCGCCTGCCCCGTCGTACGGCCTCGGCGAGCTCGGGATCGGTGTGGTCGGTGAAGAACTGCCACGGGGTGCCCGCCGCCCACTCCTCGCCCATGAACAGCATCGGGGTGAAGGGCGCGGTGAGCACCAGCGTGGCCGCGCAGGCCAGCAGGCCGGGGGAGAGGGTGGCCGACAGCCGGTCGCCCTGGGCGCGGTTGCCGACCTGGTCGTGGGTCTGGCTGTAGCCGAGGAGCCGGTGCGCGGCCACCCGTGAGCGGTCCAGCGGGCGCCCGTGGTGCCGGCCCCGGAAGCTGGAGTACGTGCCGTCGTGGAAGTAACCCCCGCTGAGCGTCTTGGCGATCGCCTGGAGGGGGGCGCGGCCGAAGTCGGCGTAGTAGCCCTGGGACTCGCCGGTCAGCGCGGCGTGCAGGGCGTGGTGGAAGTCGTCGTTCCACTGGGCGTGCAGTCCGAGGCCGCCCGCCGCGCGCGGGGTGACCAGCCGCGGGTCGTTCAGGTCCGACTCGGCGATCAGGAACAGCGGCCGGCCCACCTCGACGGCGAGGGCGTCCACCTCCGTCGACAGCTCCTCCAGGAAGTGCTGGGCACGGGTGTCCACCAGCGCGTGCACCGCGTCCAGCCGCAGCCCGTCGAGCCGGTAGTCCCGCAGCCAGGACAGCGCGCTGTCCAGCAGATACGCGCGCACCTCGTCCGAGCCGGGCGCGTCCAGGTTCACCGCGGAACCCCAGGGCGTGTGATGGGTGTCCGTGAAGTACGGGCCGAACCGCGGAAGGTAGTTGCCCGAGGGGCCGAGATGGTTGTGCACCACGTCGAGGACCACGCCCAGGCCGAGCTCATGGGCCCGGTCGACGAAGCGTTTCAGCGCCTCGGGGCCGCCGTACGGCTCGTGCACCGCCCACAGCGAGACGCCCTCGTACCCCCAGCCGTGCCGCCCCGGGAAGGGACACAGCGGCATCAACTCGACGTGGGTGACGCCCAGTTCGACGAGATGCCCAAGGCGCTCCGCGGCCGCGTCCAGGGTGCCCTCGCGGGTGTACGTGCCCACGTGCAGCTCGTACAGAACCGCGCCGGGAAGCGCCCGTCCGGCCCACTCGGCGCGCCACGCGTACCGCTCGTGATCGACGACCGCGCTCAGCCCGTCCGGGCCGTCCGGCTGCCTGCGTGACCGCGGGTCCGGCAGCACCGGACCGTCGTCCAGGGCGAACCCGTACCGGGTGCCGTCCTGCGCCGGCGCCTGCCCCCACCACCAGCCAGGGCGTTCCGGATCGCGTTCCAACGCGCTGGTGGCGCCGTCGCACTGGAGCGTCACACGAGTGGCCTGTGGTGCCCACACCTCGAACTGCACGGACGGTCCCCCTTCGTCTGTTCACCGGTGATCTAGCCCGTCCATGGTGCTTCAAACGCGATCAGTACGCCGGTCAATCTTCCCCTTCGCGGCAGGTGTCGCGGCAGGTGCCGCCGCTCACGCGCGCGGGGCGGCCGTTCACCGGTTTTCTGGACACCCGGCTCCGGCTGCCCGACAATCACGAGGGTGACGTCGTCCTTCGAGTTCAACACGTACCCGGCGAGACTGTCCGACGCGGAGCGCGACAAGGCGTTGAAGGTGCTCCGTGACGGCGTCGCCATGGGTCGGCTCTCGCACGACACGTTCATCCACCGCATGGAACTCGCCCTCGCCGCCCGCCGCTTGGACGAACTCGCCGTGCTCACCGCCGATCTGCCCCGGGAGAGCCGCGTCTCCCGCCTGGTGTTCGGCACCGTCGAGGCGGTCTCCGGCTTCACGGTACGGCTGCGCAGGGCCTGGCAGGCCGAGCGGCTCCCCAAGCTGCTGCTGCCGCACCCCGGCGCCGGTCAGCCGTTGCGCATCGGCCGCGACCCCGCCAACGGCCTCAGGCTGACCCACGAGACGGTCTCCCGCGTGCACGCCGAACTCAGCCGGCAGGGCGGCATGTGGGTGCTGCGGGACCTCGGCTCCACCAACGGCACGACGGTGAACGGACGACGGGTCATCGGCGCCGCCGTGGTCCGCCAGGGCGACCAGGTCGGGTTCGGCCGGATCGCGTTCCGGCTCTCGGTCGACTGAACCGGCGATCGTTTCCCGCCCTCTGACTTTGGCCTTTCTTCCCTCCTCCCGGCTCTGAGGCGCGGTGTAGCCTCAGGTGTACCGGCTGATTCGGGGGAGTCCGTTGTCCTTTCGCTATTACCTCTACGTGAGCGACTCGAAGGTGGACATGCTGCTCCACCAGATCGATCCAGCGTTCACCCGGAAGCGGACGTCGGAGGTCAGTGTCGGTCTCAAGGTCGTGGGAGCCAAGCGGGGCACGGAGGTGTCCGAGGGCACCGACCGGATCGCCCGGCTGGAGCGCGTCGTCCGTCATCTCGACGAAGTCGGCGATGTGGGCACGGTCGACGAGCCGAGACAGTTCTTCAGGGGCCTGATGGACATGAAGTGGGGACCGTTCACCACCGGCGCCGGGTCGTCACTGGTCTACTTCGGCGGAAGCACCGAACGTACCGTCGTCGGGCTGGGCGGCTCCAGTAGGCATGTCCTGGGCTCGCTCTCCGCACCGGACGGCGACAACGCGGTTCTCGCGCGTTCCCTCATGCCCTCGCTCCTCGACGGGCTCGCCGCGCACCCGGAGATCGAGGAACTCTTCGAGGACGCCGGGCATGCGCCCGTCGACGCGGATCTGGTCCCGCTGAGGGCCGTTCAGCGGGCGACCACCCTGCTGAGAGGACCCTCGCAGAAAGTCGAGTTCCTCGCCAAACGACTGTTGCACGGGCCGGTCCCCGCCCCTCGATCCGGTTCCCATGACGGCATGACGGTGCTGCTGGGGTCCCCGCTGTACGTAGCGCACGTGGACTGAGGGCGCCGGATGGATGGCGAGCGGGGCGTCGTTCACGAATGGCGGCGCGGCGAGGTGATCCTCGGGCTCTACGAGGTTCTCGACGTCGTACGCAGCGGAGGAATGGGACTGGTCTACCGGGTCCGCCACCGGGGCTGGAACGTGGATCTGGCCGTCAAGGTGCCTCGCAGGGAACTGGTCTCGTCAGCGGAGAGGCTGCGGCACTTCGAGGCCGAGGCCCAGTCATGGGTGGGCCTCGGCCTCCATCCGCACACCGTGCACTGCGCGTACGTTCGCCGGCTCGACGACGTGCCCCGGGTGTTCGCCGAGTGGGTCGACGGCGGCAGTCTGGCGGATGCCGTCAGGCGCGGCCGCATCTACCAGGGCGGACCGCGGCGCGCGCTACGCGGGATTCTCGACATGGCGATCCAGTTCGCCTGGGGTCTCGACCACGCGCACCGGCAAGGGCTGGTGCACCAGGACGTCAAACCCGCCAATGTGATGCTGACCGGGGACGGGACGGTCAAGGTCACCGACTTCGGTCTGGCCAAAGCCCGGGCCACGGCGGGAGAGCCCACCGACCCCCGGCCGTCGGCCGAACCCACGGTCAGCTTCGGCGGGAGGACCCCCGCGTACTGCTCACCCGAACAGGCACAGGCCGCCATGGGGGCGCACGTGCGCCTCACGCGTGCCACGGATGTGTGGTCCTGGGCGGTGAGCGTGCTGGAGCTCTTCGCCGGGCATCCGCCGACTCGCTACGGCCAGGCCGCCGCCGAGGCGTTCGAGGACTTCGTCGACCGGGACCGGGCAGGGACTGACGGTCTGTCGACTCCGCCGATGCCCGCCGGGCTGGTGGAGCTGCTGAGACGGTGCTTTCGCCAGGATCCGGCGGCCCGTCCCACCGGGATGGACGAACTGGCCGACGAGTTGATGGGCGTCTATGCCCGGGAAACCGGCGAGCCCTACCCCCGTGAGCGGCCGACGGCGGCGACGCTGCTCGCCGACGGACTGTCCAACCAGGCGCTGTCGATGCTGGACCTCGGGCATCCGGAGCGCGCGGCCGCACTTTGGGAGCAGGCCCTGCGTGCCGATCCGTACCACTCGCACACGGTCTACAACCGAGGTCTGTACCGCTGGCGCGAGGGCGGGCTGACCGACGAGCAGCTCATCAGTGAACTGCGGGGCATCCAGGCCGGCCACGACCACGACTGGACCGACGAGTACCTCCTCGGCCTGGTCCACCTCGAACGCGGCGATCCGGAAGCCGCCCTGACGACCCTTCGGGAGGTGGCCAGGCAGGCAGGCCATGAGCCGGGAGTCGCCGAAGCCCTGGCCCTCGCCCAGCGCATGCCCGGGCCCCGAGCACCCCTGGAGCTGAAAGGCCACCTCAACTGGGCGATCACGGTGGCGCTGACCCCGGACGGACGGCTGGCCGTGGCAGGGGGCTCCGCCAACAGGAACCCGGGGGGCGAGGGCGGCACCGTACGGGTGTGGGACCTGGCCACGGGACGCTGCCTGCGCACTCTGCAGGGCCACGAACGAACCGACGCGGTCGCGCTGAGCCCGGACGGCCGGCTGGTCGCCTCCGGCGGCCCGGACGGATCCGTACTCGTGTGGGAGGTGGCCACCGGACGCCAACTGCACCGGCTCGCGGCCCACACGGCGAACGTCGAGTCGGTCGCCCTGAGTCCGGACGGCCGCCTGCTGGTGTCGGCGAGCCCTGACGGGGCGGTGCTGGTGTGGGAGACCGGCACCGGACACCTGGCCCGAACCTTGCAGGAGGGCCGGCACCACCGGTCAGTGGGCTTTGGCGGGGCCGTCGCCGTCAGCCCGGACGGTCTCAGAGTGCTGCGTTTCGAGGCGGCGACGCAGCGACTGCGCGTGTGGGAACCGGCCACCGGTCATCTGTTGCACTCCGTACAGTTACGGCGCGCTCGCGTGGTCTTCAGCGCCGACGGGCGGGTCGCCCTGACCGTTCAGGACGGCGGGATGACGGAGGTCTGGAACCTGGAGACCGGCCGCCCGCAGAGTGTGGCGAACGGGCGGGCGGACCTGGGCAGCTACTTCTCGGTCAGTGGCGACGGCAGCCGGGCCCTTTCCGAGGGGTCCGACGGCGTCATGCGGCTGTGGGAACCGCGGACCGGACGCTGCCTGCGCACGCTGGGCGTTCCGCGGTTCGCGCGGGGAAGCGCGTTGAGCAGCGACGGCCGTACCGGAGCCATCCCCACCACCGAGGGGACCGTGCAGGTGCTCGACCTGGTGCCCGGTGGTTCGCCGTCGCCGTGGAGCCATCCCAGGCCGAGGACCGCCGTCGAACTGGTCAGGGAAGCGGACGTGGTGGGACTGGCCCTGGAACGCGCGGCCCGGTTCCTCGGCAACGGTCAGCCGGACGCAGCCGCCGACGAACTCCGGAGCGCCCGGAGGGTACCTGGCCACGAGCGCAACCCCGATGTACTCGACCAGTGGGCCCGGGTCGGCCGCCGCGGCCGGCGCAGCGGCCTGCGGGCCGCCTGGGAGATCCTCGAAGTCGCCATCGACACGGAGAACGCGGTCCTGAGCCCCGACGGTCGCCTGGCGCTGTCCGACCACAGCATCGAGGGCCTGCGGATATGGGACGTACGGACCGGGCGCCGACTGCACACGCTGGACGGTCACATACGCACCGTCAACGCCTTCGCTTTCAGCCCCGACAGCCGACGTGCGGTGACGGCCAGTGACGACAGGACGGTCCGGGTGTGGGACACCGCGACCGGCGCCTGCCTCCACACTCTGACCGGTCACCGCCACGAGGTACAGGCGGTGGAGGTGAGCCCTGACGGACGGATCGCGGTCTCCGGCAGCGGGGACCGGGAACTGCGCGTGTGGGACCTCCTCGAAGGCCGCTGCCTGCACAGGCTGGGACCGCGGACCTGGCAGCGCCCGCAGCGCCTCAGGCCGGTGACGTTGCGGACGAACGGCCGCATCGCCGTGTCCGGCGGAGCCGACAACCACATACGGGTGTGGGATCTGGCGACCGGGCGCAGCCCGCACACCCTGATGGGATGCACCGACAGTGCCTTCCTGTGCGCGATGAGCATCGACGGCCGCACCGGGATGGTGTGTGTGAACAGCGTGATCCCCACGTGGGACTTGACGACAGGCCGGGATGGACCACTGCTGAGAAGTGCCGCCACCGGTCACATCACCTTGGATCGCGTCACCTCGCTGGAGGTGACCCCTGACGGGCGTATCGCGTTCTCGATCGACGTGAAAGGGGTGATCCGCGTCTGGGATCCGAGGAACGGCGACTGCCTGCACGAGCTGACCGACGCCAAAGCCGAACAGGCGGTCGCCACCGGCGACGGCCGCTTCCTGCTGTCCATCGGCGAGGACCGCGCGGTCCGGGCGTGGGACCTGTCGTCGGGCACATACCGGCAGGTCATCCAGGGGAGCAGGGCGACAACCCGGCTGGCCGGGCTGAGTTCCGACGGCCGTACCCTGCTGACCTGCGGCGCAGACAAGATCATGCGGGTCTGGGAGCTCGACTGGGAGTACGACTTCCCCGCGCCCGCCGACTGGGACGAGGACGCACGCCCCTACCTGGACGCCTTCCTGGCCCGCGACCGCGGAGGACCGGCGTGGACGGAGGAGGACTTCCGACGCCTGCTGGACACACTGGCGGACGCGGGCTTCGGATGGCTGCGGCCCGACGGCGTACGCGCGCGGTTGCAGCGGATGTGAGGGCCCGGCAGCGACAGCGGGCAGCCCCGGCCGGGGCTGCCCCGGAGGATGCGATGAGCGGGGGGAACACCTGTGGCCGTACTCAGTTGCTTCGGCTGGGCCTGCGAGCGGCTCATCTCGGTGTCCAGCCTCCCCGGCGGCAATCCTGTCGCCGCGGCGGAGCCGGAACACTGGGCGACGCAATACTTCTTCTGCAGGGAGTGCGGTGAGGCCTTCTGCGACCGGTGCGCCACGAGCCGACGCGGGCGCACCCTCAGCGTCGTGAAGAGCTGCGGCTCCTGTGGCGGCAGGCTGGACAGGGCTCGCCCCGGGCAGCAGGCCTCCGACCGTCCCGTCTCCGACGCCGCCGCCTACTACCGCCGGGGGAAGGCGCTTGGCGAGGCGGACCGAGCCGACAGGGCACTGACCGCGTTCGACGAGGCGGTGCGGTTACGCCCGGGGTATGCCGCCGCTCACTTCCATCGCGGAATCGCGCTGCGGGATCTGGGCAGACTCACCGAAGCCCTTGACGCCTTCGCGGAGGCCCACCGTCGCGATCCGGCCCACGTCCAGGCGATGTTCGAGCGCGGCAACGTCTTCTTGAAGCTCCGGCAGCCGGAGAACGCTGTCGAGGCATACGCCCAGGCCGTCAGAATCGAGCCCCGTTATGTGGAGGCGCTCATCAACAAAGGGGTCACCCTGTCCAACCTGGAGCAGCCTGCCGAAGCGCTCGCCGACCTGGACGAGGCCGTCCGGCTGCACGCCGCGAACGAGGCCGTCGGGGGCACGCACGCCCTCGGCTACGCCTACGGCGCCAGGGGGGCCGCGCTGACCAAGCTCGGCCGGTACGAGGAAGCGGTGACGGCCATCGACACAGCCATCAGCATCGGCCCCGACCTCGCTGACAACTACCGCAACAAGGCCTACGCCCTCGAACGGCTGGGGCGCCTGGAGGAGGCCCGCATCACCCGCCGCCTCTACGAGGACACCCGGCGGCGTGAGGGGGAGTAGCGCAGACCATGCCGACGACGGTGACACTGACGGTGAGGGGGGCTGTCCCCGCCGCCGGGAAGGCGTACGCGTACACACGCCCGACGACGCTCATCGCGGGCCGGGCGCGTGACTGCGAGCTGCGAACGCCGGATGACGACGTGCGGGTTTCGCGGAGACACTGCCGGTTCGACATCGATCCTCCCGAGGTGCGGGTCCGCGACCTGGGGAGCCTGAACGGCACCTATGTCAACGGCAGGAAGATCGGCGGCCGGCAGCCGGGGCCGCGGCCCGGCGACGACGAACAGGCGCTGGCCGACGGCGACGTGGTGCGCGTCGGCCGCATGGAGCTGCTCGTGTCCGTCACCGCGCCCGCCGATGACGCGCCTTTCGCCGTCCACGACTACGAGTTGCTCAGGGAACTGGGCCGCGGGGGACAGGGCGTCGTCCGCCTGGCGCGCCACAAGACCACCGGAGAACTCATCGCCGTGAAGCTGCTGACCGCCGAGGTCGCCACCGATCCGGAGACCAGACGGGAGTTCCTGCGTGAAATAGAGAACATCAGAGCTCTCCGGCACCGGAACGTGGTCGAGTTCCGAGGTAGCGGCACCATCGGAGAGGAACCGTTCTTCGGCTGCGAGTACTGCGAGGGCGGCAGCGTCGACCAGCTGATCGCGCGGCGAGGCACCCCGATGCCGCTCGAGGAAGCCGTCGCGATCGCCACCCAGGTGCTCGACGCGCTCGTGTACGCGCACCACGCCGCGATCCCCAGTGTTCAGCTGGCGGACGGTTCCGTGGAATCCGGCCGCGGACTGGTGCACCGGGACGTCAAACCCCAGAACATCCTGCTGTCCGGGCCGGGCGACCCGCCGGTGGTGAAACTCGCGGACTTCGGTCTCGCGAAGGCGTTCGACCGGGCCGGGTTGTCAGGCCTCACCCGTACCGGGGCAGTGGGCGGCAGCGTCGCCTTCATGCCCCGTGCCCAGATCGTGAACTACAAGTTCGCCAGGCCCGAGGTCGACGTCTGGGCGACCGCGGCGTCGCTCTACTGGATGCTCACCGGACATGCCCCGCGAGACTTCCCGGTCGGCTCGGACCCGGTCGCCGTGGTGCTGCGCGAGCCGCCGGTGCCGATCCGCGAACGCCTCTCCTCGATCCCACCCAGGCCGGCCGCGGTGATCGACGCCATGCTGGTGGACAGTCCGCGCCTGCCCGGCACATCGGCTGAGGAATTCAAGCACGCGCTGCTGCAAGCACTTTGAATGCCCCAAGCCGCCGTCGTGCGGACAAGAACGGTACGAGCAGCCCCATCGCAGGATCTGCAGCAGCTTGTCGACCGGACCGATTCCCTTTGCCCTTCGCGGTGTTGACGTACTCGTCAACTCGTGACTGACTGTGCGTACACCATGCACACCAGGTGAAACGTCGGCACCGCATCGTGGAGGTGTGCCCTGCCGCCCCTCCTCCGCTACCCGACCGTCGACGAACTCGGCGCCCGGGCGGCCGCGCTGGTCGCCCGTCACCCCGAAGAAGCCCGACTGCGCCAGGTGGGCACCTCCCGCGCGGGCACCCCCCTGTGGCTGCTGTCCGTCGGTCACGGCAGCCGCCAGGCCCTCGTCGTCGCCGGTCCGCACGCCAACGAACCCGTGGGCGGCGCGACCGTCCTGCGGCTGGCCGAGCGGGCCCTCGCCGACCCGGCCCTCACCTCGGGCGCCGACGCCACCTGGAACCTGCTGCTCTGCCTCGACCCGGACGGCCTGCGCCGCAACGAGAACTGGCTGGACGGCCCCTACACGCTGGGCCGCTACTTCCGGAACTTCTTCCGGCCGGGCTTCCTGGAACAGCCCGAATGGCTGCCCGACGGCGCGGCCGCCGCGGCCCTCCCGGAGACCCGCGCCCTGCTCGACCTCCAGGACGAACTGCGGCCCTTCTTCCACTGCTCGCTGCACGGTGTCGACGTGGGCGGCGGCTTCGTCGAACTCACCCGCGACCTGCCCGGCCTCGCCCAGCACGTCGCCCACAGCGCGACCCTTCTCGGCATACCCCGCGAACTCGGCCCGTACGACACCCTGTACTGGCCGCGCCTGGGGCCGGCCGTGTACCGGATACCGCCGCCGAGCCCGGGCGACCTGGCCGCGGCCATCACCGAGGCCGCCGTCGAGTCGACCTGGTACCACCCGCATCGGCACGGCACGGTGACCGCCGTCGTCGAGGCGCCCATGTGGGGCGTTCCGGCCGTGGAGGCCGCCGGCCCGTCACCGGACCGGGTCGGCGTGCTGCGGACCGTCAGCCACGCCCTGCGGCACGACGCGCGACTCCTGGAGGTGCTCCTCGCCCAGATCCGCCCCCATGTCTCGACCGTCCCGGACGCGGCCCGGCTGCTCGCCCCGGTCGAGGACTACCTGCTGGTCTGCCCCGGCCTCGCCGACGCGTGGGACCCCGACGTCCCCGACGGCGTCCGCCCGCTGCCGAACCTGAGCGCCGCCCATCTGGCCGCACTGCGCATCGCCGGGCGACGCCTGGCCCTGCGGACGGCGGGGCTGCTGCACCAGCTCGTGACCCGGGCCGGTGCCGGACCTGCCTGGGTGCGGCCCGGCCTGGACCGCCTGATCGACGAGTGGTGCGCCGACTACCGCGACGGCTGCGGCGCACGCTGGATCCCGGTCGCCCGCCAGGTGGAGTACCAGTCCCGGGTGGTGCTCGCAGCCTGCGAACTCGCCGCGCGGTACGCGCCCGCCCGTTCCCGTTCGGGTGAGCCGGGGTGGGGATCGCAGGCCGCCGTGCCGATGCATCGGGAATGACATACACCACCACAGCGAAAGCGCTCCGGGGCGGCCTGCCGGCCGCGGCCGTCCTCCTGCTCACCCTCGTGACTCCGGCGCAGGCCGCCCCCCAGGAGGCCGCCCCGGGCAACTGGCTCTACGTCTCCGTCACCACGGGCGACGCCCGCTCCAGAGAGTCGCGCGGCACCCTGCTGATGTGCGACCCGCCACGCGGTCACCAGCGCGCCGCCGAGGCCTGCGCACAACTGGAGACGACCGCCGGCGACATCGACGCCCTCCCGGCCACCGACTCCTACTGCACGATGGTCCACGCACCGGTGACCGCACACGCGCGCGGGCTGTGGAACGGACGTCCGGTCGCCTATGCGGAGACCTTCACCAACGCGTGCGTGATGAAGGCGCGGACCGGAGCGGTCTTCGCGCTGGACAGCTGACAGCCCCGCCGTGACCAGGGCGCACGCGCGGGTGGGGTGACCGACCGGTGACCCCACCCGCGCGTGCCGCGGCCGTTCGACGGCGCCCTGTCACCCTGGCTTCTCACCCGCCCCTCTCACGCCGCCCTCGCACGCGCGTGCAGCGCCACCGCCACCACCGTGCGGGACTGGTGCTCCACCTGGTTCGCCACGGGCACCCAGCGGGCCAGGAAACGTTCCGTGAAGGCATCGCTCCAGGCCGCCACGAGCTGTTCGAGGCGCGGTGCCACCGGGTCGTCGGTCTCCCGCAGGACCCGCAGCAGCATGGCCGCCGCCCGCAACGGCAGCCGGCGCGCGAACGCGTCCACACTGCCGACGTACGCCCGCGTGCCGTCGGCGGGCGGCGTGTGCGTCCAGTCCGCGGCCAGTCCCGGCACCAGCTCCAGCCCCCAGTCCGCCGCCCGCAGCAGCGGGCCGCCCAGAGCCGTGAGCCGGGGCCGCGCGTCGGCGAGCACCCGCTCCAGCTCCGAGGTGTCCCGCAGCAGCCGGTCCGCCAGCCGGCGCATCGCCGCCGCCGGGGCCGGGTGCGGCGCAGGGTCGTCCACCAGGTCGCTCGCCCACATCGGCACCTCGACCACCGCGGTCAGGCCCCCGTAGCGGTGCACGTGGTACCAGGTGCACCGGCGTGCGTCGTCCGGCATGCTCGGGTACGCGGCGCCCGCACCCGGAGCCGGCATCACATGCACGCCCCGTCCGGAGGCCGGCCAGCCCGCCGCGTCCGAGGCGCCGGTCTCCACCGGGATGTGCGACCTCGCCGCGGACCTGGCGAACGGCTCGGCCAGACCTGGCACCTCCCTCGTCAACTGCACCCAGCTGCCGCCCACATCGGTGCCGTGGAGGGACACCTGGAGGTAGGGCCGCAGCTCGTCGATGACGGCGGTCAGGGCGCGCGTCTCCGGCGGCAGCCGGTCCGACGGCACCAGGGACGGCGACCACTCCGGCTGCTCCGGTCCCGCGGGCCGGTAGAAACCGAGGTGGTACTCGAACAGGCTGCGGGGCGCCGGAGTGACGTGCAGGCTCGCCCCGTCGGGGTCCGCGCACAACAGGAAGTGCCAGGACGTGTCGTCTCTCAACTCCCGTTCACGCAGCACCCGTTCGGCGACCGTCAGGAGGGTGCTGGCGCCCGTCGGCTCGTTGGAGTGGGCGCCCGCGACCACCAGGACGGCACGTCGGGCGTGGCCCACGGACAGCAGGTGCAGGGGCCGGCCGGCCCGGGACACGCCGACCTGTCTCAGGACGCACACGCCGGTTCGATGGGCGGCCAACGCGCGTGCGGACGCGACCAGTTCGGCAACCGTGAGGTAACGCAGCTCCGGCAGGAGACTCACCCCCGTGACGTCCGCCCGGCTTCCCCATGCGCAGTACCCCACGGTCCCGTTGACCTGTCAAGGACCGCGAGCGGGAGGCTCCGGGGCGCCCGGACGCATTCAACGGCAGCGGGTACGACGGCGAGCATGGCCGTGGGCGCCGGTCCGGTCCGGGAGCCGACGCCATCACCCCGACTGCCCCTCCCCCTACGCCTCCCCGGTCTCCTCCGCCTCTTCCCCGACCCGCTCCAGCAGCGCCACCGGAAGTCGGTCGAAGAGCTCCGCCACGCTGATGTGCCCCGTGAACTCCCGCCCCGGTGCCAGCACGTCGGCCCACCGCCCCGGCGGCAGCGGCAGCCGTGTGTCCCGCCAGCCGCCCGCCTCCGCCAGCCGCAGCGACAGCCGCGTCACGGCCGTCAGAGCCTCCCCGGAACGCACGAACGCCAGGCAGTGACCCGCGGCGGGGCCCTCGGCGGTCAGCGGCGCGTACGTCGCCGCGTCGCCGAAGACATCCGGCCGCCGCCCGCGCAGCCGCAGCGCCGCCCGCGTCACCGCGTCCTTGTCGCCCGCGTCCTCGGGGGGAAACGGAACGGGCCGCCGGTTGTCCGGATCGACCAGCGCCCGGTACTCGCCCTCCGTGCCCTGGTACACGTCCGGCACGCCCGGCATCGTCAGCTGGACGAGGGCCGTGCCCAGCACGTTCGCCCGGATATGGGACTCCAGCGTGCTCCGGAACGCGGTGACCCGTTCGCCCGGCTCCCCGCACGGCCCGGCCGCGACGAACGCCGCCACCGCCTCCTCGTACGCGGGTTCCTGCTCGGTCCAGCTGGTGTGCAGCCCGGCCTCACGTACGTGCTTCAGCAGGGCGCCCTGGACCCGCTCCGCCGGAGCCGGGCCGAGCCCGAACACCGTCTGCCAGGCCGCCCACGCCAGCTGCGGGTCCGGCACCCCCTCCCCGGTGCGGGTCACCTCCGCCAGTACGTCCGCCCAACGCCGCGGGCACTCGGTGAGCACCGCGAGGGCCGCCCGGACGTCCGCGCTGCGCTTGGTGTCGTGCGTCGAAGCGACGGTGCCGCTGACCGGCCAGTCCCGCTGCACGCGCGCGCAGTAGGCGTGGAAGTCCTCCGGGGACACCGCGGGGGCGCCCGGGTTGCCGCCCACCTCGGTCGCCGACAGCAGCGGCACGTAACGGTAGAACGCCTTGTCCTCCACGGACTTGGCGCGCAGCGCCGACGAGGTCTGCGCGAACCGGGCCCGGAACTCGGCGTGCCCGGGCCCGTCGCCGTGGCGCCCCAGCAGCAGGTCCCGTACGACGTCCACCGCGCCGCCCTCCTCGGGGACCAGGAAGGCCGACCGGGCCTGCGCCGCCGCCTCCTCGGTGACGACCCGGGCCGCGTCCCCCGGGGAGTACGGCCGGTAGACCTCCAGACGCACCAGGAGTTCCTGGAGGGCGGTCCGCAGTGCCCAGGGAGCGCGGTCGCGCAGCGCGGGCTCCGCAGAGGCCTGACACACGCGGCTCACCACCCGGGACAGCCGGTCCACCTCGGCCGCCAGCTCGTGGGTGAGCACCTTGTACGCGGCCCGCCGCACGGTCGCCGCCCAGTCCCCGCCCCGGTCCGTCTGCGGGGCCGCGAAACGCCGGTACTGACCCAGCAGTTCCCCGGCGCCGGCCGGATCCGCGAAGAGACCGTCGACGTGCCGCAGCGCGTCGTAGCCCGTGGTGCCCGCGACCGGCCAGGACGCCGGCAGGTGCTCCCCGTCCGCCAGGATCTTCTCCACGACCGTCCAGCGACCGCCGGTCGCCTCGTGGAGCCGCCGGAGGTAGCCGCCGGGGTCCGCGAGGCCGTCGGGGTGGTCGATGCGCAGGCCGTCGAGGACGCCCTCGTGCAGCAGCTGGAGGATCTTGGCGTGGGTCGCCTCGAAGACCTCCGGGTCCTCCACCCGCACCCCGATGAGTTCGGAGATGCTGAAGAACCGCCGGTAGTTGAGCTCCGTCCGGGCCAGCCGCCACCACACCGGGCGGTACCACTGGGCGTCCAGCAGCTGCGGAAGCGGCAAGTCCGCGGTGCCTTCCCGCAGCGGGAACACATGGTCGTAGTAACGCAGGAGGTTCCCGTCGACCTCCAGGTGCGCGATCTGGGTGCCGAGCGGGCCCCCGAGTACCGGCAGCAGCACCTGGCCGCCATGCGGCTCCCAGTCGATGTCGAACCACCGCGCGTACGGTGACTCGGGCCCCTCGCGCAGTACCTCCCACAGGGCGCGGTTGTGACGCGGGGCCGCGGCCATGTGGTTCGGCACGATGTCCACCACCAGACCGAGCCCGTGCTCGCGCGCGGTACGCGCCAGCGCCCGCAGCCCGTCCTCGCCGCCCAGCTCCTCACGCACCCGCGCGTGGTCCACCACGTCGTAGCCGTGCGTGGAGCCGGGAACCGCCTCCAGGACGGGGGACAGATGCAGGTGCGAGACCCCGAGCGAGGACAGGTACGGCACGGCCGCGGCCGCCGCCGAGAACGGGAACTCGCGCTGGAGCTGCAGCCGGTAGGTGGCCGTCGGCACCGCCGGGACGGATCGCACAGGTGTCATGCAGACCTACGTACCCGCCCTGCCGCCGTTCCTGTCATCACCACCGTCACTTGCCCCGCGCGCGCCCCGTCCGCCGCCCGGAGGACATCGGACGGGACGCGCTTCTGGCGTCGGTTGCAGCGGTGCGCCTAGACCGGCCGCTGCAACACCATCATGCTCCGGTCCACCAGCGTCAGCCGGTCGCCGGCCTGCACCTTCGTGCCCGCGGCGGGCGGGACGCCGTCCGTGCGGGAGGTGTCGACCACCACCTCCCACTGCCGGCCGTGGCTGACGGGCACCACGAAGTCCAGCGTCCCGGGCGTGGCGTTGAACATCAGCAGGAACGAGTCGTCGGTGATGCGTTCCCCGCGCGGACCGGGCTCGGAGATCGCGTTGCCGTTGAGGAACACCGCCAGCGCCGGCGCCTGCGGCGAGTCCCAGTCCCGCTGGGTCATCTCCTCGCCCTGGGGAGTGAACCAGGCGATGTCCGACAGCTCGTCGGTGGTGCCCTCCACGAGCCGCCCGTGGAAGAAGCGCCGACGCCGGAACACCGGATGGTCCTTGCGCAGACCCACCATCGCGCGGGTGAAGTCCAGCAGCTCACGGCCGAGCCCCTCGGTGCCCGGCCACTCCACCCAGGCCAGCTCGCTGTCCTGGCAGTACGCGTTGTTGTTGCCGTGCTGGGTGCGCGCGACCTCGTCGCCGTGACTGATCATCGGTACGCCCTGGGACAGCATCAGCGTGGCGATGAAGTTGCGCATCTGCCGGGCCCGCAGGTCCAGCACCGCCGGGTCGTCACTCTCGCCCTCGACCCCGCAGTTCCAGGACCGGTTGTGGCTCTCCCCGTCCCGGTTGTCCTCGCCGTTGGCCTCGTTGTGCTTCTCGTCGTACGAGACCAGGTCACGCAGGGTGAACCCGTCGTGGCAGGTCACGAAGTTGATGGAGGCGAGCGGCCGCCGCCCGTCGTCCTGGTACAGGTCGGACGAACCGGTCAGCCGGGACGCGAACTCCGCCAGGGTGCGTGACTCACCCCGCCACAGGTCCCGCACGGTGTCGCGGTACTTGCCGTTCCACTCCGTCCACAGCGGCGGGAAGTTGCCCACCTGGTAGCCGCCCTCGCCGACGTCCCACGGCTCCGCGATCAGCTTCACCTGGGAGACCACCGGGTCCTGCTGCACCAGGTCGAAGAACGACGACAGCCGGTCCACCTCGTGGAACTGCCGGGCCAGGGTCGCCGCGAGGTCGAAGCGGAACCCGTCGACATGCATCTCGGTGACCCAGTAGCGCAGCGAGTCCATGATCAGCTGGAGCACGTGCGGGGACCGCATGAGCAGCGAGTTCCCGGTGCCCGTGGTGTCCATGTAGTAGCGGGGATCGTCGGTCAGCCGGTAGTACTGCGGGTTGTCGAGGCCCTTGAAGGACAGCGTCGGGCCCATGTGGTTGCCCTCGGCGGTGTGGTTGTAGACGACGTCCAGAATGACCTCGATGCCGGCCTCGTGCAGCGCCCGCACCGCCGACTTGAACTCCAGTACCTGCTGGCCGCGGTCGCCCCAGGAGGCGTACGCGTTGTGCGGGGCGAAGAAGCCGATCGTGTTGTAGCCCCAGTAGTTGTTCAGCCCCATGTCGACCAGACGGTGGTCGTTCACGAACTGGTGGACCGGCATCAGCTCCAGCGCCGTGACGCCCAGCTCGGTGAGGTGCTCGATGATCGCCGGATGGGCGAGGGCCGCGTACGTCCCGCGCAGCTCCTCCGGCAGCCCCGGGTGCCGCATCGTGAGGCCCTTCACATGGGCCTCGTAGATCACCGTGTGGTGGTAGTGGGTGCGCGGGCGCCGGTCGTCGCCCCAGTCGAAGTACGGATTGACCACGACCGACGTCATCATGTGCGGCGCCGAGTCCAGGTCGTTGCGCTTGTCGGGCTCGTCGAAGTGGTAGCCGTACACCTCCTCGCCCCAGCGGATCGCACCGCTGATCGCCTTCGCGTACGGGTCGAGCAGCAGTTTCGCCGAATTGCAGCGCAGACCGCGTTCGGGGGCGGACGGCCCGTGCACGCGGAAGCCGTAGCGCTGTCCCGGCATGATGCCGGGCACGTACGCGTGCCGGACGAACGCGTCGCTCTCCCGCAGTTCCACCGCGGTCTCCGAGCCGTCGTCGTGCAACAGACACAGCTCTACTCGGTCCGCGGCCTCGGTGAAGACCGCGAAGTTCGTGCCGGCGCCGTCGTACGTGGCGCCGAGTGGATACGCCTCTCCAGGCCAGACCTGCATGGACACGACTCTTTCAGGTGAGTGGGGCCGCCGGGTGCGCCTTGGTCATGAGTCTCCCCGAAAGTGAGGGAACCACCTATGACTTACGTCCCTCTTACCGGGCGACCAGTGCCCGCGGTGATCGATGACCACACCGCGAGCCGAAAAAATGGGGCAGACACGTACTCCCGGGGATGTTGGGGGAGTAGGGGGAAGATGTGCGCAAGATAGTGCACCGCCACCTGGGCAAGGTGGTGGCCGGTGCGGCCATCGCGGTCGCCGGGACCGCCGTGATGGTCGGGATAACCCTGCCGGGGACGGCAGGGGCCGACGAGACCGGAGGGACCCAGGGGACCACCCGCGCCGGGCAGCAGGCCGGCCAGGAGCCGGGCCAGGGCCAGGAGCAGGGACAGGGCCAGGGGCAGGGCGCGGCGGTGGCGCCCGGAGTGGTGGAGCAGCCCGCCGCCGAGGGCGACAAGGGCACAGGCCGCGACCCGCTGACCGACGACGAGATCACGCGCGTCGAGCAGATCGCCCTGAACCGGCAGCTGCGTGACACCAGCGAGGACGTCGAGGGCGACCGCGGCCCGCAGCGCCTCACCGTGGACCTCGCCGATCCCGAGGCCGCCGAGGTCGGCGACCCGGACGCCCCCCGGCGGGCCGACGTGACGTTCTACGACTACCGGGACGACACCCTCGTGTCCCGGACCGTCGACCTCGCCAGCGGGAAGGTCGTGCGGACCGACACCCAGCGCGGCGTCCAGCCGCCGCTGAGCCGGGAGGAGAACGTCGAGGCGACGAACCTTCTGATCGCCGACCCGCTGGGCGCGGGCCTGAAGGCGGACTACAAGGACGCCACCGGCAAGGCGCTCACCTCCGCCGACCAGCTGCTGGTGACCGGCGGGGTCTACCGGGCGACTCCGGGAGCCCAGCCCGCCGTACTCGACAAGTGCGGCGAGCACCGCTGCGTGCGGCTGTTCCCGAAGATCAAGAACGGGTCGTGGATCGACGCCCGGACCCTGGTGATCGACCTGAGCGCCCGCAAGGTCGCCAAGCTCAAGGACTGAGCCACCCTCCGTCCACTTTTCGAACCGCACCTCCTGCGAGGGAGTCATTTCTTCATGCACGTAAAGCGCTCCATCAGCGACCCCCGGCCGCGGAGAACCAGTCGGGCCCGCACCCGGGCCGCCGTCGGCCTGTCCGTGGCCGCGCTGGCCGCCGGTGCGACCACCGGCGCCGGACCGGCCGCCGCCCAGCCCGCCCAGCCGAGGACCGCCACCGCCGCGGCCGCCGCCGACTGCAGTGCCGCCTACCGCATCGAGCAGCAGCTCGACAGCGGTACGACCTGGCGGATGTGCTGGCGCTACGACAACAAGGCCGGGCTCGTCCTGGAGAACGTCTCCTACCAGCCCAAGGGCGAGAGCGCGCCGATCAAGGTGCTCAACAGCGCCCGGCTCGGTCAGATCCACGTCCCGTACGACGACGGGAAGAACGAGTACGACGACCTGACCGGCTTCAACTTCGCCCAGGGCCTGATGAACCTGGCGCCGGGCGAATGCCCCGGCGGCACCATCAAGACGGTCAAGGTCCCCGACCTCTGGACCTCGGACAACCCGAACGTCAAGGGTCTGTGCACCACCACCCGCTCCCGTGGCCACGCCTACCGCATGCAGGGCGACGCCGCGAACAAGGTCTACCAGGCCCAGGGCAAGGACCTCCTCGTCTACACGGTCAACCAGGTCGGCTGGTACGAGTACATGACCGAGTGGCGCTTCCAGGACGACGGCACGGTCACCATGAACGTGGGAGCGACCGGCAGCCTCTCCTTCGAGGACTACGACGCCGGCGACGGCCGCGGCTGGCCGATAGGCAAGGGCGCCGCCAAGGCGTCCGCCACCAGCCACAGCCACAACGTCTTCTGGCGGCTCGACTTCGGCCTCGACGGCTCCTCCAAGAACCGCGTCGAGCAGTACGACTCGGCCGTCACCGCGCCCACCGCAGGTCAGCAGGCCCCGACCACCAAGACCACCCGCACCAAGGTCACCAAGGAACAGGCGGCCGACACCAAGGCCTACCGCTGGTGGCGGATGGTCAGCGAGTCCGGCAAGAACAAGGACGGGCACGCGCGGTCGTACGAGATCGTCCCCGGAACCAGCACCAAGTACCCGGGCCGCGCTTTCACCAAGCACGACCTGTACTTCACCCAGTACAACAACTGCGAGCTGTTCGCCAGTAACAACCCGGGCAGTTGCGGGGGCAAGTCCGTGGACAAGTGGGTCAACGGCCAGACCCTCACCCACCCGGTCGTCTGGATGAACGTGGGCTTCCACCACATCGCCCGGGACGAGGACCAGCAGCCCATGCCGATCCACTGGCAGGGGTTCTCCATCGTCCCGAGGGACGTCACCGCTATGAATCCGCTCACTCCCGCCGATCTGGCCTGGCAGAACGGTCACTGGCAGCCGCGTAGTTGAGAAACGACCCGTCCATCGGGCTGCACCGCCGACCGCTCGCGGAGTACTCTTCCTTGATCTTTGGATGGGGCCTGGCGCCCCGGGAGAGCTCGGGGGAGCGGAAGGCGGTGCGCGGGTGGGGTCGGGAGGGCTGGAGCTGCCCCCTGGTGGCGAGAATCACCAGGGAGACTCCGCGGACGCCCCGCCCGGCACGGTGTCCCTGGCCCGGCCGATGGACGCGGGTGCCATCGGGCCGGAGCTGGACTGGGACGCCGATGCCTGGCGTGAGGTACGCACCCGTGCCCAGCGGGCGGGGCGCGCCTACATCTGGCTGAATCTCGTCGAACAGCGGCTGCGCGCTGTCGTGGCCGCCGTGCTGCGCCCCGTCTACGAACCCGTGCACAGCGACGACTGGGTGGTCGCCGCGGCCGGACCGGCCGGCCAGGAGTGGGTCCAGCGCGCGGTCGCCGTACGCGAGGTGAGCCGCCGCAAGGGTTATCTGCTCGACCCTGCCGACGACAACGTCCTCAGCTTCCTCACCCTTCCGCAGTTGCGGGAGCTGATGGTGCAGCACTGGCCCTGCTTCGAGCCGTACCTCGACGACCGCCGGGACGTCGAACTGGCGCTGGACGAGCTGGAGGTCACCCGGAACGTCGTCTCGCGCAACCGCGCACTGTCCGAGGCCGTCCTCAGCCAGGCCGAGCGGGCCTCCGCCCGGCTGCTTGAGATGCTCGGCACGGGCGGCGACGTGCCCTCCGCACGCCGGCTGCCGGTGGACGCGGTCGAGAACCTCGTCGGCGAGAGGTACGCGGACGTGGTCGCGGTGCACTCCGACCGGGTGCGGCTCATGCGGCAGTTCCCCGCCGAGGACATCTTCGGCGACGCCCGCCGGCTGGACGCGGTGGGCATCGGCCTCAACCTGCTGGTGCAGAACTTCTCCGGCCGCCGGCTGGTGCGACTGGCCGAGACCGGCTGCCGGGTGCGGCTGCTGTTCCTGAACCCGGCCTCCAGCGCGGTCAAGCGACGCGAGCGTGAACTCGGCCTCAAGCGGGGCGAGTTGAGCCGGGCCGTCGAGATGAACATCCTGCACATGCGCCGGGTCCGCTCCAAGCTGCGCGACCCCGGGGCCTTCGAGATCCAGGTGTACGACGAGACGCCCCGCTTCACGGCGTACCTGGTGGACGGCGACGGCTCGGACGGTATCGCCGTGGTGCAGTCCTATCTGCGGCGCTCGCGGGGGATGGAGGCACCGGTGCTGGTGCTGCGCGGCGGAAGCAGGGTGGTCAAGCCGGGCGAGGCCGACGACTCCGGTCTCTTTCCGACGTACCGCGAGGAGTTCGAGACGGCTTGGGCCGATTCGCGGCCGGTGTCCTGAACGGAGTGGGCCCCGCTTGCGGTGGTCCGCTCCTCGGTGTCCCGAACTGTCCGTCGGTTGGGGGCCCCTAAGCGGAATGCGGTCCTCGGATTGTCAGTGGTGCGTGCGATCGTGGAGACCACTGGGGGAAAGCACCACCAAGAAGGGGGAACCACCCATGGGCTGGCACCGCGAGCTGCTGATCGGCTTCGACCTGGAGACGACCGGGACCGATCCGCGCGAGGCGCGTATCGTCACGGGCGCCGTGATAGAGGTCAGGGCCGGGCAGCCCCTGGGACGCCGGGAGTGGCTGGCGGACCCCGGTGTTCAGATCCCGGAGGAGGCCGTGGCGGTGCACGGCATCAGCAACGAGCGCGCGGCCACCGAGGGCCAGCCGGCCGACCAGGTCGCGGAGGCCATCGCGGACGTCCTGGTGACGTACTGGAAGACGGGCGTGCCGGTGGTCGCCTACAACGCGGCCTTCGACCTGACCCTGCTCTCGGCCGAGTTGCGACGCCACGGCCTGCTGTCGTTGCGTGAACGCCTGGGCGGCCTCGACCCCGCCCCGGTCGTCGACCCGTACACGATCGACCGGTGGGCCGACCGCTACCGCCGGGGCAAGCGCAACCTCGAAGCGGTCTGCCAGGAGTACGGCGTCGTCCTGGAGTCCGCCCACGAGGCCTCGGCCGACGCCCTCGCCGCCGCCAGGCTGGCCGGCGCGATAGCCGAGCGCCACGCCAAGGTCGCGGAGCTCGGTCCGGCGGAGCTGCACCGTCGCCAGATCGAGTGGTACGCCGAGTGGGCGGCGGACTTCCAGAGCTTCCTACGCCGCAAGGGCGACGCGGACGCGGTGGTGGACAGCGTGTGGCCGCTGCGGGAGTTGGCCGACGAGCCCGTGTGAGGCGACGCGCCGACGGCTCGACGCCCGACGGTGCCCGCTGTGAGCCGAGAGGCCGACGGGTCCGGTGTGGGGCAAGTGTGACCCGGCCCGTCAGACCGTCGGAGGGCTCGCGACCGGGTGGTGCGGCGGTCCAGCTCGACCCGAAGCACGATGCGCTTCGCGCCCTCGGAGGCGGGATGCCCGCGCACTTCGCAGACGGCCTCGGTGGTGCCCTCGGGGTCGTGGTCGATGAGGTGGCAGTCGACGGAGGAGGTGCCGAGCAAGGAGATCAGACGGTGGTAGGTGTCGTGGTCTGGCATCGGGTGTTCTTTTCGGTGGGTCCGACTTCGGTCTCGCGTGGGGCCGCCGCGCGGTGGGCACGTTCCACCGCCTGGCCCCAGTAGGTACCGACGATCATCAGCACCGCTCCGACACCGGCCAGCGGGGTGAAGTGCTCGCCGCCCAGGACGATCCCCGCCGCGGCCGCCCAGATCGGCTCCGTGCCCAGCAGCAGGCTCGCGCGGCTGGCGGAGGTCCGCTGCACCGCCCAGGTCTGCGCGAGGAAGGCGAACACGCTGCAGAACAGGGCGAGATAGAAGAGCTGTGCCCAGGTCGCGGCGTCGGTGCGGGCGAGGGCCGGCAGTTCGTGTGCGGCCGGTATCAGGAACAGGGCCGAGCCGACGAGGGTCTGCACCGTCGTCAGGTGCAGGGGTCGGACCGCCCGGCCCGCGGTGAGCCGGCCGACCAGTGCCACGTGCACCGCCCGCACGCCCGCCGCGGCGAGCATCAGCAGATCACCGAGGCGGGGCGCGTGGAAACCGTTGCCGGACATCAGCAGTCCGACGGCGAGGACGCACACGCCGGCGGCCGCGTAGAAGGCGGGAGGCAGACCGCCCGGGTGTCCGGTGCGGTCCAGGAAGGGGGTGAGCACGATGGTCAGGCTGATGATCAACCCCGCGTTGGCGGCGGTGGTGTGGGCCACGCCGTACGTCTCCACGACCAGGACGGCGGCCTGGGTGACCCCGAGCGGCACACCGGCCCTGAGCTCCTCGCGGGTCCACCGACGCGGGCCGTGCCAGGTGCCGGCACGGGCGGCGACGAGGCCGAGACAGACGAGCGCGGACAGGCCGTACCGCACGAGCAGGACCAGCAGGACGGGGAGGGCAGCGGTGGCGGTCTGGGCGGACAGGTAGCTGGAACCCCAGACGAGGGCGACCAGGAGGAGTACCGCGTCGGTACGGCGGGCGTCGGACACCCGCCCACGGTGCACCGACGAGGTTGCTGAAGCCTAGAGCCACCTTCTTAAACGATCTTTTAGTTTCCCTACAGGGTGCTTCTACACTGAGGAGGTGGACGAACGTCAGTTGCGGATCCTGCGGGAGCTGGGCGAACTGGGCAGTGTCACCGCGGTCGCCGAGGCGTTGCTGGTGACACCGTCGGCGATCTCGCAGCAGCTGCGGCTGCTCCAGCGCTCCATCCCCGTGCCGCTGACCGAGCGCGACGGGCGGCGGCTGGTGCTCACGGGCGCCGGGCAGGCCTTGGCCGGTGCGGCGGTCGAGGTGGAGACGGCGATGGCGCGGGCCCGGCACGCGGTGGAGGAGTTCGTCGGCCGACCGGACGGGGAGGTGTCGGTGGCGGCGTTCCACAGCGCGGGCGCGGCGTTCTTCCCGCCGCTGCTGCGGGCCTTCGCCGAACCCGGGCATCCGGTGCTCGCGCTCGCCGACGAGGACGTCGCCCAGGACGACTTCCCGCGGTTGACCCGGGAGTACGACCTCGTACTCGCCCACCGTCTCGACCACGCCCCGCCGTGGCCGCGCGCGGTGACCGCGACGACGCTGTTGCGCGAGCCGTTGGACGTGGCGTTGCCCGCCGGTCATCCGCTGGCCGCCGAGCGGCGGCTGACACCGGACGATGTGGCCGACGAACCGTGGATCACCGTGCACGACGGGTTCCCGGTCATGGCCACCATCGAGGCCATTGCCGCGGCGGCGGGCCGTCGGCTCCGTCTGGCGCACCGCATCAACGAGTTCGCGGTCGCCGCCGAAGCCGTCGCGGCGGGCGGCGGCCTCGCGCTGATGCCGCGCTGGACGACACGTCCGCATCCCGCGCTGGTTCTGCGGCCCCTGGTCGGGGTGCGGGCCAGACGGCACATCGACGCCCTGCAACGCCCGGAACGCGCGGCGCGGAAGGCGGTCCGCACGGTCCTGGCCGAACTGCGCCGCGCAGCACGAACCATCCAGGACAGGGACCCCGACGGTCAGGTGCATTCCTGACGGCGCGGGGCCGTGAGGAGACGCGGCCAACCTGCGGGGGCCGGGCCGACAACAACGGACCCTCGCGGCCGCCCGACAACGAAGGACACCCGGGGCCACCGGCGCTCAGAACGGGTACCACCGCACCGTCGGGTCCCCCTCGCGCAGTGACCCCACTCGCCGTTCGAACTCCGCCCGCGCCTTCGGGTTGCTGGGTGCGTGCTGGGCCACCCACGCACAACTCGCGGTCTCCCGGGCACCCCTCAGCACCGCACAACCCGACCACTCGCGCACGTCCCAGCCGTACGCCTCGGTGAACGAGTCGTAGGCCGCGGCGGACATCCCGTAGCGGTCGTGGGAGAGGGCCATGACGACCAGGTCGTGTTCGCGCAGGTCCAAGGAGACGGTCTCCAGGTCGACGAGGACCGGGCCGGACGGTCCCACGTGGACGTTGCGGGGCAGGGCGTCGCCGTGGATCGGTCCCCGGGGCAGCCGCGGGGTCAGTGCGGCGGCGGCCGACGCGAAACCGTCGCGGCGCTCGCGGAGGTACGCCGCGTCCCGCGGGTCGATCGCCTCGCCCGCGAGCCGCAGCCAACGCTCCACCCCGTCCAGCAGGTCGCGCGGCGGCAGCTCGAAGGACTCGAAGGAGGGGACGGGCAGCGCGTGCACCATGCGCAGGAGTTCGGCCAGATCTCGGGGCTCGGCGGGACGTACGGGCTCGGGCAGCCGCTGCCACACGGTCACCGGATGGCCCTCGACGGACAGCGCCTCGGGGCCCGCCGCCCGAACCGCCGGGACGTCCTGCTCGGCGAGCCACACCGCGACGGCCAGTTCCCGGCGGGCCCGGTCGAGGAGTTCGGCGTCGCGGCCCACCTTGACGACCAGGTCACCGGCGGCGAACACGGCGTTCTCACCCAGGGAGAGCAGCCGCGCGTCCTCAGCCCGGCCGGGCAGCACCCCCGCCGCGGCCAGTACGTCCCGCGCCCGTGCCTCGTCCATCGTCCGCCTCCGTGTCGTCGTCCGTACCGAGTCGCCCCACGGTCGCCCGGACGGTGTCGAGTTCCCGCCATCCGCCGGCCAGTGTCGCATTCGCACAGGTCGGACCGGTGTGCGCGGTGCCTTGACGGGGCAGAGCCGCTTCACGACCATGACCAGGGCCCACCGGGCCCGGATGCGTCACGAGCCGTGCGAAGGAGCCGATCACGTGACCGTGATGACCGCGACGAAGCGGTCGGCGCAGGGCACTGGGCGCGCCGACGGGGGCTTACGGCCGCCCGACCGCGGTGCCTGGTTCCTGGTGCTGCCCGCGCTGATCCCGATCCTGGTGCTGAGCGTGGGTCCCCTGCTCTACGGGATCACCCTCGCCTTCACCGACGCCCAGTCGGGGCGGACCGAGCCCACCGAGTGGATCGGCGGGCTCAACTTCCAGGATCTGCTGCACGACACGCTGTTCTGGGAGTCGTTCCGGATCGGCCTGGTCTGGGCGGTCGGGGTGACCGTCCCGCAGTTCCTGCTCGCGCTCGGACTCGCCCTCCTGCTCGACCAGGACCTGAGGCTGCGCTGGCTGGCCCGTGCCCTGGCGATCATCCCGTGGGCCATGCCCGAGGTCGTCGTCGGTGTGATGTGGCGGCTGGTCTACAACCCGGACGCGGGCGTCCTCAACGAGACCCTGCGCGACCTCGGTCTCGGTGACGGCCGCGACTGGCTCAGCGGCCTCGGGACCGCCCTGCCCGCGGTGATCGTGGTCGGCGTCTGGGCGGGCATGCCGCAGACCACCGTCGCCCTCCTCGCCGGACTGCAGAACACCCCACGCGAACTCCACGAGGCGGCCGCGATGGACGGGGCCGGCGCGTGGCGGCGTTTCTGGACGGTCACCTGGCCCGCCCTGAGACCGGTCGCGCTCGCGATCACCGCCCTCAACTTCATCTGGAACTTCAATTCCTTCGCCCTGGTCTACGTCCTGACCAGCGGAGGACCCGGCGGCCGGACCCGGCTGCCCATGCTCTTCGCCTACGAAGAGGCCTTCGGCTACGGCCAGTTCGGTTACGCGGCGGCGATGGGCTGCGTGATGGTCGCCGTGATCTCGGTGCTGCTGGCCCTGTTCCTGGTGGGCCGCCTCAGGGGAGGTGACGACGCGTGAGGACCAGTACCGGCGGTCGGGTCGGCCAGTACGCGGCCCTGCTCGGATATCTCGTCTTCCTCGCCTTCCCCTTCCTCTGGCTGGTCTCCACCGCCTTCAAGTCACCCCGGGAACTGGGCAGTCTGCACCCCACCTGGATCCCGAGGGACCCCACCCTCGACAACTTCCGGCAGGCCTTCGACGAACAGCCGCTGCTGCGCGCCGCGGGCAACTCCCTGCTCGCCGCGCTCGGCGCCGCGCTGATCGCCGTACTGATCGCGACCCCGCTGGCGTACGTCATGGCCCGCCACCGCACCCGGCTCGCCAGGGCCGCGACGGGCTGGGGCGTCGTCAGCCAGGCGTTCCCCCTCGTGCTGGTGATCATCCCGCTGTTCCTGGTGCTGAAGGAGCTGCGCCTGATCAACTCCCTGGCGGGGCTGGTGCTGGTGTACGTCGTGTGGGCGCTGCCGTTCGCGCTGTGGATGCTCGTCGGGTACGTGCGTGCCGTGCCCGCGGAGCTGGAGGAGGCGGCGGCGGTGGACGGGGCCGGGCGGCTGCGGACGCTGGTGTCGGTGACCGCGCCACTGCTCGCGCCGGGGATCGTGGCGACGGGCCTGTTCGCGTTCATCACGGCGTGGAACGAGTTCTTCTTCGCGCTGGTGCTGCTGAAGACGCCGGAGAAGCAGACCCTGCCGGTCGTCCTCACCCACTTCATCGGCGCGGAGGGCGTCGCCGACCTGGGTCCACTGGCGGCGGCGTCCTTCCTGGCCACCCTGCCCTCACTGGTCGTCTTCGCGATCATCCAACGACGGATCACGGGAGGCATGGTGGCCGGGGCGGTGAAGAGCTGATGCGTGTCAAGATCGCCGGTCTCCTCGCGCTGGCCCTGCTGCTCTCCGGCTGCACCGGCGACGACAGCGGTTCGCGGGACGGCCGTGTCACGCTCCGTTTCCAGTCCCTCGCCTGGCAGCAGGAGTCCGTCGAGGCCAACCAGGACCTGGTCAAGGAGTGGAACGCCGCACACCCGGACGTCAAGGTCGAGTACGTCCAGGGGAGTTGGGACAGCGTCCACGACCAGCTGCTCACCTCCTTCGAGGGCGGAGAGGCGCCTGACATCATCCACGACGCCTCGGACGACCTCGCCGACTTCGCGTACGGCGGCTACCTCGCCGATCTCACCGACCTGCTGCCCGATCGGCTCAGGTCGGACATCCCGCAGCGCAGTTGGGACACGGCGACCTTCGGCGGCGGGATCTACGGCGTCCCGTTCCTGCAGGAGCCGCGGGTGCTCATCGCCGACTCGGCCCGGCTGAAGGAGGCGGGCGTACGCATTCCCACCCCCGAACACCCCTGGAGCTGGCCGGAGTTCAGGCGGATCACCGAGCGGCTCAGCGGCGACGGCCGGTACGGCGTGGCCTGGCCGCTCAAGGAACCCGTCTCCGCCACCCTCAACCTGTCCCTGTCGGCGGGCGGACAGCTCTTCCACCGGGGCGCGGACGGCAAGGTGACCGTCCGCTTCGGGACCGGCGACGCGGTGGTGCCGCGCACCATCCACGACCAGGCCGAGGTTGACGGCAGCGCCTCGCCGACCACCCTCGGCAGCGGCGGCTCGGACACCCTGCCCGGCTTCTTCGGCGGCAAGTACGCGATGGTCCCGCTCGGTTTCTCGTACCGGCAGCAGATCACCCAGCAGGCACCGAAGGGCTTCACGTGGCAGGTGCTGCCCGCCCCGGCCGGCGCCGACGGGCTCACCCAGGGGGTCAGCCCGCAGACCCTGTCGGTCGCCGAGGACAGCCCGCACAAGAAGGAGGCCGCCGAGTTCATCGACTTCCTGCTCCGGCCCGAGAACATGGTCCGGCTCGCCCTGGGCGACTGGATGCTGCCCACCGGCACCCAGGCCCTCGAGGACCCCGCCCTGCACACCGCCAAGGACGGCTGGGCCACCGGCACCGCCCTCGCCTCACATCTGCGCCCGGCGCCCGCGCAGTCCGTGCGCGGCTACCCGGAGTGGAAGGACAAGGTGGCCACGCCCGCGTTCCAGGAGTACTACAGCGGCGCGATCGACCTCGGTGAGTTGCGTCGACGGCTGGAGGAGGACGGCAACCTGGTGTTGGCCCGCTATCAGCGCTGAGCGTCGCGAGCCCGGATCAGGAAACGGCGGGGCCCGTGATGTAGCGGCCCTTCTCGTCGTACGGCCAGACGTTCGGCACACAGCCGTGCATGCCCTTGATCTGCTGCATCATCGCGGGCGCCGGTTGTCCCTCGCCGGGGCAGCCGACGTGGTCGTGGCGGAGGAAGTGGCCGACCTCGTGGTTGATGATCAGTCCGCGGTAGGCCGTGACGTCCTTGGCGTAGACGGGGGTCGCCAGCAGCCAGCGCTTGAGGTTGACCATCACGTTCTGGCTCACGTTGCAGTTGACCTCACCGCCGGTGTCCAGCCCGTACTGTCCGCAGATCTTGTCCACCGTCCCGGGCGTGGCGACCCGGACGGCGAAGTCGGTGGCGCCGCTCGACACCCGCCTGAACGCCGTGTGGCCGTCCGCCGTCCATCCGCGCCGGTCGGCCAGGATGTCCTCCACCTGCTCGGCGACGTCCGCGGCGGACAGGTCGAGGCCGTCCTCGACATCGACCCGGTATCGCAGGACGGTGCCCTTCCCCACCGTGTCGCTGCCACCGGACGCGGTGGTGAACGTCCCCGGCCCCGTGGCCGGGATGACCGGCTTCGAAGACCGGCCGGACGAACCGGCGGCGGATTCACCAGTGGACGGACTGCTGGACGGACTGCCGGACGGACTGCTGGAGGGGCTGGTGGCGGGCCGGGACGGCGTGGTCTTCGCGCCGGGTTCGGGCCGGGAGGAGCCGGGGCCGGCCTCGGCGCGCTCGGTGGGCTCGGACCGGCCGTCGGCGTGCGTATCGCCCCCGCCCGGAGACGTCCAGCCCACCGCCGCGAAACCGGCGGTGCCCAGGACCGTCAGTGCGGCCAGACCTGCCCACAACTGCCCGTTCCGTCCGCGCGGGGAGGCGTGTGACGGGCCCCTCCGACGACTACGGCTGTTGGAAGAAGTTGCTTTGCGAGCGGTCATGGTTGTTCAGATTGTGATCGCGATGTGATGGGTTCGGGCTCGAATGGTAACGAAAAAGTAACGGCCTTTGGGGTGTCGGCCTATGTGATCATCCGGTAACAGAGTCCCGAACGGGCTGACGGCGTACGGATACTGAGCGCATGCCACGCGTTCTGCTGATCGAAGACGACCCTGCCGTGCGGGAGGGCGTCGCCCTCGCCCTGCGCCGCCAGGGCCACGAGGTCGCCGCCGCCGAGACCGGCGAGGGCGGGCTGGAGCGGCTGCGGTCCTTCCGGCCGGACGTCGTCGTGCTGGACCTGATGCTGCCCGGCATGTCCGGCCTGGATGTGTGCCGGGGGATGCGCGCCCTCGACCAGACCCTGCCGATCATCATGGCGACCGCACGCGGCGACGACGAGGACATCGTCGTAGGGCTGGAAGCCGGAGCCGACGACTACGTGGTGAAACCCGTGCAGGCCAGGGTGCTGGAGGCACGCATCCGCGCCGTTCTGCGCCGGGCGGCCGGGGTGCCCGCCGAGGGCGGCATACCGAAGATCAACACCTATGGGGACCTGTCCATCGACCGGGCCGGCCTCTCGGTCACCCGGCAGGGCGCACCGGTCGCCCTCGCGCCCTCCGAACTGAGGCTGCTGCTCACCCTGTCCGCCTCTCCCGGCCAGGTGTTCAGCCGGCAGCAGCTCCTGGAAGCGGTCTGGGAGCACAGCTACCACGGGGACTCGCGCCTGGTGGACGCCTGCGTCAAACGGCTGCGCGCCAAGATGGGCGAACCACCGCGCGAGCCCCGCTACATCCAGACCGTGCGCGGTTTCGGTTACCGGTTCGCGGCCCGGTGAGGGGCCGACCGTGTCGTTCGGCGAAGGCCTCGGGACAGCCCCCGACGGCCTCGGCGACGCCCTCGGAGGGGGCCCCGAGCAAGCGCCCGGCTCGGGGTGGGGTGCGGGCCCGGATCAGGGCACCCCAACTGCGTGGGCTGCGGATGCGGTTGGTCGTGGCTTTCGCGCTGGTCGCCGCCCTCACCGCCGCCTCCACCGGCGCGCTGACCTTCCGTGAGGCGCGCACCGGCGTGCTCCAGCAGGGCCAGGACACCGTGATCAAACTTCTGCGCACCCAGGTCGACCAGCTCGCCCCCGACCTGGCCTACCCGCCGGACCAGGCCGAACTGCAGCGGTTCGCCTCCGGCGTGGCCCGCGGGGAACCCGCCGGGACCTGGCGCGTCCTCGTCGAGTACGGCGACCTCAGTGCCACCTCGGTGCCCGGCGACCGGTTCGAGGAGCGGACACCCGCCCTGCGCCGGGCTGTCGACTCCAGCACCGCCACCGTCTTCCAGCGCGTGACCCGTGGTGACCGCACCGTTCTGGTCGTCGGTATGTCCGTCGTCTTCGCCACGTCCGAGACGGGGGTGCGGAATCCCTCCGGCGTACGGGTGTTCCTGACGGTGCCGCAGACCACGGAGCGGGCGTACATCGACGCCCTGGTCACCGCCGTCGAACGGGCCACGATTCCCTCCCTGGCCCTCGCCGTGCTGCTCGCGCTGCTGGCCGCGCGCGGGGTGCTGCGGCCGGTGCGGGCCCTGCGCGGCGCCACCCGCAGCATCGCCGAAGGCCGGCTGGACACCCGGCTCGCCGTCCACGGTTCGGACGAACTCGCCGATCTGTCGCTCACGTTCAACGAGACGGCCGCCGCGCTGGAGGAGTCGGTGGCCGAACTGCGCGGCATGGAGGGCAGGGCCCGCCGTTTCGCCGCCGACGTCTCGCACGAGCTGCGCACCCCGCTGGCCGCGATGTCGGCGGTCACCGACGTTCTCGACGAGGACGCCGCCCGACTCGACCCGGACACCGCCACCGCCGTTCGGCTGATCAGCGAGGAGACGGTGAAGCTGACCCGGCTGGTGGACGACCTGATGGAGATCTCCCGCTTCGACGCGGGCGCGGCCGTGCTGCACCTGGACGAGATCGACCTCGCCGAGTCGCTGCGCCGCACCCTTGCCGCCCGCGCCTGGACCGACGTGGTCGGCACCGACCTGCCGCCCCCCGACACCCTGCGCGCGACCGTCGACCCGCGTCGGCTGGACGTCGTCGTGGCCAACCTGGTCGGCAACGCCCTGCGCCACGGCGGCCGACCCGTCCTGCTGCGGCTGTGGGAGAGAGGCGGCGCCGGACCCGTGCGACGGGCCATCATCGAGGTGCTGGACAGTGGACCCGGTATCCCCGCCGATGTGCTGCCGCACGTTTTTGAACGCTTCTACAAGTCGGACGCCGCCCGCACCCGTACCGAGGGCAGCGGTCTGGGCCTCGCGATCGCCGCCGAGAACGTCCGGTTGCACGGTGGCACGGTCCGCGCCGCGAACCGGCCCGAGGGCGGAGCCGTCTTCACCGTGGAACTGCCGCTGCGCGGGCCGTCCGAAGAGAGCTGGTCATGAAAAGCGCCCTGCTTCGCCGTGTGTCGCCGCTCCTTCTGCTGCCGGCCGTGCTCACCGCCTGCGGCATCCCCGCCACCGACGTGGTCGAGGCGGGCGGCCCGGCGAGCGGGATCGAGGCCAGGGTGCGGGTGTACTTCGTGGTGGACGACGGGCTGTTCGGCGTATATCGCGGTGTCGACGGCCGGGTGGACGTGCGGACCGCCATGGACGCGCTGCTCCAGGGACCGACCGACCGGGAGGGCGTGAAGGGCGTCACGACGGAGCTGCCCTCGTCGGTCACCCTGCTGCCGACGGCGGCCCCGGCCGCGGGCGGCGCGGTCCCGGTCCCGGTCCCGGTCCCGACGACGGTCGGCACGGAGGGCTTCGTGAGGGTGCGGACCAGCGACGACGCCGTCCAGCTCTCGGTGAGCGCGGAGTTGGACGGCAGGAAGCTCGCAGTGGCGCAGCTCATCTGTACGGCCCTGGAGGCGCAGCGGATCGCCTCCCCCGGGACGCCCCCGAAGCCGGTGTCCGTGACCCAGCCGGACGGCTTCCGTACGGAGGGGGCGGATGCGGACTGCCCAGCCGAGGGTTAATCGCATTGCACGAGACGTATCGTCTCGCGTAGGGTCGGTCTCATGACCAGTCGCCGTGCACACATCGCCATGTTCTCCATCGCCGCCCACGGCCATGTGAACCCGAGCCTCGAAGTGATCCGGGAGCTGGTGGCGCGGGGGCACCGGGTCACGTACGCCATTCCGCCCGCGTTCGCCGAGAAGGTCGCCGCAGTCGGAGCCGAGGTCAAGCCGTGGCACTCCACGCTGCCCGGTCCGGACGACGACCCGTCGGCCTGGGGCTCCGTCCTGCTGGACCACGTGGAGCTCTTCATGGAGGACGCGATCCAGGCGCTGCCGCAGATCGCCGACGCGTACGAGGGCGACGAGCCCGACCTCGTGCTGCACGACATCACCGCGTACCCGGCCCGGGTCCTCGCCCATCGCTGGGGCGTGCCCGCGATCTCCCTGTCGCCGAACCTCGTCGCCTGGGAGGGCTACGACAAGGAGGTCGCCGAGCCGCTGTGGGCCGAGCCGAAGAGCAGCGAACGCGGGAAGGCCTATCTCGCCCGTTTCCACGCCTGGCTGGAGGAGAACGGAATCACCCTCAACCACGATGACTTCCTCGGCCGCCCGGACCGCTCCCTCGTGCTGATCCCCCGGGCACTGCAGCCGAACGCCGACCGGGTCGACGAGAGCGTGTACAGCTTCGTCGGCGCCTGCCAGGGCGACCGGGCCGCCGAGGGGGAGTGGACCAGGCCCGCCGACGCCGAGAAGGTCGTCCTCGTGTCACTGGGATCGTCGTTCACCAAACAGCCCGACTTCTACCGCGAGTGCGTCGCGGCCTTCGGCGACCTGCCCGGCTGGCACCTCGTCCTCCAGATCGGCAGGCACGTCGACCCCGCCGAACTCGGGGACCTGCCGAGCAACGTCGAAGTGCGGTCCTGGGTGCCGCAGTTGGCGATCCTGAAGCAGGCCGACCTGTTCGTCACGCACGCCGGTGCGGGCGGCAGCCAGGAGGGCCTGGCCACGGCCACCCCGATGATCGCCGTACCGCAGGCCGTGGACCAGTTCGGCAACGCGGACATGCTCCAGTCGCTCGGCGTGGCCCGTCACCTCCCGGCGGACGAGGTCACCGCCGAGGCGCTCCGGACAGCCGCCCTCGCGCTGGTGGACGACCCGGAGGTCGCCCGCCGACTCGAGGACGTCCAGGCGGAGATGGCCGAGGAGGGCGGCACCCGCCGCGCGGCCGACCTCATCGAGGCCGAGCTGCCGTAACATCACGCACGGCAGAGGGCCCGTTGGCACCCCGGTGACCAGCGGGCCCTCAGTCATGGAGGGTTCACATCTCCAGGGAGATCAGACCCCCAGCCGCTCACCCTCGTCGTCGCGCACCGTCGGACGGACCACGGCCTCAGGCGCCTCGTCATGGGTCAGGTCGGGCAGCCGGTGCAGCCACTTCGGCAGGTACCAGTTGCGCTCGCCGAGCAGCGCCATCACGGCCGGCAGCAGCACGCCCCGGATGATCGTCGCGTCGATGAGCACCGCGGCGGCGAGGCCGACACCCATCTGCTTCATGGTCTGCATGGAGAGCGTCCCGAAGATCGCGAAGACGGCGACCATGATGACCGCGGCACTGGTCACGACACCGGCCGTGGTGACCACTCCGTGCTGGATGGCCTCGTTCGTCGTACGGCCCCGCATCCGGGCCTCACGGATCCGCGAGACCACGAACACGTGGTAGTCCATCGACAGGCCGAAAAGGATCACGAAGAGGAACAGCGGCAGCCAGGTCACGATCGCGCCGACACCCTCCGCGCCCACCAGCGAGGCGCCCCATCCGTGCTGGAAGACGATCACCAGGATGCCGTAGGCCGCGCCGACCGACAGCAGGTTGAGCAGGATCGAGGTGATCGCGATCGTGAGTGAGCGGAACGACAGCAGCATCAGCAGGAAGGCGAACACCACGACGAAGGCGAAGACCGGGGCGACCGAGCCGATCAGCTGGTCGTTGAAGTCCTTGTTGCCCGCGACCTCTCCGGTGATCGGCGCCTGCACCCCGTCGACCTTGCCCAGCGTCGCGGGCCGTACCTGGTCACGCAGCTTGACCAGACTCGCGCCCGCCTTGTCCTGGTCCGAGCCGCCGACCAGCGGGACGTACACGAAGGCGACGTTCTGCGCGTCGTGCAGCTTGATCTCGACCGGGCCGCGCGAGGCGCCCGAGCTGACCGCCTGCTCCTTGAACTGTGCCAACGCGTCGCGCACGTCGGTGGCGTTGATGTCGTCCGCCTTGACCACGACCGTGGCCGGCCCCGAGCCGCCGGGGAACGCCTCGTTGACCCGGTTGTACGTCTGCACGATGGGCAGCGAGTCGCCGAACTCCTGGTCCAGGGTGAGGTTCTGGGTCTTCATGCCGACCGCGGGCGCGGCGATGGCGAGCAGCGCGCCGGCCGCGACCAGGACGGAGACCCACGGCTTGGCGAGCACGACCTTCAGGACCGCCGACCAGAACCGGCTGCCGTTGCTTGCGTTCTTGCGCCGCTTCAGGAAGGGGATACGGCCCTTCTCCACCCGGTGGCCCAGCAGCGACAGCAGCGCCGGGAGAACGGTCACCGAGCCGACCATGGCGACCGCGACCACCATCAGGGAGGCCAGGCCCATCGCCTCGAAGGTGGCGAGCCCGGTGAACAGCATGCCCGCCATCGCCACGCACACCGTGACACCGGAGACGATCACGGCCCGGCCACTGGTCGCCGCGGCGATCCGCAGAGCGGTCTCCGGGTCCCTCCCGGCCTCCCGCTCCTCGCGCTCGCGGCGCAGGTAGAACAGGCAGTAGTCGACACCCACGGCGAGGCCGACCAGCAGCATCACGGAACTGGAGGTGTCGTCCATCGGCTGGAAGTGGCTGACGATCCCCATCAGACCCGTGGTCGCGATGATCGCGGTGAGCGCGAGCGCCACCGGCAGCAGCGCGGCGACCAGCGCGCCGAACGCGATCAGCAGGATGCCCAGCGCCACCGGCACCGCGGAGTACTCGGCCTGCTGGAAGTCGTCGCCGAACGCGTCGTCGAACGTCTTCATCATGCTGGCGCCGCCGATCTCCTCGATCCGCAGCGAGGAGTGCTCCTTCTGTACGCCCTCGACGGCCTTCAACACCGGCTCGACCCGTTCGCCGGCGGTGTCGGAGTCACCGCGCATGTCGAACTGCACGAGCGCGCTGCGGCCGTCCTGCGAAATCGTCTTCGTGGCGTACGGCGAGGTCACGTCGGTGACCCGGCCGGTCCCCTCGACGGCCTTCATCACAGCGTCGACGGCGGTCCGGAACTCGGCGTCCGTCGCCTTGACCGAGCCGTCCCGGGCCTGGACGAGAACGCTCTCCCCGGCCGGTTCCTCGATCCCGGCATCCTCGATGATCTTGGCCGCGGTGTGGGTCTCGCCACCGAGCTGATCGCTGTCCTTGACCTCGACGGTGCCCATCGCCGAACCGAGCCCCATCGCCAGGACCACGAACAGCACCCATATTCCGACGGCAGCCCATCGGTGCCGGGCACTCCAGCCGCCGGCCCGCGCGGCCAGGCCCCGCACCCGCGTATCTCCGTTCGCCATGACGGGCTTGCCCCCTCGTGAGCGGTGACAGCCCCCTGCCGTCACCTTTCAGTTCGAAGGTATGGGGCGGATAAACCCAACACCTCGTGCTGCTCGGTGAGCTCTCGCGGGCCGGAATCATCCTCCCGGTGACCGCCTCTCCCCACTGGGTAGGACGGCGGCCCCCTACATCTACCGGGGTGCCCGCCCGACGACACCACCGAGTTGCCCCGACAGGGGCCAGAGGCTGCCTAAGGTGTGCGGATGACGACGACGTATGCGGCGCTGCTGCGCGGGATCAACGTGGGCGGCAGCAGGAAGGTCCCGATGGCCGACCTCCGCGCCCTGCTGGAGAGCCTCGGCCACCACGACGTGAGCACGTATCTGCAGAGCGGGCAGGCCGTGTTCGCCAGTGACCACGGGGACGAGGAATCGCTGGCCGACGAGATCACGGCGGCGATCGAGAAGAGGTTCGGCTTCGCGGTCGACGTGATCGTGCGCGACCACGCCTACCTCAGCGCGGTCGCCGAGGCCTGCCCGTTCCCGGCCGCCGACCTGGAGGCCAGGCAACTGCACGTCACCTACTTCTCCGCCCCCGTCGACGAGGAACGGTTCGCCGAGATCGACCGAGCCGCCTACCTCCCGGAGGAGTTCCGGCTCGGCGACCGCGCCCTGTACCTCTACGCCCCGAACGGCCTCGGCCGCTCCAAGCTGGCCGAGCACCTCTCCAAGCCCCGGCTGAACAAGGGCGTGATCGCCACCAGCCGCAACTGGAACACCGTCCTCAAGCTCGTGCGGATGACCGGCTCGGCGTGACCCTCAGTCCGCCGTGACCAGTGCGTCCAGCCGGGTCAGATCGGACGCGGACAGCTCCACGGCACCGGCGCCCAGGTTCTCCTCCAGGTGCGTGAGGGAGCCGGTGCCCGGCGTCGGGCACAGCGCCGGGGAGCGGTGCAGCAGCCACGCCAGGGCGATCTGGCCGGGGCCGGCACCGTGCGCGGCGGCGATGTCGGCGCACACCGCATCCGAGGTCAGCGATCCGTTGCCCAGCGGGAACCACGGCAGGAACGCCACCCCGCGCGCCTCGCACACCCTCAGCAGCGGCTCCGAGGCACGGTCGAGCAGGTTGTAGCGGTTCTGGACGGACGCCACCGACGTCAACTCCAGGGCCGCTTCCAGCTGTTCGACGGTGACGGTGTCGAGGCCGATGTGCCGGATCTTGCCCTCGGCGCGCAACTCGTCGAGCACGCCCAGCTGTTCGGCCATCGGGACGTCCGGGTCCAGCCGGTGCACCTGGTACAGGTCGACGGTCTCCAGCCGCAGCCTGCGCAGACTCGCCTCGCACATCTGCCGCAGTCGCTCGGGCCGCCCGTCGATGTGCCAGGCCCGGTCGCTGGTGCGCACCACGCCGCCCTTGGTGGCGATCACCAGCCCCTCGGGGTACGGGTGCAGGGCTTCGGCCACGAGTTCCTCGGCGATCGACGGGCCGTAGTTGTCCGCCGTGTCGATCAGCGTCACCCCGCGCTCCACCGCCCGCCGCAACACCGCCACCGCGTCCGCCGGATCACCGCGCGGGCCCCAGTAGCCCGGGCCGGTGAGCTGTGCGGTGCCGTAGCCGAGCCGCCGTACGGGCAGATTCCCGCCCAGCGGGAAGGAGTCCTGGATCATTCGGCCGAGCCTATTCCAGGAGCGCTCCGGCCGGACAGGGAGCGGGCAGTCCCGTCGGAGGGTTCCGCCCCACGTCGGACGGCGTCACGCCCCCACGGCCGCGAGCACCGGCACCCGGGCCGCGTCGTACCGCTCCAGCAGCACCCGCGCCACCTCGGGCGACGGGCCGAGCACCTCCGCCAGGACGTCCGCCCCGGCCGCGCCCCGGGCGATCCGGTCGGGCAGGAAACCGGGCGCCAGGACGTACGGCGCGACGGCGACCCGCTCGCAGCCGAGGGCCCGCAGTTCCCGTACCGCGTCCTCGGTACGGGGCAGAGCAGCGGAGGCGAACGCAGGTCGCACGGCGCACCAACCGGTGTGCCGCCACTCCCGCGCGATTTCAGCGATCACTGCGATCGCCTCCGGGTCGGTGGACCCCGCCGAGGCCAGTACGACCCCGGTCGAGGACTTGTCGGCGGGCGTCAACCCCGCCTCGTGCAACCGCCGTTCCAAGGCGGTGAGCAGCAGCGGCGACGGGCCGAGCACCTCGGCCTGCCGGATCCGCAGCCGCGGCGGCGCGTCCCGCAGGACCGCCGGGATGTCCGCCTTCGCGTGGAACGCGCGGGTCAGCAGGAGCGGCAGCGCCACGACCTCTCCCACGTCCTGCGCCGCCAGCGACTCCAACACCCCTTGCACGGACGGGACGTTGAAGTCCAGGAAACCGGTCTCCACCCGCAGGCCGGGGCGCAGCGAGCGCACCCGCCGGACGAGGGCGTGCACCGTCGCGGCGTGCCGCGGGTCGCGGCTGCCGTGGGCGATGACCAGGAGGACGGGTTTCTTGTGCATGAGGCTCAGCTCTTCACCAGCAGACCGCGGCTGCGCAGCACCCACCGCTCCAGCGGGCTGAAGATCAGCAGGTCGATGGCGATGCCGACGAACAGGATGAGCAGGATCGCCAGGAAGACCGTGGCCATGCTGCTGTTCGTACGGCCCACTTCCAGCAGCTGACCCAGGCCCGTGCCGAGGTCCGGCGCCTGCGCGATGATCTCGGCGGCCATCAGCGAGCGCCAGGAGAACGCCCACCCCTGCTTCAGACCCGCCACGTAACCGGGCAACGCCGCGGGCAGGACGACGTGCCAGATGCCGCGCACACCGGTCGCCCCCAGGGTCCGTCCCGCGCGCAGGAACAGCGGCGGCACCTGGTCGACGCCGGACACCAGACCGTTGGCGATCGAGGGGACCGCGCCGAGCAGGATCACCGCGTACATCATCTCGGGCTTCAGACCCAGCCAGATCACGGAGGCCGGTACCCAGGCCACCGACGGCAGCGACTGAAGACCGGACAGGATCGGCCCGATCGCCGCGCGCACGAACTTCACCCGCGCCACGAGCAGGCCCAGCGGCGTGCCGATGACGAGGGCGAGCGCGAAGCCGAACAGACCGCGCGAGACGCTCGTCCAGATGTAGCCGAGCAGCGTGCCCTTGAGCCACGCGTCCTCGGCCTCGGCCCACACGGCGCCGGGGGAGGGCAGCTTCGAGGGGTCGTCGACGATCTTCAGGGAGATCAGCCCCTGCCAGACCACCAGGACCACGATGATCGCGGTGATCGGCGGCAGGATCTTCTCGCGGAAGGTCTGGCGAAACGGCGGCCGTCCGCCGGCCGAGCTCTCCAGCGCGTCGAGGCCCGCCTCGATGCCGGCCAGCGCGGAGCCGTTCCTGGCGCTCCCGTCGGTCGTCTTCGTGTCAGTGCTGGCCATGGCGGCGGATCTCCCCACGCAGTACTTCGGTGATCTCGACGGACAGTTCCGCCACGGGCGCGTCCTCGATACGGCGCGGCTGCGGGATGTCGACCGTCCACTCGCGCGCGATGCGGCCCGGCCGGGACGACAACAGCACCACACGCTGCGCGAGCCGCACCGCCTCACGCACGTTGTGCGTCACGAAGAGGACGGACACACCGGTCTCCGCCCAGATCCGCGTCAGCTCGTCGTGCAGCACATCCCGGGTGATGGCGTCCAGGGCCGCGAACGGCTCGTCCATCAGCAGCAGGTTGCTCTCCTGGGCGAGCGCCCGGGCCAGCGCCACACGCTGGCGCATACCGCCCGACAGCTCGTGCACCCGCTTGCCGTACGCGCCCTTCAGCCGGACGAGTTCGAGCAACTCCTCGGTCCTGGGCCGGCGTTCGTTCTTCGGAACTCCCCGCAACCTGAGGGCGAGTTCGATGTTCTTGCCCGCGGTCAGCCACGGGAAGAGGGCGTGCTCCTGGAACATCAGGGCCGGGCGGCCCTCCGTCGTGATGGACCCGACGGTGGGCTTGTCCAGCCCCGCCACCAGGTTCAGCAGTGTGGACTTGCCGCAGCCCGAGGCCCCCAGGAGGGTGACGAACTCGCCCGGTGCGACATCGATGCTGATGTCGTCCAGCACGAGCTGTTGCCCGGCGGGGCCCGCGAAGGACTTCGAGACGTGCTCGATGCGCGCCGCGTGCTCCACCGTCTCGGCGGCCTTGGCGAAGGTCGTGGCCATGGTCGTCACCTCCTGGGAACTCATCGGGACCTGCGGTCAGTTCGTGCCGAGGCCGGCGGCGTCGACCGGGCTTTCGCCCTCGGCCTTGAGGACCTTGTTGAGGGGCGTGAGGTCGTAGATGCCCTTCAGGTCGGGCTTCTCCAGCAGACCGGCCTTGACGGCGTGTTCCGCCTCGGTGCTGAGGGTGGAGGCCAGCGGGTCGTTGGTGAACTGGATCGACTTCCAGGCCGGGTCCAGGACGTTGGCCGGCAGCGCCTTGCCGGAGTCCGCCTCCAGCTGCTTGTTCGCAGCGGCCTTGGCCGCGTCCGGGTTGGCGTTGATCCACTTGTTCGTGTCGACGGAGGCCTTCAGCACCGCCTCGACGGCCTTCGGGTGCTCCTTGAGGAAGTCCTGCCGCACGATGATGTTCGTGATCACGAACTTCTTGTCCGGCCACAGCGACGACTCGTCCAGCAGCACCTTGGCGCCCTCGGCGACCAGCTTGGACGCGGTCGGCTCGGGCACCCACGCGCCGTCGATGGACCCGGACTTGTAGGCGTCCGGGGTGACCTTGTTGTCCGTGCGGACGACCGAGACGTCACCCTTGCCGCTCTCGGCGTCGACCTTCCAGCCCTGGTCGGCGATCCAGTTGAGGAACGCCACGTCCTGCGTGTTGCCCAGCTGCGGAGTCGCGATCGTCTTGCCCTTGACGTCCTTGAGGGACTTGATCTTCTTCGGGTTGACCACGAGCTTCACACCGCCCGACGCCGAACCGCCGATGATGCGCAGGTTCTTGCCGTTCGACTTGGTGTAGCCGTTGATCGCCGGGGACGGGCCGATCCAGCCGATGTCGATCGACTTGGAGTTGAGGGCCTCGATCTCGGAGGGGCCCGCGTTGAAGATCTGGTACTGGGCCTTGGTGGCGCCGAGGGACTTCTGGAAGTACCCCTTCTGCACACCCACCAGGGCGGTGCCGTGGGTCAGGTTGCCGAAGTACCCGATCTTGACGGAGTCGAGACCGTCGATCTTCTTGGCGCCGGCGGCGACCTTGGCGGTCTGGTCGTCCTTTGCCTCGGAACCGTAGCTGCAGGCGGCGAGGGTGAGCAGGGGCAGGGCGGTCATCGCGGCTATGCCGCGACGCAGGAGGGTGGAGCGGTTGGCAGGCACGGGAGGTGTTCCCCTCGTTGGCCCGGCGGTCACGGTCTTTCAGGTCGTGGCCGGGAGGTCGGCAGGTTTTCGTCTACAGCGGTGGGGGGTGCGGGCGCGCAGGCAGTGCGCGTACGTCAACGCACACATCGCGCCACCCCGCCCTGCCCGCTGCCGAGGTGACCGCTGCCGACGCGGCCGCCCTCCTTCGCGAACGAGGAGTAGAAGTCCTTGGAGATCATGATCAGAAGTCCCACCCGTCGTCCTCGGCCGCGTCCTTGACGGGCTCCGGGGACGCGAACGACTCGCCGACCATGCCCGCGGTGAGCGTGGTGCCGTCGTTCGGGTCGATCAGGATGAACGAGCCGGTGCGCCGCGAGTCCGCGTAGGAGTCGACCGGCAGCGGCTCGGCGGTGCGGATCTTCACCCGGCCGATGTCGTTGGCGACGAGGTGCCCCGGGTGCGGGTGCAGGGACAGGTCGTCGAGCGTGAGCCGGGACGGGATGTCCTTGACGATCGCCTTCACCGTGCGGGTGCCGTGCTTGAGCAGCACGCGGTGACCGACGGTCAGGTGGGCGTCGGCGACATGGCAGACGGTCGCCTCGATGTCCTGGGTGGTCGGCGGCGCGTCCTTGCTGGGCACGATCAGGTCGCCGCGCGAGATGTCGATGTCGTCCTCCAGCAGGAGGGTCACCGACTGCGTGGTCCAGGCGACGTCGACCGGCGTACCCAGCAGGTCGATGCCGGAGATCTTCGTCGAGCTGCCGGACGGCAGCACCGTGACCTGCTCGCCGACGCGGAAGGAACCGGCGGCGATCTGGCCCGCGTACCCGCGGTAGTCGGGGAGTTCGGCGGTCTGCGGACGGATCACGTACTGCACGGGCAGTCGGGCGTGGCAGTGGCTGAGGTCGTGGGCGACCGGCACCGACTCCAGGTGCTCCAGGAACGTCGGCCCGCCGTACCAGTCCATGTTCGCCGACGCTTCCACCACGTTGTCACCGGCGAGCGCCGAGATCGGGATGGCGGTGACCTCGGGGACGCCCAGCTCGGTCGCGTACTTCGTGAACTCCTCGGCGATGCCCGCGAACACGGTCTCCTGGTAGTCGACCAGGTCCATCTTGTTGACGGCGAGGACCACGTGGGGGACGCGCAGCAGGGCGGCGATCGCCGCGTGCCGGCGGGTTTGTTCCACGACGCCGTTGCGGGCGTCGACGAGGATCACCGTCAGTTCGGCGGTGGAGGCGCCGGTGACCATGTTGCGGGTGTACTGCACATGGCCCGGGGTGTCGGCGAGGATGAACCGGCGGCGAGGCGTCGCGAAGTAGCGGTAGGCCACGTCGATGGTGATGCCCTGCTCCCGCTCGGCCCGCAGGCCGTCGGTCAGCAGCGCGAGGTCCGGGGCTTCCTGGCCACGGCTCGCGGAGGCGCGCTCGACGGCCTCCAGCTGATCGGTGAGGATCGACTTGGAGTCGTGCAGGAGGCGGCCGACGAGGGTGGACTTGCCGTCGTCGACGGAGCCCGCGGTGGCGAACCGCAGCAGGGTGGTTTCCGAGAGTTCCTCGGTCGTGAGCGTGCTCATGATTAGAAGTACCCCTCGCGCTTGCGGTCTTCCATCGCGGCCTCGGACATCTTGTCGTCGGCGCGGGTGGCGCCGCGTTCGGTGAGCCGGGATGCGGCGATCTCGGTGATCACGGCCTCCAGCGTGGTGGCGTCGGAGTCGACGGCGCCGGTGCAGGACATGTCGCCGACCGTGCGGTAGCGCACCTGCCGCTTCTCCACGGTCTCGGTGTCCTTCGGGCCGCCCCACTCGCCGGCCGTCAGCCACATGCCGGCCCGCCGGAACACCTCGCGCTCGTGGGCGAAGTAGATCCCCGGCAGCTCGATGCCCTCGCGGGCGATGTACTGCCACACGTCGAGTTCGGTCCAGTTGGAGAGCGGGAAGACGCGGACGTGCTCGCCGGGAGCGTGCCGTCCGTTGTACAGGTTCCACAGTTCGGGGCGCTGGCGGCGCGGGTCCCACTGCGAGAACTCGTCCCGCAGCGAGAACACCCGCTCCTTGGCGCGGGCCTTCTCCTCGTCCCGGCGACCGCCGCCGAAGACCGCGTCGAACCTCTCGGCCTGGATCTTCTCCGTCAGCGGAAGCGTCTGCAGCGGGTTACGGGTGCCGTCCGGGCGCTCCTTGAGGACACCCCGGTCGATGTAGTCCTGCACGGACGCGACATGCAGCCGCAGGCCGTGCTTGTCGACCGTGCGGTCCCGGTACTCCAGCACCTCGGGGAAGTTGTGCCCGGTGTCCACGTGCAGCAGCGAGAAGGGGATCGCCGCGGGAGCGAACGCCTTCAGCGCCAGATGCAGCATGACGATGGAGTCCTTGCCGCCGGAGAACAGGATCACCGGCCGCTCGAACTCGCCCGCCACCTCGCGGAAGATGTGCACCGCCTCGGACTCCAACGCGTCCAGGTGCGAGAGGTCGTACGGGGTGTCCGTACCCTCCTCGACCTCGGCTGCGGTCGTCGTCATGCCAGTCCCCTCTCGGTGAGCAGCGCGTGCAGCGCGGCCGCGGACTCCTGGACGGTCTGGTGCTGCGACTCGATGCGCAGATCGGGCGAGACGGGCTCCTCGTACGGGTCGTCGACCCCGGTGAGCCCGGTCAGCTCGCCCGCCGCCTGCTTGGCGTACAGACCCTTGACGTCCCGTTCGCTGCACACGTCGACCGGGGTCGCCACATGCACCTCGACGTACGCCGCCCCGCCGTCCTGGTGGCGCTTGCGCACCGCCTCGCGGCTGTCGGCGTACGGCGCGATCACCGGGACCAGCACCTTGACACCGTTACGGGCCAGCAGCTCGGCGACGAAGCCGATGCGCTGCACGTTGGTGTGTCGGTCCTCGCGGGAGAAGCCGAGGCCCGCGGAGATGAACTCGCGGATCTCGTCGCCGTCGAGCACCTCGACGAGGTGGCCCGAGGCGCGGAGCCGGCCTGCCAGCTCGTACGCGATGGTGGTCTTGCCGGCACTCGGCAGACCCGTGAGCCAGACGGTGGCTCCGGTCGTCACTTGGTTCTCCTGATTCGTCGACAGCACAGTGGTCGTCATCCGTGCAGCCCGCACTCGGTCTTGTTGCGGCCCGCCCAGCGGCCGGCTCGGGCGTCCTCGCCCTCCAGGACGCGGCGGGTGCAGGGCGCGCAGCCGACGGAGGAGTAACCGTCCATCAGCAGCGGGTTGGTGAGGACACCGTGCTCGGTGACGTACGCGTCCACGTCGTCCTGGGTCCAGCGGGCGATCGGGGAGATCTTGACCTTCCGGCGCTTCTCGTCCCAGCCGACGACCGGGGTGTTCGCCCGGGTCGGGGACTCGTCGCGGCGCAGCCCGGTCGCCCAGGCCGAGTACTCCTTGAGGCCTTCCTCCAGCGGCTGGACCTTGCGCATCTTGCAGCACAGGTCGGGGTCGCGGTCGTGCAGCTTCGGCCCGAACTCGGCGTCCTGCTCGGCGACCGTCCGCGTCGGCATCAGCGTGATGACGTTGACGTCCATCACGGCCTCCACCGCGTCCCGGGTGCCGATGGTCTCCTCGAAGTGGTAGCCGGTGTCGAGGAAGACGACGTCGACGCCCTTCCTCACCCGGGACGCGAGATGGGCGACCACCGCGTCCTCCATCGAGGAGGTCACGCAGAAGCGTGTCCCGAAGGTGTCGACCGCCCACTGGAGGATCTCCAGCGCGTCGGCGTTCTCCAGGTCGCGGCCCGCCTGCTCGGCGAGCGCCTTCAACTCCTCGGTCGTACGGGCTTCCTGAGCCGTCGTCATATCTGGTCCCGTCCGTTGTCGGCCCGCTGAACACCCCGGGCCAGCAGCCCGAGGAACTTCAGCTGGAATGCGCGGTTGCATGCCGCGCATTCCCAGGCACCGTGACTCTCCTCGTTCGGACGCAGGTCCTCGTCGCCGCAGTAGGGGCAGTAGAAGGGGGCGGCCCGCTCGCTCATGAGAGGGCCTCCTCGGTCGCGCGCGTGGCCCAGGTGGCGAAGCGCTCACCCTCCTCGCGCTGCTCCTGGAAGCGCTTGAGGACGCGCTCGATGTAGTCGGGCAGTTCGTCGGAGGTGACCTTCAGGCCGCGCACCTTGCGGCCGAAACCGGCCTCCAGGCCCAGCGCGCCGCCCAGGTGCACCTGGTAGCCCTCGACCTGGTTGCCGTCCCCGTCGAGGACCAGCTGCCCCTTGAGACCGATGTCCGCCACCTGGATACGGGCGCAGGCGTTCGGGCAGCCGTTGATGTTGATGGTGATCGGCTCGTCGAAGTCCGGGATACGGCGTTCCAGGTCGTCGATCAGCGCGGAGCCGCGCTGCTTGGTCTCGACGATGGCGAGCTTGCAGTACTCGATGCCGGTGCAGGCCATGGTGCCGCGCCGGAACGGGGAGGGCTTGGCGGTCAGGTCGAGGGCCTCGAGGGCCTCGACCAGCGACTCGACCTTCGCCTCCTCGACATCGAGGACGATCATCTTCTGCTCGACGGTGGTACGGACCCGGCCCGAGCCGTGGGCCTCGGCGAGCTCAGCGATCTTCGTGAGTGTCGCGCCGTCCACCCGGCCCACCCGCGGGGCGAAGCCGACGTAGAAACGGCCGTCCCGCTGCCGGTGCACGCCGACGTGGTCGCGCCAGCGTTCCACGGGCGTGGCGGGCGCGGGGCCGTCGACGAGCGGGCGCTTGAGGTACTCGTCCTGGAGGACCTGGCGGAACTTCTCCGGGCCCCAGTCGGCGACCAGGAACTTCAGCCGGGCGCGGGTGCGCAGGCGCCGGTAGCCGTAGTCGCGGAAGATGCCGACCACGCCCGCCCACACCTCGGGGACCTCGTCCAGCGGAACCCAGGCGCCGAGCCGGACGCCGATCTTCGGGTTGGTGGACAGGCCGCCGCCGACCCACAGGTCGAAGCCGGGGCCGTGCTCGGGGTGCTCGACTCCGACGAACGCCACGTCGTTGATCTCGTGGGCGACGTCCAGGAGCGGGGAACCGGAGATCGCGGTCTTGAACTTGCGGGGCAGGTTGGAGAATTCCTTGCTGCCGATGAACCGGTCGTGGATCTCCTCGATGGCCCGGGTGCCGTCGATGATCTCGTCCTCGGCGATACCGGCGACGGGCGAGCCGATGATCACGCGGGGTGTGTCGCCGCAGGCCTCGGTGGTGGACAGGCCGACCGCCTCCAGGCGGTTCCAGATCTCGGGCACGTCCTCGATCCGGATCCAGTGCAGCTGGATGTTCTGCCGGTCGGTGATGTCGGCGGTGCCGCGCGCGAACTCCTGCGAGATCTCGCCGATGACCTGAAGCTGGCGCGTGGTCAGCCGGCCGCCGTCGATGCGGACCCGCAGCATGAAGTACTTGTCGTCCAGCTCCTCCGGCTCCAGGATCGCGGTCTTGCCGCCGTCGATCCCGGGCTTGCGCTGGGTGTACAGACCCCACCAGCGCATCCGGCCGCGCAGGTCGTTGGGGTCGATCGAGTCGAACCCGCGCTTGGAGTAGATCGTCTCAATGCGTGTCCGCACATTGAGACCGTCGTCGTCCTTCTTGAACTGCTCGTTGCCGTTGAGCGGGGTGAAGTGCCCCGCGGCCCACTGACCCTCACCGCGGTGACGGCTCACCTTGCGGCGGACGGGCGCGGCGGCAGGCTTCTGTGGGGTGGCGGCCATGGTTGATACGTCCTTCGGGACAGGCGGATAAGCTGCTCTGACCTGCGCGTGCGCGCGCACGGGTGGATGTGCGCGGCGCTGCGCGGAATGAGACAGAAGGGGAATGTCGGACTTGCCGGGGCTGTCAGATCGATGGACAGATGGCGCTGGACATGCGGCCGAGGTCGACGTGTCGCCGACTCACCAAGGCAATTCCAGTTCCAGACATGACGGAAGCGTGTCATGGCGATCTGGACACAGTCCAGCTTTGTCCGCGATGCGGACATCCTTGTCCCGAATGGCGAGACGAAGGTGTTGTCGGTCACATGCTGCCGACGCGGTCTTGTCCGCGCAGGTCAGGCAGGGTAAGCGCCGGGCCAGGGGCCGGGTGCGGTCACCTGCGGTTCCTCCTCGACCTTGGTGTCGAAGAGCGTGAAGCCCCGCCGCAGATAATTGTCCATCGCGTGCTCGCCGTCCAGGCTGCAGGTGTGCAGCCACACCCGCTTGGTCGGCGGCACTCCGGGCTGGCGGTCCGCGAGGTCCCAGGCGCGGGCGGCCCCGTACGACAGCAGGTGCCCGCCGATCCGCCGCCCGCGGAAGGCCGGAAGCAGGCCGAAGTACGCGATCTCCACGACACCGTCGTCCTGCGCGTTCAGCTCCACGTACCCGGCGGGCGTTCCCCGGTCGTAGGCCACCCAGGTCTCCACTCCCGACCGGTTCAGGTGCTCCTGCCACCGGGCGTACGTCCAGCCCAGCCGGTCGATCCAGCGGATGTCGCCGCCGACGGACGCGTACAGGAAGCGGCTGAACTCGGGCGAGGGGACCTCGGAGCGCACGATCCGCACGTCCCCCTCCGGCGCGGCGGCCGGCAGGAGGTCGGTCGGGGACGTCTGCTCCAGGGACCAGGTGGTCACGGGGATGTTGGTCATGGCGGTCAGAAAATCATGAGCCCGATCGGTCTGTCGATCGATCGCCGTCCGGCGGCCTCGCTACGTGAGGGCCCGGTCGATCGAGGCGAGCGGCAGCGCGAAGAGCATTCGCTCCGACTGCGTCCAGACCTCGCCGCTCTCCTCCCAGTAGGAGAGGGACGGGGTGTCGGGGATCCAGCAGTTGCGCCGCTCCTCGGGTCCGCACCGGGTGGCCCGCGCGCCGTCCCGGGTCTGCCGCCACAGCGTGCCGTGCCCGTCGCCCGAGCCGACGCGGGCCACGTACCAGTTGTCGTGGTACGACAGGACGCCTCCGATGTCGGAGCCGTCGGTCCGGTACGCCTCGGTCGGTTCGGCGCGGCCTGTGGTGTCGGTGGCCAGCAGTCCGGCGCGGGCGGTCAGGGCCGGGGCCGTGGAGAAGGAGTAGCGCCACAGGCGGGTGGGCCCGTCCTCGTCGTCGGCGGGCTGTGAGCTCGCGACCAGGCTGTCGGGTGTCGTGGTGCGGTCCAGGGAGATGCTCTCGGGGCGGGTGGCGCCGTCCGCCCCGGTCAGCCGGTACGACCCGACGGCGGGCAGCACGTACCGGTAGCCGTGCGCCGACCAGCCGCCGGGCACCCGGCCCACCGCGTCCGCGTCCACCGTGGTGCGCTGGACCCGGTTCATGTCGTACACGTACAGGGCGTCGCGCCCCTTGTCGTCGGCGGTGACCAGCAGCTTGTCCTCGTACCAGACCATGCCGGACAGCCGTGAGGCGAGCGCCCGGTAGTCGCGGCCGCCGTCGACCGGGACGACCAGCAGCACTGAGGTGTAGCGGAGGTGTCCCAGGTCGTTGGCGTCGACGAAGGCGACCCGGGCGAGACCGCGGCCGGGCGTGCCGGTGGTCTGGGCCCAGCCGGAGAGGATGACCCGGTTCTGGCCCCAGACGCCGTCGTCGTCGGCGTCCCCGGAGGTGGTGACCGCGCCGGCCCGCCAGGAGCGGGTGTCGGCGGCGTTCCAGCAGTAGGCGCGGGTGGCGGCGGGCTCGACGGGCAGCGCCCCGCGTTCCTCGCCCGCGCAGGAGTCCGGGGCGCGCAGGCTCTTGTCGGCGTGGTGGAGGACGGCGTCGACGCCCACCGGCCGGCCCATCGCCGAGGCGAGCCGGTCCAGGGAGGCCTGCGGTACCTGCTGCGCCTCGAGCCCCAGCGCGGCGGTGTCGGTGGCCGAGGAAAGGGGCTTCAGGGCCCCGGGGTTGCCGTCCACCGTGGCCTGCGAAACGCTGATCATGGTGGCCGCGCCGGTCAGCGCGAGGGCGGTCCCGGCGAGGAAGGCACGTAGCGCCCTGCCCCGCTTGCGCCGACGGTGTCTGCCGCGCTGTTTCATGCATCCTCCCGAGGCGGGCAACTGCGCCTGGTGATCCGTACGTTGACCGAGGAGCAGGTGGGGTGGCCCGTAGAGGGATGCTACGGCAGTCGGGGCCGGTGCGGGACGAAGACCCCGCAAATATGCGGAAGATGCACTCCTGGGGCGCGGAGGTGCCCGCCGCGGCTCGGCGCCGACCGGTATGTGACCGACCGTCCCATGGTGCCGTCCGGGCAGGACGGAAGGGCACAGTCCGCACACAGACACCACCAACTTGCAACCCCCCGAAACCCTGGCGGGGCGGCCGCGCCGTGTCCGAAACTTGAGGGACGCCCGAGCGGCGTCATCGGCCTGGAAAGGGCCCACGGCGGGGGTGGTGCCGTGTCGGCGCGGCATCACCCCCGCGTCCCGCATCGTTGGATCAGGCCGCCCGGCGCTGCCGACGGCTCACAACTGCGGCCGTGCCCGTTCCACCACCGACGCCAGGTCCAGGGTGCTCGGCAGGGTGCCGAAGGCCGCGCCGCCGTCGCCGCCCAGGCGGGACGCGCAGAACGCGTCGGCGACCTCCGGGGGCGCGTACCGCACGAGCAGCGAGCCCTGGAGCACCAGCGCGAGCCGTTCGGCCAGCCGCCGTGCCCGTCCCTCGACGCCGTCCAGATCGCCGAGTTCGGTCAGCAGGTCCTTGACCGCCGTGTCCAGACGGTGATCGGCGCCGCGGGTCCCGCCGACCTCCACGAGGTAGGCGTTCAGGGCCTGCGGCTCCCGCTGCAACGCCCGCACCACGTCCAGCGCCTGGACGTTCCCGGCCCCCTCCCAGATCGAGTTGAGCGGTGACTCGCGCACCAGCCGGGGCAGGCCCGACTCCTCGACGTACCCGTTGCCGCCCAGGCACTCGGCGGCCTCCACCGCCACCGGCGGGCACCGCTTGGTCACCCAGTACTTGGCGGCCGGCACGGCGATCCGGAGCAGCGCCCGCTCCTGCTCGCCCCCGTCGTCGTAGGCCGCCGCGAGCCGCAGCGCGAGGGTGGTGGCCGCCTCGGACTCCAGGGCGAGGTCGGCCAGCACGTTGCGCATCAGGGGCTGGTCGGCGAGCGTGTCGCCGAACGCCTCGCGGTACGTGCAGTGGTGGACGGCCTGCGCCACGGCCTGCCGCATCAGGCCCGCCGAGCCCAGCACACAGTCGAGGCGGGTCGCCGCCACCATCTCGATGATGGTGCGCACCCCCCGCCCCTCCTCGCCGACCCGGCGCGCCCAGGTCCCGTCGAACTCGACCTCGGCGGAGGCGTTCGACCGGTTGCCCAGCTTGTCCTTGAGGCGCTGGATCATGAAGACGTTGCGGTCGCCGTCCGCGAGTACGCGCGGCACCAGGAAGCAGGTGAGCCCCTCCGGTGCCTGCGCCAGCACCAGGAAGCCGTCCGACATCGGCGCCGAGCAGAACCACTTGTGCCCGGTCAGCTCGTACGTCCCGTCCTCAGCGAGGGGGGTGGCGGCCGTCGTGTTCGCGCGTACGTCGCTGCCGCCCTGCTTCTCCGTCATGCCCATGCCGAACAGCGCCCCGGCCTTGGTCGGGGCCGGCCGCAGCCCGCGGTCGTAGACCATGGACGTCAGCCGCGGCTCCCACTGAGCGGCGAGCGCGGGGTCGGTGCGCAGGGCGGGCACCGCGGCGTGGGTCATGGACAGCGGACAGAGGTTGCCGGCGTCGACCTGGGTCCACACCAGGAACGCGGCGGCCCGCCGGACATGCCCGCCGGGCCGGGTCCAGGCCGCGGTCAGGCCCGCCGAGACGCCCTTGCCGAGCAGTCGGTGCCAGGCCGGATGGAAGTCGACCTCGTCGAGGCGGTGGCCGTAGCGGTCGTGGGTGCGCAGGCGCGGCGGGTTCTCGTTGGCCTGCGCCCCCCACTCCTGCACCTGCGCCGAACCGGCGGCCTGGCCGAGCGCGGCCAGCTCGCCGCGCACCTCGTCGAGCAGACCGGGGTCGGTGTGTCGCTCCACCGCCTCGGTCAGGGCGCGGTCGGCGGTGAAGACGTCGTACCCGATCAGCGGCGGAGGCTGATTGGTCACGGTGTGGGTGCTGCCTGCCATGTCAGGAACCTACCCGTCGTGCCGGAGGTCACCACCATGACATGGCCCGGAGCCGCGCGGGCGGGTGAGCGGGCGGTGCGGTCCGTCGGCCGCCGCGCCCGCCTGACCCGGCCCGGCCTCTTGGCGAGCCCCTCAGGCAAGCCCTGCCAAGGCGGCCGGCACCTCCGCCTCCGTGACGTCCGTGGGCCAGCCCTCGCGGTAGACGGTGTCGAGGTAGCGCTCGCCGAGGTCCGGTGCGATGGCCACGGCGGTGAGATCGCGACCGCTGTGCCGGGCGAGCCACTGGCCGGCCCCGCTGACCACGGTCCCGGTGGAGCCGCCGAAGAGGAAGCCCCGCTGGGCCAGCAGACGGCACACCCGTACGGTGTCCGTCTCCTCGACGTGGACCACGTCGTCGACGTACGACTCGTCGAGCAGTGGCGGCGGCACGCTGGTGCCCAGCCCGGGGATCATCCGTGGGCCCGGGGCGGCGCCGAAGGTCACCGAGCCGACGCTGTCGACGGCGACCACCCGCACCCGGCGCCGCCACTGCCAGAACCAGCGGGCGCAGCCCATCAGGGTCCCGGTGGTGCCGGCCCCGACGAACAGGACGTCCAGGTCCGGGAAGCTGCGCGCGATGGCGGGCGCGGTGGTGCGGAAGTGCGCCCGCCAGTTGCCCTGGTTGGTGTACTGGTTGAGCCACACGTATCTCTCGTCGGCGGCGCACAGTGCCCGCACGTACGCGATCCGGGCGCCCAGGAACCCCCCGTGCAGGTCCGGCTCGTCGATCATGTGGACGTGGCTGCCGAGCGCCTCCATCAGGCGGACGCTCGCCCGGTTGCAGCGCGCGTCGGTCACGCACAGGAACCGGTGGCCCCGGCTCGCCGCGATCATGCCGAGCGCCACGCCCAGGTTCCCCGACGACGACTCGACCAGGACCGAACCGGGTCGCAGCCGGCCCTCGCGTTCGGCCGCGTCGACCATCTCGGCGGCGGCCTTCAGCTTGACCGACCCGGCGAAGTTGAACCCCTCGCACTTCAGATACAGCGGAAGTCCCAACGCGGCCCTCAGGTCGACGTAGAGATCCTCCTCGTTGAACTGCGCCGGATCAGAAATGACGGGCATGCCGCCCCCCTCCTCGTGCACCACGTGCCCGTCGGTCAGCCGTACCGGCGCAGCTCGTGGAAGAACCCGTCGACGACGCGCAGTTCGCCCTGCCGGGCCACCTCGTCGTGGACGAACCTGCCGACCGCGAGGTCGAGCACCCCCAGCCCGAAGGGTGAGAACACCACCGTGCGGTCCGTCGGGACGGCGACCCGCCCGGTCAGTACGTCGTCCAGCGTGCCGTTCACGAACTCGCGGCTACCGGTGACCTGTTCGGCCAGGTGCGGGGAGGTCTCCGCCTTCAGGCAGTGCTCGACGTCGTCGACGAAGTTGGCGGACCCGAGCAGGATCTGCGGTGCTAGATCCCTGAGCGACACGTGCAGCACCAGCGGATGGTGCGCGAACCACATCGGATCGTGGACGTGCGGCGTGGACGCGACCGTCGCGAACACCAGCAGGTCGCTGGACCGGACCAGGGATTCGGCTTTCTCGTGCACGGTGATCCGCCCCTGCGCGCCCGACCGCTCCAGGTACCCCCGGAAGCCCGCCGCGCTGTCGGCGGACAGGTCGTACACGCCCGTCTCCTCGAACTCCATGCCGGTGGCGGTGAGATGGGTGTGGATGTAGCGGGCGATCAGACCGGTGCCGAAGAACCCGACCCGCCGCGGCCGCTCCCGTCCGGCGCCGAGCCGGTGGGCCGCGAGTGCCGCCGAGGACGCCGTGCGGGTGGCGCTGATGACCGAACTCTCCAGGCAGGCGTACGGATAACCGGTGCCGGGGTCGTTGAGGATCAGCACCGCGGACGCCCGCGGCAGCCCCGACCTGGTGTTCTCCGGGAAGCTGGAGATCCACTTCACGCCGTCCACCCGGAGCGGCCCGCCCAGCGAGGCGGGCAGCGCGATGATCCGCGACGAGGGCCGGTCCGGGAAACGCAGGAAGTACGACGGCGGGTTCACCGAGTCACCGGCACCGTGCAGCCGGTACACGCCCTCGACCAGCTCGCCGATCTCCGACTCCCGCCCGTGCAGCGCCCGTTGGACCTGCTCGCCGCTGATCACCGCGAACGGCGGCACGCTCTGGACGGTGCTCATACGGTCCTCACCTCGCAGTCGGAGCGCCGCACCGGGTCGCCGAGCGCGGCCAGCACCTCACGCGGGCCGTCGAAGGGCTCCCTGCTGTGCGCGGTGCGGATGTTGTCGACGAGCAGCAGGTCCCCGGCGCGCCACGGCTCGCGCACGGTGTGCGCCTCGTACACCTCGTTGACCGTGCGGACGACGTCCTCGTCGATCGGGTCGCCGCCGCCGAAGCGGGTGGTGAACGGCAGCTGGTCGGGCCCGTACACGTCCACCAGGTACTCGCGGACCTCGGGATCCATCGTCCATTCGCTGAGGAAGGCGATCTGGTTGAACCAGCAGCGGCGGCCGGTGACCGGGTGGCGGACCACGGCGCTGCGGTGCTGGCTGGTGCGCAGCGAACCGTCGAGCCGCCATTCCCAGGCGATGCCGTTGGCGCGGCAGTACCGTTCGACGGCGCCGCGGTCGTCGGTGCCGAAGGCCTCGGCCACCGAAGCGCCTATCTCGTCGTTGTACGTCCGGTTCAGCAGCCAGCCCTCCCGTTCGAACCGCTCGGCCAGTTCGGCGGGCAGCGCGTCGAGCACCGCCGAGCCGTCGGCCACGCAGGTCGCGCCGCCCGCGCCGGGTGCCTCCAGGCAGGCGAACAGCAGCAGGCCCGGGAACTCCAGCGCGTAGCTCGCCTCGTGGTGCATGCACATCTGCTGGTTCGCCGGCCACTTGGTGGAGGAGTACACGCCGTCCGCGTACCGGCGCCGGGGCGCGAAGGGCTCCCGGTCGGCCATCAGGGAGCCGGCCAGCCGGCCGAAGACGGCTTCGGTCGTGGCGGCGTCGGTCAGGCCCAGCCCGCGGACCAGGACCGAGCCGTGCCCGGCGACCGTGGCCCGCAGTGCGTCGCGGTGCGCGGCGGTCCAGCGCGCCGGATCGCCGGCGGCGTCGGCGTGCACCAGGGGCGGACGGCTGGGCGCGAACTCGACGTCGGGGAGCAGCGTCTCAGACGAGGGCGACATCTCGGTGTTCCTTTCGGGTGGGGCGCTTGAGCGGTCGATCGGGGAGAGGCGGTCCATCGGGGAGAGGCGCCCGCGGTTCACGAGGCCGGTCGTTCGAGGAGCCCGGCCAGGTCCGCGAGGACCGGATGGCGGGTGACGTCCTTGAGGGTGATCGCCCGGTCCAGGGCGATCGCCAGCTTCACGGCGGCCAGTGAGGTGCCGCCGCGGTCGAAGAAGTGGTCGAGCCGGCCGATCCGGTCCTCGGGGACACCGAGCACCTCGGCCCAGGCGGCGGCCATCCGCCGCTCGTCCGGCGTCCCCGGCCGGTCCTGCGTCCCGGTGCCCTCGTCGGTGCCCACGTTGGCGCCCACGTCGAGGTCCTCGGCGAGGGCGGTGAGCGTCCGGCGGTCCGTCTTGCCGTTGGCGGTCAGCGGCAGCCGCTGACGCCAGTGGACGACCGCCGGGACCATGTACGCGGGCAGCGAGGCGGCCAGCCGCTCCCGTACCGTGTCCGCGCCGACGGGCCGCGGGCCGGTGCAGAACGCCGCCAGCCGGGTGCCGCGGACCACGACCACCGCGCCGTCCCGGACGCCGGGCACCCGCAGCAGCGCGTTCTCGATCTCGCCGATCTCGATCCTGAAGCCCCGGATCTTCACCTGACTGTCCCGGCGGCCCAGGAACTCCAGCTTCCCGTCGGGCAGCCAGCGCCCCTGGTCGCCGCTGCGGTACAGCCGCTCACCGGGCCGGTACGGGTCGTCGGTGAACGCGGCTTTCGTGCGCTCGGGATCGTTGACGTATCCGCGGCCGACGCAGACCCCGGAGAACACGATCTCGCCGGGCGCCCCCAGCGGCACGGGCGTCAGATCCTCGTCGACGACGTACACCCGTACGTTGGCGATCGGCCGCCCGAGCGGCACCCGGTCCTCGTCGGGCACCCGGAGCATGACCTCGTGGTTGGTGTCGTCCGAGGTCTCGGTCAGCCCGTACGCGTTGACCAGCGGTATCCCGGGCCGGGCCGTGAACCAGCGCTCGACCAGCTCCTTCTTCACCGCCTCGCCGGTGACCGACACACAGCGCAGGTCCGGCAGTTCACGCGGTCGCTGCTCCAGTTCGGCGAGCACGGCTTCGAGGTACGACGGCACGAGCTGGAGCACGTTGACCCGGCCCCGCTCGATGGTGTCCACGAACCGGGGCACGTCCAGGATCGTCTCCTGGCCGACCAGCAGGGTCCGCCCGCCGGCCACCGGCGCGGCCAGCAACTGCCACAGCGAGATGTCGAAACACTGGGGCGCGGTCTGCGCGACCACGTCCCCGGCGCCGACACCGAGGTCGTCGAGCTTGGCGAGCACATGGTTGAGGAACCCGGCGTGCTCGCACATCGCGCCCTTGGGCTCGCCGGTGGAGCCGGACGTGAAGTAGATGTAGGCGAGTTGACCTGCCGAGACGGACACCCCGAGGTCGCCGTCCGGGTGGGCCTCGGCGTACGCGGCGTCCACGAACAGGGTCCGGGCCGTCCCCTCGACGGCACCGTCGCTGCCGCGCTCGGTGAGGACGAGGCCGTAGCCCGCGCGGTCGAGCGTGGCGGTGACCCGCGCGGCCGGGAAGTGCGGCTCGACGGGCAGGTACACCCCGCCCGCCTTCAGGACGGCCAGCACGGCCGCCATCCAGTCCAGGTTCCGCTCCATCACGACGGCGACCACGCCCTCGCGCTCCAGGCCCCGTGCCAGCAGGGCCCGGCCCAACTGGTTGGCCCGGGAGTTGAGTTCGTCGTACGTCCAGCACCGGTCGCCGTGGACGACGGCCACCGCGTCCGGGTGGGCGGCGGCGCGCTCCTCGAACAGTTCGTGGACCCGCCGGTCGGGCAGCTGTCGGCGCGGGCCCGCCAGATCCTCCAGCTGGTACCGGAGTTCGTCCTCGGACACCAGGCTCCGTCGCTCGGGTTCGGCGAGGGCGGCGAGGTGGTAGCCCGCGACCCGGGCGGCCGCCTCGGCGTCCAGCAGATCGGTGCGGTACCGCAGCCGCAGCGTGCGGCCGGTGAGACTCACCCACAGCCCGGAGTCGTCGGTGGTGGTCTCGCTCTCACCGGACAGCGCGGCCAGGACCCGGTGGTGGGCGGCGAGCACCTCGGCGGGCCCGGCGGTCACCCCCACCGGAAGCGGCACTTCGTACTCGGCCGTACCCGGCACCGGATCGAGCGCCCAGCGCGGAACTGTTGCCATGCCTGATTCCCCCCATTGCCCTTGCTGTTGCGCGTGTTGCGCATGTTGCCCGTGTTGCGCATGACGCGCGTGTTGCGCCTGCGCACGATGCGGATAGGCGGCGCCCGTCGCGCTCAGGTGTGCCGCGGTGCGACCGCCGGATTGCCGCCCCACCGCGCCCCAGGAGGCATCTCCTCGCCCTTCATCAGGAAGGAGTCGGGAGCGAGTACGGCGCCGTCCCCCATCGAGACGCCGTAGTGCACGAGCGAGCCGGTCCCGAGCGTGCAGCCCGCGCCGATCGTGATGTGGTCGGACTTGAACGTGCCGTCTTCCTGCGAGTGGGCCTGCACCTTGGTGTGCGCGGCGAGCGTGCAGTCGTCGCCGATGGCGGTGAGCGTGCGCTCGGTGATGGAGCAGCCGTCGTCGAAGACCCGGCGGCCGAGCCGGACGCCCAGCAGCCGCCAGACGACGTTCTTGAACGGGGTCCCGTTGAACACCACGAGGTGGTTGTCGGGCATCTTCCACAGGCGTTCCTGCCGCCAGAAGCGCGGGTCGTAGATCGAGCAGAGCAGCGGCCGCAGTGGCCGGAAGTGCCCGATCAGCCGTTCCACCAGGACGTAGTAGAAGGTGGTGAACACCAGGGCCGCCATCAGACCGGCGCCGATGAGCGGGCCGCCGACGGCGTCGTGGACGCCGTACAGGTCGACGGCGGCGAAGCCGAGCACGGTGAGGCCGAACCAGTGCAGCCAGCGGATGAACAGGAACAGGCCCATCGAGCGTAGGTTGTACCGGTTCTTCGCGCGGAGCCGGCGGCGCAGTTCGTCGCCCTCGCGGAAGTGGTCGAAACGGGTGTCACGCTCCACCGAGCGGGGGATCTCGAAGCAGGGCGAACCGAGCAGGCCCACGCCCTCGCGGAGTTCCCCGTCGAGCGGGACCATCACCTTCGTGGCCAGCAGGCAGTTCTCGCCGGTGCGGCCGCCCGCCGGATAGGCGATGTGGTTGCCGAGGAAGTTGTGCGCACCGATCGTGGTCCGCGAGACGCGGAAGGACGTGGCGGAGAAGTCGGCGTTCACGATCGACAATCCGTCGGCGACCATCGTGCCGCTGCCGACGGTGGCCAGATACGGCGTCTCGTGCCGCACCTGCGTACCGAAGTTGGAGCCGGTCTGCTCCACCGTCGAGAGGTCGTAACCGAGGGCCCGCAGATAGGGGACGATGTACGAACTGTCGCCGTACAGCCACGGGAAGAACTTGATGTTGGTCAGGCGTGCGACCGCGCGCTGGACCGAGTAGTGGAAACCGTAGAGCGGGTAGACCCGGTCCGGGCGCAGGAACGGCCGCAGCAGCCTGGGCACCAGCGTCACCACCGCCAGGCCGATGACCAGGAAGGCCGCGAACAGCGCGAGGGACAGGACGAGTGCCTCGACGTAGAACCGGGCCGAGGCCAGGTCCTGGGAGTCCGGCGCGACCAACACCTCCAGTTCGGGGGCCGCGGTGAGCAGCAGATGCGCGCCGCCCACGCCGAACGGGACGTACAGCAGCAGCATCTGGAGCAGCCCCGCGAGTCCGTATCCGAACCGGCGCGCGGTGGAGCAGCGCGCCGACGGGATCCGGACGTGATCGACGTCGGTGCGCTGGGCCGGTGAGCCGTGCCGGCGCTCGCCCGTCGGGACCGTGAGGCCGTCGTACAGGGCGGAGGAGTGGCCGAGCTGGGAGCCGTCGCCCATCGTCGTGCCGATGTCGAGGACGGTCTTCTCGCCGACGTACACCCCGCCGCCCAGGGTGACGCGACCGGTGTGGATCCGGCCGGCCCGCGCCGCGTAGCACAGGAAGTGGCAGTCCTTGCGGATCACCGTGCCGGCGCCGACGGTCAGCAGGTCGGTGCAGACCGGCACCGAGCGGGACAGGATCGTCACGCCGGGTCCGATGCGCGCGCCCAGCGCCCGCAGGTACAGCACATACAGCGGGCTGCCGACGAACAGGACCATCGGGTTGGCCTGAAGCAACGCCTTCACTGTCCAAAAGCGCAGGTGGGCGAGGCTCCAGACCGGGAACTCGGTCTCCTTCCAGCGGCCGACCAGCAGCCACTTCGCCAGGACCGGAAGAGCGCAGGCGGCGGCGAACAGGGCGCCGCCGAAGACCACCGAGCGGCCGTAGACCGCGGCCATGCCCTCGCCGCCGGAGACCCAGTCGTAGCCGTGGGCGGTGGCCGTCCCGGCGAGCAGGCAGTACCCGGCGAAGACGAGGAACTGCAGGATTCCGCACAGGACGTACCGTGCCGTGCTGCCCGGTTCGGGCGGCGGTTCGGCCGGGACGGCGACGGGTGTCTCGGCCGGCGTCTCGGCGAGGGCCGCCGCCAGTCGGCGGATCGTCGGATGTCCGTAGACGTCCCGCATGGATACCGCCGGCAGTTCCGGGCGTTTCCTGACACGGGCGCAGAAGTGGGCCATAACCAGTGAGTTGGCGCCCAGATCGTCGAAGAAGTGACTGTCGACCGGTACGTGTTCCTTGCGTACTACACCGGCCAGCACCTCGGCCAGAACGCTTTCGGTGCCGGCGCCGGGAATTCCCCCCACGGGCGCTCCTTGCTGCTGTTTCTGATACGTCGTACACGAAATGCGACAAGATGAAAAAGAAGAGGAACGTGATGCCGGCGTGAAAGGGGTGAAATGGCTCGGGTGTGCGAGGTCGCCCTGGTCGAGGGCGCTTCAATGCAGTCGAAATTCTTGTGGGTAATTCATGAACGCTTCAAGGCCATTTCAGTCATTGGCGCTTTTTCGGCGGCGCACATCGAATCGACCAGACAGGTTTTCGAGCCCTTTTCATCTCCGACCAGGGAGTTCACCGAACGGCCGGTGCGGGCGTCCTGTGGATCCGGCCTCCCCAGGTGCGACATTCCGGCCAACGCGGACATGACAGAAAAATGGTTCGATTTACTCATGAACGATTATCGATCAGTGCGATTTCACGGGCGGGACACCACGGGATGAGTGCAGCCTCATGCGACGGATACCGTTGGATCGTGCAGGCAGCAAGCGAATCTCCCCAACCACACGCCTCCGGCCGTCTCCACCGGGCGCGCGCCCTCTACCGCAACGTCTCCAAGCGCAGGACCGCCTGGCTCTTGCTCAAGGACACCGTCAACTCGTGCATGGAGTACCGGATCCTGGGCCTGGCCGCCGAGGCCGCCTTCTTCACGCTGCTGTCCGTCCCCCCTCTGCTGCTCAGCATGATCGGGCTGCTCGGCTACGTCGACGACTGGACCGGCGCCGACACCATCGCGAGCCTGGAGACCAACCTCCTGGAGGCTTCGCGCACGGTCCTGTCCGACAAGGGCGTCACACAGATCGCCCAGCCGATCCTGCACGACGTGATGAAGGGCGGCCGGCCCGACGTCATCTCCATCGGCTTCCTGTTCGCCCTGTGGTCGGGCTCCCGAGCGGTGAACGTCTTCATAGACACCATCACCGTGATGTACGGCCTCGACGGAGTCCGCGGCATCGTGAAGACCCGTCTGATGGCGTTCCTGCTGTTCGTCGTGGCGCTGCTGATCGGTTCGGTCGCACTGCCGCTGATGGTGGCCGGGCCGGACGCGGTGGTGAATATCGTGTCGTGGTCCACGACGGTCGTGCAGGTGCTCTACTGGCCTGTCGTCATCGTGCTGTCCATCGTCTTCCTGACCACGCTCTACCACGTGTCGGTGCCCGTGCGCTCCCCGTGGATCGAGGACGTGCCCGGCGCCCTGGTCGCCCTCGCCATGTGGGTGCTCGGCAGCTTCCTGCTGCGCATCTACCTCACCAACACCGTCGAGGGCCCCACCATCTACGGTTCGCTCGCCGCGCCCGTCGCCGTGCTGCTGTGGATCGGTGTGTCCGCGTTCGCCGTCCTGGTGGGCGCCGCGGTCAACGCGGCCATCGACCGGGTCTGGCCGGCCGCCGCGACGGCTGCGGCCCGCGCCGCCAACGAACGCATGCGGGAGGCCCAGGTCGCCGAGTACGTGGCCCGCGCGGCCGCCCACCGCGAGTCCGACCCCCACGCCCCCTACGACCCGGACGACCCGGACATGCCCTCCGAGTTCCCGGAACGCTGGTCCCGCTTCCTGCCCCCGGAGGACGTCACCTCCCGCCTGCGCACCCACGTCAAGAACGCCCACCCGCACCCGCCGCACAAGCCGGAGGGGTCCTAGTCGTTGAACCCGGACGACTTCCACACTCCCGTCGCGGCAGCATCCCGCACGAAATCCCCGAAGTCCCGCGCATCCCGCCCCAGGACCTGCCGCACATCATCGGTCAGCCGTGCGTTGCGCCCGTCCATGAGCCCCTCGAAGACCTCCACCAAGAGCCCCACCTCCTCCGGCGGGACCCCGAACCCCGCCAGCGTCTCCGCGTACGCCCGCACCGGCACCGGGGTGTACGTCACCTTGACGCCCGTCGCCTCCGAGATCTCCGCGACCGCTTCCCGCCACGACAGCAGCCGAGGCCCCGTCAGCTCCACGGTCCGCCCGACGTACCGGCTCCCCTCGGCCAGCGCCACCGCGACGACGTCCGCGATGTCCCGCACGTCGATGAACGGCTCCTCCACCTCACCGGCCGGAAACACCAGCTCGCCGTGGACCAGCCCCTCCACCAGCGGCCCCTCGCTGAAGTTCTGCGAGAACCACGACGCCCGTACGACCGTCCAGTCCGCGCCCGACGCCTTCAGCGCCTCCTCGGTCGGCAGCGCCTGCTCCTCACCGCGCGCCGACAGCAGCACCAGCCGCCGCACCCCCAGCCCCACCGCCTCCCGGGCGAGCGCGCCGATCCCCTCGGCCGCCTCCGGGAAGCCGACGTCCGACGGGTACATGAGGTACGCCGCGTCGGCGTCCCGCAGGGTCTCGGCCCAGGTCGTCGGATCCTCCCAGTCGAAGCCGTGGGCGCGGGAGGCGGGCCGCACCGTCAGCCCCGCAGCCCGTGATGCGGCCGCCACCCGGCTTCCGGTCCGCCCGGAGGCACCGGTCACCACAACCGTCATGGTCTGCCTGCTCGCTGCGTTCGCTGTGTTTTCTCCGCTGTTTTCTCCCATGCCCCAAGTCAACGGCGGGGCGCTCCAACAGCCCATCGCCGAACGGCTCATTCCCATGCGCGGGCGTCTACGCTGACGCCATGGACGCTCCCCCACGCTCGAATGCGCTCACGCGGGGGGACCCCCTCGCAGGCCTCCTGGAGGGGCCCAGGGCCCGGGGTGCCTTCATGATCCGAGCGTGTTTCGATCCGCCGTGGGCCGTGCGCGTCGAGGACCGTGCCCCCCTCACGGTGATGCTGATGGTGCGGGGCGACGCCTGGATCGTGCCGGACGCGGGGGAGCGGGTGCGGCTGCGGGCCGGTGAGCTCGCCATCGCGCGCGGCCCTGGCCCGTACACCTGCGCCGACGACCCCGGCACCGTGCCCCAGGCGGTGATCCTGCCGGGCGCCGAGTGCCGTTACCCCGACGGGAGGCCCCTCAACGGCTCCATGGACATCGGCGTGCGCAGCTGGGGCGATCGGGCCGACGGCTCCACGATGATGGTGATCGGGACGTACCTGGTGCAGAACGAGATCGGCGGCCGGTTGCTGGACGCGCTGCCGCCGCTGCTGTCCCTCACCTCCGACAGGTGGCGGTGCCCGCTCACGCCCGTCCTCATGGAAGAGGTCGTGCGCGACGAGCCGGGTCAGGAAGTCGTCCTCGACCGCCTCCTCGACCTGTTGGTCATCGCCGCGCTCAGGGCCTGGTTCGCCCGCCCGGAGGCGGAGCCGCCCGCCTGGTACGCGGCGCTCGCCGACCCCGTCGTCGGCCGCATCCTGCGGCTGGTCCAGGACGACCCCGCGCACCCCTGGACCGTGGCCTCGCTCGCGGGCAAGGCCGGCGTGTCCCGGGCCGCCCTTGCCCGCCGCTTCACCGACCTGGTCGGCGAACCCCCGATGACCTACCTCACCGGCTGGCGCCTCGCCCTCGCCGCCGACCGCCTCCGCGACAGCGACGACACCCTCGACGCGATCGCCCGCCAGGTCGGCTACGGCAGCTCGTTCTCCCTCTCCAGCGCGTTCAAGCGGGTGTACGGAGTGAGCCCGCAGGAGCACCGGACGCGGGCGGCGTAGCCTGGCGTACGTGTACGCGGAGTGGGCGTCCCGGCTGACCGGAGCGGTGGTGTGGACCAGCACGCCGTCCGGGTCCGCAGCGGGGCCTGTCCTGCCCGACGGATGCATGGACCTGCTGTGGAACGAGGGTCGGCTGCTGGTCGCCGGTCCCGACACGCACGCCTACGTCACCCCCGACAGACCGAGCGAGTGGGCGGGCTTCCGCTTCTACCCCGGCACCGCGCCCGCCCTCTTGGGCGTCCCCGCGCACGAGCTGCGTGACCGGCGGGTGCTGCTGGCCGACCTCCGTCCGGCCGCCGAGGTGCGGCGGCTCACCGCGCAGGTGAACGCCGCCGCCGACCCGGCGAGCGGCCTGGAGCAGGTGGCCCTGTGCTGGGCCGCCGCCACCGAACCCCCCGACCCGCTCCTACGACGGCTCGTCACCGCCCTCGACGCGGGCAGCCCGGTCGCCGCCACCGCCGACGAACTCGGCCTCGGCGCCCGCCAGCTGCACCGCCGTTCCCTGGCGTCCTTCGGCTACGGCCCCAAGACACTCGCCCGGGTACTCCGACTGCAACGCGCCCTCGCCCTGGCCCGCGCCGGGGTCCCCTTCGCGGAGACGGCGGCCCGGTCCGGGTTCGCGGACCAGGCCCATCTGGCAAGAGACGTACGGGAGTTGGCGGGTATGCCGCTCAGCCGGCTACTGGCCCGCTCCAGTTAGCGGCGCGAACAGGTCGACACCGTTGCCGTCCGGATCGAGCAGGCCCGCGTAACGCTGCCCCCACACGGCGTCCCACGGCTTGCGCGGGCCCCGGTACCCGGCGCCCACCATGTCCTGGTAGACCGAGTCGACCTCGGCCGGGCTCTGACAGAGCAGGGCGATCGCGATACGGCCGTCCCCGGCCGCCGGCCGCCATTCCGGATCGAACGAGCGAACCACCTCCTCGCTGTCCAGCATCAGCCGCAGCCCGCCCGGCAGTGCGGCCTCGGTGTGCGGTTCCTTCTCGGCTCCGTCCGGGAAAGCGAAGCCGAGACGGCGGTAGAAGGCGATCGAGGCGGCCATGTCGGAGGCCACCATGCCGATCGCGTCGAATCGTGGAGTCATACGGCCACGGTAGGCAGCGCGGCGACGGGGAGTCTTGAACGAATCGGACTCACCCGGGGGTCGCGTCCCGCGCCGAGCTAGACGTTCCCGTCGGTCAACTTCAGGAACGCGGCCCAGGCGGAGGGCGTGACGGTGAGGTGCGGGGTGGTGGGGGTCTTGGAGTCGCGGATGTGGATGGTGGTGGGGAGGGTGGCGACTTCGATACAGGCGCCGCCTTCGCCACTGCTGTAGCTGGACTTGAACCACTCAAGTGCCGTGCCGCTCATTGCTCTCCCAGGAGACGGTCCAACAGATCCCTCGTATCCTCGGTGTTGAGGGCCTGCGTCCGCAGCATCGCATACTTCTGGGTCAGGATCCCCACCTCGTCAGGATCGGCGATCAGCGTGCTTCCGCGCTGGGTTTCGCTGTACGCGAGCCGCTGGTGCTCAGGGGTCTCCAGCAGGATGAACGGGCCTTCGAGGCCGGCGTGAGCGGTGCGGCCGAGGGGCAGGATCTGGAGCGCGAGGCCCGGTAGACCGGCGTACTCCCGCAGGTGCCGCAGCTGCTCGACGTACACCTTCTTGCCACCCAACTGATCCTTTAGCGCGGCCTCCCAGATCACGAAGCTCATCATCGGGGGCACTCTGCGGTGCAGGATCTCCCGCCGCTCGATGCGCGCTGCCACGAGCTGCTCGATCTCGTCCTCGTCGTAGAGCGGCACGCGATTGCGGAAGACTTCGCGCGCGTACCGCTCCGTCTGGAGCAGACCGGGAACCAGCAGGCTCTCGTACCACGAGATCGCGATCGCCTCCCGCTCCCGATCCAGATACTCCTCCGCCCACAGCGGTACGAGATCCACCTCAGGCATCCGGCTCAACGCAGTCGACAACGCCCCCTTCGTGCCGAGGAGTTCGTCGAGCTGCTCGGCGAGGTCGGGCTTCAGCGGTCGCCTGCCCTGCTCGATCGACGCGATCTGCTGCTCACCCACGACGAACCGCTCGCCCAGTGACCTCTGTGTGTATCCGGCGGACTCGCGGAAGAGGGCGAGCAGTGCGCCCACGCGGGATCAGCCGCCCGCCCGTGACGATTCCCGGCAGGGAATTGGCTGCGTCCGGCGCGGCCCGCAGGATCAGGTGCGAAGCAACCCGACGGGCGAGGGGACAGAGATGATTCGGGTCGATCCGCAGGACCTGGCTGACCGCTACATCGCGCAGTGGACTGAGGCGGACGCCGCACAACGCCGCTCGCTGATCGAGCGGCTCTGGTCGGAGGACGGCGCTCATGTACTCCAACCGCCGCTGGAGATACGGGAGATCGCCGCCGGACTCGGCTTCGACCACCCGACCCTGGAGGCGCGAGGGCACGACGCCGTCGAGGTGCGCGTGACACGGAGCTACCAGGACTTCGTGGAGAAGCAGGGATTCACCTTCCGGTCGTGTTCCGACGCCGTACGCCTCGACGGCGTGGTCAAGTTCCACTGGGAGGCCGTGTCCGTCGAGACCGGCGATGTGCTCGGCGGCGGCCTGGAGATTCTCGTGCTGGACGACGACGGCCGGATCAGGACCGACTACATGTTCCCGGGAGCCTGACCCGAAGTCGCGAGATCCCTGGCGTCGGCGGCCGCCGACAACGCTTCGGCGGTCGCCGGGTCGGCCGGCAGGAACGCCTCCAGCTTCAGCTCGGAGAGGGTCACATCGACGGCGGTGGCGAAGGTTGTCACCGTCGTCATCAGGTGCAGTTCCCCGTACGAGGACTCCAGGCGGAGCGGGACGGCGAAGCTTAGGTGCCCGGCAGACGGGTCCAACTCCGGTATGTACGAGGCCAGTTCGGAGCGAAGATCGTCCAGGTGGCCGAGGCGGGCCAGGATGTGACGGGCCCATTCGGCGAGGTTGCGGATGCGTGGCGCCACGCCGTCGGGATGCAGCGCGAGACGGTACACGTTCGAGCCCGGGGCGACCAGCTCGGGCGCCGCCCCTTCCGTGATCAAGCCGAAGGCGCTGTTCGCGGCGACCAGCCCACCGTCCCGGTCCACGACCAGCGCCGGATAGGGCAGGTGCCCGCGCAGGATGTGCTCGATCGCCGTCCGCACGGGAGCCAGCTCCGGGGCGTCGAGCGCGGTCTCGGCGTAGACGGGCGCGTACCCGGCGGCAAGCAACAACTCGTTGCGCTCCCGCAACGGCAGATCGAGCGATTCGGTCAGGCGTACGACCATGTTCCGGCCGGGGATTGATCTGCCGGACTCGATGAAACTGAGATGCCGTTGCGTGGTGCCCGCCCGCAACGCGAGTTCGAGCTGACTGAGGTGACGGCGGATACGACGTTCACGGAGCGCACGAGGGAAGTCCACGGTGCCCGTTGTAACGGCATTGGAGGGGGCCAGGCCATTCCCGGCGGGGAATTGCCCAGGACGGCACCGCGGGGTCACAGTTCCCGGCGCATGCAGACCCGCGGCCACCGGTCCAGGCCATGTGCCGCCTCGCCTTCACGGATCCTCACCAGACCGGGAGTGAGACTGCTGGCGTCCATGAGCTGGAAACCACAGCGTGCGTAGTAGGGGGCGTTCCATGGGACGTGGGTGAACGTGGTGAGGGTCAGGGCCGGTGCACCCTCGCTCCTGGCGTGGGCCGCCAGATGTTCCAGCAGCGACCGGCCGACACCTCGACGTGCGCTGTCCGGGTGCACTGAGACCTGCTCGACGTGGAGGTTGCCGTCCACCCGGTCGGCGATCAGGTAGGCGACCGGGACGTCGGCGCCGTCGGCCACGACCCAGGCCAGTCCGGCGTGGTGATATGCGGCGAGCTCACCGAGCGGGAGCGGCTCGTCCTCGGCGATCTCCGGCATACCGATGTCCCGGAAGCACTGCCCGGCGGCCCTCTCGATGTCCTGGAGGGCGGGCAGTTCGTCCAGGCGCGCGGCTCGAATACGCATGGACTCATTCTTCACCGCACCCGGATGCCTGCGCCTCTCACGTCAGAACAGGGCGAACGTCGCGTGCCGCGCCTGACGCGGGGCCTGCGGTGGGGAGGGCGGCAAGAGGTCATGCGGTGAACGTCGCCACCAACCAGCTGCCGGCGCCGCCCGGCCGGGCGGAGAAGCGGCGCAGTACTCCGTTCGCGTCGACCCAGTAGAGGGTGCGGCCAGGTGTGGAGCGCGCCGCACCGGGGGCGGCGGTGGACGGGCCCGCGAAGACCGTGACAGGGACGCCTGCCACTCTCTCCCGGCTGAGACGGCGTGCGCCGCTGTGGAGCAGCAGTTGGGCGTTGTCGGGCCGGTCGGCGGCCAGGTTGAGCAGCAGGAGCAGGCTGGTGTCCAGGGTGGACGCGTGGGCGGTGAGCGCGCGCTGGGTCCAGCCGTCGCGGGGTGGGTGCGTGGGGAGGGGGCCGGTCCAGTCGTACCGGACCGCGACGGTGGCGCGGTCCCAGCGCAGCAGGTGGCGTCCGTGTTCCAGAGCCCCGCCGTTGCCCTGGAGGACGGCGAGCCCGGCCCCGTGGCGCCAGTCGAGGCGGCCGGTGAGCTGGGCGGAGTGTCCCTGGACCGGGATGTCGGCGGTGACCTGGGCGGAGCCGCGCCGGTAGTTGGTGAACCGGGTCAGGGCGAGCAGTTCGGCCTGCGGGGCGGTCAGCGCGGGGGTGGTCGTCGCGGTAAGCGGGGCGGGGGTCTTGTCCTGGGTACAGGCGGTGGCGCAGAACAAGAGCGTGAGGCTCAGCGCGATACCCCAGGCCGAAACGGCGGGCGGAGCGGGTCGGCGTGGCAGTCTCATCGGGCGGTCACGTCGTGGCGGCTGCGGGTGGCGAGCAGATCCGGGGCGGGGAGCGGTACGCGATCGGTGTGGACATCGCCGGGCAGGTGAAGGGCGGGGCTGGGGGATGCGGTGCGCGCGTGCGGGAGTTGTGGCTGGGCGGGGGGCGGGACCACGTCCAGGAAGGCGATTCCGGCTGGTGGCGGTGCGGTGCGGGCGGCAGGCGCCGTTGTGGAGGTCCGGCTGTTTCCAGCGGGGCAGGGTGCCGTGCGGGGGAGGTCTTCCGGGAGGGTGCGAGAGAGGGTGTTGCCGTGCAGGCAGTTTCCCTGGCCGGGAGCGCGGACGGACGCCTGGTAGGTGATGTCGATCGCGTTGGCGGACAGGGTGTTGTCCTCCAGCCGGTTGCCCAGGGGAGGTACGTCCTCGTGCGAGGTGAGCACGATGCCGGCGCGTGAGTTGTCGGTGACGCGGTTGCGCAGGAACGTGTTGTGCTGACCGCCGGCGATGCCGACGCCGATCCCGAAGCCGCCGTCGGCCTGCTCGGGCGTGTCGGGTGCGTTGTTGTCGGAGACGAGGTTGCCGGCGACCACGCCGCCGGTCTGGGGTACATACGCTTCCTGGTAATCGGTGTCGATGGTCATGCCGACCCGATTGCGGGTGAAGCGGTTGCGCAGCACCCAGGTGGGTCCGCTGGCGTTGGTGCCTTCGTAGCCGATGGCGTTGTGGTCGGCGATGTTGTCCTGGACGAGGATGTGGCAGGGCTTGCACTGGCCCACGTAGAGGCCTGAGTCGGCGCTGCCGGAGGCGTAGTTGCGCTCGAGCACCCCGTGCCGGGCGTTGAAGGCGTAGATGCCGTAGAGGCCGTTGGCGTGGGCGGTGACGTAGCGGACGCGGAAGCCGTCGAGGGGAGGGAAGCGGGCCGGGTCGAGGTGCTGGTAGCCGTCGCTGCCGCGGGCGAGCCCGCCGGCGGCGTCGCTCATGCCGGTGACGAGGACTCCGTTGAGGAGGTGGTTGCGGACGGTGAGGTTCTCCACGGAGACGCCTTCGGCGGTGACGACGATGCCGTTGGAGCGTCGGCCCTGGCCGTCGATGACGACGCGGTTGCGGTCGGTGCCCCGGAGCACCACGCGGTCGGTGCGCACCCGGACGCTCTCGTGGTACACGCCGGGTGACACGAGCACCAGGTCACCGGGGCGGGCCCGCGTGAGGGCGGCGTTGATCGTGGCCGCCTGTGCCGGCACCCGGATGGTGGCGGGCCCGGTTGAGCGGGCGGGAGCGTGACCGTCGTCGGTGGTGGACAGTCCCGAGCAGCCGCCGCACAGGAGCGCGGCGGCCAGCGCGCCGCCCAACGTCGCGGCGGGCCAACGGCCATGCGCCCAGCGGGCGATGAGCGACATCATGTGCGGTTTCTCCCGATCCGTAAGGGCAGCGAACTTTAGCTTAAAGTGCCCGAATGATTACTGACAGTACTCGACCGGGTGAAGCAGGTACGGAACAGCGGCTGTCGCGGCGCAGGGCGCTGGCGAGGGGCACGGCGGTCACGGTGGCCGCCGGGATCACCGGATACGTGGTCGGTGCGGGCGAACGGCCGGCCGCTTCCCCGGACGACGCCTCGCCGGTGTCCTGCGCGCCGGAGATGGTGACCGTGTCCGCTCGGGGCAGCCGCCAGGCCGGGGTGGACCGTCCGGTGCAGCCCCAACAGCACGTGGTTCTGTCGGTGTACGACCTGCCCGCAGCCGCACACCCGGACGCGCCCGGCAGTGACTTCGTGCGCCGGAACGGGAGGCTGCTGGCGGGGCTGGGCACACGCGTCCTCGAGCTCACCACGCACGGCGGTGATGCCGCCCTCGGCGGTTTCCCGCCGGGGGACCTGACGGTCACCGTCGGAGTGGGTCCGCGCGTCGTGAAAGCGGTGGACAGCACCCTGCCCGGAGCCCGCGAACTCCCCAGTTTCGCCCGGGAGGAGATGTCGGACTCGGCCCGGGGCGGCGACCTGATGGTCCAGGTCTGCGCGTCCGACCCGCAGGTGGTGACGCTGGCCGACGGCGTCCTGAGAGCCTGGCTCCAGGAGCACTCGGCGGTGCCGGGCTGGGCCCAGCAGGGTTTCCGGCCACCCACCCGGCCCGGGGGCGCCGGGCAGCGGGTGCCGATGCGCAACCTGCTGGGCTTCCTTGACGGGATGGTGGTGCCGCGCACCCCCGCGGAACTGGAGCGAGAGGTGTGGCTACCGGGCCCGGGCCGGGTGCGGGGCGGCACGGTCGCGGTTGTGCGGCGCCTGCGGCTGGACGTGGCACGCTTCCTCGCCCAGGAACTCACTCACCAGGAGCGGGCGGTCGGCCGGCGCCGCGAGGACGGTGCCCCGCTCAGCGGCGGTGGCCCGGATGCGCCCATGGATCTGGGCGCGAAGTCCGCGCAGGGCCGGTACCTGGTGCCGGCCATGGCGCACGCGCGGCGGGCCAACCCGAACGGCACGGGCAGCGGGCTGATGCTGCGGCGTGGCTACAGCTACGCCAACGGGCCGGAGGACCGCGGGCTGTTGTTCATCTGCTTCCAGCGTGAACTGCGCACCTTCGTGGCGACGCAGCAGCGGCTGGACGACGGCGACGACCTGTCCGCCTTCGCCACGGCCACCGCCTCCGGCACCTTTCTCGTGCTGCCGGGCTTCTCGGCCGAGCGTCCGCTCGGTGCCCCACTGTTCTCCTGAACCAGGCGAGCACAGGCGGATGTGGGCCGCCGTACGGGCGCGGCCCACATCCTCCCAACTGAACCGGCGGCTGTCAGGTGCCGGCCCACATCCCGGCGTCGAGGTCATGGTCGACCGAGCCGGGCGGGCCGGTCGTCACCTTCGCCACGGCTGTCGGGGCTTGTTCGTCGCCGCCGGTCGGCTCGGCGTCCGAGTTGGTCGCCGGGTCACGGCCCGTGGTGCGCGTCCACATCAGGTCGGCGAGGGTGATGCCGCCCGGCAGGTTGCTGGTGTCGGCGGTGGTCTTGTCGAACTCCACCGTGTAGTCGGTGTTCGGCAGGAGACCGTCGCGGTGGTCGAAGTAGTACTCGCCCTTGGCGTCGGTCTTCTTCGTCGCGATGACGTTGCCGGACGTGTCCTTGAGGGTGACGGTCACGCCGGGGATGCCGAGGGTCTCGTCGTACCTGGCGTTCTGGGTGCCGCCGCCGTCGTCGAGCCAGACCCGGTTGCCGATCTGCACCGGCGGGTCATCACACAGCAGTTCCAGGTCGCCCAGACCATTGGCCTTGCCGAAGCCGCCGTCGGTGGCGTAGACGACCCCGAACCCGTCCTGGGTCGCGTCACGGTGACCCGTCGTGCGGTCGAACCACCCGGCCCCGCCGGAGTTGACGGTTCGATACGGGTCCAGGAAGGTGCTGGCGATCGTGTCCTGCTGCAGCGGCAGCGCGAGCGCGCCCCACGCCGCCTCCCGATGGCCGGTCCCGGTGTAATAGGTGTCGCCGGTGAACCACTCGTTGCCGCCGCGGGGACGCGGACAGTCGGTGCTGCCCTCCCAGTGGTAGGTGCTGTCGGACTTGCGGCAGACCTTGATGATGTCGCCGCCGGTGACGGTGCTCTCCACGGGGCCGTTGGGGTTGGCGTTGGGAATCACCAGCCCGGACTGGTCGCCGAACCGGTCGCGGAAGCCCAGGACCAGGCCGCCGTCACGCTCGATCTCGATGTCGCTGAGCATCGGCTGCGGGTAGGTCACGTTCCCCATGGGGAACTGGGCCAGGTTGTCCCGCGTCCACGGCTTCCAGTCGCCCGGCGTGGGATCGTTGGCCGGGTCGCGGGGGAAGTTCAGTGGTTCGTCGACGATGGGTGCGGCGCCGAACGTGGCAGTGGCCGGGTCGTACGTCCACACCACCGCACGCAGCTTGGTGACATCCTGCGTGCTCTCGGCGGAGCAGACGCCGCCCACATACACCACACCATCGCGCACACCCAGCCCCATCGGCCGCCAGTCACCGGGAGGCGAGCAGGCGGAATCCGGGATCTGGACCGGTGCGCGCTTGGGTGCCCCGGCGGTGGCCTGCGTCGCGTCGTAGGTGTAGAGGTTGCCGTCGTTCATGTTGACGACGTACAGCTCCGAGCCGTCCGAGGACATCTCGATGTCGCCGAGGGACTCCTTGCCGGGCCGGTTGGCGAACGGGGCGTCCACCCGGTTGCCCTGGTTGTGCGGGGTGGTTCCCGCGTTCGGCACCCTGGTGAACACACTGGTGGCGCCGGTTGTCCGGTCGGTCACGTAGATCGCGCCCTGGCCGCCGGGGCCGTACTCGGTGTGGCGCTTGGCGTAGGCGCCGGAGAAGAGCCGCTTGTCCTTCTTGCGGTAGGCCAGCCCGTACAGGGCGCCGGTGTCCTGGACGGTGGCGATCGGCTTCGGGTTCGTGGTGCTGCCCTGGGTGTCACCGCGGGAGTTGTACGGGAAGGTGACCAGCGTCTTCTGGCCCGGCTTGGTCGCCGCCTGCTGGCAGGCCGTGACCAGGGTCGGGTTGTCCTGGCAGTAGTCGTCGGGATTCCAAACGGCCAGGTCGAGCGTGGCGTCCTGTCCCTCTTCCAGGTTCACGTAGTTGAGGTGGGAGGACAATCCCGTGCCGGCGAACGCCGGTTGCAGGAACCCGGTGCCGGTGGCCGGGTCGAACTTGTTCGGCCAGTCGACCAGCTCGACCTTGTACTTTCCCCTGGAGCGCCTCCAGGTGTCGAAGTCGATGGTGACGCTCCCGTCGGGACCGACCGGATAGGTCCGCGTCTCCCCCGAATGGTCGCTCGTGACGCGAATGGTCGCGCCGCCCAGGGCGGTCTGGATCTGCGGGTTGAGAGTGCCCTTCGCGGCGAACTCCCTGAACACATTGACCGTCAGCTTGCCCTCACCGGGTTGGGCGGAGGCCGGGGTGGCGGGGGCAAGCATGAGGCCGGCACAGCTCAGTGCCAGCACCGCCCGCCAGACTGTTCGTCTGCTCACGTAATTCCCATCTCTGCCTCGCTCTTGCCTTGGAGTGGGGCCCAAAGCGGCTTTCGCTCGAGGCACCGGGTGTTCAGCGGCGTTCGGCAGGACAGGCGCAGGTCAGGCCTCGGATTCCAGGCCGGTCACAAGCCCCCCGGGACAACGCGACCACGCGCGCCCCACCACAGCCACATCGTTAGCTCAGAGTAACAAGACACACACAGATTGTGACCATAGGCTGAATGGGTGACCCATTGCCCTGTTGAGCTGAGGGGTGCCGGGGGCGACTGCCCGATCACTCGTGGATCACGTGCTTCTTACCACTCGATCCCGTGTCGTTCGGCCGCTGGGTTCTCGCCTTCGTGCCACATGTCGGGTCACCATGGGTCCACCCTGCTGAGAGGACGCCATGCCCGCCGACGGCCCGTACGAGATCCTGGACGACCACTTCAGTGCCGGACGCTGGGCGAACGGCGACAGCAGGCTGGAGGTGCTGTACGACGGTTGCCGCTGGGCCGAGGGGCCGGTGTACGTCCCCGCGTGGCGCCAACTGGTCTGGAGCGACATCCCGAACGACCGCCTCCTGCGCTGGGACGAGGCCACCGGCACCGTCGGCGTCTTCCGCACCCCGGCCGGCAACAGCAACGGCAACACCCTCGACCGACAGGGCCGCCTGGTCAGCTGCGAGCAGGGCAACCGCCGGGTCACCCGCACCGAGCCCGACGGGAGCGTGACCGTCCTCGCCGACCGGTACGCCGGCAAGAAGCTCAACAGCCCGAACGACTCCGTCGTACGCTCCGACGGCACGATCTGGTTCTCCGACCCGGACTTCGGCATCATCAGCGACTATGAGGGCCATCGCGCCGAATCCGAGATCGGCGCGTGCAACGTGTACCGGATCGACCCCGCGACGGGCGACGTGCACCTCGCCGCCGACGGCTTCGAGGGACCCAACGGCGTCATCCTGTCCGCTGACGAGAAACGGCTGTACGTCTCCGACTCGCGGGCCGCCCGGATCGACGTGTTCGACGTTCGTGAGGACGGCACGCTCACCGACCGGAAGGTGTTCGCCGAGGCGAGGGGCGACGTCCACTTCGACAACATCCGCTTCGACGACGAGGGCCGCCTGTGGGCCGCCGCCCTCGGCGACGGCATCCACTGCTACGCCCCCGACGGCACCCTCATCGGCCGACTGCGCGTGCCCGAGCCCGTCTCCAACGTCACCTTCGGCGGCCCGAAGAACAACCGCCTGTTCATCACCGCGACCACGTCCCTGTACTCGCTGGTGATGTCGGTGACAGGGGCTCCGCGTCTCTAGATGATCGATTCCAAGGGGTCAGTGGCCGTTGGCAGTGTGGGCCGGTCGCCTCTCTTGATCTCAACCGTGCTTGAGGTAGCACCATCGTCCGCATGAACACGGAGTCCCCGGCGCACGCCGCAGACATCGAAGCCGTCAAGCAGGTCGTTGCCACCGTCGAGCACTCCCAGCAACACAAGGACCCCGACGAATTCCTCGCCCTCTTCCACCCCGACGCGGTCTGGACGACGGGCCACGGCAAGGTTCTCATCGGCCTCGAAGCGATCTCGGAGTTCACCCGGAAGGTGCTCCCCGCGGCCGGCTGGGACGGCAAGGTCAGCTACGAGGTGGTCCACGTGCTCTTCATCCGCCCGGACGTCGCGGCGGTCAAGGTGCGTCAGCGCTACCTGTCCCCGGACGACGAGAGCGAGGGTGCTCCGCTGTACGTGATGACCAAGCAGGACGACGGCCGCTGGCTGCTGACCGCCTGCCAGAACACGCAGGTCGTCATCGACTGATCTTTTCGGACAGACTGGCTGCACGCTGACCCTTTGGAATCGATCATCCAGGAGGCGCTGCGAGAGGTGCCGCTCACGCCGGTGTCGCCGCACCGACCCTCGCCGTACCGAGTTCCGTCAGACCGACCCCCGTCGTACTCGCCCGCTCCACCAACCGCGTCGACAGCTCCGTACGGGTGCTCTCCGGGCGGTCCCCTTCCATCATCCGGACCAGAAGTCGTAGCGCCGTCGCCGCCATCTCCGACAGTGGCTGCCGGACCGTCGTGAGGGCCGGAGTGAGCCAGCGGGCCTCGGGGAGGTCGTCGAAACCGACGACGCTCATGTCCTCGGGAACTCGCAGACCCCGCTCCGACAGGGCCGCGTAGACACCGAGCGCCATGCGGTCCGAGCAGACGAAGACGGCCGTGGGCGGCTCGGGCAGGTCGAGGAGTTCCAGCATGCGGCGGCGGGCGACGCTCTCGTCGAAACCGGCGTGGCGAACGTACTCGGGGCGGATCCGGACCCCGGCGGACGCCAGCGCCGAGCGGTAGCCGGAGACCCGGGCGCTGCTGCACATCTTGCGCTGGTGGCCCGCGATCACGGCGATCCGCTCATGGCCAAGGGCCAGCATATGCTCGGTCGCCGTCACCCCGCCCTGCCAGTTCGCGGCCCCGACCGACACCACGCCCGCCGGAGGTTCCAGCACCGGGTCGATCAGTACGTACGGAATGCTGTGCTGGTCGAGCCAGGCGTACTGCGAATCGGTGAGCTCGGCCAGGTTGAACAGCACGCCGGAGGAGCCGCGGGCGATGAGCTTGTCGAGCCAGCCTCGTTCGGGGCGGCTGCTGCGGGTCCGGGTCAGGCCGGCCGACACCACCACCTCCAGGCCCGCGTCGTGGGCCGCCGCCTCCACCCCGTGCAGCACCGCCCCCGACCAGGAACTGTCCAGCGAGTGCACCACCAGGTCGACCAGTCCCGACGACTTCGCCGCGTCGAACCTGGGTCTGCGGACGTAGCCGAGCCGGTCCAGGGCCTCCGTGACCCGTCGCCGGGTCTCGGGAGCCACGTCCTCACGGCCGTTGACCACCTTCGAGGCGGTCGGCACGGACACCCCGGCCTCGCGGGCCACGACCGCCAGGGTCGGCCCGGCCGCCACGCTCGCACTCCCCGTACGGACCATCGGGAACCACCTCTCCGGCCCGCCCGTGGGCCATGAAAAGTTTCGACAGGGCGGAAATAGTAAGCGCTTCCTACCCTAGGTTCACCGGGCGAAGTCGGGAAGGGGCCGGACTTCGCAGGTCCGTACGGGCCTGAACTTTCGAAACTTCGAACGGGGCGAGGGTGAGCACGCCGCAGCGCTACCGGCAGGTGAGCCGAAACCCGGTGAAGTCGGCCGAGAACGCCGCGTCGACGAGGTCCACGGCATGGATGCCGGCCATCGAGCCGGTGAAGCGCAGCTTGGTCCCGTAGTCGTCGGAGAGTTCGGTGAAGTCCAGCGGCGGCCCCACCGGTGTCCGCACCCCGCTCCGCACGTACCAGAACCGCGCGTCCGAACCGTCGACCGTGACACCGAGGGTCAACGGCCCTTCCGAGGCGACGTCGACCACGGCCACCTGTCGGGTCACGGACTCCTCCCGCGCCACCAGACTGAGGACCGTACGGCCCTCCCCGCTCCACTGCTGTCCCCGCTGCCCCTCACCCTCCGGCTCCGCCCAGGTCAGGTCGAGGGCGAGATACGCCTCGGCGCTGTACCAGAGCATCAGCCCGGCCGCCTGCGTGAACGTGCGTGGACTCGCTTCGACGGTGACCTCCGCCTCGGCCCGGTGCTCGGTGACGCGCTGGGCGAGCAGGCTGTGCGCCCAGCGCGACTCGGGCCCGTGCCGGCCGCGCAGCCGGATCCAGCCGGGCCGGGTCGTGGCGTCCGCCCAGGAGGAGTCGGGGGTGGCGCGCGGGGAGCTCCAGGGCCAGCCCAACGGGTCGGTTTGGTCCGGTAGTTGAGGCAGAGGCCCACCTGAATTCGTCGGTGCCTCCCGTGCCTCCCGTTCTTCGACTGCATCGAGTGCGTCGCATACGTCGATCTCGACCTGGACCTCCGGATGCGGACCCCCGTGCCGCATCCGGGGCCAGCCTTCCGCGTCCCAGGTCACCGCCTGGATCGCCGTCTCGCGGCCGAGCGGGCAGCGCGGGCCGTCGGGTGTGCTGACCGGGCGGGCCGTGAGATGGCTCAACACCCAGTCACCTCCCGGTGTTCGCACCAGTTCGCCGTGGCCCGCCTTCTGCAGCGGCAGCGACGGGTCGTCCCTGGACGTCAGCAGCGGACGGTCGTCGAGCTCGTACGGACCGGTCAGCTCACGCGCCCGTGCCACCCGTACCCCGTGCTCGAACCCGGTGCCGCCTTCCGCCAGGACCAGGTAGTACCAGCCCTCGCGCCGGACCACCTTCGGCCCCTCGATGAGCCGTTCGTGCTGGAGCAGCAGGTGTGTGCCGCCGACCGGACTCAGCGTGTCGCGGTCCAGCTCGGTCAGGACGATCCCGGCGAAGCGTCTGCCGCCCGGGCGGTGGTCGTTCTGGAGGTTCAGCAGCCACAGCCTGCCCCCCTCGTGGAAGAGCGCGGGGTCGAAGCCATGGCTCGCCACCCGGCGCGGCGCGCTCCACATGCCGTCCACGTCCGTGGCCGTACTGACATACGTGTCCGTGTCGAAGTACGGCGTGCCGACCGAGCGGACGATCGCGTACGTCACCCAGAAACGCTCCCCGTCCCAGCTCAGCGACGGCGCCCAGATGCCGCCCGAGTCGGGGACCCCGGCCAGTGAGCCGCCGGGGGCCGCCCCTCGCACATGCCCCGCGTACTCCCAGTGCGCCAGGTCCCGGGAGCGGTGGATCGGGATCGTGGGGAACCACTCGAAGGAACTCGTCGCCACGTAGTACCAGTCGCCGACCCGGATCAGGGACGGGTCGGGGGCGAACCCCCGGATGACGGGATTGTGCAGACGGGTCACGCCAAGGCCCCCTGGATCACGGTCACTTGAGCGCTCCCAGCGTCACGCCCGTCCGCCAGTAACGGCGCATCGCGACCATCATGATCGCCATCGGCACGATGGACAGCAGCGCGCCCGTCAGGACGAGACTCGTCAGGTCGACACCGGACTCCAGGCGTTTGCCGGACCAGTTGTACAGGCCCAGGTTCAGGGTCCAGTTCTCCTCGCCGCGCAGCACGGTCAACGGGAGGAAGAAGGCGTTCCAGGTGTTCACGAACGCGAGCAGGAAAACCGTCGCGCCACCGGTCGTCATCATCCGCAGCACGATGCTGAAGAAGATCCGCAGCTCTCCGGCGCCGTCGATACGGGCCGCCTCCAGGAGCTCGAAGGGGATGGTGGCCTCGGTGTACACCTTGGCGAGGTACACACTGAACGGGTTGATCAGGCAGGGGATCAGCATCGCCCAGACCGTGTCGACCAGGCCGATCTCCGAGAACAGCAGGTACAGCGGCAGCGTGAGCAGGGCGATCGGGATCAGGAACGAGCCCACCACGCACGCGAACACCAGGTTGCGGCCGGGGAAGTCGAAGCGTGCCAGGCCGTAGCCGGTGGCGAGGGCGAGCAGGGTGCCGCCGAGGGAGCCGACTCCCGCATAGAGGAACGAGTTGGCCGTCCAGCGCAGGAAGATGCCGTTCTCGTAGGTGAACAGCTGGTGCAGGTTGTCCCAGAGGTGCCAGCCGGAGAACCATAGGCCGTTCGACTGGTAGAGCCCCGTGCGGTCCTTGGTGGAGGCGACGATCAGCCACCACACCGGGAACAGGCTGTAGACGCTGGCCAGGATCAGTCCGACCAGGAGGAAGCGCTGGCCGCCGCGACCACGCGCGGCGGGGTCCGGCTGGGTGAGCCGGCGGACGGCGTCCGTCGCGGGCCGCTCGGTCGCGCTGTCGGTCATCACCATCAGTCCACCTCCTTCGAGGTCAGCCGGTAGAAGAGGAAGGAGGCCACGCCGAGGATCAGGGCGAGCAGCACCGACAGGGCGGCGGCGTAGTGGTAGTTGCCGGCGTTGAACGCCTGGTTGTAGATGATCATGATCGGGGTGAAGCTGTCGCTGACCGTCTGCGGGGTGATGTTCCGGAACAGCGCGGGCTCGTTGAAGATCTGCAGCATCTGGATGACCGAGAGCATGCCGGTCAGCACCAGCGCGCCCCGCACATACGGGATCTTGATGCTGAGCGCGATCCGCCGCTCGGAGGCGCCGTCCAGACGCGCGGCCTCGAACAGTTCGCGAGGCACGCCCTGGAGCGCCGAGTAGATGATCACCATGTTGTAGCCGATGCCGTGCCAGGTCAGCAGGTTGCCGATGGACGACCACACCATCGAGGGCGCGAAGAAGTTCCAGGAGAACCCGAACACCTCGCCCAGCGGGGTCAGCGGGCCGACATCGGGGCTGTAGAGATTGATCCAGACGACGGCGGCGACCACGCCGGGGATCATGTACGGCACCAGCAGCACGATCCGGAACCGGCTCGCCGCCTTGGAGGTCAGGGCGTCCAGGAGCAGCGCCAGCACCAGGCTGATGAGCAGCATCACCGGGATCTGCACACAGGCGAACAGCACCACCCGCAGGACGGAACCCATGAACGCCGAGTCGGTCAGGCCCTGCCGGTAGTTGTCGAGGCCGGAGAACTCCTCCGTGGAGCCGCCGAGGCCCAGTCCGGACTGCTGCACCCGGAACAGCGACTGGTAGACGGCGTAGCCGATCGGAAGCAGGTACAGGAAGACGAAGCCGAGCTGGAAGGGCACCGTGAAGGCGGCGCCCTTCCAGCGCAGGGAGCGAATCATCGTGGGTTGCCTCAGCCCTTGACGCTGATGCCGCGGGACTTGAGGTCCTTGACCGTCCACTCCTGCATGTGCGCCAGGAGGTCGGTGACCTTCTCCTGCTTGTTGACGACCTTGGCCCAGCCCGCCTGCATCTCGGTGAACATCGCCGTCCAGTCCGGGCCGAAGACCCAGTCGGTGGTGACCGTGTTGAGGCTGTCGGTGACGGTCTTCTTGGCCGGCTCGTAGTTCTTGCCGAGCAGCTTGTCGGAGATCGCGTCACCGACGTAGGTGTCGCTGTTCTTCAGCGCCGGCATCACGCCGTTGCCGGTGGTCGGGCTGGCCATTGTCTTGACGGCGCCGGTGTCGGTGGACATCCACAGCGCGGCCTCGGCTGCCTGCTCCTGGTTCTTGCAGCCCTTCGTCACCAGGGTCACGCTGCCGGTGAGGTTGGTGCCGGCCGGAGTCTTGGGCGCCTCGCCGGTGAACGTCGGCCAGGGGGTGAGGGCCCACTTGCCGAAGGACTTGGTGAAGTTCTGCACCATGCCGGCCATCTGCCAGGTGGAGATCTGCCGGGTGGCGGTGTCTCCGTTGTCGTAGCTGCGCTGCACGGCCGCGTAGTCGGCGAACGACAGCTTGGCGTTCAGGTCGTTGTCGATGATCTCCTGGATCACCTTGGCGGCCTTCAGTGTGCCCTCGTCCTGGAAGTTCACCTTCCAGGAGTTGCCGTCGATGGCGTACCAGTGCGCCCCGGCCTGCATCGCGAGCACCTCCAGGGTGCTCGGGTCCTCACCGGCGTAATTGGTGATCTTGACGCCGTGCTTCTTCAGCTCCTTGCCCGCGGCGATGAACTCGTCCCAGGTCGTCGGCGCCTTGATGCCGTACTTCTGGAAGAGGTCGGTGCGGTAGATCGTGAAGTTGGGGGAGGAGCTGGTGGGGACGCCGTACATCTTGCCCTGCACCTCGGCGCTCGCCCAGGAACCGGCGTTGAACTTGTCCTTGTCCGCCTCGACGTACTTCGTTATGTCGGCGAGCGCGTCCTGCGAGACCCAGCTCGTGACGTACTCCGCCGTGTTCTGCACCAGGCAGGGAGCGTTGCCGGCCTTCACCGCGTTGGTCAGCTGCTTCTGCATGGTCAGCTGGTCGGTGACCTTCGTGTACTTCAGCTGGATGTCCTTGTGGGAGGCGTTGAACGCCTTGACGACCGCCTCCTGGCCGTTGGCCCAGCCCCAGAAGGGGAGGGTGACCGGGCCGGAGGAGTCGGAGCCCCCCGAGTCGGATCCTCCGCCGCACGCGGAGAGCAGACCTGACAGCGCGAGTCCCGCTACGGCGGTGCGGGCGAACCTTCTCCGGCGGCTGGTGAAGTTCATCTGACCGTGTTCCTTCGGGAAGTAGGGCTCAGGGAGGGGGAGGGGGTGACGGCTGGGTGTCGGCCGGGAACGGCGGCCGGAGAATCCATCGGCTCGCGGTTGCGGGGGTTCGGCCAAGCAGAAGCTGTAGTAAGCGGTTGCTGGGACGGTAGGCCGACGGTCCTGCTCATAGCAAGAGGTGCGGAGCAATTTGTTACGCCGGTTTGTCCGCGCGGTTATCCGCGGCTGGACTCCTGACGTGGCGCTGGCCGCCGGAGTGTTACCAGGTCAGAGGCTAGGCAGTCGGATCGGCCGCAGTGACGGGGGCGGAACCGGGGGTGGCCCGGTGGCCGGTGAAAACTTCCAGAAAACGTTTACGAAACGAGCAGCTCGTTCGGGTCCGGAGGAAGGTCGCGTCATCCTCGCTGGGCGGGCGGCCGCACGGAGTTCCGTACGACGACATGGGTGCCCAGCACCAGGTGGTCCCCGTCGGTGCCCTTGCGGCGGCCCCCGCCGCCCTCGCGCCGGTCGGCGACGGCACGCAGGGCGACCCGGCCCATCTCCTCGTACGGCACGTGCACGGTGGTGAGTTGGGGGGTGAGCTGGGAGGCCAGCGGGATGTCGTCGTAGCCGACGATCGAGACGTCCTCGGGCACCCGCAGGCCCGCCGCGCGAAGCGCCTGTGCCGCGCCCGCGGCGACCACGTCGGTGCCTGCCAGCACCGCCGTGAAGTCCAGGCCCTCACGCAGGCTCTCCTCGACCGCCTCGTATCCGTGCTCGTCGTCGTAGGGACCGTGCCGCACCATGCCCGGCTCGAAGGGCACGCCGTACGCCTCGAAGGCGCGCCTGGCGCCCCTCAAGCGGCCCTGCGCGGTGGTGAGTTCGGCGTGACCGGGCAGGACCAGGACCCTGCGGTGCCCGGCGGACAGGAGGTGGCTGGCCATCGCGTAGGCGCCGCCCTCGTTGTCGTAGTCGACCGTCGTGGCCGGCACGTCGCCCTCCAGGGGTGGTCGGCCGACCAGCACCAGGTGTGAGCCGGCCGCGTCCAGCGAGCGGGCGAAGCGGGCCATGCGCAACTGGTACTCGTCGTAGTCGTAGGCGCCGCCGAGCAGGACCACCGCGGCCACGCCCTGCTGGCGCATCAGGTTCACCAGCGCGAGTTCCCGTTCGGGGTCGTCGCCGGTGGTGCCGACCAGGGAGAGCCAGCCGCGCAGGGTGGCGGCGCTCTCGACGCCCTTGGCGACATGGGCGAAGGCGGCGCCGGTGATGTTGTTGATGAGGATGGCGACCGTCGGCGTACCGCCGCCGGCGAGGGAGCGGGCGTGCGCGTTGGTGACGTAGTCCAGGTCGCCGACCACCTTCATCACCCGGCGGCGCAGGTCCTCCGAGACGGGGTAGTTGCCCGACAGGACGCGCGACACGCTGGCGACGGAGACGCCCGCCTGTTCGGCGACATCGCGGATGGTGGCCCGTCCGGCGTCGCCGGACGCCTTGCGCTGACTCACCGTTGCGGCTCCTTCACCGTTGCGGCCGACTCGCCCGGGGACCGGGAGAACCGGGTGGACCGGAATGACCAGGTGGACCGGCAGTGCGGGGCACACCTCTTGGACCCTGCCGGAGTCCGTGGGGTGTCCGCTGGTCCACGCCGGTACTGAAACCGTATCCCATTGTTTCCGGTTGTTTCCCCCGGGTGCGCAGGGCGGTCCGCGCCGACCTCACGCGACCCGCGCCAGGTCCGAGTGGCGTACCTCGTGGGCCGGTGGCAGACCCGCGACCAGGCGTTCCAGTTCCTCGACGACGATGCGGCCCAACCGCTCCAGCTCGTTGCCGAGCGAGCCTGCGATGTGCGGGGTGAGGAAGACGTTGGGCAGTCGGTAGAGCGGGGAGTCAGCGGGCAGCGGCTCGGGTTCGGTGACGTCGAGGATCGCGTGCAGCCGGCCGGAGACCAACTCCCCGGTGAGGGCGTCGGGGTCGATCAGGGCGCCCCGGGAGGTGTTCACGAGGACGCCGCCGTCCCGGATGAGGGCCAGCCGTCCGGCGTCGAGCATGCGGTAGGTCTCGGGGATGTCCGGGGCGTGCAGACTCACGATGTCGCTCTGCGCGAGCAGGTCCTCCAGCGGCAGGAGTTCGGCGCCCAGGGCGGCGGCCTCGGCGGGGCTGACGTAGGGGTCGTGCAGCAGGACCGAGAAGTCGAAGGGCCGCAGCAGCTCCAGGAGACGGCGGCCCACCCGGGAGGCGCCGATGACACCGATCCGGCGGCCGACGTTGCCGATGGACGCCGTCTCGGCGGGCCGCGGGTAGGTGTGGTCGGCGCGGAAGCGCTCGCGGTGGGTGAAGGTGTCCTTCCCGGCGAGCAGGATCATCGCGAGGGTGTACTCCGCGACCGGCAGGGCATTGCCGGTGACCGCGCTGGAGACGGTGATGCCGCGCGCCCACAGGGCCTCGCCGACCAGCGAGCGGACCGAGCCGGCGGCGTGCAGGACGGTGCGCAGCCGGGGCGCCGTGGCGAGGACGCCGGTGTCCAGGCGGGGGCAGCCCCAGCCGGTGATCAGTACCTCGGCGTCGGCCAGGGCGTCGGCCGCGGCGGGATCGGCGAAGTCCCGTATGACGAGCGCGGGATCGAGTTCGGCCGCCTTGGCCAACCGGGTCATGAGGGGCGGCGGGAACAGCAGGGGGAGGTGCACCGGATCCATCGCGAACACGGCCCTGGGGGGCTGAGGGCTGGGCATGTCTCTCCTGACACACTGGGCACTGGGTGGAAACATTTTCAGAAAGCGTCTTCTACCGTAGATCTGGCGGAGACGGGCGGTCAATCGGCAAGATGGGCGGGGGAGTCGGTCGCGGTCCGGTGCGGCCGGTGCCCGCGAGGGTCCGGATGTCGCGAAATCGCTTACCGGGGCTCGGCGGCGACCCTGGAGCGCTTGGCTGCGCCGGGACCGGCGGACGTATTGGCAACCGGTTCCCAAGATAGCTCCGCAGGAGACTCCGTCTTGTTCCCCGTCGCCTTCGCAGATCAGAGCGCGTTCACCGGTTCCGTTCGACCGGTTGGCTCATGACATCAAGGTTACGCAGTCTTTTCGAAAGTTCGTCAAGGCTCTTGACGCGGTTTCCGGACAGGAAGAAGCTCTGCCCACTGTCTGACAACCGGTTGTCCACGACATCGCGACGCCGGTTCGATCTCGGGTCGAGATGTCGAACAAGGAAGTGAGAGGTGGTGCGTTCATGCGCCCTCGTGTCGGTGCTTCGATGGGCCGCCGCCGATTCCTCGCCCTGTCGGCGGGAGGCGCCGCGGCCGGCGCGTCAGCGCTGAGCGGCTGCGCCCTGCAGGTGGCAGGTGCCGCGACCGGCGGCGGGGAGAGCATCACGGTGATGGCCAAGCTCGACGACATCGCCCCGGAGCTGATCCAGCAGGCCCAGAAGGAACTCGGCATCAGGATCACCCTGGTGCAGGACGACATCACCCGCCTGATCGCGATGCTCACCAGCGGCAACCCGCCGGACCTGGTGCGCGGCGTCGGCGCCCTGGACGCGCCGTTCTACGCGGCCCGGGGCGTCGCCGAGGACCTGGACCCGTACTTCGCCAAGTCCACCGTTCTCAGGGTCGAAGACCTCGACCCGGTCAACGACCTGTGGCGGTACGACGGCGCCGTCCAGGGCAAGGGGCCCCGCTACGGCATGGCGAAGGACTTCTCCCAGGACGCCATGTACTGGTACAACACCGCGCAGTTCGACCGGGCGGGCGTGGACTATCCCGCCGAGACCGAGCCGATCACCTACGAGGAGTGGCTGGAGAAGGCCGGGCGACTGGTCGAGCGGAAGAACGGCCAGACCACCGTCTACGGCGGCAGCTACAACGGCGTGAACATCGTCGTCCTGCTGACGAACCTGGTCGCCGCCGCCGGCGGAAACATCTTCTCCGAGGACTTCACCCGGGTCGACTTCACCACCCCCGAGGCCCGCAGGGCCCTGACCTGGTACGTGGACTACGCCAAGGCCAGAGTCGGGCCGAGCCTCATCCAACCCAACCCGGACGCCTGGGACGGGCCCACCTACGTCGCGAACCGGATGGCCATGTCGGGCAGCGGCTACTGGCTGGGCGGCATGATCAACGCCGACCCCAAGATCGCGAAGGTGTCCCGCCTCGCCCCCGCCCCCGTCTTCGAGGGCGGCCCGCGGCTCAGCTCCTGCCAGGCGGGCACGGGCATGTGGATGCCGAAGAAGGCACGTAACAAGGACGCCGCCTGGCGGGTCTTCGAGTGGTTCTTCGGCGAGGGGCCGGCCAAGGCCCGCGCGGCGGGCGGCTGGGGGATACCGACCCTGAAGTCGCTGCGCCCGCTGATGCCGCAGAAGGAGGACTACCAAAAACGCGTCTTCAGGGTGCAGGAGGCCGAGTTGAAGCACTTCTCGGTGACCCCGTTCACTCCCTACGCCAAGTGGGACGCGCTCGAAGCCCTCCTCAACCAGGTCATGCCGGCCGCGATGAACGGCCGGATCTCCGTCGACACCCTCGCGGGACGCCTCAACTCGTCGGTCAACGAACAGCTGAAGCGCGGTAAGGAGCAGGTGGGATGACGGTCAGTCAGATACCGGAGGCCGTGCGGCGACCGCGGCCCGCCATCGGAGGCGGTGCCGTCCGCTCGGGAGACCTGCCCCGGACCTCCATGACCGCCCGCCGGCACCGGGCGTTCTATCTGTTCACCTCGCCCTGGATCGTCGGTTTCCTGCTGCTGACCGTCGGGCCGATGGCGTACGCGCTGTGGTTGAGCTTCACCACCTTCGACGGGATCTCCCCGCACTGGAGCTACGTAGGGTTCGACAACTACCGTGAACTGCTGTCCGACCCGGTGACCTGGGACTCGTTGAGCCGGGCCGGCGTGTTCGCCCTCACCTCGGTACCGCTGTCGATCGTCGCGGGGCTCGGCCTCGCGGTCCTGGTCAACCGCCCGATCCGGGCCCGCGGGCTGTGGCGCACCCTGCTCTATCTGCCGGCCGTGGTGCCCCCGGTCGGCGCGGGCCTCGTCTTCAAGACGCTCTTCAACCGTGACTCCGGTGCAGCCAACGGCGTCCTCAACCTTTTCGGCATCGACGCGGTCGCCTGGCTGGACGACCCGTACGCCCGCTACGTGATCCTGATGGCAGTGCTGTGGGGTGCCGGAAACGTCATGATCATTTCCCTGGCCGGGCTCCAGGACGTGCCCCGCGAGCTGCACGAGGCGGCCCGGATCGACGGTGCGAGCGCCTGGCGGACCTTCCGCAGCATCACCGTGCCGCTGCTGTCGCCGGTGCTGCTGTTCCAGGCCGTGACCGGGATGATCGCCTCGGTGCAGACGATCATGCCGCTGTTGATCGCGCCCAACCCCACCCCGGCCGGCGTCACCGCGATCCCGCAGACCAACTACATGTACATGATGCACGTGTTCGCGGAGTACTTCGCGCTCGGCCGCTACGGCTACGCCTCCGCGCTCCTGTGGGTGCTCTTCGTCCTGATCCTCATCGCGACCGGCCTGATCTTCAGGCTCACCTCCGGTGTGGTGTTCTACAACGTCGACCCGGAGGCGAAGAAGTGACCGCCACCACCGCCACGGCCGCCATGCCCCCCGTGCCCCCCGAGAACCTCGCCCCCGCCCTCCGGGTGCGGGTGCGCGCGTCCCGCCTCGTCCTCTACACCGTCCTCGTCGCGGTCACCGGTCTGCTGGTCGGCCCGTTCGGCTGGCTGGTCATCACGGGCCTGAAGACCACGCCCGAACTCGCCGCCTCCCCGGTGCACTGGCTGCCCGACAAGATCCAGTGGCACAACTTCGCCGAGGCTTTCACCAGCATCGACTTCCTCGGATACGCCCGCAACTCCCTCATCATCGCCCTGATCTACGCCACCCTCGTCACCCTCAGCTCCGCCTGGGTCGGTTTCGGCTTCGCCCGTCTGGACGCCCCCGGCAAGAAGGTGCTGTTCGGTGTCCTGCTCGGCTCGATGATGCTGCCGCAGATGATCACTCTCTTCCCGACGTACCTCATCTTCGCCAAGGTCGGCATGGTCGACACCTACTGGCCGTGGGTGCTGTGGGGGTTGTCGGCGGCCCCGTATCTGGTCTTCCTGTTCCGGCAGTTCTTCGCCGCCATGCCACGGGAGCTGGAGGAGGCCGCGATCGTCGACGGCTGCGGTTACGGCGGGATCTTCTGGCGGATCTTCCTGCCGCAGTCCTGGCCGGTGCTGGCCGCGAGCTTCGTGATCGCCTTCACCTGGACCTGGGGCGACTTCATCGCCCCCATGCTGCTGCTGTCCAGCGACCGTACGACGCTCTCGGTCGCCATCATGACCTCCTACGTCACGGAAGGCGGGCTGCCCGTCAACAACCTGGCGGCCGCCGGGTCCGTGATGTACGTCGTCCCGATCCTGCTGATCTTCCTGATCGCCCAGCGCGGTTTCGTCGCCGGGATGTCCACGACCGGGCTCAAGTAGCCCCTTCTGCCTGCCTGTTGCAAGGAGTCACGTATGAACACGCCCCTGTCCCGCCGTACCGCCCTCCAGGCGGCGGGCGCCACCGTGCTCGCCGCCGGCCTCACCGGCCTGACGGCGTCGTCGGCCCGGGCCGACGACGCGGGCACCCTCTCCGCGCCGAAGCTCGTGACCTACCCCCGGCCCGCGGACATGCCCACGAACACCAGCTTCAAGGTGAGAGTGCGCACCGCCCCGGACGGCGAGTGGCAGACCCTGGACATCTGGCGGCCCCAGCTGGAGGAGATCAACGCCACGACCGGGTCCGGCAAGGTTCTCAACTCCTCGATGGTGTACTTCGACTTCCAGGGCTCCGTCGAGATCGAGGTGACCTACGTCAAGGGCGGCACCACCAAGGCCCGGGTGCGGCCGGACGCCCTGGGCATCAAGCCCGAACTCCTCGGCGACACCCTGCGGTTCACCCTCGACGAGCCGCGTGACGTGGTCGTGCAGATCAACGACGAGATCTTCGACTGTCTGCACGTCATCACCAACCACATCGACCCGAACCCGCCGTCCGCCGACGACCCGGACGTCCTCTACTTCGGCCCCGGCACCCACACCGTCACCGGGAACGTCCTCACCGTCCCCAGCGGCAAGACCGTGTATCTGGCGGGTGGCGCGGTCCTGAAGGCCCAGGTGTTCTTCAAGAACGTGGAGAAGGCCGCCCTCACCGGCCACGGCATGATCACCGCCGGCCCGGGCGGGATCCTCTGCGAGGGCAGCAAGAACATCCGCGTCGAGGACGTCATCATCATGAACCCGAACGGTTACGCGGGCACCTTCGGCATGAGCGAGAACGTCCACGTCAAGAAGGCACGGTCGTTCAGCTCGAAGGGCAACGGCGACGGCTTCGACGTCTTCTCCTCGACGGGGATCGTCTTCGACGGCTGCTTCATGCGCAACTCCGACGACTGCTTCGCCATCTACTGCCACCGCTGGGACTACTACGGCGACACCCGCGACATCACCATCCAGAACTGCACCCTGTGGGCCGACGTCGCGCACCCGATCAACGTCGGCACGCACGGCAACAGCGACGCCCCCGAGACGCTCGAGAACCTGGTCATCAGGAACATCGACGTCCTCGACCACCGTGAGCCCCAGATGAACTACCAGGGCTGCATCGCCCTCAACCCCGGCGACTCCAACCTGATCAAGAACGTGACGATCGAGGACGTACGGATCGAGGACTTCCGCTGGGGCCAGGTCATCTACATGAAGGTGATGTTCAACCCGAAGTACAACACCTCGGTGGGCCGCGGCATCGAGGACGTCTACGTCAAGAACCTCAGCTACACCGGCACCCGCGCCAACCCGTCGCTGTTCCTCGGCTACGACGCCGACCACGCCATCAACAACGTCACCTTCGAGAACCTGGTGATCAACGGGCTGGTCGTCGCCGACTCGATGAAGAAGCCGAGCTGGTACTACACCACTGACGCCGTCCAGTGGTTCTACAACGAGCATGTGACGAACCTGAAGTTCCTCACCACCGCCGAGGCCGAGGCGGCCGCCGCGTCATGATCACTCCAGCTCCGAGCCGCCGCGGCTTCCTCGGCGGCACGGCGGCCCTCCTGCTGGTGGCGGGCGCGAGCGGACTGCTCACGCCCACCGCCGCCCGGGCCGCCGAACAGCACACCGGCTCCCGCACCTTCACCCACCCCGGCCTGCTGCACAGCGCCGCCGACCTCGCCCGGATGAAGGCCGCGGTCGCCGCGAAGGAATCCCCGGTGTACGACGGCTACCTGGCGCTCGCGGCCCACGCGCGCTCCCAGCCGACGTACGCGATCCAGAACACCGGGCAGATCACCTCCTGGGGCCGTGGCCCCAGCAACTTCCAGAACCAGGCGGTCGCCGACTCGGCCGCCGCCTACCAGAACGCCCTGATGTGGTGTGCCAACGGAAACCGCGCCCACGCCGACAAGGCCCGCGACATCCTCAACGCCTGGTCCGCCTCGCTGACCAAGGTCACCGGCGCGGACGGCCCGCTCGGCGCGGGACTCCAGGCGTTCAAGTTCGTCAACGCGGCCGAACTGCTGCGGCACGGCGACTACGACGGGTGGACGGACGAGGACATCGCCCGCTGCGAGGCGTCCTTCCTGGACGCCTGGTACCCGGCCGTGTCCGGCTACATGCTGTACGCCAACGGCAACTGGGACCTGACGGCCCTTCAGACCATCCTCGCCATCGGCGTGTTCTGCGAGCAGCCCGCCCTCTTCGAGGACGCCCTGCGCTTCGCCGCGGCCGGAGCCGGCAACGGCAGCGTCACCCACCGCATCGTCACTGACGCCGGCCAGGGCCAGGAGTCCGGCCGCGACCAGGGCCACGAGCAGCTCGCGGTCGGCCTGACCGGCGACATCGCCCAGGTCGCCTGGAACCAGGGCGTCGACCTGTGGGGGTACGACAGCGAGCGGATCCTCGCGAACTTCGAGTACGCCGCCCGCTACAACATCGGCGGCGACGTCCCCTTCGTCCCGGACCTCGACCGCACCGGCAAGTACATCAAGACCACCGTCTCGGCCACCGGACGCGGCACCCTGCCCCCGATCTACGAGATGGCGTACGCCCACTACGCCGGCGTACGCGGCCTCGACACCCCGTACACGAAGGCGGCCGTCTTCCGCGGTACCGGTGGGGCCCGCCTCGTCGAGGGCAGCAACGACGACCTGCCCAGCTGGGGCACCTTCACCTACGCCGGCACGAAGGCGCCCGCGCCGACCGTGCCCACGACGCCCACCGGCGTCACCGCGACCGGCGACGGATCGTCGGTCACCGTGAGCTGGCTGCCGTCCGCATGGGCGAGCACCTATACCGTCAGCCGGGCCACCGAGCCCGACGGGCCGTACGAGGAGATCGCCACCGGCGTCGACAAGCCGACGTACACGGACGGCGGGGTGCGCGCCGGACGGACGTACTCCTACGTCGTCAGCGCCACCAACTCCCAGGGTCAGAGCGTAACTTCGAGCACTGTCACCGCCACAGCAGGACTCCCCGCGCCCTGGTCCACGCGGGACCTCGGGGACGTACGGATCCCCGGCTCCGCCGGCTTCGACGGTGAGCGGTTCGTGCTGGAGGCATCCGGCACCGCCGACACCTACCGCGTCGCCCAGCTGCCGCTGCGCGGCGACGGCACGGTCACCGCGCGGATCGTGTGGCCGCTCAGCTCGCAGTACTCCAAGATCGGGGTCACCGTACGGGCCGCCCTGGACGCGGACGCCGCGCACGCCGCCATGCTGATCCAGGGGCTGCCGCTGCACACCTGGAGCGGGGTGTGGTCGGTACGGGCGTCGGCGGGAGCCCAGGTCACCGCAACCGGCAGCACCCCCGTGCCACCCACCCAGCAACAGGCCATCACCACCTCCGCCGCCTTCCCGATCTCCAGCCTGGGCGCACTGCCCGAGTCGGCTACCCCGATCGAGGCGCCGTACGTGGAGGGCGCGGGTGACGGCTACCGGCTGCGCGCGCCCTACTGGGTACGGGTGACCCGCAAGGGCCGCCGCTGCACCGGCGCCATCTCCCCGGACGGCATCCGCTGGACCGAGGTCGGCACCAGTGAGGTCGAGTTGGGGAGCACCGCGTACGCCGGTCTGGTCCTCACCTCCTGCCTCGGCGTCGACGAGGAGTACGCCGACACCGGTACGGGCGCCTTCGACAACGTCAGCGTGACCTCGGCGTCCGGCGAGGTGTGGTCCGTGCCGAAGCCCGCCCGCACCGCCGGTGACCTCACCGCGACCAGCGGGGCCGACGCCGTCGAGCTGGCCTGGACCGACCCGGACCTCTCCGCCCGCTACCAGGTGCTGCGCGCCACCGACGCCGACGGGCCGTATCGGACCCTTGCGACCGGCGTCGGCCCGGTCGGGTTCGGCACCCGCATCCGGTACGCGGACGCCACCGGCACCCCCGGGACGACGTATCACTACGCCGTCGCGAAGACCAACACCGCCGGGCGAGGCCCGCGTTCGCAACCCGCGACGACAGTCATGCCCTCGCCGTCCTTGCCTCAACTCACCTCCGCCAGCACGGCGTTCGCCAACCAGGGGGTCCCGTTCCGGCAGTTGCTGCGGGCCACCCATGAGCCGATCCGGTTCGCCGTGAGCGGCCTGCCCGACGGGCTGCGCGTCGACAAGCGCACCGGCCTGATCTCCGGGACCCCCACCGAGACCGGCGAGTTCACGGTCACCTTCACCGCGGGCAACGCGGCCGGAGACGTCTCCGGCACGCTCACCCTCACGGTCGGCACACCGCCGCCCGTCCCCTGGACGTACGGAGACCTCGGCGACGTCGTCCTCGACGACCGGGACTTCGGGACGCTCGGCGTCGTCGCCGTCCGCACCCCGGGCAGCACCGCCCACCAGGACGGGACCTTCGTGGTCCGGGGCGCCGGAGCCGATCTCACCGTCAACAACCAGGGAATGACGGGACAGTTCGTCCGGCAACCGGTCACCGGCGACTGCACGGTCACCGCCCGGCTGGTCTCCCGTACCGGAGCGAGTGCCGACCGGGTGGGGCTGCTGATGGCGAAGTCGCTGTCACCGTTCGACCAGGCGGCCGGAGTGATCGTCACCGGCGGGACCACCGCGCAGCTCATGCTGCGGCCCACCGTGGCCGGTGCCTCCGCCTTCTCCGGCACCGCGACCGTGGCCCTGCCGCTGCTGCTCCGGCTGAAGCGCACCGGGACCACCTTCGCCGCGGCCGTCTCATCGGACGACGGCGCCACCTGGACCTCCCTGGCCTCCGGCCAGATCCCCGGGTTCGGTGACGCCGCCTATCACGTGGGCCTCGTGGTCTGCTCCCGCAACCCCCTGGCCCTCGCCACCACCGAGTTCGACGAGGTGAGCATCAACCCCGGCTGATCCCCCCACGGATTGGAGTCGCACCCATCATGAGCCGCACTTCCCCCCACACATACCTCCAGGAAACCGAGTTGAGCCGCCGCGGTCTGTTCAGGACCGCCGGCGGTCTCACCGCCGCACTCGCTCTCGGCGGCACGTTCGCAGCCACCACCGCGGACGCGGCGCCCGCCACCTTCACCCACCCCGGCATGCTGCACAACGCCGGCGACATCAACCGAGCCAAGGTCAGGGTCGCCGCGGGCACCGACCCCTGGCTGTCCGGCTGGAACAAACTGACCGCCAACACCCACTCGAGTTCCACCTGGACGGCCAACCCGCAGGCCACCGTCTACCGCGGATCGGGCTACCCCGAGAACTACGGCATCCTCTACAACGACATCGCCGCCGCCTACCAGAACGCCCTGCGCTGGCAGGTCGCCGGCACCGCCGCGAACGGCGACTGCGCCGTGCGCATCCTCAACGCCTGGGCGAACACACTCACGTCCATCCAGGGCAACGCCGACCGGTTCCTCGCCGCCGGGATCTACGGCTGGCAGTTCGCCAACGCCGCCGAACTCATGCGCGGGTACGCCGGGTTCGACCTCAACAAGTTCAAGCAGATGATGCTGAACGTCTTCTACCCCTTGAACAACCAGTTCCTGACCGGCCACAACGACGCCTGCATCACCAACTACTGGGCGAACTGGGACCTGTGCAACATGGCCTCCGTCCTGGCCATCGGGATCCTCTGCGACGACGGTGCCAAGTACGACCAGGCCGTCACCTACTTCAAGTCCGGCGCCGGCAACGGCTCCATCCAGCACGCTGTGCCGTTCCTCTACCCGAACGTCGACGGCTACGACCTCGGCCAGTGGCAGGAGTCCGGCCGCGACCAGGGCCACACCATGATGGGCATGGGGCAGATGGGCGCGATCTGCGAGATGGCCTGGAACCAGGGCGAGGACCTGTACTCGTACGACGGCCGCCGCTTCATGAAGGCCGCCCAGTACGTCGCCAAGTACAACCTCGGCAACGACGTGCCCTTCACCACCTACACCTGGGGCACCGGACAGAGCTGCGCCCAGTCGTCCCAGACGGTGATCTCCGCCGACTCCCGCGGCCAGGGCCGCCCGGTGTGGGCGATGCTCCACTACCACTACGGTCGGCGCCTGCTCCTCGACGACAAGTACATCTCCCAGATGTGCTTCTCGGTGGCGCCCGAGGGCGGGGGAGGTGACTACGGCTCCACCAGCGGCGGCTACGACCAGCTCGGATTCGGCACCCTGATGTTCGCGAAGTAGCGGTCACGGAGGGTACGCGAGCGTGCGCGTCGTGTACCCTCCGTAGACCATATCCCTCGAACAGCCGCACGACTTCCCTCGCGGGCCGGAATACCTGGGACACCTGTGGTGCTCTGATGTTCACGGTGCACAAGTGCGGCACGGGAGGCTGGTGGGCAGATGACGGCAGCGGACCAGACGGGCCCAGTGGTCAGGACGCCGTACGGCGCCGTGCGCGGCCGGTACGAGAGCGGCGTCGCGGTGTTCCGGGGCATCCCGTACGCGGCCCCACCCTTCGGACCCCGGCGGTTCAGGCCGCCCAAGGAGCCCGAGCCCTGGGACGGCGTGCGCGACGCGGGCGCCTTCGGGCCGACGGCACCGAAACCGCCGTACTCGGACGCCTTCGCGCAGTACCTGTCCGATCCGGTGGTGCCGGGCGACGACTGCCTCAACCTCAACGTGTGGACACCCGAGCCCGGCCCCGGAGCCCGGCTCCCGGTGCTGGTGTGGCTGCACGGCGGCGCCCTGACCCGGGGATCGTCGGCCGTCCCCGTGTACGACGGACACTCCTTCGCCCGCGACGGCGTCGTCCTCGTGTCGGTCAACTACCGGCTCGGCGTGGAGGGCTACGGCCTCTTCCCGGACGTCCCCGCCAACCCCGGCCTGCGCGACCAGCTCGCCGCGCTGCGCTGGGTGCGCGAGTCGATCGCGGCCTTCGGCGGCGACCCCGACCGGGTCACCCTGGCCGGTCAGTCCGCCGGCGCGATCAGCACCGGCGCCCTGCTCGCGGCACCGCAGGCCAGGGGCCTGTTGCGGCGGGCCGTCCTGCAGAGCGGGCCGCCCGAGGTGAGCGACCGGGACAAGGTACGGCGGATGGTGCGCCGCATGGCGACCAGGCTGCGGGTCCCCGCCACCGCGGCCGCCTTCGCCGAGGTGGACCGCGAGCTGCTGCTGCGCACCCAGGCCGAGGTCGGCAGGCTCAGCAGCCCGGTGGTCGGCGGTCCCGCGTTCGGGATCGTCGTCGACGACGACCTCGTGCCGCGTGATCCCCTCGCCGCCCTCGTCGAGGGGGACGTTGCGCGGGACGTCGACCTGATGGTTGGCTGGACCCGCGACGAGTACCGGCTGTGGCTGGTCCCGGGCGGACTCCTGGAGCGCGTCGACCGGCTCGGCGCGGTCGCGCTGGCCGGTGCCATGGCCCGCTGTCACTGCGGCCCCGAGGTGCCTCGCGGCTACCGCGGACTGCACCCGGAGGCCCGCCCCGCCGAGATCGTCGGCCAGATGGTCACCGACCACCTGCTGCGCCTCCCGCTGCACCGCCTGGCCGACGCCCGCCCCGACCGCACGTACGTCTACGAGTTCGCCTGGCCCTCCTTGCTGCCCGGCCTCGGCTCCTGCCACGCCCTGGAGCTGGGCTTCGTCTTCGACACCGGGGAGACCCCCGAGTCCGCCAAGCTCGCCGGCTCCGGCGCCCCGCGCGACCTGGCCGACGCCATACACGGGGCGTGGGTGCGCTTCGCCACGGACGGCGACCCGGGCTGGCAGCCCTGGGACGACTCCCACCCGGTACACGTCTTCGGCGACGGCGAGCCGCACACGGCCTACGGCCCACGCGACCGGGAGCTCGCGGTGTGGACGGCGGACGCGCGGACCCGGGCGGCGGCGGCCTTGTCGACGGGGCCGGTGGCGGATGTGGCGGCGGACGCGGGGGCGGTCCAGGCGACCGGCCCGGCGGCGGATCCGGTGCTGGACGTGGTGCTGGACCCCGCAGTGGCTCCCACGGTGGACCCGGAGGTGGCGTCCGGCGGGCACCGTATGTCGGCCCGGCTCGCCCCGATGCGGGCGATGGCCGCCCGGAGCACGGCCGCCGCGCGAAGCGCCGAGCTGCGGTCGGCGGTACGGCGACTGCGACTGCCCGGGTCGGTACGCCGCTCGTCGACGCCCCAGGACTGACGGGTTCTCGATCCGCTGGAGTCGGGCAGGTGGTCGGGTCCCGGCCGGCGCCGATCCGCCCGGAAAGCGCCCCGGCCCGCCCGGCCCGCCGTCCCGGCAACCGTTCAGGAACCGGTTGCCGCCACCGAGTCCCGTACCACCACGTGCGTACCCAGGAGCAGATGTTCGTCCGGGGTCTCGGCGGTGCGCCCCAGTGCGGTGCGGACGGCGAGGCGGCCCAGTTCCTCGTAGGGGACGTGGACCGTGGTCAGCGCCGGGTGCAGGTCCCGGGCGAACGGGATGTCGTCGTAGCCGGCCAGCGAGACGTCACCCGGCACGGTCAGGCCCGCCTCGTGCAGCGCGGTCAGCGCGCCGGCCGCGACCATGTCGGTGGCGGCCACCACGGCCGTGAAGTCCAGCCCCTCCTTCAGCGCCCGGCGCATCAGACGGTGTCCCGCGTCGCGGGTGAAGTCGCCGTGCAGCAGCAGCGCCGGGTCGGGCTCCAGGCCGCGGGCGCGGTGGGCGGCCAGATAGCCGCGCTCGCGCCCCTGCGCGGTGGTGTGGTCGGGCTTGCCGCCGAGGAACAGCACCCGCCGGTGGCCCTGGGCGAGGACATGCGCGACCAGGGCGAAGGCGCCGCCCTCGTTGTCGTACTCGATGACCGTGACCGGCGCCCCGGAGCCCAGCGGCCCGCGGCCGCACAGCACCAGGCGTGAGCCCGCCGAGGCCAGCGAGTCGGCCATCCGGCGGGTACGCTCGCGGTACTCGGCGGTGTCGGCCACGCCGCCGACCAGGATCACGGCGGCGGCCCGCTGGGCGCGCATCATCTCCACGAACTCCAGCTCGTGCCGGACGTCCCCCTCCGTGCTGCACACCAGGCAGAGGTGCCCGAGCCGGGTCGCCTCGCGTTCCACGCCGTGCGCCATGAGCGCGAACGACGGGCCGGTGATGTCCTCCAGGACGAACGCCAGCGTGGGCGTGCCGACGCCCGCCACCGCCTTGGCGCGCGCGTCCGCCACGTAGTCCAGGTCCCGGACCGCCCGCATCACCCGGGTGCGGGTCGTCGCGCTCACCGGGTACACCCCGCCCAGCACCCGCGACACGGTGGACGCGGAGACCCCCGCGCGGGCCGCCACGTCCCGGATGGTGCTCCGGCCGTCCGCGTCCTCGCTCTTCCTCGTCATCCTGCCTCGCCCCTCTCGCCGGGCCGTGTACGCCCACCCCTCGGGAACAGCGGCAACATGGATGGAAACCGGTTCCCCGAGGGGAGGCTAGCAGCGGGGAGGGTGAAGAGGCAGGGCGTCGGGCAGGTCAGGCGAGGGGCCCGAGTTCACGCGGCTCGCAACGCCTCCGCGATCGACGTGATCGCCCCCGGGCCCACCCGGCAGCAACCGCCGAGCAGCCGGGCGCCCGACTCCCGCCAGCCCCGGACCTCCTCGGGGGCGAAGGTGGAGCGCCCGGCCCAGGCGCGAGCCTCCGCGTCCCAGGTCTCGCCGCTGTTGGGGTAGACCACGACCGGTTTGCCGGTGACCCGGGCGGCGATCTCGACCGCCCGGTCCACGTCCTGCGGGGCACAGCAGTTCACCCCGACGGCGATCACCTCGTCCGCGTCGGCGGCCACCGCGAACGCCTCCTCCAGCGGCTGCCCGGCCCGGGTGGTCCCGCCCGCGACGGAGTACGACAGCCAGGCCGGCACCCCGAGCCCACGCGCCGCCCGCAGCAGCGCCTCGGCCTCGTCGGCGTCCGGCACCGTCTCCAGCGCGAGGACGTCGGGGCCGGCGGCGGCCAGCACCTCCATGCGGGGCCGGTGGAAGGCCTCGAGTTCGGCGACGCTCAGCCCGTACCGGCCGCGGTACTCGGAGCCGTCGGCGAGCATCGCGCCGTACGGGCCGACCGAGGCGGCCACCCACAGCGGCCGGGTCACGCCCTTCGCCTTCGCCCGGGCCGCCGCCTCGCGCGCCGCCGTCACGCTCAGGCCGATGAGTTCGGCCGCCCGCCCACGCTCGATGCCGCGCTTCGCGAAGCCCTCGAAGGTGGCCTGGTAGCTCGCGGTGATCGCCACGTCCGCGCCCGCCAGGAAGTACCCGAGGTGCGCCTCGGTGATCGCGTCGGGGTTCTCGGCGAGGAGCCGCGCCGACCAGAGCTCGTCGCTCAGATCGTGCCCGGCGGACTCCAGTTGGTTGGACATGCCGCCGTCCAGGACGACCGTCCCGGAGGCGAGGGCGGCGGAGAGAGAGGAAGGGGCGTCGCTGGTCATGCCACGACGCTAATGGAAGGGTCCGCGGTCCGGCCTGCTGTGTCCAACAGATGAACAGGTCGCCCAGCATGTGGAATGCCGGGTACGATCGCGCCCTCCCCTCCCCGCACCGTCCCCCGGGAATCTCCATGACCGCGCCCAAGACCACCGACGCCACCGAGACCAGCGAGCCGGAACCGACCGGACCGGCCGCCGCCCCACGCCGCCGTACCTTCGGACTGGGCGCCGCCACCGCCCTCGTGATGGGCAACATCATCGGCGGCGGCATCTTCGCGCTGCCCGCCACCGTCGCCCCCTACGGCGGAGTCAGCCTGCTCGCCTTCGTGATCCTGTCGGTCGGCGCGGTACTGCTCGCGCTGCTGTTCGGCAAGCTGGCCCGGCGCACCCCGGTCACCGGCGGCCTGTACGTGTACCCGCGCGACGCCTTCGGCCCGTTCGCCGGCTTCCTGTCGGCATGGTCGTACTGGACGATGTGCTGGGTCAGCATCGCCGCCCTCGCGGTCGCGGTCGTCGGCTACGTCGACGTCCTGATCCCCCTGCACGGCAACCACGCCATGGAGGCGCTGGTCGCGCTCGCCGCGCTGTGGCTGCCCGCCGCCGCGAACTTCGCCGGCACCCGCTGGGTCGGCGCCGTCCAGGTCGTCTCCACGATCCTGAAGTTCGTGCCGCTGCTGCTGGTCGCCACCGTCGGCCTGTTCTTCGTCGACACCGACAACTTCGGCCCGTTCAACCCCACCGGCGACAGCGTCCCCGGCGCGCTCGCCGCCGCCGCCGCGCTGCTCCTCTACAGCTTCCTCGGTGTCGAGTCGGCCGCCGTCAGCGCGGGCGAGGTGCGCGACCCCGAACGCAACGTCGGCCGCGCCAGCGTCCTCGGCACGCTGGGCTCCGCCCTCGTCTACATCCTCGGCATCGTCGCCGTGTTCGGTCTCGTCCCGCACGACAAGCTGGTCGACTCCGGCGCCCCGTTCGCCGACGCCGTGAACGCCATCACCGGCGGCAGTTGGGGCGGCACCGCCATCTCCCTGGTCGCCGTCGCCTCGATCACCGGCTGCCTCAACGGCTGGATCCTGATGGCCGCGCAGATGCCGTACGCCGCCGCCCGCGACGGTCTCTTCCCGGCGCCGTTCGCGAAGGTCGGCAAGGGCGGGGTGCCCGGCTTCGGGGTGTGGGCCTGCGCGGTCCTCGGCACGCTGCTCATCGCCCTCAACTACACGGCGGGCCCGGACACCACGTTCCGTGTCCTCGTCCTGATCACCACGTTCACGGGCTGCGTGCCGTACCTCCTGTCGGCCGCCGCCCAGTTGTACTGGCTGGCCAGGGGCACCCGCGAACAGGTTCGCCCGGCCGGCCTGGCCCGCGACCTGACCGTCGCGGCCCTCTCCTTCGCCTTCTCCTTCTGGCTGATCGCGGGCGCCGGCTACGCGGCCGTGTACCAGGGCGTGCTGTTCCTCTTCGTGGGGATCCCGGTGTACGTGTGGATGCGGGGACGCCGGGCGACCGAGGACGCTCCCGCCTAAAATCCCGTCATGTCTGACACGGAGGACGTCGAGGCCGAAGCCGCCGGAACAGCGGCGTACGCCGAAGCCGTGGACGTGCTGGGGCCGTTCCGTGGGCCGGTCTTCCTCGCGCCTCTCACGCACAACCCCAACAACGGGGTCACCGGCGGGGTTTGGTCCGTCACCGCCGGGGAGCGCACGGCCGTCCTGAAGGTGCTCACCCGGTCCAAGGGCACCACCGGCCACTGGGCCGCCTCGGACGAGCCCCGGCACTGGAACTACTGGCGGCGCGAGGCCGACGTCCATGTCTCGGGGCTCGCCCAGCTCTGGCGGCCGTACGGCATCCGGGCGCCCCGGCTGCTGGCCTGTGTGGAACGGCAGGACGGCGACGTGGCGTTGTGGCTGGAGCTTCCCGGGGCGGCCCCGGCACCCGGTGGACGGTGGAACAGCACATCGAGCACCTCCGTCGCCTCGGCCTCGCGCAGGGCGCCGTCGGTGAGACAGCGGACCGGCCGTGGCTGTCCCGGAGGTTCCTGCGCGAGTACATCGCCGGTATGACGCCGGGTCAGGAACTCCTCGACGACGACGAGGCATGGCAACAGCCCCTGGTCCGGGAGCACTTCCCGGCCGGGCTGCGCCACGACATGGTCCGACTCCACCACGACCGTGACTGGTTCCTCCGCATCATGGAGTCGCTGCCGCGTGCCTTCTGCCACCTCGACATGTGGCCCGCCAACGTCCGCTCCGACGGCCCCGGCAGCGCCCTGTTCGACTGGGCGTTCGCCGGCGACGGTGCCCTCGGTGAGGACCTCGGCAACTACCTCCCCGACTCGGTCTTCGACCTGTTCGTCCCGGCCGCCCGCCTGCCCCGGTACGCGGCGGCGGCCTACGAGGCCTATCTGCACGGCCTGCGGGAGAGCGGCTGGAAGGGCGACGAGCACCTCGTACGTCTCGCGGTGTGCGCCTCCGCCGTCAAGTACGACTGGCTCACCGGACTGATGCTGACCCGCGCGGGGGAGGCTCAGGTGGACTACGGCGGCGACCGTCCGGTGTCAGCCGAACTCCGTTACCGGGAGCGCGGGTCGGCGTTGGCGTTCCTCGCGGGCTGGGCGAGCGAGGCGCGTGAACTCGCGCCACGGCTGGGCTTCCCGGAGGCGCCGAGTGGGCGGTGAGGCGTGCGGGCGTCCGCGACGCCGGACGGGTTTCCGGTCGTCGGGGACGTGCCGCCCCCGCCGCGCAAGCTGTCAGTCGTGCGCCGCGTGCCGCCCGCCCCCGCGTCGTCCGCCCCTCCTGCGCAGGGTCGTGGGCAGCACCAGGCCGATGAGCAGCCCGACGGCCATCAGGTACGGCCACCAGCCCAGGCCGCTGCCCGCGGTGCCGGCGGTGCGAGGCTCGGCGGCCGGAGCCCCACCGGAGGACACGGATCCGCGGCCGCTCGGCGTCGAGGTCGCGGCAACGGGACTGAGGACCACGTCGTTCCCGTCACCGCCCCGGTAGCTGATCCGGTACGTCGTGTCCGCGAGCCTGACCTTCGTCCCCTCTCTCAGCCCACGAAACGCCCCCACGACTTTCGACCGCCCCTCATGGTCGAGCACCGTGATCTCACGCGCGGGACCCGAAGCGGTGTGTGCGGGATCCGAAGTCGCCCGTGCGGGATCCGTGGTCGTACGCCCGGAATCCGAAGCCGTACGCCCGGAATCCGCCCCGGCCGCCGACAGATCCAGCTCCCCGCCCAGCCGTACCGCGCCCGTCACCTTCAACGGCCCGCCCCGCAGGACCAGTTCGCCCTCGGGTCGCTGGGTGTAGCCGCCCGAGACGGTGATCGGGCCGGCGACCACACCCTCGTTGGTGACGGTCCCCTTCACCGTGCCCTTGCCGGTCAGAGTGGTCGCCACCCGCAGCCCCGCCGTCCCGGTGTCCAGGCGCGCTCCGGACGAGGTGAGCCTGATCGCCTCGCTGTGCGCGAGGGTCGCCCCCTCACGCAGGGCGAGCGTGCCCTTGGTGACCGTCGTCGTCCCGGTGTACGTCACCGCGCTCCCGGTGAGCGTGGTGGTGGCCGCCCCCGACTGGACCAGCGCCCCGTCGCCGCCGACGTGGGACAGGGAGATGGCGGTGCGGGCGTTGTGCACGACGAGCGTCCCCTCGTTCACCACCCGGCGCCGTTCGGTGCCCGTCAGCAGCGAACCGTCCCCCTGCGCCGACCCGAGTCGCAGTACCGCGCCCTTCTCCACGGTCGTCGAGCCGTCGTAGTACTGCCGTGCCGCGAAGGTCACGTCGTTCCCGCGGGTCCCCGCGATCACGATGTCCCCGGCGCCGGGCGCGGACAGCGTGTCGTGGAACCTGCCGCCGCCGATGGGGGCGCCCAGCGTCACCGGTCCGTCGTAGTCGAAGGTGAGCTTCGAGCGGGAGCGGGCCGCCAACAGGTTGATGTAGACGGTCTCGGCGGTGCCCGGCATGAAGATCCGGTGTGTGGTGCCGTCGCCCCACTGGACGTTCGCGCCCTTGATGTTGGTGCCGCGCTTGTTGACGTTCTTCCGCGCGGGCGTCCAGTTCAGGGCGGGATCACTCAACGAGGGGTCGGTGTCGCCGCCCTGGTCCGACCAGCTGTACTGGCCGGTCAGAACGACCTTGCTGCCCGGCCGGGACTGGACGTTGATGTCGCTGCCGTACTCGCGCTGGTAGAAGTCCATGCCCATGGTGACCGTCCGGCCGAGCGGCGTGTCCACGGTCCAGGTGCCCTGGTTGAGGACCTTGCGCACGTTCGGCAGTGACGTCGCGAACTCGGGCCGCCCGGCGTTCACCTGTGTGCCGTTGTCGATCACCCCGGAGAAGGCGTGGGTGCCCGACAGGTCCCAGGTGCCCCACAGGAACCGGGGCTGGGTGATCAGCCCGGAGCCGCTGATGGTGCCCAGGTTGTAGGCGCTGCGCAGGGACAGCCGCAGGGTTCCGTCGACCCTGATGTTGTCCTGGTTGAGCCGGAACGCCGGTGTGTCGTAGGGGAAGTGGCCGATCAGTCCGGCCGTCCCGCCGTTGCCGTACTGCAGGGTCGCGCCGCGTTCGACGGTGATCGCCGGTGGGTCGGGGGCGGCGACGGTGACGTAGGGGTGGTTGCCGCCCGGTGTCGCCACCCGCTGCCGTTGGCGGGCCTGCGGCAGCGTGAAGTCGCTGTCCCGGGTGAGGACCAGGGTCCCGCCGCCGCGCACGGTGAGTGTGCCCTCGCCGCGGAACACCCCGTCGTATGTCGTGGTCCCGGGTGGCACGGTGACGACCGTGTCGCCGGTGAGCGTCACGTCCCGGTTTGCGAGCACGTAGGCGGTGATGTCACGGGTGCCGGCTCCTGCCGCCGGGGGAGCGGTGGCGATCATGGCCACCGCGGCGAGGGCGCCGACGGCCGCTGTGGTCCTGTGGGTATGGCTGCGCACGTACCGGAGACGGATCGGGCCCTGGGGCGATAACAGAAAACAGACGAACGGGTTCCGGTGTCCGTAGGTCGGCAGAAAGCGATTTCCCCTTTCACGTCCAACCCGTTGACCTCCTCCTTCCACACCCTTACCTTTTCGGCGTTCGTCATCACAAATGATGTTCGACGTATCGAACATCACTCTCCGGCACCCCCCACCCCCGAGAGGCAGTCCGCATGAGCCGCGACCACGACCTGCCCGGTACAGCCGAGACCGCCGGCACCCCTGATCCCTCCGTGGGCCCGGAGGCCCCCAGCCGCAGACTGCTGCTGAAGGGGGCCCTGGCCGCGGGCGCCCTGGCGGCGGCCGCCCCCGGTATCGCCCACGCCGCCCCAGTCCCCAAGGCGGGCCCCTACTTGAACCCACTCGTCCGCAACCGCGCCGACCCGCACATCCACCGTCACGCCGACGGCTTCTACTACTTCACGGCCACCGCTCCCGAGTACGACCGGATCATCCTGCGCCGCTCCCGCACCCTGAACGGCCTGGCGACCGCGGCCGAGTCCGTCATCTGGACCAAGCACGCGACCGGCCCCATGGGCGCCCACATCTGGGCGCCGGAGATCCACCGCATCGGCGGCAAGTGGTACATCTACTTCGCCTCCGCGCCCGCCGAGAGCGTGTGGGACATCCGCATCTGGGTCCTGGAGAACGCGCACCGTGACCCCTTCAAGGGCACCTGGACCGAGCGCGGCCAGATCAAGACGGCCTGGGAGACCTTCTCCCTCGACGCCACCACCTTCACCCACCGCGGCAGCCGCTACCTCGCCTGGGCCCAGCACGAGCCCGGCCTGGACAACAACACCGGACTCTTCCTGTCGCGGATGGCCAACCCATGGACCCTGACGGGCCCTCAGATCCGGCTCTCCACCCCGGAGTACGACTGGGAGACCATCGGCTTCAAGGTCAACGAGGGACCGTCGGTCATCGCCCGAAACGGCCGCCTGTTCATGTCGTACTCGGCCAGCGCCACCGACTGGCACTACTGCATGGGCCTGCTGACCGCCGACGCCGACAGCGACCTGATGAACCCGGCGAGCTGGTCCAAGTCGCCCACGCCGGTCTTCACCAGCAACGACACCACCAAGCAGTACGGCCCCGGCCACAACTGCTTCACGGTCGCCGAGGACGGGCACAGTGACGTCCTCGTCTACCACGCGCGCCAGTACAAGGAGATCGTCGGCGACCCGCTGAACGACCCCAACCGCCACACCCGCATCCAGAAGCTGGGCTGGAAGAGCGACGGCACCCCGGACTTCGGCATCCCCGTGGCGGACACCGCGACGGCCGCCTCCGCCGGCCCGGCCGAGGAGCGTGCGTGAGATGAGACGCGTCCGCTCAGCCCTGCTCGCCCTCGTCCTGGCGCTGCTCGGCGCCCTCGCCACCGCCGGACCGGCCCAGGCCGCGCCCCAGACGGTGACCAACGGCACGCAGTTCAAGGACACCTCGGGCAACCCCGTCCACGCCCACGGCGGCGGAGTCATCAAGGTCGGGACCTACTACTACTGGTTCGGCGAGAACCGCAACGCCGACAACACCTTCCGGTATGTGGACGCCTACCGCTCCACCGACCTGAAGAACTGGGAGTTCAGGAACCACGTCCTGACCCAGTCGAGCTCCTCGGAGCTGGCGAGCGCCAACATCGAGCGGCCGAAGGTCATGTACAACGCGTCCACCGGCAAGTTCGTGATGTGGATGCACAAGGAGAACGGCACCGACTACAGCGAGGCCCGTGCCGCCGTAGCCGTGTCGAGCACCGTCGACGGCACCTACACCTGGCAGGGCAGCTTCCGCCCGCTCGGCCAGCACATGTCCCGTGACATCACGGTCTTCGTGGACACCGACGGCGCCGGATACATGGTCTCGGCGGCCCGCGAGAACTACGACCTGCAGATCTACCGGCTCACCGCCGACTACACCGGCATCGCGAGCCTGGTGGCCAACCCCTGGCCGGGCGGCCACCGGGAGGCACCGGCGCTGTTCAAGCGGGGCGGCGTGTACTTCATGCTCACCTCGGGCGCGACCGGCTGGAGCCCCAACCAGCAGCAGTACGCGACGGCGACCTCGCTGTCGGGTCCCTGGTCGGCCATGACCGACGTCGGCGACTCGACGGCATACGGCTCGCAGACCGCGTACGTCCTTCCGGTACAGGGCAGTTCGGGCACCTCGTACCTCTACCTGGGCGACCGCTGGGGCAACTCCTTCGGCGGGATCGTCAACGACTCCCGGTACGTGTGGCTGCCGCTGAGCTTCCCGAGCAGCACCTCCCTGTCCATGTCCTGGTCGCCGGAGGTCACCGTCGACACGGCCGCGGGCACCGTCAGCGGCACGAGCGCCACGTACAACACGCTGATCGCCCGGCACTCCGGCCGGTGCGCCGACGTGACCAGCCAGTCGCTGTGGCCGGGTGCCCAGATCAAGCAGTACGACTGCAACGGCGGCGGCAACCAGAAGTACTGGTTCAAGTCCGTGGGCGGCGGCTACTACCAGCTGATGGTCCGGGGCAGCTCCCTGTGCGTGCAGGAGAACGCGAGCACGGTCACCCAGGAGAACTGCGACGCCTCGGCGACCGGCCAGCAGTGGTCGGTGACCACCAGCGGCTCGTACGTGAACCTCAAGTCCCGTGCGACCGGGGAGTGTCTGGACGTGAACGGCGCGTCCACCGCCAACTCCGCAGCCATCATCACGTACACGTGCAACGGAGCGACCAACCAGCAGTGGACGCGCGGAACATGAGGTGTCGTCAGAAAGTCAGGCCAGCAGGTCGATCGCGTCGATCGCCGTCCCCGCGCTGAGGAAGCCGGTCGTCCCCGAACCGCTCACCACGTTGATCTTCAGCACGTTGTACTGGCCGGTGTCGGTGAGCCAGGCACTGGCCGGGACGCTGTAGGTGAACGTGTGGTTGTTCCCCCGGTAGGACCCGTTGGTCAGCGACCGGGTGCTCGGCTGGGTGGGCGGCGAGGGGATGGCCGACGTCCAGGTGTCGTTGACGGTGACCTGCGGCCGGCCGTTGGCGTAGGCCGTCGTCACGCCGATCCGCAGGGTGTGCGCGGCCGCGGCCTGGGCGGCGGTGAGCTTGAAGTACACCAGCAGACCGCTGTTGACGTCCTTCCAGAGGTAGCAGGGAAAGGCCGAGGTCTCGCTACCGCCGCCGATGACCACGTTGCCGGTCCAGGCGGCGGCCCGGACGTCGGAGGGGTGCGCGTACGTCATCAGGTCGGCGTTCTTGAAGCCGCCCGGTGTGCCGTTCCAGTCGTTGATCCGCCAGATCGCGCTCGCCTTGGAGGGGTCGTTGGAGGACGGGATCGCGATCGAGTTGAGGGTCGTCGTGCCGCCCGCCGTGACCGTCACCGAGGTGGTGTGGACGGCGAGTTCGCCCTTGAACACGGTGAGCGTGTACGTCCCCGGCAGGACGCCCGGGACGGAGAAGTAGCCGTCCGAGGCACGCGCCGAACCCCAGTACTGCGCCGACGGGTTGGCGAGCGACATGGTGTACGCGTACGCCGTGTCGCGTCCGGTGATCCCGACGCCCGCGACCCGGCCCCGGCCGCTCGCGCCGACGTACCCGGAGATGCCGAGCGAGTCCGCCCACGGGGTGGTCAGGGTGCCCGGGAACAGCGACGAGGAGGGGGCGCCGCCGTCCGTGAAGGCGATGACGTACGGACCCTGGAGGCCGAAACGCTGCTCCTCGGTCTGGTTCTGGCCGTAGTACAGGATCTCGTACAGACCGCCGCCGTCCGCGCTCTGGTGGCGCAGCAGCGAGCGGTAGAACGGACCGCCGGAGGCCTTCTCGTGGTTGCTGCGCACGATCCACAGGCCGACCCCGCCGGAGGCCCAGCCGATGTAGTCGTAGTCCATCACCCGCCGCTTGGAGAAGTGCTTGGAGCGGGTCTGGCCGTCGGACTTCGCGAAGACGTCCGAGGCCTCGATGGTGCTGTTCGTGTACGTGTAGGAGTCGGGCTCGTCGTTGAGGAACAGGCCCTTCTTGACGCGCACGATGTAGCGGGTCGCGGAGACGGAGGTGTCCGCCTTGTTGGTCCACAGATAGATGTTGTTCTCGCCGCTGCGGGCCGCGTAGTAGTGCTTGAGCGTGCCGTGCGTGACGGAGATCAGGATCGTCGAGCCGGACTGCTTGACGCTGACGGTGGAGGCGCCGAGGCCGGACTCGATGTGCGAGTTCATGCCGCCGTAGCCCTGGTACTCCGTGCCCTTGTAGAGCAGCGAGGTCAGGTCGCCGTTGGCCTTGCTGACCTTGAAGACGAGGCTGGCGCCGGTGTCGACGACGTAGTGGGTGCCGTCGTCGGTGTAGCCGAAGGCCGCGGCGGACGCGCTCGTGGCGAGCGGCCCGGCGAGGGCGGCCGATCCGGCGGCGACGGTGCCGCCGAGGGTGCCGAGCACGAAGGCGCGGCGTCGGACCGGTCTGTTCGCGGATCCGGACATGTGGGGGTGCCTCCTTCAGGAGGGTGGGGGTGCGGATGATGGGCCAGGGTGACAGTTGAATCGATTTCGCGAAAGGGCTTTCGCCTGCCGGGAGTTGGCAATCTTGGGAAAGTCGGGCAAGCTCTAGAAAGCGCTTGCCCGTAGCGGTACGGTCCAGCCGCCAGACCTTGTCGCCCCGTCGCGGGACTGTCGGAGGAGCCGTATGAGACGTTTCAACCTCGCCGTACTGGCGGCGCTGACCCTGAGCGCCGGCCTGACCGCCGCACCGGCCCAGGCGCACGACGGCCGGCGTCCCCCGGGTGTCGACCACTGCGCCGCCGACGCCTGCCACTTCGACGTCGCGCCCGGGACCTACGACGTCACGGTCCTGCTCGGTGGCGACACCGCGTCGAGCACGAGCGTCAGCGGTGAGACCCGGCGCGCGCTGCTGCCCGAGACCCCGGTGCCCGCCGGTGAGCGGGCCGTCCGCAGCTTCACCGTGGACGTCCGCACCCCCGAAGGTGAGCCGACCGGTCCCGCGGGTTCGGCCGGTCTCGACCTCACGCTCGGCGGTCCGGCGCCCGCCCTCGCCGGTATCCGCGTCACCCCGGCCCCCGGTCACACTCGACCGGGCTCGCGCGGGCGGACCCCCGTCACCCGGCAGATCTTCCTGGTCGGTGACTCCACCGTGTGCGACCAGCCCGCGGAGCCCTACACCGGCTGGGGTCAGCAACTGCCGCAGTACTTCCGCAAGGGCCTGTCCGTCGCCAACTACGCGGATTCCGGGGAGAGTACGGTGACGTATCTGGGGAACCCCCAGTTGTGGGCCACCGTCCAACCGCACATCCGGCGCGGTGACCTGGTCCTCGTCCAGCTCGCCCACAACGACAAGACCACCGACGAGGCGACCTACCGGGCGAACCTGGAGACGCTGGTCGCGGGAGTAAGGGAGAAGGGCGGCACGCCCGTCCTCGTCACCCCGATCGTGCGACGCTGGTTCAACGCCGACGGCACGCTGAACAACGACACCGCCCTGCTGGTCAACGGCCTCGGCGTGAACCATCCCGAGGTGGTCCGCTCGGTCGCCGCCGCCGAGGACGTGCCGCTGATCGACCTGACGGCGAAGACGAAGGCGGTCGTGGAGTCGCTGGGCGTCGAGGGCTCCAAGGCGCTGTACCTCTACAACGAGAAACGGGACAACACGCACACCTCCACCCAGGGCGCCACGGTCTACGCGGGCCTGGTCCGCGACGCACTCGTCGCGCGGCACCTGGTGCCGAAGCGCCTGATACGGGTGGGATGAGCGCCTGGGGCGCCCCGACCGGAACCGGGGCGCCCCAGGTCCGACCCCCGGCACGAGCCACCCCTTTCCGGACACACCAACCCGCGCTCGCGCCGCACAGACCCGCCCCCCGGGCCGACAGCGTCAACTCCCTTTGCGGTACTGTCGTCCCGCGTCCCACCGGGCGTACTGTCCCGAAGTTGGCCGGAATCGATCCCTCTGCCGTTGCCGACACGGAGAAACGGCCGAATTCCACTACCCATTGATGTGTTGCAAGGACGTACCGGCAGGCATTCGCAGCGATCAGGGGCATGGAAGGACCGTTTGCGGGCGCTACCACATCGTGCGTCATCGTGTCGTCAGGGCGGTGGGTTCACGACGAAGTTGTGTCCCGAGCAGACTCAGTGGACGGCCAGATCTCGAAACGCGGACGGATGACTAGCATGAAGCCCTAGCTACCGGACGATCGCCTTCCCCCCGGGTGATCTCCTGCTGCCCGGAGCCGTCGCTGTCCGGGCGCTTTCGTTTTCCTGCCGCAAAGGACCGAGGACTGCTGCATGTCAGTGCCGTCACCGCTCAGCCACCACAGGTCAGCAAAGGCGTCCGACGCCTCGCCGGTCGCGCCCCTGGCGGCGCTGGTGGTGAGCGCCGCGGCGGCGGGGGCGGCGGTCGCGGCCGCGCCCGCGAACGCCCGCACCTGGACGGTGACCGTGGCTCTGGGGGCCTGGTTGTGCGTGGCGGCCACCGTTGTCGTCAGTACCTCGCTGCTCCGTGGTTCCCGCCGGTCCGCTGCCGCTCAGACAGCCGAAGTCGACGTGCTGCGAAGCCAGTTGGCGCAGCAGGTGGCCGCGTTCGCGCATCTGATGAACGTGACCCTGCCCGCGGTCGCGGAGCGGCTGCGGGAGGGAGCGAGCACGAACGAGGCGCTGACGAACGTGACGCAGCCGTCCGATCCACAGCTGCGGAAGATCGTGCATGCCTTCGCCTCCGTGGTCGAGTCGGACGTGAAGAGCGCCGTCGCGCTGGACAACGAACGGCGTCAGGCCCGGCAGGAACTGGCGCAGGTCGTCGCTGAGTCGGAACGGCTGACGAAGGAGACCCTGCCCGCCGCGATCACCCGCCTCCGGGAAGGCGGCTCCGCCGACACCGTCCTCGCTGAACTCGACTGGCCGCAGGCCCCGCTGCTCCGCGGCCCCGCCGAATCGTTCATTCGCGAACTCGCCCACAGCGAACGGCGGGCAGCCGCCGCGCAGGCCGCCTCGGCGAAGGCCTTGAGCCGGGTGCAGGCCAAGGCCGTCAGCATGCTCGCCGACCTGCGCGAGATGCAGGAGCGGCACGGCGAAGAGGTCTTCGGAGACCTGCTGAAACTGGATCACAGCACCTCGCAGCTGGGCCTGATGACCGACCGGCTCGCGCTGCTCATGGGCGGCCGTTCCAGCCGCGCGTGGAACAAGCCGATCGTGATGGAGAGCATCCTGCGCGGCGCGGTCGGCCGGATCGCCGCGTACCGTCGGGTACGGCTGCACTGCTCGACGAACGCCGCGATATCCGGGTACGCCGCCGAAGGCGCCATGCATCTGATCGCCGAACTGGTGGACAACGCCGCCAACTTCTCGCCGCCGATCGACGAGGTCCATGTGTACCTCGAGGAGCGCAGCGCGGGAATCGTCGTCACGATCGAGGACAGCGGCCTGAAGATGTCCGACGCGGCGCTGCGGCGTGCCGAGGAGTCGGTGGCCGGGCGGATGACGGACCTCGCCTCGCTGCAGGGCACGCGGCTCGGCCTGGCCGTGGTCGGGAGGCTGGCCGTCAAGTACGGCATCAGCGTCAACTACCGGCCGTCGTCACGCGGCGGAACCGGCGTCGTCGTACTCCTCCCCCCGCAACTGCTCGCCCAGCAGCACGACGCCGCGCCGCGGCAGACGGCCCCCCGCCCCGCCACGGCCACGGCGCCCGCGCCCGCGCGCACGGCCGAGCCCGAGCCCGCCGGCACCGTTCAGCCTGAGCCGGCAGACACCGCCCGGCCCGCGTCCGCCGCACCCTCGGTCGCAGCCGCACGGCCGGCTGCCGGGGCGGAAGCCCCCGAGCAGGGGACACACCCTCGTCCCGCGGACTCCACCCCGAACGGTCTGCCCGTGCGCGCCCCCGGCCGGACCATGGCCGAGGCCCAGGGCGAACGGCAGCGGCGCAGGGCGACGGCCGACGCCGTCGCACCGGACAAGACACAGGGGGACCCCGGGCAGGCGGACCCGACGCTGCCTCAGCGAGGGACGGCGAGGCGCGACGCGGGTTCACTCTTCGGCGCCTTCCACCGCGGACGCCAGTCCGACACCGGGTCGTGGGCCCTTCCCGACACCGACACCGACCACGCACCCGAGCCGCCGACCGGCCCGTAGGCCCCATGCCTCTCCCGTAGGGCGCTCGGGGCCCCGGCGCGCCCACGCCCCCCGCTCGACTCCCTGAGGATCGGAGGAACGGGCCGGTAACCCGACAGCCGGGCCTTACCGTCCCAACACCCACCATGCAGACCACAGACAACAGCCTCACCTGGCTCCTCAACAGCCTTCTGGAGCGCACCCCCGGCACGCGACACGCCCTGGTGCTGTCCCGGGACGGCCTGAAGCTGTGCTGGAGCGAACACCTGACGCTGGACCAGGCCGACCAGCTGGCGGCGCTCTGCTCGGGAATACAGGCCCTCGCCCACGGCGCGTCCGTGGAGTTCGGTGACGGAACCGGCGGTGTCCGCCACTCCATGACGGAGTTCCACGGCGGCCTGCTCTTCATCGTCGAGGCCGGCCAAGGGGCGCATCTGGCGGTCGTCGCCGAGGAGAACGCCGACCCCGGGGTGGTGGGCCACCAGATGACCGAACTGGTCGAGCAGATCGGCGAGCACCTGCGGGCCGAGCCCCGCCCGGCGCCTCAGGCGGGCGCCACGTCGTGATGCGCAGGCCCGTGGACATCGGTGATCCCGACCGGCTCTACACCGTCACGGGCGGACGCAGCCGTGCCGACGACCCGTTCGATCTGGTCACCCTCGTGGTCAGTGAGTGCGAACCTTCCCCCGGGATGCAGTCGGAGCACGCCCGGATCCTCGACCTGTGCCGGCACCCGACAGCCGTCGTGGAGATCGCCGCGGAGATGAAGCTGCCGATCACGGTGGTCCGCATCCTGCTCGGCGACCTCCTCGCCACGGGCGACATCACCGCCCGCCACCCGCGCGCGGCCCAGTCCGTCGCATCCCTCCCCGACTCCGCACTGCTCCAGGAGGTGCTCCATGGGCTCCGCCATCTCTGAGCGTCCGTCCCGCCCGACGCCCCTGGCCGACGCCGCCGAAACCGGACTGAAGATCGTCATCGTGGGCGGGTTCGGAGTGGGCAAGACGACCCTGGTCCGCTCGGTCAGCGACATCCGCCCGCTCAACACCGAAGAGGTGATGACCGACGCCGGTGTCGGCGTCGACGAGACGAAAGCGGTCGCGACGAAGACCACCACCACGGTCGCCTTCGACTTCGGGCGGATCAGCCTCACCGAGCGCATGGTCCTCTACCTCTTCGGCGCGCCGGGGCAGGAGCGCTTCTGGTTCCTGTGGGACCGGCTCTTCTCCGGCACCCTCGGTGCGGTCGTCCTGGTCGACACGCGCCGGATGGACGATTCCTGGTACGCGATCGACCGGCTGGAACACCACCGCACGCCGTTCGTGGTGGCCGTCAACCGCTTCGACGACGACCCCTCCCGGTACTCCCTGGAGGAGATCCGCCAGGCCCTCGCCCTGCCCGGACACGTACCGCTGATCGACTGCGACGCGCGGGTCAGATCCTCCGGCAAGGACGTTCTGATCACCCTCGTGAACCACCTCCACGAACTGGCCATGACCCGGGAGATGACACCGTGACCGATACCGGAGCGTCCTGGCCGGACGCGGCCGCACCCGGCTGCCCGGCCCACGCGGGCGCGGTGCGGCTGGGCGGCCTGGAATACCAGCAGACACCGTCGCAGCTGTACCGCACCCTGCGCAGGGAGCACGGCGCGGTGTCGCCCGTGCTGCTCGACGGGGACATCCCAGCCTGGCTCGTCCTCGGCTACTCCGAGGTCAGCTATGTGACGGCCCACGACGAGCTGTTCGCGCGGGACTCGCGGCGGTGGAACCAGTGGGAGAACATCCCCCCGGACTGGCCGTTGATGCCTTTCGTCGGATACCAGCCGTCGGTGCTGTTCGCCGAGGGCGCCGAGCACCAGCGGCGGGCCGGGGTGATCACCGAGGCGCTGGAGGGCGTCGACCAGTTCGAACTGGGCCGGGAGTGCCAGCAGATCGCCGACCGGCTCATCACCTCGTTCGCGGGCAGCGGCCAGGCGGAACTGATGAGCGCGTACGCGCACGCCCTGGCGATGCGGGCCGCTGTCCAGATGTGCGGGATGCCGCACAGCGGTACGGACACCCAACAACTCGTGGACGACCTGCGGATCTCCCTCGACGCGGCGGAGGGCGACGACCCGGTGGCCGCGTACGGGAGGGTGGGGGAGCGGATCCAGCGACTGGTGAAGGAGAAACGGGAGAAACCCGGACCGGACGTCACCTCGCGGATGCTGCGGCATCCGGCCGGGCTGACCGACGAGGAGGTCATCCAGGACCTGATCTCCGTCATCGCCGCGGCACAGCAGCCGACGGCCAACTGGATCTGCAACACGCTCCGGCTGCTGCTCACCGACGAGCGTTTCGCGCTGAACGTCTCGGGCGGGCGGCTCAGCGTGGGCGAGGCGCTGAACGAGGTGCTGTGGCTGGACACGCCGACGCAGAACTTCATCGGCCGCTGGGCGGTGCGCGACACCCAGCTCGGCGGACGGCAGATCAGGGCGGGCGACTGCCTCGTGCTGGGGCTCGCCGCGGCCAACACCGACCCGCAGATCTGGCCCGACGGGCACGTGGGTGCGGAGAACGCCGCGCACCTGTCGTTCAGCAACGGCGAGCACCGCTGCCCCTACCCGGCCCCGCTGCTCGCCGATGTCATCGCCCGCACGGCGGTCGAGACCCTGCTGGAGCGGCTGCCCGACCTGGTCCTCGCGGTGGAGCCGCAGGAGCTGGCCTGGCGCCCGTCCGTCTGGATGCGCGGACTGACCGCGCTGCCGGTGCGGTTCACGCCGGTGGTGCAGTAGTACTCCGTATGGGCGAGGGCGCGCCGGGTCCGCTCGCCGGAACGCAGATCCGTGGGAAGACGACGACGGACTGCGAAGGGCAGAGGATGAGACGCGGCACTCGCGGAACGCGGTGCGGGCCTGTGGACGGGGCCTGGCGCCACCCGCCC